>JBOFFJ010000203.1:0-1089 GCA_051648565.1 Phocaeicola sp. | reverse complement strand
TTGCTTGACTTTGCTAATACTGTCGTTGAGTTGCAGGAATTGCTTAGTGTAGTTGTGAATTTGCGAAGGTGTACTTACTTCCATCAAGAATGCCAAGGCCGACAAGCGATCTTCAGTACTCTGGATGGCAGTAGCTTTGGTATAGGATTGTTGAGCATAGCTAAAGGCCAATTGGGGTTGACTCTTTTGATAGTATTTTGCCAAATTACTGTAACTGGTAATCAAGCCATAATCAAATTGCAATTGTTGGTGAATGGCTAACGCTTTCTTTAAATAAGCACCACTTCTAGCATCTTGGATTTTAAAATAACAAAAGCCCAAATTGTCCAAAACTCTGGCTTGATGCTCCAAATTATTCTCTACGATAGGAGATTGAGAGAGCGCCGTCAATAGTTGAATGGCTTGCTTGTAGTGCTTTTGTTCCATATACACTACAGCAATGTTGTTTTGAATGACTGCTTTTTGTAGGGGTGTATCGGCTAAGGCACTTGCTTTTTGATAGTACCGAATGGCATTCGCGTAATCAAAAAGATGTTGGTAATTAATGCCTAGGGTGTTGTAAATGGCCACTTTGTATTGGGCTTCGGTATTTTTTTGAAAAAAGGGTAGGGCTTCGGTAGCGGTTGCCTCACTACCCACATAATCGCCTTTTGTTTGCTGAATAGCCGCCATTTTGAGCAAGACGTATACAATTTTGTCCCCCTCGGTTTTGGGATTACTTTGCGTTCGAATTTGATTGTAGTAGTAGTAAGCACTGTCGTAGACACCTTTTGCATACAAATCTTCTGCGGGGGTAATGTATTGATGATAAGGGCTAACTGGAGTTACCTCGTTTACAGTTGGAGTTTTACGAGTACAAGAAAAGAAAAAACAACCAAAAAAAATTATAGAAATAAAAAACGGGAAATGTATTTTTTGAAAAATCATTTCCCGAAAATATCAAATTAATTTCAATTAATGGGACATCATTTTTTATTTTTTTGGAGGGGTGGTTGGAGTTTGTCCCGTTGAGTTTCCACCTGTATCGCCATCATCTGCAAGTACTGAAGTGTTGGAAGTAGAAGTGTTTGGTTCTATTTCATCAATGGT
>JBOFFJ010000202.1:0-1043 GCA_051648565.1 Phocaeicola sp. | reverse complement strand
CCCCTTACCCAGAGTGTTACCTGGTTGGAACTTTCCAGAAATGGCATCTTGACCTTCAACCATCTTATGTTCTCCTTACATAGTTAGAAGTTCAATAATAGATTAACGCAGGATGCGAAATTTACATTGAAACCCCCTCTATAACTATTGCCTGCGGAGCAGGGTTTGGCCGAAGGCCGCGCGAAATTTTCAATTATCGCAGGAAGGATAAAAGAGTACGCTGAAGAAGAAGGTTATACATCCTCTTACATTTGATTGATGGGACCTCATATATACGCTGATAGATGGGAGGTCATAAGAGGGGAAACGCTGAAGAGTAAGGTAGATGCGGGGTCATAAAAGGTGAAGTGGATAGGAGTGGTTAACCCCCTTAACTACCCCTCTAGGTTATACCTATAGTTAACGTAAAATATCGAAAAAGCATTGACACCTTAATAAATAAACTTTCCCGATAACCCTATATAACGCTTCCGTGTGGAATTACATTGAGACATCATAAATGGGGGTATCCTCATCTTAGAATCCCAATGTCGGGGTATAGACCTCCGGCCGCTCTCTCCGTTCCAAGAAAAAGGGGGAAGGGGTTCGAGTATACAGCATTCCGGCGTAATTGGCAAGGGAAATCTAACTGGTCGGATCTGTTAATGACTTGGCATCAAACTGTTATGAACCCGTGTACAATGTTGCGTGTATGTTATACCGTGTGAATCATTCGCTGTAGTATAGAGAGGGATGTCATAGGATGGCAGGTCATGTAACAGAGATGTCATGGGGCATGGGTACAATGTTAATGGGGTGTCATAGGTGTGGGTATATGTAGCGTATGGGTTGCCATGTGGGGGTGACTTCGTATGGGTTGTTAACCGTTAGATCATAGACTGTTAACCCGCATGAATCAAAATCCTGCCTTTGTTGAGCCTATGTTATTTACTTGTTACACATGTTAAAAAGGACAGTTGAGTTGAGGAATAATGCTAAGGATTATGTGTTGAGGTTAATAGATTCTTACAAGTCTTTTCTTTCTTCAGCGTTTCTTTATCTTT
>JBOFFJ010000201.1:0-1936 GCA_051648565.1 Phocaeicola sp. | reverse complement strand
TAGGACTTGGGTCTTTTATAGAAAAGTACCAAAGACCTCGTAGGTTATAAGATTGAGTCTAATATTAAAGTATTCGAATCGCTTATCAATCATAACCTGTAGGAGCTAAGTGATGGTCAGTTCGGTATAGGCTTTGAGTTAGATAAGACGAAGCTTGGTGTAGTTGTTTTCGACCATGGTACTAGGGTTTCTTTGAAAGCGTTATCTAGCGGAGAAAAGTCTCTAGTGCATGTTGCAACACTGCTAGCTATAAGAGATACTATGGTTCATAGCTATGGAGAAGACCTTAATCTTCTATTCTTAGATGAAGTTATCTCTGTCCTAGACCCAGAGAAAAAAGACGTCTTAGTGGGGCTATTGCTTAAAATAACCAATATGTCTATATTCCTAGTATCACACGGGTACAGTAACCAACTAACTAAATCGTTGTTAGTAGAAAAGCATCCAGAAGGCTTTTCTACTATTGTTCAGGAGAATTAATTTTGGGAAATCCAGCATAGGCTAAAGGCACTCGTTTTGAAACGTAGATTGCTAAAAAGCTAACCGAGATAACTGGAGTTAAGTATGTAAGGGTGCCCCTATCTGGGGCATCTCAGTTCGCTAAGGGAGACCTAATGGTTGACTTACGCGAAGGTAAGTTATCTAATTTCTGTATTGAATGTAAATCTTATGCAGATGACCAGATAACAGGTAATCTCTTATACCCAGGTAAGCAAGTGTTTGACCAGTGGGCCGAACAAACGTTCCGCCAAGCAACGGACATGAAATAGAAACCGATGCTAATTTTTAAGAAGGATCGTGGAAAGCCTATCGTCGCTATAGACTATGAGATAGAGGGTTTACAAAACTCTATGAAAGTTACACGCCCCTCCGGTACATTGTACCTCTATCTATTTGACGATCTTATCCCCGTGATTAAGGACACCCTATACAAATGAGTTATGAAGAAATTGATGATCTGGCCCCAAAACAAAATCTGTGGGACAAAGCGTTAGCTAGGAAGAATGTAAACGGTAAGAACCTGCTAATTGTAGATATGAATAACCTTGCGTATCGCTATAAACAACGCGGCCAAGTAGCTTTCTAGGAAGATATGATTCGTACTGTGGAGTCTCTGGCAAAAAGTTACTCTGCCTTACATATTGTATGTGCTTGGGACCACCGGTCGTCTTCTTATCGTAAGAGCATCTACCCAGGATACAAGGGTGGACGTAAAGAGAAGTATAAAGACCAATCTCCTGAGGAAAAATTACAGGCAGAAATGTTCTTTAATGGGCTAGATGAAGCCTACCAGCATATGGTAATACATGAAAAGAACACTGGCTTTGTTACTAATTTTAAGTTTGAGTTTGTGGAGGCGGATGACCCTATAGCTCTTACAGTTCAGGTTATGGAACCTTTTGTTGACCATATTTGGGTAATCTCTACTGACCAAGACTTCTGCCAATTAATCTCTAATAAGGTTAGTCTTTTTGCATATAAGTCCCGTAAAGAGTTTACACTAGAAACTATGTTCGAATACACTAATGCCGATTCTGGTGAGCAGCATCTCTTTATTAAATGCTTGCAAGGCGACTCTGGTGACTCAGTCCCCGGTGTGCCAGATGTTGGCCCAAAAAGGGGTTATGGGCTGGCAAGAGAGTACGGAGATATATTCTCTCTAATTGCTTCGCTACCAATTGAAGGCAAGCAAAAGTATATTGTTAAGTTAAACGAATTTGGTGCTAGTAACCTTACCCTTAACTTAGAGTTAATGGATTTAAAGAGCTACTGCGCTACCGCTATTGCATTTCCTAACGCAGATAACCTAGACTACATGATTGATAAACTTGAAAAGATTAAGGAGATTTACAATGATTGATGAAGCACCGATGCCCCTGCTATATTCTGTATCTATGCCAGAACTCGAACCAGTAATTGGTAGTGCCGATGCTGC
>JBOFFJ010000200.1:0-26988 GCA_051648565.1 Phocaeicola sp. | reverse complement strand
GAGTTTGGGGAGAACTCTTACATCAACGAGCTGGGTGAAGCTTTGCTGCAAGCTCTCAAAATAGGCGACAACGGCACTGGTATCATACAAGACCAAAACGGCTTGACTCATGCTACTGTAGATTACTTGTATGTGCGCATGAAAGCCATCTTCGATGAGCTTATGATTAAGCGCAAAACGTGGGTAGGCGGTGAACAGGTTCTCTCTCATGCAGGAATGAAGTGCATACGTGTAGAAGAGCTTGCAGACGTGTATCGCTGCTACTTCCTTGCAGAGCAGGATGGGATTCAAATCAAAAATGAATTCTCGGTTGGCAGTCAAGCGATGGCACATACTGCAAATCTCGAAACTGGTAACAACCAATCGAATCACTTTTTTTGGAGATTGGTTACAGCTGTCGATGTTGATTTTATTGATCTCTCAAAAACAGATTGTGCAGTTAATTCGGTTGCACCCCTTGTAGGCGATGACATTGTTGCGTTCGGTCACAGAACTGATATTACTCTTCAATCTGTAATATTGCAATCTACAATACACGATGAAGCACCTTGTATGCTATTCTATGAGGGTATTAACTCCTATTCCTTAGCAGGCAAAGCAGCAATAGAGCTAGGATTCGATAAAACGACTGGTCACGCATACCATAACACTTACGGTCGTAGTTATACGGGAGAAAAGGATCGAAGTTCATACATTGAGTTTATTCCGGGGCATGGTGTAACCATCAAGGGAAATTTAATACTGCAAAGTGGCGACAGATTAGATGATAAGCTAGAGGAGATAATTGAACAGTCTGAAAAGGTTCTTGAAAACATTGAGTACGGGAAAAACAATTTGCTTCGCAATACAGGGTTTACAGGAGACTATATCAATATTTCACTTGACAATCTTACCTCGTTAGAGGACTCCAGCGAAATGTATTCGGCACCTCTAACGCACTGGACTTCTAACAATGTAGAAGTTGTTGATAGCTCTATATCAGAATCAGGCAAAGAGGCGGTTATATCAAGTGGTTCTCTTAGTCAAACTCTCTCCAATAAACTAATAGCTGGAGAGAATTACATTGTCTCATTTCGTGCTAAAGGTGAATCAATAACTATTACTTGCGGTTCGTTTGTAAAAGAAATTAGCTTAGATGGCAATTATCAACGCTACGTTGAGAAATTCACAACTACAGCTTCTGCAACTGCATTCAGCGTATCAGGTACTTGCTCAATTTGCGGAATACAATTAGAGCGTGGTAATGTAGTCTCATCATGGGGTAATTCCTACCTTGATAATCATTCAGAGCTGTCATATTATCAATCTATAAAGTATTTAGCTTCTGCAATGCAGGATGCTTCATCTACTTTTGTTGGTGGACTTGGGCTTATGAATATATTAATGCTAGGCTCTTATAAGGATGGGAAACTTGAACAGATTACATCAGGTGTGTCTGGGGTACGCAATACCGATAACGATGTAGCATTTTGGGGTGGTGGTGATTTAGCTGCTGCAATTCGCACAGTAGCTGCATATCAAGATAATCCAACATACCAACCTACAGAATCCGAATTGGCAGCTATGGCAAAGTTCGTAGTAACGCACGGTGGTAGAGCCATTCTTAATGATGCGATATTCAGAGGTACTATCTATGCGCATAGTGGTGTGTTTGGAGGCTCTCTGGAGACGAGATTCAAGCATATAGAGCAATCTGATGCTGATCACGATGGCGGTAATGGATGGGGTAGAGTCTACACTCCGAGGAATGACCTATTTATCATCAATGCGGACATGGGCGATGATGTACATTTTGTAAGAGTTTTAAAGATCAAACTACCGAACCCTATTGAGTATCTTGGGAAAAGAATATTGATAGCGAGTGCAGTTGTTCCATCTTCGAGATATAACTTAAGGTTTATAACTCTCGTTGATAACAGTGATAGACATATAATAGGATTAGAAAACGTGGTTTCAGATAATGGTTCTTGGGGGTATGAGTCGTTTGGTTTTTACGGAGGAGTCTTTGAGTTCTTATCAATTGGCTCTCTCTGGACTATAACTGCATCAAATTGCTGTCGCATTGACCGCATACAGCTTAATTAATTAAATAAAGATGGAATTAAACAATATAGGGAAAACAGGTAATTGGGGTGCTCTATCCACATTACTAAATGACAATTTCGCTAAGATTATTGTAGAGGTGTTGTCTCTTCAAGGTATGGCGGCTGGCGGAGGTAGAATATATTCTACACTAGCTAATCTACAAACAGCCTTTCCATCTCCCAAATCAGGCAACTGGGGGTATGTTAGCTCTACTCTATCATTCCCTGCAACGATTTATACCTACAACGGCACTTCGTGGGTAGCTGGCGGAACAGGTAGCGGTGGTGATAGCGTTTCGTCTGTTAATGCAGCATTAACCTCTGCGCTGTCAAGTCTATCAAGTTCGCTATCTACGGCATTAGCTGCAATTGTAGCACAGGCACAACAGTATTTACCTGTACAAAATGATGGTTGGTATTTTACCGATGCTGACGGCAACACAATGGTATCTGTTACTGAGGATGGCTTAGATGCTGCTAGGTTAGCACCAAATTTTATTGACCTTATCAAATCAATAGATGGCATAGCTGATAGTGCGTTACTCAATAAATTGCTCCTTATCGTTGCAGAGCTTAAATCAAGGCTTATCGCTATCAGCTCTGATAGTTTTAGTATAACAGATGAAGGTGGTAATATAGGTATGAGGTACGATAACAACGGTTTGGATGTAGCTCTGTTGTCAGCTCACTTTATATCACTGATTAAACAAATTGACGGTCTAGGGCTAGTCTTAGGAGAGACATCCACAACAGCTTACGCAGGTGATAAAGGTAAGCTAAATACAGAAGCTATAAAAACTCTCACCGCTTCGGTTAACACACTTAGTACGCACACTATATTTAGTTCTATACTCTCAATCAGTGAGGGTATGTTTGCAATCGTGGATGAGCAAGGGAACATCGGATTTAAAGTCGACGAAGATGGCTCAATTGGTGAAGTTGAGTACGAGTTAGTTAGCGAAGTGGCATATGATGTATAATTTAATAAGAAACTAATATGAGCGGAATAGCAATAGTAATACCGGGGGCTGACTTCTCAGCCAAGAACTTGGGTCAAGTTACATTTTTAGAAGATGTGGATGTGGCGAGTATGTCAATCAACGGTGCTGATGCGGTAACGGGAATCACATCTACTTATGCAGCATCCTATTTACCTGCTAACACAAATCAAAAGGGTTGTACATGGAGTATTGAATCAGGTGCTCAATATGCTAGTATAAACGCTAGTACAGGCGTATTGACTGTGCTTGAAGGTGCTAATGCAAACAGCGTTACCATCAAGGCAACATCTACATTTAATAGTGCAATTACAGCGAGTAAGACCATTGCAGTAACTTACGTGGAAACTGTTGATGAGTTAACTGAAATCTCTATTAGTGGTGATTCTGAAGTTGGTGCTGGAGGTGCACAATATAGTATTATCTACAATCCTACAAACTCCAACTATAAAGGCGTTACTTGGGGCATATCAAGTGGCAGTAGCCTAGCTAGTATAGACCAAAGCGGAAACTTAACTGTAACAGGCTCTGGCTCTGTTACTATACAAGCAATATCTACACATAATACAGTTTTAACTGCAACTAAGACAGTAACAGTAAGTAATGCACAGGCAGCTGTAGCTATCACACTATCTTCTGCTTATCCGCAAGGTATCCTAACGGATATTGTAGTTGCAGATATATCTACTGCGGAAATGGAAGTTTACTTTATGCCTAGAGGTCAAGGTGGTAGCGGTTTTGGATCAAGGAGTAGTGATAAGAGTAGTGATTCTTTTATTATTAGAAATAATTATACAAGTAACACTAGAGTGTTGGGTGGATTATATGGAGGCGTTAGTTCAAGTAGTAAAACAACAGTTTCAGGGAATATTTATACATGCGTACTTAATTCGTTAGGCTGTACAATAGATGGTACTTTGCACAGCTATTCAGGCATGCCAACCCCATCAACAAACAACACTGCTCCTATAGCTATTGGTAATATTTATAATTCAGATACTTCTAGCTGGAATAGCTGGACTGAATATGGAGGAAATCGTATCGGTTATATCAAAATTAAAGAGAATGGTATCTTAATTCATAATCTACAGCCTTATCAAAATGGTAGTGATTTTGGTTTTAAAGATCTGATTACTAATAAAACGTATAGCGCTGCTGGACTAAATAATAGTTCTTATATGGCTAATATAAATGGGTAATTATGGCAGGAGAAATAGTAAGAATGAAGAATAAAGGTACTGGTAAAAATCAGTACCCTCTTACAGTCTTTGATGCTGTAAGGAACAAAGATGGACAGTCTATTTCAGACTTAATACCAACATTCGGAGGTAGTGAAGATGTGTATGTATCTGTAAGTGGCAGAGATAGCTTTGATGGGCAAATAATGACCCCTGTAAAAACATTGCAGAGGGCGTTCGAGTTAGCTAATTACTACGATAAAGCTGTTAATATACACTTAGATAACGATACATATAGAATAGAGCATACTATTACAATACCTAGCAATAAGAAATACACGATCAAAGGAAAAGATACCACTAAGATTACTGGTTTTAAGGAGTATGAGTTTGCAGAAGATTCTGCTGGTATCGTGAAATGCTACATAGGGGATTTGAAGCCTCAAATGATAAATGTAAACGGTGAAATTAAATATCCTGCTAGTAATAGGTTATCTACCTTCCAACCAACTTACACTAAATCTAAAGTAGTAGAAAATGGGAAATGGATATGGGAGGTGCAATTAAATGCAACCGACATAGCCAATCTAGCAACCTGTTATGAAGAGGTTTGGATAACACTGTTGTATAATTGGGTGAGTCCTAAGTTTAAGATTCTATCTGTAGATACAGCAACCAATACATTCAAGTTCGGTGGGTGGGATAGCAACGACAATACAAATGGGCACGAATATCATTATACTGCTAAATTCATAATGGAGAATGTGAATTTTGATATTACAACTCACAACAAAACCTGTTTTAATGAAGGTAGGTATTATTATCGTAATGGTTGGTTGTATTATAAGCTGTTGTCAACAGAATCAATCTCTGATTTAATTATAGAAGTAGCACAAACTGAGCATCTTTTCATCATAGATGGCCAGTGCGATTTTAACAACATAAAGTTTAGCGGAACAAGTTACGATTTTACTAAAACTGAATTTGGAGGCGAAACTGGCTACTACGGTTATCAGGGAGGTTGGCCTTTTACTGGAGGTATTCAAATAGCTGGTACATCAAAGTTCAATTTCTGTACTTTTACTGACTTTGAAAATCACTGCATTAAATACTTAGACACTGCTAAAAACTCAAAAGTTTATTATTGCGACTTCTATAATACAGGAAGCAGTGCAGTATGTGTCGGCGAGTATATGTGGAGAAAGATGAACCCTTATAGAGCTACTAATATATCTATTTATGCCAATGTTATTCACGACATAGGGTTAGTAAACTTTGAATGTTGCGCGATTAATCTCATATACGGTAATGATTGTGAAATAGCTTTTAACGAGGTTTACAACTGCTACTATACAGGTATATCAATCGGAGGTGGCTGGTGGCAGTTAGAGCCGAAAGAGCTAAATCACGAGCGTATTATGTGCCATCACAACAAGGTTTATAACATATTGTATGGTAGATATGCGATGAATGATGGTGCTGGTATTTATACTCGTCAAGCTTCTATTGGGAGTAAGGTTTATAACAATCTAATCTATGATATAAATGGTTCTAATGGAGGTACATTGATATTTGGAATTTACCTTGACAATCATACATCGGGTTTTGAGGTATATAACAACCTTACTCATAATTGTAAACACGGAATTAGACCACACTATGCCAATTCACCGTGTGAAATATACAACAATATATTTTCACTCTGTAATGGGGGTAATGCTTTTAGGTACAACAACACGACAGGATTCATTTTCAGAAACAATATACTGTACGGCACTGCTATGGTCGGTGATTGTAATGGCGGTGTTACTTCTATTGCCGACAACTTATATTACAAAACAAATGGCACATTAGTAGCGAGCGATGTAAGTATAGATTCTAATCCTACTATTAATCTTAACCCTAACTTTAGTGATGCTGAGAATATGGACTACAGTGTTACAGATGAGGTTAATATAAAAAAAATAGGTTTTGTTAAATGGGATTATAATGAAGTCGGTAGGCTGTAACATCAGTTCTGCCCCAACTCAGGAGGGTTTGATTAAACGGCTATACCCTTTGCCTTTTTATATAATACCATTATCTTTGTTGTGCCAAAAATCAAACTTACTGCCCCAACTCAGGATGGTTTAATTAAAAATAAAAATTACATTATGAAAAATTACATTGGTACAAAATCAGTGAAAGCTGAAAAAATGAGAGAAGATGAAGCGATTGCAAGAGGCTTCGCTAGACAGTTAACTGAAAACAGAGAGTACCGTGAAGGATATTGTATAGAATACGAGGATGGTTATCGCTCGTGGTCTCCAGCTTCAGTTTTTGAAAAAGCATACAAGATAGATGACACGTTCCTTGACCGCTTAAAGATTGAAGAGTGCGAGTTAGCTTCAAAATTACAGTCGTTGAACAATTTCTTAACTACTGAAGCATTTAAGAAACTTGACGATATTAACCAATACCTACTAACCGAACAAGCTAAAGCTATGAATAGCTATAGCGAAATTCTAAGCGATCGTATTCGATTAGCGAAATAACTCTTCCTGCCCCAACTCAGGAGGGTTGTCCATTCATGCGTGTAATGTTCCAGGTAATTTTACCTCGAACTAATAAATAAACGTATGAATAAACAATTACCGCGTGGACTGCGCAACAATAATCCCGGCAACATTCGCAACTCAGAGGCAACGGATTGGAAAGGGGAAGTAAGCTTATCAAGTAAAAATGACAAATCATTTGAGGAATTTAAGGATATGCCGCATGGATATCGTGCTCTGATTAAATTGCTACAGAATTACAGATTAAAGCACAATTGCCAAACGATTGTTGATTTTATATCGAGATGGGCCCCAAAGCACGAGAACGACACGAATGCATATATACAACGTGTATGTAAGGAAATGCAGGTTCCTACGACTTACGTTCCGGACATCTATGATAAGGCTACTATGTGTGCCTTTGCAGCTGTAATATCTTTAGTTGAGAATGGAGTTAAGGCGAATATGCCCTGTGTAGAGGCAGGCTGGGAGCTGCTATAGGCTGTAAAAAAACAATTCGTGCGCAATTCGTGCGCCTTTTGTACGAAAATCGTGCGGAAACAAAATGCTGATTATTAACTCAGTAATTTGTTTCCGCACGAATGTTCAAAATTTAAAGCTATTAAAGCATTGCACTCCATCTCTTTTAGACTCGTCCATCACGTGTGCATAGACAAGTGTCTCTTTCATTTCTGAATGTCCTAGCAATTCTTTGAGAGCTGCAAGATCTTTGCTATGCTTCAGAAATATTGTAGCGAAAGTATGTCTTGCCACCTTGTGCGTAATGTTTTTATCAATGTCGGCAATAACTGCGATTTCTTTTAGTATTCTATTCATAGTCTGCTCTGCTGCAGGTAATACTTCAAATAAGGGACCCTTTTTTCTCGTGCCAGTGATCAAATTAATAATCCTACGTAAAGGCTGTGAAATAGGTATTAGGATAGGGGATGGTTTACTGTTCCTGTTCTTCAGTCTAAAGTATGTAAATGTGTCATCACCTATCTGCTCTAGTTTAATTTGCTTTGCATCCCCGATATGCAGGCTCGAGAAGCACATGAATAGAAAGAATTCTAGTGTTTTATGCTGCTTGTATTCGAGCTCACCTGTATGATAGAGATTCACCAAACGCCCTAGCTCTTCTTCATCTAAATACGTACAAGATGCTGTTCCCTTCTTAATACTCCAATCGTCGAATGGATTTTCTGTAATATACCCGGCTGCAGTAGCTGCTTTGACGTATTTGCGTAAGACAGCCATATTCTTATAAGCTGTGTTTGCATTGTTCCCGAGATCTTTTCGCAAATAACTGAAATAGCTATCTAACCAATCCTTGTTTATATCATCGAAATATAAATCAGGGTTGTAGATTTTCATCTTATTAATGACACTTATTTGTGTGTCTAGTGTTGTGTTCTCAACTTGTCTTGAATTCTTCTTCATATAAGCTTCTACAAAGTCGTAGAAGGTCTTAAAATCGCTAGGTCGATTGTATTCACGCATGAACAAATCCTTTGATAGCTCTTTGTCACGTAGTCTGTACTTCACAAATACATTATTGATGCGCGATAATATAGTATCTATAATTAGATTCTTGTCTGCTGATAATGTATCTGCGGGAGATATGCTGCACTTCTTTTCATTCCAGTGTTTTTTTAGCACCTCCACCTTTGTCGAAAAGTGAATTTTCTCTCTTCGTACATAGAAGCTCACCCAAATTACTCCAGATCCAGGATCGCTATAAGTTCTTAGATATGTTTTTATTGTCCTCACGGTCTATTTACGGGTTGAATTCAGTAATATTAAATGTATACGGTCTACAATCGTACGAATTGTATTGTAGATGGTAAGGTAGGTAACTGATTGGTATATAGCAAAATAAGAAAAGCGACGTACTGTAAAGTACGTCGCTTTTCGCTACTTGGAGGTTCCTGGCGGATTCGAACCGCCGTACACGGTTTTGCAGACCGCTGACTAAGCCACTCATCCAAGGAACCAGTCTTGCAACCGTTGCGTTGTTTCCCGATTGCGTGTGCAAAGGTAGAACTTTTTTTTGTACCTGCAAACTTTTCTGCTCTTTTTTTACTTGCAGTTGCCTGTTTTTTTCTTTTTTGCACGGTTCTGCATCGATTGGTGCTTCAATGCACACTCCGAATCACAGCTGCTGCAGGGTGATTCTCCTTGGTTTATTTTGTTGAAAGAGTGGTAGATACGTATACCTATAAACCCTATGCAGAGGAATAAAATTGCGAAAACAATGATTTCTTGTAATTCCATTCTTTTTTTTCTTTTAAAGTGCCAATTAATGATGTTAGGATAGAATATTTCCTGCCTGATAAACTAGGAAAGCTAGAACCCAAGCCAAGACCGTTGTGTAGGTTGCTGCAAAGATGGCCCATTTCCATCCACCAGACTCTTGTTTGATGGCAACAAGTGTGGCAATACAGGGGAAATAGATTAGTACAAATATCATATAGGCCAAGGCAGCTTGTGGAGTGATGGGAATACGCCCGGCTAGGTTTATATTCTCTTCGTCGCTCTCGTTGGTGTAGAGCACACCGAGGGTACTTACCACTAATTCTTTGGCTCCTACGCCCGAGAGTAGCCCAATTCCTAGCTTCCAATCAAAACCAAGGGGTGCAATGATCGGTTCCATCCCTTTTCCTATTTGACCGATGTAGGAGCTCTCTTGTTGCTCTGCTAGGGTTGCGTTGGGGCTGGTAGGACGTGGGTAGTAACCCAGGAACCAGATGAGTATAGAAGCTACCATGATGATGCCTCCCATTTTCTTTAAGTATTGGGCCCCTTTCTCCCACGTGTGGCGGATAATGCTTTTCAGGGTAGGAAAGCGGTAGGGGGGAAGCTCCATTACAAAGGGGGTGCTTTCGCCTTTTACCAAGAACTTGCTGAAGAAGCGTGCCAATAGTACCGCTAGTAGGATGCCTGTAGCATAAATACTAAGGAGCACCAAGCTGGCATGGTTGGGGAAGAAGGCGCCTACTAGTACGAGGTAGATGGGCAATCGGGCGCTGCACGACATTAAGGGGTTGATAAGCATGGTAACCAGCCTAGACTTGCGATCTTCGATCATGCGCGAAGCCATGATGGCTGGTACGTTGCAGCCAAATCCCATAATTAGGGGGATGAATGATTTGCCATGAAGTCCCATGCGGTGCATTACTTTATCCATAATAAATGCTGCACGCGCCATGTAGCCCGAATCCTCCATGAGTGAAATGAAGAAGTAGAGAATCAGAATATTGGGCAAGAAGACAATGACGCCCCCTACACCTCCTATGATGCCATCAATCAACATATCTTTGAGTACCCCCTCGCTCATGTAGCTTTGGATGGTATTACCTAGTTGCTCTACGAGCCATTCAATGGCTAGCATGGGGTATTCGCCCAGTATAAAGGTTCCTTCAAACATGATATAGAGGAAGAGGAAGAAGATGGGGTATCCCCACAAGCGGTGGGTCACTAGGCTATCAATCACCTTGGTGGTGTGCTCTTTCTCTAATTCATTGTCGGTATAGGTTTCGCGCAGTGCTCCGCTTATAAATCCATATTTGGCATCGGTGATGGCTTGCTCGCTCTCTTCGTTGAGTACCACTTTGATGCGTTTAATCTCTTTGTCGCGCAGGGCGAGTATCTTTTTTCCATTGGGGAGTGCTTCTACCTCATTGGCTGCATCTTTATCGTTCTCAAGCAGTTTAATCGCTAGAAAACGGGTAGAGAAGCGCGCCCGGATGGATTCGTTCTTTTGTATCTCTTTTTTGAGTTGTTCTATGCTTCGCTCTAACTCGGGGCCGTGATTAATGTGGATGTGGCGTAGCACTGATCTAGTGCCTGTTTGCTCTTCGTTGTGGCTACCGTATTTGTGATCGGCATAGCTGTTGTGCCACTCTTCAATCTCTTTGAATACCTCGTTACGGAGTGATGCATCGGTATCCTTGGTAGCAAAATCACTCCCTTCGTATAGGCTAATAATTAGGTGGAATAGTTTGTCCACTCCTTCGTTGCGTCGGCATACGGTAGGCACCATGGGGATACCTAATAGTTGTCCAAGGGTGTCGTGATCCAGTTTGTTGCCACTTGCCTCTAGTTCGTCGTACATATTAAGCGCTACCACCATGCGTACATTCATGTCGATAAGTTGGGTGGTGAGGTAGAGGTTGCGTTCAAGATTGGCTGCATCAATCACATTGATGATTACGTCGGGCATCTCCTCGACTATGTGTTTGCGTACATAAATCTCTTCGGGGGTGTAGGCCGATAGGGAGTAGGTACCAGGTAGATCAACTAGCTTAAAGCGGTAGCCCTGAAAATCAAAGAATCCCTCTTTGGCATCGACCGTTACCCCGCTGTAGTTGCCTACATGTTCGTGTGATCCCGAAGCTATATTAAAGAGGGAGGTCTTTCCGCAGTTGGGATTTCCAACAAGTGCTACATTAATGGTGCGTCTTTTTCCTTTTACCAACTCTTGTAGGGGGTCTTGGAGTGCTTCTCCACTTAGGGTGCCGTGGTAAGGCATAGCAGCCGAAGCTGCCTCTTGTTCGCTTACTATTTCGATTAACTCTGCCTCTTGTCGACGCAGGGATACTTCGTAGCCCATTAGTTTGTATTTAATGGGGTCTTTGAGCGGAGCATTCAAGATTACCTCTACGCTTTTGCCTTTGATAAAACCCATCTCGACGATGCGCTTGCGAAAGCCTCCGTGTCCTAACACCTTGATAATGATTCCTCTTTCGCCAGTATGTAATTCAGATAGTCGCATAGTTGCTTTGTTTTTTGCAAAGATAGAGGATTGCATAGAGTTATGCAAGTTATTTAGATTCTATTTAAATAAGAGCCTTTGCGCTGCTCCTGCCTCCTCTTTCTTGATAAACAAAACAGTAATTACCTATCTAATGGAAAGGTGTGCTACCATTAGGCTTCCAAGCCTTTAGCCATAGCACTTACAATTCCAGGGCCAGAGTAGATAAATGCTGAGTAGATTTGAACTAAATTTGCTCCTGCTTTCATCATTGCTGTGGCATCATCGGGTGTCATTATGCCACCAGCGCCAATAAGAATAAATTGGCCATTTGTTTTTTCTGATAAGTAGCTGATTATTCTACGCGATTTATCACCTATGCCTTTACCGCTCACTCCACCTGCACCAACTTTGTCACTCTCTTCTTTGCTTAGATGAGTCAGAAGGCTTCGATCCATGGTAGGCCCTGTTGCTATGAAACCATCTATTTCATACGTTTGAGCTAGCTCTATCACCTGGTTTAGTAACTCTGTCGAGATATCAGCTGGTAATTTAATAAAGATGTTTTTCCGAACTTTTTTTGTTGCTCGTTCCTTTTGAAGTGCTCTGCATACATTGGTAAAATCAGGCGCTTCTATGCTTCCAATAATTTTTGCAACAGAGGCAGCGGATAGGAGCCAAGTATTTATAGACTTTGAGTCCACTAACGAGTAATTGGTGTACATGCTCGGGATCTATTTTGAATAGAAGAGGCCGTATGATGGATTGGTACATGGTGTAATTGGAATTAGGGGGAGATGTTTTTTATATATAACAACGAATCATAACGCTGGTTCTAGAATTTGGTCTCTCAATCCAAGGGTTCAGTTTTAAAAAAGAATGAAAGAGTTGATTGCTACCTTATCTATATGCACTTTCGTGAGGGGATGCATGCGATTGAGTCAATGCAAGCAGGCATTGTATGTAATTTAGTTGCCCTTCCTGTCTTAAAAATGGAGAGAGGCGTTTATCTTTGTAGCATGTTTCATCAAAGAGTAGAAAAATATATAGCCCAGCAGGGTATTCTTCCATCTAAGAAGTGTGTGTTGGTGGCTTTAAGTGGGGGTGCCGATTCGGTGGCTTTGCTTCGGGTATTGTTGAGGTTGGGTTACCACTGTGTAGCAGCCCACTGTAATTTTGAACTTCGGGGCGAAGAGTCCGATGGAGATGAACGGTTTGTGCGTCACCTTTGTGAGCAGCAGCAGGTACCGCTGGAGGTGATTCGTTTTGATACCCAGCATTATGCAGCAACACACAAGCTCTCTATTGAGATGGCGGCAAGGGAGCTGCGTTACAACTGGTTTGAGCAACTTCGTACCAAGTTGGGGGCCGATGTAGTGGCGGTGGCTCACCACCGAGATGATAGTGTGGAGACTTTTCTGCTCAATTTGATACGCGGTACAGGTATACATGGATTAAAAGGAATTTTACCCAAGAATGGTACCATCGTACGCCCTTTGTTAGGTGAAAGTAGGGCAGAGGTGGTGGCCTATTTGGCCCGTTTGAATCAGCCTTATGTGACCGATAGCACCAACTTGCAGGATGAGTATACGCGCAACAAGATACGTTTAAACCTGCTTCCGTTGCTTGCTCAATTAAACCCCTCTATAGCCGATACCTTGGCGCAGACTACGCAGCGCTTAGGTGAGGTGGATCGTATTTATGTGGCAGCTATGGAGGTAGCAAAAGAGCGAGTGATGGATGAAGAGGGTATTTGTATCGAACGATTGCTACAAGAGGTATCGCCAGTCACCCTCTTGTTTGAATGCCTCAACCCCTTGGGTTTTAATTCGGCGCAAGTTGAAACCGTTTTTCGCTCTTTAACGGGTGAGGCGGGTGCCCGATTTGCCTCTTCAACGTGGGAAGTGGTGCGTGATCGTACCCACTTGTTGTTGCAATCTATTGATGAGCGAGCGAAGAGGGAGCAGCTTCCTGTGCTTCGGATGGAGCTGCAGGAGCTAACGCCCGATTTTGTGATACCTCGCGATAAGATGATAGCCTGTCTGGATGCCGATAAGGTGGTGCTTCCGCTCACCCTTCGTAGATGGGAGCAGGGCGATAGCTTTATTCCGCTGGGCATGAAGGGACGTAAGAAGGTAAGTGATTACTTGAACGATCGTAAATATTCGCTCTTTGAGCGTGAACGGCAGTGTGTGGTTTGCGCAAGTAATGGGGAGATTGTTTGGCTGGTTAATGAGCGGTGTGCCCATCGCTTTCGGGTGACGGAGCAGACTCAGCGGATATTACTTCTACAAGTATAGTTCTTACTGTGCTTCTCATTTCATTCTTTAATGGGGATACCTTAAAAATAGCCAATAAGTATGATTCGCCCCTGAAACAGATTTCTGCTTCAGGGGCGAATCGTGTTACAATGCACCTTTATTAAGCGGTGCATTAAGATTATATCCTATTCCAAGAAGGTAATGCTTCTGAAAAAGCATTACCTTCTTGGAATAGGATATAATCTTTTGGATTAGTTGTTTTCTGGACGAAGTTTGCGTACAGTCATAGCTGTTTGCCACATTTCGCTTTCGCGCAACTCTTTCAATTCTGCATCTAGTTTTTCGCGGTAGTCTACTTGCGAGTTGCTATCAATAGAGCGTTGAGCTTCTCTACCGGTAGCTACACTTTCGTACAACTCTTTCATAACTGGTTTGATAGCATCGTGGAAAGGACCCATCCAGTCTAGTGCACCGCGTTGAGCTGTAGTAGAACAGTTGGCATACATCCAGTCCATACCATTTTTGGCAAATAGAGGCATCAATGATTGTGTCAACTCTTCTACTGTTTCGTTGAATGCTTCAGAAGGTGTGTGACCATTCTCGCGCAATACTTCGTATTGAGCCAATAGCAAACCTTGGATACCACCCATCAATGAACCACGCTCACCTGTAAGGTCAGAGAATACTTCACGTTTGAAGTTTGTTTCGAACAAATAACCCGAACCTACACCAATACCTAGTGCCACGCAACGATCGAATGCATTACCTGTAGCATCTTGGAAAATAGCGTATGAAGAGTTCAATCCACGACCCTCTAAGAACATGGTACGAAGTGAAGTACCCGATCCTTTAGGAGCTACCAAGATTACGTCTACATCGGCTGGAGGAACAATGCCTGTACGCTCTTTGTAAGTCACTGCAAAACCGTGTGAGAAGTATAACGCTTTACCTGGAGTCAAGTGTTTTTGGATCGTTGGCCAGCACTCAATTTGAGCAGCATCCGAAAGAAGGAACTGGATGATGGTTGCTTTTTCGCAAGCCTCTTCAATGCTGAAAAGTGTTTCGCCAGGTACCCATCCATCAGCAATTGCTTTATCGAATGTTTTGCCTGCACGTTGACCAACGATTACGTTGAAACCATTGTCGCGTAGATTCAATGATTGACCAGGACCTTGTACACCATAACCAATAATAGCAATGGTTTCGTTCTTCAATACTTCGCGTGCTTTTTCTAAAGGAAATTCCTCGCGTGTTACTACATTCTCAATAGTACCACCAAAATTCATTTGTGCCATTTGTTTTTTGTTTTTAGGGGCACGAATGCCCTATGATTATTAATTAAATAGTATTTTTCCACGTACCACCACTTCGGTGTCATTCTTTTTAACCTCTATGTTGTATTCATTTTCGCTTACCTTTTCGCGGTAATAGCTTAATGTGTCACCATAGTAGCTTTCGGCTACGTAAGCCATTTCAAAGCGTTTGATTTGCTTCTCTCTAAACCACTCTAAGGGGAATAAATCTAATAGGTGTTCAATGTACTTGATGCTATTAACATGTCCATTTACATCGATGTCACTATATTTTGTTTGGTAGACAACCGCCGCTTCTGGATTTTGTACCTTGATTCTTCCTGGTTTCTCTATGGGACACTCTCGTTCTACCATGTAGTATTTCATCTCCTCGCCGTGTAGCGCAAAAAGATCGGCTGGCTTTCGAGACTCTAAATCAATCATGGCCCAAACCGAACGGGCATATCCTACTGCTTTTCCCTCTTCGTTCAGAATGGCGAAGTTGCGATTGGTAAATAGGCGATATACATCTTCAATCCATGTTTCGATGGTGAAGTTTTCGTATTGCGCCGGCATTTCGTAGAGCTCAATGGCTAGACGAGAGAGTACCCAAGTGTGGTGCTGTTCGTTGAGTACCCCTATACCCAATCCTCGATCTGTGGCATGTATACCTGCACAGTTTAGCAGGTGATTTCCTAATACGCTCATGGTTAGCTTTCCTGTAAAGTCTACATGGAAGGGCTCTGCCATGAATGGGTATTTACCTACTCTTTTTGGTTTCATAAAATCTATATTTTTTCTTGCTTATATTTCTCCTCACGCATGGTGAGGTAGTCGTTTACTCGTTCAAAACAGCTTTTAGTGATAGCTACTCTTCCAGATCGCACAAACTGTAATACACACCCTAGTGCCTTTAGCTCTTCATTGAGTCCTGTAATCTCTTCGCTGAGTCCATTTTTCTCAATAATAGAGAAGACGGGGTTCACCTCTACAATGCGTGCATCGTATCGGCGTACCACTTTGGAGGCAGTGGGATTAGATTGGAAATTGGGCGTCGAAACTTTATAGAGTGCTATCTCGTCGTAGTAGATATCTTCGTCTGTAAAGTAGTGTGCTTGCAGTACATCAATTTTTCGCTCCAACTGTTTGACTACCATCTCTATCACCTCTAGGGTAGTACAGGTGGTAATGGTATATTTGTGTACTCCTTTGATAGAGGAGGCCGATACATTGAGACTTTCAATATTGAGTTGGCGGCGTGTAAAGACCGCTGTAATCTGATTCAACAGCCCTGCAATATTTTCTGAATGTACGATCAAGGTATATAATTTCTTTTCCATCTCTTCCATTATTAACATTCCAATAACATTTGGTTTACCGTTCCTCCAGGAGGTGTCATGGGTAGTACATTGCCCTCTTCAATGACACAGGCTTCGAGTAGAAAGGGGCCTACTGTGGTAAGCATCTCTTGAATGGCTTGCT
This sequence comes from Phocaeicola sp., assembly GCA_051648565.1. Lineage (GTDB taxonomy): Bacteria > Bacteroidota > Bacteroidia > Bacteroidales > Bacteroidaceae > Phocaeicola. Next base: position 10,406 of record JBOFFJ010000200.1, on the reverse strand, counting down.
CCATCTCTTCTCGCTTCTGAATGCGTCGGTAAGGGATTCCATAGGCTTGTGCTATCTTCTCGTACTCCGGGTTCATCATGGGGGTAAAGGAGTAGCGGCGACCAAAGAACATGGCTTGCCATTGACGTACATTGCCCAAGTAATTGTTATTTAATAGGATGATTTTAACTGGAGCTTGCTGCTCCATAATGGTTCCTAGTTCTTGAATGTTCATCTGTAAACCACCATCGCCCATGAAGGAACAAACGGTTCTGTCGGGTCTTCCAAAAGTAGCTCCTATGGCTGCTGGTAGGCTAAAACCCATGGTGCCTAGGCCGCCCGAGGTAACGATGCTTCTGTTTTGTGAGAACTTGAAGTATCGAGCTGCAAACATTTGGTTTTGGCCAACATCGGTTACCAATATGGCTTTGTTCTGGGTGGCTTCACTTACTGCGCGCACCACTTCGCCCATGTTAATGGGGCCTTCAGTAGGATAGACCTCTTTTTTAATCACCTGTTCATGCTCCACCTCTGCGTGGTGTTCAAAGCTAGCAATCCACTCGGTGTGTTTACGCGTTTCCATACCTGCCGTAATGGCAGCCAGTGTCTTTTTGCAGTTGCCCAATACGGGAAGTTCTACTGTTACATTTTTATTAAACTCGGAAGAGTCTATATCTAGGTGAATTATCTTGGCTTGTTTGGCGTATGTAGCTAGCTTGCCTGTTACCCGATCGTCAAAGCGCATACCAATGGCAATTAGTAGATCGCACTCATTTGTTTTAATATTGGGTGCTAGATTTCCGTGCATACCTAGCATGCCTTTGTTTAGAGGGTGGGCTGTAGGAATGGCAGAGAGTCCCAGTAGGGTGCATCCGCAGGGTATATCGCCTTTCTCTAAAAAATGGAGTAGCTCCTCTTGTGCATGACCTAGTTCTACTCCTTGCCCTACTAAGGCAAGGGGATGCTTGGCCTTATTAATCAATTTAATAGCCTCTTGTATGGCCGATGGCTTAAGCGTAGGGTCGGGATCGTAGCTGCGAATAAAATCGAGTTCTACAGGTTCGTATACCGTTGTTCCAAGTTGTGCATCTTTGGCAAAATCGAGTACAACGGGTCCTGGACGTCCGCTTTTTGCTATATAGAAGGCGCGTGCTACTGCCCAAGCTACATCTTCGGCTCTACGTATTTGATAGCTCCATTTTGAGATGGGCTGTGTAATGCCTACTAAATCGACCTCTTGAAAAGCATCCGATCCTAAGAAGGAGCTACCTACTTGGCCTGCAATAACTACGATAGGGGTGCTATCAATCATGGCATCGGCTATACCTGTTACTGTATTGGTAGCTCCTGGACCACTTGTAACTAAACAGACTCCTACCTTGCCCGAGGTGCGTGCAAATCCTTGTGCAGCATGAGCTGCTCCCTGTTCGTGACGAACTAGGATATGATGTAGCTCCTGGCTGTGATCATACAATGCATCGAAAACGGGCATGATTGAGCCACCTGGGTAACCAAAAATGGTTTTGACTCCTTGGTGTTTCAATGAGCGCATTAATGCTTCTGCTCCTGTTATAGTATCTTTGTTCATCTCTCTCTCTTTAATCGTGAATGATTCGCACTCCTCCCTTGTCGGCCGAACTTACCATGCTGGCATAAGCTTGTAAGCTTCTGGGAACGTGTCGGTTGCGTATTACTGGTCTCATGGGTCGTGCAGCCAGCTCTTCATCGGTTAGTTTCACTTGAAGGATTCGGTTGGGGATATCTATTTCGATAATATCGCCATCAATGATTTTTCCAATGTTACCTCCTGCAGCAGCTTCGGGTGAAATATGGCCAATACTCAATCCAGAGGTTCCTCCACTAAAACGTCCATCGGTAATCAAAGCACACGCTTTGCCTAGGTGTTTGGATTTGATATAGGAGGTTGGGTATAGCATCTCTTGCATGCCGGGTCCCCCTTTGGGGCCTTCGTGGGTAATTACAACCACATCGCCCGCTACTACTTTTCCAGCTAAAATGGCTTCGCAAGCGCTATCTTGTGAATCGTATACCTTGGCTGGACCAGTAAATTTCCAGATGCTTTCATCAACTCCTGCTGTTTTTACTACGCAGCCATTGCATGCTATATTTCCCTTCAGAATAGCTAGTCCACCATCTTTGCTGTAAGCATGTTCTATATCACGAATACATCCGTTGGCTCGGTCACTATCTAACTCTTTGTAGGTGTTGTGTTGCGAACCCAGTACAATGTTGAACTTACCGCCTGGTGCCGTACTGTAGATGCGTAGTGCCTCTGGTGTGAGTGGCCCCGAAGTGATGCTATAGTGGGTCATGGCTTGAGCTAGGGTTAATCCATCTACTCGGTTTACTTCGCTTTGCAACAGGCCTCCTTTGTTTAGTTCACCTAAAATATTGAGGATACCTCCTGCGCGGTTCACATCTTGAATGTGGTATTTTTGTGTATTGGGAGCTACTTTGCTTAAACAAGGTACGCGGCGTGAGAGGGCATCAATATCATCCATACCAAAGTTGACCTCTGCCTCTTGTGCAATAGCCAGTAGGTGTAGAACGGTATTGGTGGAGCCACCCATCGCAATATCTAGGGTCATGGCATTGAGGAAAGCATCGCGAGTAGCAATGCTGCGTGGTAAAACACGCTCGTCTCCCTCTTGGTAGTAGCGATAAGCATTCTTTACAATCAGTGCGGCAGCATCTTTAAATAGTTGCGCCCGATTACTGTGTGTAGCAAGTATGGTACCATTGCCAGGTAGAGCCATCCCCAATGCTTCGTTCAAACAGTTCATAGAGTTGGCCGTAAACATGCCCGAGCAGCTTCCACAGCCAGGACAAGCACTCTTCTCAATATTGGCTACTGTTTCGTCGCTTACCGAATCGTCGGCCGATTGAATCATGGCATCAATCAGGTCTAATTTCTTGCCATCCCATTCACCTGCTTCCATCGGTCCACCCGATACAAATACGGTAGGGATGTTTAGGCGCATAGAGGCCATCAACATGCCTGGTGTGATTTTGTCGCAATTGCTAATGCAAATCATCGCATCGGCTTTGTGGCCATTTACCATATACTCTACGCTATCGGCAATGAGGTCGCGACTGGGCAGTGAATATAACATGCCATCGTGCCCCATTGCGATACCATCGTCAATGGCAATGGTATTAAATTCGGCTGCAAAGCACCCCAATTTTTCAATCTCCTCTTTTACTTGTTGACCTATTTTGTGTAAATGTGTATGTCCAGGTACAAACTGTGTAAATGAGTTTACAATGGCAATGATAGGTTTTCCTAACATTTCTCGTTTCATGCCATTCGCCATCCAGAGTGCTCTAGCACCTGCCATTCTACGACCTTGCGTACTTGATGAACTACGTAGCTCTATTTTCATCTCCTCTTATCTTTAAAATTGAAAAGCCTTTCTCACTAGCAGTAAGAAAGGCATCTATTCTTTATAATATATGTACAACAGACCATACAAGAACCTCTCTTACTTACGCACAGGGTACATTGACCACTAGAATGGTGAGCAAAATGAGTGCTAAAATATGTAATATTGTTGTATTCATGTGTGATTCGTTTGTTTCTTCTAATTACATGCGCAAAGGTATACCCTTTTTTGTAACTAGCAAACAAATTGAATAATTTTTTTGCTATAAACTATCATTCGTAAGTAAAATAGCTCTGAATAAATCAGTTTATCACAAAGAGGAGAGTAGTCGCTTGCCGTTGATTCTTTGTTTGTCAATGAAATGCAATGTTGCTACTGTGGCTGATTTTCTGTTGTAATTAAGGTTATTTCAGAGTATTGTCTTCTGTTTTTTAATTTATAGAATTACTGTGAATGTTCTAAATGGCTCTTTTACTAGGCTGCTTTGTTTAAAAAGATAAATAGAGATACAATTATTCAACAATATATCTATATATTTGTCATCTACTTAGAGGGTTTATTAAACAATCTCGTACGGTATAAATAATAAATAAATAAAGAAAATGAAAGCTCTGTTTTTTGTTGTTGGAGTGCTCCTATTTGCTCATACCATCTCATTACATGCGCAAGAGCAGCGTAAAAAAGTAGGAGTTGTATTAAGCGGTGGAGGAGCCAAAGGCATGGCACATATAGGTGCTTTGAAGGTGATTGAGGAGGCTGGTATCCCCATTGATTATATTGTAGGAACCAGCATGGGCTCTATCGTTGGTGGTTTGTATTCCATTGGCTACTCTACAGATCAGTTAGATAAAATGGTAAGGGAGCAAGATTGGATAAGCTTATTGAGTGACAAAGCTGATCATAAAAATTTAAGTATGATTGATCGAGAGTCTACGCAGAAGTACTTACTATCTGCTCCTTTTTCATTAAAAGGTAAGCTAGATTCGGGGGGGGGGATTATTAGAGGAGCTAATTTGGCAAAGCTATTTAATGAATTAACGGTTGGATACCACGATTCGTTGGATTTTAATAAGTTTCCTATTCCATTTGCTTGTGTGGCTTATAATTTGGTTGATGGTACGGAGGTCGATTTTCATAGTGGTGTTTTGGCCACTGCGATGCGTGCTAGTATGGCTATTCCTGCTGCATTTACTCCTGTCCGACTAAATAATATGGTATTGGTGGATGGAGGTGTCGTTAATAATTATCCTGTTAATATCGCTCGTTCCATGGGGGCAGATTATATTATAGGAGTCGACGTAAGGTCCGAGCTGAAACAGTCTGATGAGTTGATTAAGACACCCGATTTGTTGGGGCAATTAATTGATTTGATGGGGTTGGAGTTATATCAAAAGAATGTTGATGATACGCACACCTATATACAGGTTAATGTAGATGGGTATGGTGCAGCTAGTTTTACGCATACAGCGATTGACTCTTTAATCTCTCGAGGCAATCTAGCTGCCAAACAGAAAATAGAATCGTTGTTTGAGTTGAAAGAGTTGCTGGGTCTTTCACCTGATTATCGACCTGTGGAGAGAGAAGTCTACTCTATAGCTGCTGGTAAAAAGGTATATGTCAATCAAATTAGTTTTGATGGGGTATCGGCCAAAGATAAAGTTCGTTTACTTAAGCGTTGTAAAATAAATGAGAATTCGGAGCTTACCATAGGAGAGATAGAGGAGACCATCAATATTTTGACCTCTTTCTTAGGCTATTCTGGTGTACACTATAAGCTGATAAACAATGAGGAGGGGGGATATGATTTAAACTATACCACCGAGCGTAAGTATCAGAGTCGGATTAATCTAGGTGTACGCTTTGATACCGAAGAGACGGCTAGTGTAGAGGTAAATGCAACCACCTATTTTGATACTCGTGTACCTACCAATCTTACCTTTACAGGTCGTTTTGGTAAGCGTTATAAAGCATCTTTAAGTTACTCATTTGAACCATCGCCTCTACAACGCTTCTCTCTCTCGTATATGTTTAGGTATGATGATGTTGATTTTTCGCAAGATGGAGAAAAAATGCAGAATTCGGTCTTTCGTCATCACGCGCTGGGTTTTGCTTATACAAATACGTGGAGTCGTAATCTGCGATTTGATTTAGGGGCACGATTTGAATCTTATGACTATAATAAATTTCTTTATATTGATGAAGATGATAAACGGTATGATATCGACAATGAGTACTTTATAAATTACTATGCAAAACTGCATTACTCAACTTTAGATCAAGCTTACTTTTCGAATCGTGGAATCTCAGCCAAGCTCTCTTACGATGCTTATACTGATAATTTAATTCAGTACAAAGATAAAGCTCTTATCTCGACTATTCAAGCATCCTTTGAGACAGTTGTGCCAGTAACAAATCGCTTTTCAATACTTCCAGCAGTTTATGGGCGCTTTCTATTTTATGATGGAGATACTCCTTATTCTAAGTACAATACTCTTGGAGGTGACGTAACGGATCGTTTTTTACTCGATCAGATTCCATTCTATGGCATTAATGGATGCCAAATTATGGATGACTTCTTAGTGGTTGGTGCTTTGAAATTAAGACAACGAATGGGAGGTGTACACTATTTACATTTTACTACAAACTATGCTTTGAGTAGTGAACGGTTGGTCGATCTCTTTGCTGAACGCAGTATTATGGGATTTGGCTTGGGGTATGGTATGAATAGTATGTTTGGTCCTCTAGAGGCTACGTTTAACTATACGAATCGCTCCAAAAAGGTGGGCTTCTATATTAATCTAGGGTATAAGTTCTAGTAGTTGCTATTCGTAGCATCTATTCATGCTTCAGAAGAGTAATTTTGTTTCTTGTGAGCTGCTGCTTACTGCTAATGGTTTACTATGGAATATTCTCTGCTTGTTTAGAACCTAATTAAGGATTCAATCTGGATGGGTTTGTTTACTTTAAAATAGTTTTCCCTGAAGAGTTACATGCGTAACTCTTCAGGGAAAGCTATTTTAAGCATGGGCTTATCTATGTGGTAGTTGATACAAGAGTTACCTCTTGCTTACCTTCTCAGGGTTTTTAGAGAGAAAATCTTTCCAGCCTGAATATCCTTTCTCTATAGTGGGTCTGCCCATTTGTAAATAGTGGCAGTAGGCAGCAGCTAGTCCGTCGGAGGCATCCATGTGTGGAAGCATATTCTCTTTGGGTATGTGGAGTATGCGTTGTAACATATCGGCTACTTGCTCTTTGCTGGCCTGCCCATTACCTGTGATAGCCATCTTTATTTTGAGCGGTGCATACTCCGTAATAGGAATGTCGCGTGTTAAGGCAGCAGCCATGGCTACTCCTTGCGCTCTCCCTAACTTTAGCATAGACTGCACATTCTTTCCAAAGAAAGGGGCTTCAATAGCTAGTTCATCGGGTAGATAGGTCTCGACAATGCCTTGTACTCGTTCATAGATGCGGCGTAATTTGATGTAGTGGTCGCCATACTTACGCAGGTCAATCACCCCCATGGCTACTACATGCGGTTTGGTTCCTACTACTTTAATCACTCCATACCCCATGATGGTGGTACCTGGGTCAATGCCTAGAATAATCTTCTCTTTGACTGGGTGAATCACTTGATGACCTCCATCAAGGTAGTAAAAGCTACCACTTGCTCTTTAAATAGTTTGACCATCTCCTGTGCCAGTGCTGCTCCTTCTTGGGTATGCCATTGGTGCAAGATAGCCGAGTTTTCTACTTCCCATTGTAGGGAAAAGCATTCGGTTTTTTGATCTTTGTGACTTAATATTTGAAGTAAGCGTGGATTTTTTAATTTGCCACTCTCTTCTACTTGCGGCATGTAGCATTCTGAAATCCAGATTACAAAGTTGCGTGCCTCTTCTATATCTACTTGGTAGGTGGTGTTGTATACTAACATTCTTTTCTTATTTTAGTTATTAAAAAATCATCATTACCATGAAACGGATGCCCCATTTATTGGCATTAGGGTTATCTAAATAATTTAAACGGCGTACATAATCTATATGTATTAGTTTAAAGATGTTGCGAATCCCTACGGAGCACTCCATGTAGGGCATTTTTTTATCCATCATGTAGCTGATGGTCTCCCCATTACGTGTAGGGAAGAGGAATAGATCTCCATCTCCTACATTTAGGTAGGGGTTGTTCTTATCGGTTAGGGTTCCGTAGAGCATTTTAAAGCCAAATGCTTCGCGCCATTTCAGCTTCTTAATAAGTGGAATTCGATTGAAAATCTTTCCACCCATATCCCATGTAGCATCAAATGAAGCATACCGGTCATTCATAAACTCTAGGTTGTTTATCAAGTTAAATGTTTGGGGCTGCAAAATGTACGAGAGATTGGCAGCTGGCATATTCAACAGTGGGAAGGGTACCTTGTTCCATTGTGCACCTCCTTTTACGGATAGATCTACTTTCCCCCACGAAGAGATCCAAAGGCGCTTGTAGAACCCTATCTCTGTCAGGTTGTAACTGTAGTCACCTCCTAATACATCTTTAAACCCAACCGTATGCGAGAGAGTAAAGCGTGGAGCATCTCTTGAGATAGGTATTCTGCGTTGCTTGGTATTGACAAATGTTTCGCCTGGTACATAGCGAAAGGAGAGGGTTGCTTGAGTGGTTTGCAAGCGGTCCACTATGCTGTTTGCTTCATCGTTTCGGATGTAGTGCAGGCTTCCAGCAGGTTCATCATCAGTTACCTTTAGCTCTACTGTTGTTTTGAGTCCAAAGTAGGTCTCATTTTCATAAGTTACCGACGTGTTTCTTACATACGATAGGTGATCGACTTCGGTTGTCTTGAATCCTACAAAGATATTGTCTTTGTCTGTATCTAAGAATTTATCTGCAGCCGACATGAGGTCGTACTGGTGGTTTACTGTAATGGAGTTTTTAGGGAACTCGTGTGGAAGAAACTCTTTTTTATTAAATGAGTACTCTACTTCGCCCATGTATTTAGAACGTTTGTCTTTAAATCCATACGCATAGTAACCCTTAAAAAAGAGATGAGGGTGTAGTTTGGCTGTTGTCTGTAGACTTGCTCTGAGTCGCACACCCTCTATATCGTTCTTGCCAAAGATGGTATTTACGGGCACGATGTCTATTTTACTAGGTTTCTCTTTCGTTCCTGTTTCAATACCATTCTCGATTAGTGCTTTGAGTACAAAGATTACATATTTCACACCAGGTACTTGTTCCAGTCTCTCCACAAAAGAGTCCATGTTTTGTTCTGTTTTTGAGAGTGGAGTGGGTCGGTACTGCTCCCAAAACTCTTCATCGCGCATCATGGCATTGGGGTCTTTAATCTCATCGCCCTTTCGCTTAAATAGCTTTTCGCCCACTTTGTCGAATCCGTACTCTGAGTAGCGGGTAGTACGTTGTACTTGGAGTCCATCTAGGAATTTAGCCAATGTTAGCTCAATAAGCATATCGTCTGTATCGAGTACCCAGTTTCCATTGGGAAGCTGCTCAAACTCTTGGAGCAGACTAAAGCTACGTATAAAGTTTACTCCTGTATTGGCAGGTAGATTCATGGTACACTTCTTTACTGCATAGCTAGAGTCTGCTAATACATAGAGATGGCCTGTAAAGCCTACATCCTGTGAATTGTTGGGCACAAAGCTGAGGTGAAAACAGCGCTGCTTATCTACATAGACTGTATCCATGATATAGTATTTGTAGAAAGAGATTGCATTCTCTGACGAGAGGGGACTAATGAACTGTCTGTGTAGTAGTCGGATGTTATTGTCGTTTATATTTACATCGTTGAAGTAATCTTTCATGATGTTGTTTAGCATATCACCGGTAGCAAATAAATCATTAACTCCCGAAGCGTTAACTCCCCGGATAATGGTTTTATCGCTTTGTGGATTTTTGCGGTAGATGCGCTGTGAAGCGCTCTCTTCGACCGAAATAGGTAGGATGAACTTCTGTGTTTGTTCACAAAGTTCTATTTGATCCTTCATGAATTCTAGATTTTTGTAGACTCCTGTCTCTAGCTTTTCAGGAGTCATATCATCCAGCGACATTTTGATTTTTTGGTATTTGCTGTATTGAAAGTGGTCATTGTCCTCTAATCGGTTCTCTTTCTTGGCAGCGATTACCTTTTTCATCATCTCAACGGCTGGATTGTTTTTGCGCGAGTAACGTTCGCGTCCAGGCTTTACTACCACTTCGTTTAACATGATGTTATCCGGTGATAGTTCTACTCTAAAGAGTGCTTGTATATCGGTTGGGATTTGTACCTCTTTACTTTTATATCCTACTGCCGAGAAGGAGAGCTCCTTCCATCCCGACCTCCGTTCCACAGAGAATCGGCCATCCTCATCGGTAATTGCGCCGACACCTTTCCCTTCGTAGAATACAGCAATGTAGGCTAGTGGTTCACTTGTAAGTGAATCGACCACAATGCCCTGAACCATTTGTGCAAAGCCTGCTAGCCCATTTATTAAGAGTAAAAATGATACTAGAAGTGATTTGATATAGTAATTCTTCATTTTTATAAAATGCCCCATGTTCGTTATGTAACCTTTATTGGTCATTACAGCGTGAGTAAATTGGTGTAACAAAATTATTTGCCTGACAGTTAGCTAGGCTGTTTCTCTTCAATTTACCTTAAGAATGTACAAAGTCTAGGTTGTTCTTACAATTTGTCTATGTGTTATGCCTTGTGAACGAGCTCACAATAAGGTGCAAATATAGTAATTAATTTAATACAATTCTCCCTTTTGTCTGCTCTATCAATAGGAAGGTTTGGACTTGCCAACTTTTGGTGGACATTTAATTAAGCGACATTTAACAATTTAGTTTTTTTATTATTTCGTTGATTCCAGAACTCCTCTATGGTGAGATTATTGAGGTACGAATGCCTCCTTTTCTTGTTGTACCATATCTCTATGTACTCGAAGAGTTCTGTCTTCATTTTCTCTTTTGGTTTCTTTTTATAACCATAGATAAGCTCTGTCTTTAGACTTTTAAAGAAGCTTTCTGCTA
>JBOFFJ010000199.1:0-1058 GCA_051648565.1 Phocaeicola sp. | reverse complement strand
AATCACTTCACATTGCAAGGACTATTTCATCCTCTTAGTCAGTGAAGGGTTAACCTTCTCGGTGCTCGCTGCTTAGTGCCGCTGCTCCCTGACCATGGACACTACTATACACCCTCTATTTCTTATTGCAACTACTAATTCATACAATTCATCACCCCTTAATCTACCCATCGCTATAAGGAGTAAATCTTTGACTACCACATATCTTTAGGGAGTGTCAACAATCGCCATCATAATAACACATGTTAAAGTGGTCATGGCGCAGTGTTATACTCATGTAATGCTCCTATAACGCTGAAGAAGAAAAGAGATACAAGATAGTAACATCTCATGCATAACTATAACACTATTCCTCATAGGTTATGGGGTGGGTGTTATGGGGTAGGTAGATATGTTAATAGAACTCACTGATAAGCACTGTTAAATGATGTTGCATGTATCATAAAGGTAGTAGATTAACAGAGGATGGACACCCATGCATGCAGACTCATTAGCAATAATATAACGGTATTGTAACCCCGATAAGTATCCCCGATTAATACACACCGATACAACTGCATAAGTATCCACTGTTAATGACTACGCATACACAATCACATCCACATCAAGTCCCGCACAAGTGTCCACTGTACACCGCATAAGTATCTTCCGCTGATACAGAGGGCGGACTGTCGCATAAGTATTCACAGCGTATTCCTGCATGGAATGTTGCCGAGTTGTGAAGGGTCTTCCCCCTTTTAGAAAAAGAGAGGAGCTGGACAGCCTCACGTACCGTCGCTAGATTCTGTATAAATGAGGTATGCCTGGTATGGGTGAGTCTTTTTGACGAACGGGGCCTGTAATTTTTCGCGCTACACAAATCTAGTTCGCCTTCGCATCACCCCGCATCAACAGTGGCACCTATGACCCCGCATGAATCCTCCTTCTACAGCGGCTAAATTATTTTTCATTTATTTCACATTTTCTGTAAGATATTCGGGTTTTTTACAGCTAATACTTGTGTAAGAACAAAAGAAAACACTGCTTAGAAATACTCCTCTTAATCACCTGCCTCTTCC
>JBOFFJ010000198.1:0-1214 GCA_051648565.1 Phocaeicola sp. | reverse complement strand
GCTTGTCAGATGAAAAGCGTTACGAACTGGGGCTTTATTACATTGAAAAGAACCCTTATGCTTTCGCAGAGTATTGCCGCACTCACCGCAAATCTTCTGATAAGGCTGAAAGGGATGTTGTAATTCACTTTTATGGTTATTTCGATAACAGGACAGCAGGTAACAAGGATTTCAACGTCCCTAACCTGAACTCAAGTGTTTTCGAAAGAGAAGGTTTCCTGCATCACAACCTCCACCAAGTTCGTTTAAAATAATTTTATAGGAATCTTAGTTATGAAAAAGTTCATTATTGCTGTTGCTCTGTTCGCTACCTCTTCTTTCGCTTTCGCTGGCCCTACCTTTGGCCATTGGACAGTGAACAACAAAAGTAATATGATTTCTAATGGTGTGTTGGGCAAAGATGGCTATCACACCATAGCTATTCATGATAATGCCACCGTGGCCTTGTCGTACTCCCCCAATGGTTCCGAGAATTTGGAAATGGGGAAAGTTATAAACTCCAACAAAGTTATCCTGCAAGTTAACGGTAAGAATGTTAACTTCTTGGCAGAAGAGCATGAAAGTGGCTTTATCTACCTGACCACTGTCTCTACAGAGGGTGACAAGTTTGTAATCTCACAACTTTGGTCTAAGCGTAATGTCAAGTTTATCATCAAAGGTAATGAATCTTTTTGGATAGACTACTCCGCCCAAGGTGTCCAGAAAGCTTGGCGATACATGGCATATAACTCTGCTATCTGATATAACAGGGCTCATTTGAATAAGTGAGCCTGATTATGTTTGATAAGTGAGGTAAACGTGAGCACTATAAAGAGAAGCAGATTAAAAGAACTCTCTATAGAGCAAGTGATTAGCATATCAACCTCCCAAATCTTGAAAGGGAACACTGAAAAGTGGGCCCGTGTAAGGAGGATGTGGGGTGAGTTACATCACGGTCAAGGTAATAGGTCTGAATGTGAAACACAGCTCGCATGGGCTATGGGTTACTTGATGATAGCTGAAAATGTTTAGGGTACTGTGCCGCGATGGTACGGGTTTTAACAACTAACGCTCTTTATGTGGTGTATTATGGAATTTGTAATACAGTTTGATGTGCCAATGACGAATTTGCTTGGGATAGTGAATGATACAGCTCAACATGGGTTGATATACGTTGTTGGTCGAGACAGGTTCACTGTTAACGCTATTTACCGTGCTGGTAAGTTGGTTAAGTT
>JBOFFJ010000197.1:0-12023 GCA_051648565.1 Phocaeicola sp. | reverse complement strand
TCTTCCCATTCCGAACAGAGAAGTTAAGCCTTGTCACGCCGATGGTACTGCAGATTGTGGGAGAGTAGGTAGCCGCCGTTTTTAGAGAAGTCCTCTGGTTCTAATAAGAACTGGGGGATTTTTTTTGCGTTATAGCTAGCATGGATGATAACTCTAGGGTGTAAGTCCCGAACGAACTCTGATAGTGGGAATCGTTAGCCAAATGAAGGGTGTTCATCGTGAGGAGGAATCTGAAGGAAGTCGGCGGTAAATTCTCGGTCTGACACGCAGAAACCGAATATAAGGTACTTTTATGTGGGCGCATCTGCAAAACGAGATAAACTCCTATTCTATCTTTCCCCGTGGCATTTTTAATACCTGGACTATGGTGTATGTCGTATTTATCTTGGTCTATTTTGTGACTCACCTGCAAAAGTTGTTTCGACTCGGTTGGATTGGGCAAACTTTTCTGCAGAGATGAACTAACAGTGTATACGAAAAAATAGATGGATAGGGAGGACTTTATCTATTCTGCTATTTTATTCTTCTTAGGGGTAGAATCCTCTTTTATAGACTCATTTAAAGTTATGGCTCTACTTAGTGTGGTGGCTGAATTATTCCATCGCTGTAGCTACTCGTTTGTAGTATAATTTATATATAATCAACGCTGGTTTTGTTTGGTATAATTATAAGCTTTATATAGGTCTGTCTGAATGATTCCTTCAATGTTTTTGAGTTAGTGTATCTTCAGTAGTATACTTTTGAATAAGTATTTAACAGAATATGATCTACTACTGAAATAAATAGTTTAGGCTGAGTAAAAGAGTTAAATCCATTACTCAGCCTAGGCTATTTACTGTATTCTGCTTTCTTATTCCCCCAGTGCTTCACATTCGGTTAACCAGAGTGCTGCACTAGCATCGCTCGGCATGCGCCAATCGCCACGAGGACTTAAGCTTACTGAACCCACTTTGGGTCCATCGGGTAGGCACGAGCGTTTAAACTGCTGTTGGAAGAATCGGCGACAGAAGGTGGTAAGCCATTTTTTTAGAGTCTCTTTATCATAAGCTTCACCAAATGCTTTTTGAGCTAAGAAATAGATTTTCTGTGGGCGGAAGCCAAAGCGTAGAAAGTAGTAGAGAAAGAAGTCGTGTAGTTCGTAAGGGCCTACTAAGTCTTCGGTCTTTTGCTTGATATTGCCTTGTTCATCTGCAGGAATTAACTCTGGGCTTATGGGGGTATCTACTACATCGAGTAGTGTGTGGCGTGATGATTCGTTCATGCGGTTATTTGCCACCCAAGTAACTAGGTATTTGACCAATGTTTTGGGTATGCTTCCATTTACACCATACATAGACATGTGATCTCCGTTGTAGGTAGCCCATCCTAGTGCTAATTCAGAAAGATCGCCTGTGCCAATAACCAATCCACCTACTTGGTTGGCTACGTTCATCAATATTTGTGTACGTTCGCGTGCTTGCCCATTTTCGTAGGTAACATTGTGTAAATTTATATCGTGATCAATATCTTTGAAATGTTGTATGCAGGCCTCGCGAATAGATATCTCACGGGTTGTAATGCCTAATGATTCCATCATGGAGAGGGCATTTTGGTAGGTGCGATCGGTAGTGCCAAATCCAGGCATGGTGATACCTACAATTCCTTTTCGTGGCAGATTTAGCTTATCGAAAGTCTCTACACAGACCAATAGGGCTAGTGTTGAGTCAAGTCCACCCGATATACCTATGACAACCGTTTTAGAGCCAGTGTGCACCAATCGTTTAGCTAATCCAGCTACCTGAATAGATAGAATCTCTTCGCAGCGTAGGTCTAGTTCTGTTCCTTTGGGTACAAAGGGGTGTTTGTCTATTTCTCTGCTAAGTTTAAGCGAGTCATTTTGGTTGTTCTCAATTGTAATGGCAGTGCTAATATGCTCTTTTACTGCCGCTATACTGGCCGAGAAGGTACTGTTTTTCTGTCTTTCATTGCGAATTCTTTCAATGTCTATTTCGCTAATTGTAAGTTGTGGTTCAAATTGAAAGCGCTCTGAGTGGGCTAGTAGGGTACCATTCTCGTAAATTAAGCCATTTCCTGCAAAAACTAGATCGGTTGTTGATTCGCCAAATCCACATGAGCTGTAGATATATCCTGCTATGCAGCGAGCCGATTGCTGGGCTAGGAGTGAGCGTAGGTAGTGGTGTTTACCTATTGATTCGTTGCTACCCGATAGATTAATTAGAATGTCGGCTCCTTGTAGTGCCAAGAGTGAGCTAGGTGGAATAGGTGCCCATACATCCTCGCATAGCTCAATGCCAAAGGTCGCTTGTTTTAGTTTAAATAGGTTGTTTGCTCCCAAAGGGATAGATTGTCCACATAGTAGGAGGGTACTAGGGTGATGAGCAGTGGAGGATGTGAACCATCGCTGTTCATAAAATTCGCTGTAGTTAGGTAAATAGGTTTTAGGCACTACCCCTTTTATTTCGCCTTTATGTAGCACTACGGCACAATTAAGGAGTGTATTGTTTTGTAAGATGGGCATACCTACTATAGCTACTATTTCAAGTGTAGTAGTATGTAGGCAAATTTGAGTTAATGCTTCTTCTGCCTGTTTTAATAGAAGTGTTTGACCAAAGAGATCTCCACAGCTATATCCTGTGATGCATAGCTCCGGGAATGCGATTAATTCTACTCCTTTTTGCGAGGCTTCGGTTAACTGATTTATTATTTGCTGCATATTAAAAATGCAATCGGCTACCTTAACAGCAGGAATGGCGGTAGCTACCTTTATAAAGCCATGTTTCATACGTATACCTAATTATATATGTAGCAAAAGTAGTGAATAAGTTGCTTTGTGGTGCATCTCAAGAAAAAAAACAAAAAAAAGAGAGTAAATGTTTGTTAGTAATTAAAAAGGTTCTATCTTTGCACTGTAATTAAAAATGTAATAGTTACAAATTTGAATAAGTAAGATGAGAACATTTGATTATCTATTAAGCCACAACATAAAGCCTTCTGTTCAACGGATTGCTATTATGGATTATTTATTAACGCATAAAACACATCCTAGTGTGGATGAAATTTATAGTAATCTGAGTGATGAGATTCCTACTTTATCTAAAACAACAGTTTATAATACGCTTAAGCTATTTGTAGAGCAGGGTGCTGCCTTAATGCTTACCATTGAAGAGAAAAATGCTTGTTTTGATGGAGATACTTCACAGCACTCTCATTTTCTATGTAAGCAGTGTAGTAAGATATATGATATGCATTTACAAGGTGAACAGGGTAGAGCAGAGGTTCTTACTATGGATGGTTTTTTGATTCAAGAAACGCACCAGTATTACAAAGGAATTTGTCCTCATTGTTCTGCTTCGGCTGCTACTAATTTAACGAACTAATTTATAAAAAGATATTTAACTAATAATTTAAAACGTAACGGTATGAAAAAGTATATTTGCTCAGTTTGTGGTTATATTCATGAAGGTGATGCTGCTCCAGCAACTTGTCCACTATGTAAAGCTCCAGCTACTAAGTTTAGCGAAATGGTAGCTTCTGAAACAGGACTTGAATTTGTTGATGAGCACGTAATAGGTGTTGCTAAAGGATGTGACGAAGAGATGATTAAAGATTTAAATAACCACTTCCTAGGTGAGTGTACAGAGGTAGGTATGTACTTAGCTATGAGCCGTCAAGCTGACCGTGAAGGTTATCCTGAAATAGCTGAAGCTTATAAAAGATATGCATGGGAAGAGGCTGAACACGCTGCTAAATTTGCAGAACTTCTAGGTGACTGCGTATGGGATACAAAGACAAATCTTGAAAAACGTATGCATGCTGAGTCAGGTGCTTGTGCTGACAAAAAACGTATTGCTACACGTGCAAAAGCATTGAATCTTGACGCTATTCACGATACAGTACACGAAATGGCGAAAGACGAAGCTCGTCACGGTAAAGGATTCGAAGGTTTGTACAACAGATACTTCAAGAACTAATTAGCTATTTCTGATTATACAATAAAAAGAGGCTCTCTATCTTTAAGATAGAGAGCCTCTTTTTATTGTATTTTTTTAGTACCCTCTTTTTCTAGAGTTTTTAGTATTCTCTTAATTAGAAGAGTGCTCTATGGAAAAGTAGATAGCTAAGACTGTTTATTAAGTAAACGAGTGAGACTAATTATTTCTTAAGTAATACCTCCTCAATTGCTTTTACAAAGGTATCCTTGTCGGCTGCGCCTACCATTAGTTGTGGTTGTCCATCCACTGGGATAAATAGAATAGTTGGTAGTGACTGTATACCCATTTCGGCACCTAACTCTTTTTGTTTATCGGTATCGACTTTGTAAATAACCAGTTCATCAGCATACTCTTTAGCTAACTCTTTTAGGATAGGAGCTATTTTTCGGCAAGGCCCACACCAATCTGCATAAAAATCGATAATGGCAGGTTTATTACCTTTGTATTTCCAAGTAGCTTGTTTGTTGCTATAGTCAAATATTTTCTCTTGAAAGAGTGCTTTGTCCATTTGGATAACTGTACCAGCTATTGGTTGCGAGGCGGGTGTTTGTGCATAAAGCACACTGCCTATTACCAATGAAAGCAGTAGTAGTAGCGTTTTCTTATTCATATTAAGTAATGATTTTAATGTTGGTTGGAAAGGTAATAAAAAAGTCTGAAACAAAGAGTTGTTCCAGACTTTTTAAGAAATAGCTTAACGCTTTTCTATTATTTCTTAGCAGAAGGTGAGTAACGTTTGTTTAATCCTTCTGTAATCTCTTTTGTAATGTTGTAAGTAGGGTTTGCATAAAGCAAGTTGTCAAACCCAGAGTTGCTGATAATCAAATCATATCCTTTGTCTTCGTTGTAAGATTTTAAGAATGAGTTGATAGAATCACGTAGTTGCAAACTGTTTTTTTGGTTCTCAGCAGCCATCTCTTCGCTTAGCTTTTGTTGAAGTGCTTGTAGGTCTTGCTGTTTCTTGTAAAGACGTGCTTGTTCTTGTTCGGCACGTTCGCGCGTTGCAAAACCATTGTTTTCTAGTTTACGTTGAAACTCTTGCGCATCGTTTTCTAGCGATCTAGCTTTTTCATTAAGCGTTGTACGGATGTTCTCTTCTTTCTTGATCATCATCTCGCTTAGATCGTTCCAAAAGTTGTATTGAGTTAGCAAAGAATCGATTTCGACATAGGCGATTTTCATATTCGCACTACCTGCAGCATTGCTACTTGCTGGAGTAGTTGTAGAAGAAGAAGGATTGCTGTTACCAGCACATTGTGTAAAGGCCAAAGCGATGCCCAATGCAACGAATCCATTGCGGACGAAATTGTTTCTTTTCATAATTTTCTATTGATCTTTTGTTATTAATTCATCTAACTGTTTTTGTGTTTATCCACCTCGGCTGTAGCGTGTGGATTCTGCTTGCGTGCCTCTCTGTCTTGTGATTGTGCACAACTTACTCCTTTGCGTTGCAAGGCTTTGTTTCCGCTTACGTGCGTGTTTGGAAATTTTCCTTTTATAATGATTCCGATGGATAGAGCCACTACACAAGTAGCAACTATTAACACCGTAATGAGGATAGTTTGAATCATTTCTCTTATTTTTGTACTGCAAAGATAGTTTTTTGCGCTTGTATCACTCTCTCTTAGGCTATTAAAATAAGATGAGAATGGGGTGAAAATGGGGTATTTAACAAATGTTTGCACATTGATTCTATCTAGTAACCAGAATGACATTGAATTTATGAACGTAAAAGATTTAAAACCAGAACTACTATTCCGCTATTTTGAAGAGATTTGCCAAGTGCCTCGCCCTTCAAAGCATGAAGAAAAAATAATTGCTTACTTAAAAGAGTTTGCTCAAAAACATGGGTTAGCATCCAAACAAGATGCTGCGGGTAATATTTTACTAACCAAACCTGCTACACCCGGTAATGAGGGGATGAAAACAGTTATTCTACAATCGCATATTGATATGGTTTGTGAGAAGAATAACGATGTAGTACATGATTTTTTGACTGATCCTATTCAATTGGTTATTGATGGCGAGTGGTTAAAGGCAGCTGGTACTACCTTGGGTGCCGATAATGGTATCGGAGTAGCTACACAGTTGGCTCTTTTGGCATCGACCGATGTACCACACGGTCCGTTGGAGTGTCTCTTTACAGTTGATGAGGAGACGGGATTAACGGGTGCTTTTGCCTTGCAGCCTGGATTTATGGAGGGAGAAATATTGATTAACCTGGATTCTGAAGATGAGGGCGAACTATTTATAGGATGTGCAGGTGGTGCAGGTACTACAGCCGAGTTTGCTTACCAACGCGTTGCAGCCCCTCAAGACTACTTCTACTTTCGTGTAGGTTTCAAAGGGTTAACAGGTGGCCACTCGGGCGACGATATTAACAAGAATAGAGCCAATGCTAATAAGCTATTGAATCGTTTCTTGAGTCAATTAGCAGCTAAATATGATCTCTATTTGTGTGAGATTGATGGAGGTAATTTACACAATGCTATTCCGCGTGAGGCTTCGGCACTTTGTGCAGTACCTATGGCCAATAAGGAGTCTGTGCGTGTAGACTTAAATATCTATACAGCCGAGATTGAGAATGAGTTCTCAGTTACTGAACCTAAATTAAAGGGTGAACTCTCATCAGAGCCAGCTTGCCCTTGGGCTATAGAGCGTACAGTGGTGAGTCGCTTTTTACAGAGTATCTATGCTGTGCAAAATGGAGTTTATGCCATGAGTCAAGATATGGAGGGACTGGTAGAAACCTCTTCTAATCTAGCCTCTATTAAGCAGAGTGAAACAGCTATCAAGGTGGTAACTAGCCAACGTAGTTCTATTCTCTCTTCGCGCATTGATATTTCAGAGGCAGTTGCTTCAACCTTTTTGTTAGGAGGAGCTACGGTTACTACAGGTGATGGTTATCCAGGATGGAAACCCAATCCAGCTTCGCCTATTTTAAAGTTGGCTAGCGAAAGTTATGAACGTCTTTTTGGTAAACTGCCAAAGGTGAAGGCTATTCATGCTGGTCTGGAGTGTGGTCTATTTCTTGAGAAATATCCTGCACTTGATATGGTATCGTTTGGTCCTACTCTACGTGGTGTACACTCACCCGATGAGCGTATGCTTATTCCTACCGTGGAGATGTATTGGAATCACTTGTTGGATCTACTAAAACATATTCCACAAAAATAGCCTAAAGCTATTCTTTATTTTATTGCATGGTAGCACTTAAACATTACATGTTGCTACCATGCACTATTTAGGTGCTACCGGTGGCTAGGCTACTTTGGTAGCACACTCTTTTTGGGGTAGTTTACTCCAGTTTATTTAAACCAAAGCCTTTTTTCATTCGTTACTTGTAAAATAGAATAATCTGTTACTTTGTTCGTTCCATCTTGTAGCCTAAGTTAGTTGGGTTACCCTATCTATTTGCTTGTATGGTGAAAAGAGTCTTTCAACAACTACTGCTAGTATTCTCTCTGCTGTGTGGAGTATCTACTACTCTATCTTCACAATCCTCTTTTCGAGTTATGTTTTACAATGTAGAGAACCTTTTCGATTGCAAGCACGATAGCTTGAAGAACGATTTGGAATTTCTCCCTACTGGCACCTATCGGTGGAGCCCCAAACGGTATTATGATAAAGTAACAAAGATAGCCAAAGTAATTATTGCTGCAGGAGATGAACAGGTACCCGACTTGGTGGGATTGTGTGAGGTAGAGAATGATTACTGCTTGACCAGTTTAACTCACTATTCACCTTTGCGAGAGGCAGGTTACCGCTATGTAATGACCGATTCACCCGATAGGCGTGGAATTGATGTAGCCCTTCTTTACCAACGTGCTACCTTTAAACTGTTAAGCCACCAAGCCATCTCTATTCCACATGAGTCGATTAATCGTTCTCCAACGCGTGACATTTTGCATGTAACGGGGGCATTACTTTCGGGCGATACACTCGATGTTTTTGTTTGCCATTTTCCAAGCAAATCGGGTGGAGCAGTAGAGAGTGAGCCTTTTCGCCTCTTAGCTGCCACTACTTTACGTCAGGCAACCGATTCGGTTATGAGGATGCGTCTCCATCCTAACGTTTTGATAATGGGCGATTTTAATGATGATCCCAAGAGTCGTTCGTTAGCAAAGGTACTGCAAGCTCATCCTGTAACGGAATCTATAGAGGTTACTGCACTCTATAATTTGATGCATGGCCGCAAGGGAGGAACCTATCGCTATCGTGGTGAATGGAGCCTGATTGATCAGTTCATTGTATCGGGCAACCTCCTTTTAGAACGAAGTAAAGGAATTAATCAGGCCGAAGTGACCACTGAACTGCAGGTGATGACTGAGCCAGAATTATTGGTAACTGATTCATTACTTAACTCCTCCTTACTCAAGCCACATCATGCCCCCAGAAGGATAATCACCTCTTTTGAACAAGTTCAGGTTTTACGTTTCCCATTCTTATTGCAGGAGGATGATCGTTATGGAGGCGATACTCCCTTTCGAACGTATCACGGTAGGAAGTATAGAGGAGGATTTAGTGATCACCTCCCTATTTTACTCCATCTTAGTTGGTAAGATTGGCCACTAACTGCTTTTGTGACCTCTCAATAAATTTGTAATTTTTGCTATAAGCAGATACTCTAGTACTCCTAAAGCATACTCTTAGGAGCTTAGTTTATTATTCGTGGTGGTAGGGACCATTATTCAGAATAGTCATGGCACGGTATATCTGTTCCACAAAGATAAGTCGAATCATTTGGTGGGAGAAAGTCATCTTCGAGAGTGAAATCTTCTCTTGCGCTGCTTCGTACACCTTATTTGAAAATCCGTAAGGGCCCCCTACAATAAAGACCAATCGCTTATTGACCGTATGCATTTTCCGTTCCATCCAGTTGGCAAATTCAATCGATCGATACTCCTTACCATGTTCGTCAAGCAATACCACATAATCGCCCGGCTGTAACGCCTTTAAAATGAGTTCACTCTCTTTCTCTTTTTGTTGTTCGGCACTCAAGCTTTTGGTATTTTTGAGTTCGGGAATTACCTCCAATTGGAATGAAATAAAGTGCTTGGTTCGTTCGGTATAATCATTTATGGCTGTTATGTAATGTTTCTCAACAGTCTTTCCTATAACTAATAGTGTAACTTTCATCGGCTTCTTCTCTTGTTTTTTTGCAAAAATAGGGAAAATCTTTACCTTTGCTACACTTATATATATTAAAAAAAGATTGACATGGAAGAACGTGTAGTAAAAGATTTAATAGAACGATTAATAGACCTTGCCTTCTCGGAAGATATTGGTGATGGTGACCACACTACCTTATCGAGCATTCCAGCCGATGCAATGGGTAAATCAAAATTGTTGATTAAAGAGGAGGGAATCCTAGCAGGTATAGAAATTGCTAAACAGGTATTTAATCGTTTTGACCCTACCATGGAGGTAGAGGTGTTTATGAATGATGGTACTCACGTAAAACCGGGTGATGTAGCCATGGTGGTTGAGGGAAAAATTCAATCATTGTTGCAAACAGAACGTTTGATGTTAAACATTATGCAACGTATGAGTGGTATTGCTACCATGACTAGCAAATATGTACAAAAGTTAGAGGGTACAAATACGCGTGTACTTGATACGCGTAAGACAACTCCAGGTATGCGTATTTTGGAGAAAATGGCTGTTAAAATTGGTGGAGGTGTGAATCACCGTATCGGTTTGTTTGATATGATTTTGTTGAAAGATAATCATGTTGATTTTGCTGGAGGCCTTGAAAAAGCGATTACTCGTGCTAAAGAGTATTGTGTAGCAAAAGGTAAGGATTTGAAAATTGAAATTGAAATTCGTAACTTCGATGAGTTGCAACGTGTACTTGATTTAGGTGGAGTAGACCGTATTATGCTTGATAACTTTACACCAGAGAACACGAAGAAGGCAGTCGAAATGATTGGTGGACGTTTTGAAACAGAATCATCGGGTGGTATTACCTTCGATACGCTTCGTGACTATGCTGAGTGTGGTGTAGACTTTATCTCGGTAGGTGCACTTACTCACTCGGTAAATGGACTTGACATGAGCTTCAAAGCTTGTTAATTGATTGACAAACGAATGCAGGATGCATCAAAATTCTGCATTGGTAACTGCAAAGCCTCTTTGGAAAAAGATTATTTTACCAAAGAGGCTTTGTTGGTTAACAAGTTGTAGTTATTTTTGTTATCTTAATATTAAATTAAATAAATATATGACAAAGCCGATTTTGAAAAAAGCGTTTATCGCTTTATTGCTTCTCCAAGGTTCACTTCAAGTAGCCTCGGCACAAGGGATTAAAGATATTCTAGGTGGGGTGGTTAACTCCGTAGTAGGCGATAAGGCTACTACAGCCCAAAGTATTGTAGGTTCTTGGAACTACATAAAGCCCGACTGTAAATTTAAAGGTGATAACCTATTAGCACAAGCAGGAGGTGCAGTAGCTGAGAAGGCTGTCGAAGATAAACTACAGAGTGTTTGTGAAAAGGTAGGTGTATCGGCAGGTAAGTTTAGTTGTGAATTTAAGGCCGATGGCACCTATACTTTTGTCATTGCTGGGAAGGCCACAGGTGGAACTTATACGTTTGATAGCGAGAAGAAGAGTGTAGCATTAAAGAATCGTTTAGGGGTTACTTTTAATGCCGAAGTGATTACTGCAGTTGGTGGAAACTCATTAAGCCTTCTCTTTGATGCCGATAAAATGTTGGCACTACTTAAAACGATGAGTAGTGTGGCAGCTAAAGCCTCTTCGAATAGTACATTGGGTACACTCACCTCTTTGTCTGAGCAATACAGTGGTTTGCAACTAGGCTTTGAGTTCGAAAAATAGTTTTTATTATATTGCTGTCTGATAAAAATACTCTTTTAAAAAATATAGGCTGAATTCCCTTGCAGGAGTTCAGCCTAATTTTTAGTCCTTTGTTTTCACCACAAGAACCTAATGGACATGGGCAAAAATACACATTTTAGCGGACAGCCGCTTGCGAAAAGAGCCTAAATGGATAAAGCGCCTTTAGGTAATAGATGACACTACCATCTCTTTATTTTCCAACTTGCTCTTTAAAGGAGTAAGAAGGCATCCTAAGAGTGGTAAGAAGAAGGGTGGTATAAAAATACCGTCATTCATGCTAACGAAGGAGTACCTTCTGATATAAAATTCACCTCTGCTGCTACTAACTACTCTTTTATGATCAAACCAGCAAATCTCAATCAAGGTGATATTATGGCTATGGACCGTCCCTATATCGATTATAAAAAGCTCGAGTAAATGACACAGCGAGGAGTCATTTATGTAACAAAGATGAATCTAAAATAGAGCCTTTTGAGCGGTACAATGTATTAAAATCCTGATGGACTCATGGAGGTGCGTGTACAACAAGTTGTCTTTACTAAATCAGAGGGTAAGGAAGAGATACTAACTCATGAAGCACCTATTGTAACCTATGTTGATGAGAAGAAGTGCAAATTAATACAATTCCTAACCAATGACATGGAATTTGATCCGGCTGATATACCAACATTACCATTGTTGCTAATCCCGAGTAACTCTCGAGAAAATGTGCATCTTCTTTTTAGGACTTAGCTCTTAGATGCTATTGTTTTCCCCCCAATTTTAGTTCTCTGAATGTTGGTTTCAGTTTGTGTAATGCGCTGTTGTTCAGATTGTCTGGCTGAAAGTAAACAATCGGTACATATCTGCTCAACTCCTATAAATGAGTTATTGGACTCTCTTTTTGAATCAGATGAACTGCTAAAAAGCCCCATTTCATCGAAGTCATTCATTTTTCTGTGCGTAAGCGTCTCCACGATTCTATATTGTATGTTAACTAAAAACGGCTAATGGTTTCTTTCCATTAGCCGTTTTTCCATCTATCCGGTAGTAACTCTCTATACTTTTCTATCGGTGTATTGGGTTGCCATTCTGCTGTTCTATTTATTATATCCGTCAGGTATTTGAACATATTGACTCCATTCATTTTGCACGATAGGGCTATGGTGTATAATATAGCTCCTCGTTCGGCA
>JBOFFJ010000196.1:0-1416 GCA_051648565.1 Phocaeicola sp. | reverse complement strand
CCCTACCAAAGCCAAGACATTTTCCTCAATAGCTTTGGGTTGATAAAACGTTTTTCTTACTACTGGATCCACATCGGCATCAGATAGATCTTTCCCAAACTTCGCTTGCTTAGAATCGAAGTGTAGTTTCGCTTTCTTGATGACGTCGGCGTTCTCATTAACCCACTCTAAATTCTGAGGAGTTAAGAAGAAAGGAGTAAGGTCAGCGAAGGTGTTACCTACATAAGAAGTAGCACGTAAATTGTACAAGTAGTAAAAACTTACGTCTTCCGCAGATACTATAGTGGAAAGTTGTTTTAGATCTTTTACGATACGAATATCAGTCCCGATAACCGATAACTGTTCAGCTAACCACGCTGGCACTAAGCTCACGTAGTGGGTCTTATTTATCATGATACACCCTTACTTATAGGTGGAAAGATGGAACCTAGATTACTTCTTGTGCAATCCATTATGTTACTTTACTGGGAAAATCTAGCCCTAGGTAAATCCGGCGATAGCTCACCAAAAATTTATGAACTCGTGGAAGCTATGGAGCTCCCACAAGCTACTTTAGAGTTAGACGAAGGCAAAGAAATTTTAATAGGTTTACGCAATACCGTATTACATCTCTGCGGTGAACCTAAAACCGAGCTCTATGACAGAGATTCCCTACTGCAGCGCTTGCGCTTAAACTGCATGGGTGATGTTCATATATATAACGCCATAGAACAAGGTACACCAGTTACAAGCGATTCAATTTTAATAAAGAAAAAAATATTAGAATACTCGAAGATCATTACCACTCACTGTCGTGAGAAAGAATTCCAAGCTTATATACGTAGCTGCGTACAGAAAGCTCTCTATGCCCCAAATAAAATAGATGTGAGTAACTTTGCCAGTGAGATGCAAACGCGCTTAGAAGCTTTCTCTAGCCCTCCTGTTACAGATGGAGCTAAGAGCATCGAAGGGGTGTTGGCTGAGGTTGACTTTGCTAACATTGAAGAGTCAGCTAGTTTGTTTAAAGAAGCTCAGGAAGAAACTAGTTTAGAAGGTATGATGCAGTTTGGTTACCAAGGGGTTAACCGAATGTTGGGTAGTCATGCTGGTATTAGACGCGGTGACTTTATGGTTATCGGTGCTCTGCAACATAACTACAAAACTGGTTTCGCTTTAAATCTAACTAAGCAAGTTGCACTTTACAACAAGCCCCATATGTTAGACTTAGATAAGAAACCTTTGATCCTACATGTATCTGCTGAGAACCAGATTACCGATAACATCTTGCTAATGTACAATAGTCTCTATGAGAACTTACACGGTACAGAAGCCGATAGTAAATTGGTAGATGAACATTTAGCTAGTAAGTTTATCCATGAACAATTAAGCGTGAATGGGTATACTTTTAAAATGCTACGTGTTAACCCTAGTGAGTTT
>JBOFFJ010000195.1:0-57108 GCA_051648565.1 Phocaeicola sp. | reverse complement strand
TAAATTTGGAGAGAGGTTCAAATTGTTCTAATTTTACGCTCGTCGGGGCGGGTGGTCCCGCCCCTTGCCGCTAGGGCGTTCCCCGACCGATGATTTAAAAAGAAAAATATTGCGTGACACAGTTTATTTTACACTCCCCTTTTTTAGGCCTAGCGGTGCTACCGCTTTGCCGATACTATCAACAATGCAAGCTAGAGTCTGAATATTCTTACAAAAAGCAGCATTTAATTTGCTGAGGGAGATATTCTTTTACTTCTCTTGGATTCCCCATTTTGATATAGGTATGACCTTAATTGTATAATCATTCACCTTAATCATTCGTTCTTCTTCTGCTGTAATAATAATCAAGTTAGTACACTTTAACTCATCAGCACACTCCACAAGGCTGTTCACTTCTCTTTTTTCAGTTTTGAGAGAAGTCATGTCATAACATACCTGGATGAGGCTTTCAATGCGATTTCCTTGACGAGTTACAAAATCACTCTCTTTATCGTTACGAGAGCGATAGTAGAATAAAGATTTTTCAGTATTATAGCCACGACGAAGCAGTTCTATAAAAACCTGATTTTCCAATAATCTTCCTAAATTTTCACTCAAACTAAATGCTTTAGAGGAGACTAAACCATTGTCAATAATGTATACTTTCTGCGGAGCTTTTTTCATCAACTTTAGTTTATTGTTGTAGCGAGGCAGGTAGTAGAATAGGTATGGTTCATTCAGATATCCCATAAACTTCTTGGTGGTAGCAACACTTGATAATCCAAGATCATTTGCAATGTCATTGTAGCTTAAAGGGTTGCAGAAATTGGATACAAGGTACATCGCAAGATTGTTCAGGTCATTGATATTACGTACATTGTGTCGTTTAGCTACATCCTTCCATATTATTGAATCAAATAGTGTGGAGAGATAGCTGTGAGTGATGTTTCTAGCTTCTACTGTTTCTGGATATCCACCGTTATGTAGATAGTCATCTAGTAGTAGTTTGGCTTTTATTACCTCTTCTTCTTTTATGTGATAAAGATTCATCTTATTCCATTCAAAGATTTCAAATAGACTGAAAGGGTACATTTCAATCTGAAGATAACGTCCTGTCAGAACGGTTGCCATCTCGCTGCTCAATAGTTTTGCATTACTTCCTGTAATGACCATATTAAGCCCATTCCGATATAGTTTAGAAACCCAAAGATCCCAATTGTCAAGATTTTGTACTTCATCTAAAAGAAGATATTCAAACTCTGGATAGACAATGTCAAGTAGAGCCATCGCATGGTCTTCATCCCAATGGGAGAGAAGAGAGTTGTCATCAAAGTTGAGATAAGCAAAGTTCTTTCCTTGTAGCATCAGTAAAGCTTGAGTAGATTTTCCTACACGACGTGGTCCTGTAATCAATTTTATCTGCTTAGCTGAGAGCAGCTCTTCAAAATTGTATTCTGAATGACGGGGTAGATAAGAGTGAGAGAGTAGTTTGTCTCGCTCTTTTCTTTGATTGAGTATAATGGTCTTCATTGTCTTGATGATTTGAATGCACAAATATAGTGGTTTATATTCACTATTTGGTTTCTATTGAATAAAAATCATGCTATTTTATTCAATAGGGCTATCTTTTTGAATAATATAAATCGGAATCCAATAGATATTTTGTACGTTTATACAAAAGTGAATAAATTATTGCTATCCGCTAATATGTGTACTTTTGCCCATGTTCATTAGGCTTTTGTGGTGAAAACAAAGGAATGAAAATTAGATTGAACCACCATAGGGAAATTCAGCCTAATTTGTTATAAGATAAAAGTTTTATCGGGCAGCAATCTAAAATAAGTAATTCCAATAATGGAATGGTAGCGGTTCATGAATTCCAATATAGCAGGAGATTTTAAGCTAAATATTCATTTATATATTTTACCAAAATGCTAGGTTAGTATATAGGAGTCATTACTGAAAGAAGAATGTTCGCTATGTCTTACATACCCCAACTGATTGCATAGCAAGATGGTTTTCCCAATAACCGTTTGAGTGTTCGTGTTATAATGTGTATGACCATAAATCCAATAATCAACTTCTGATTCTTCTATAAAGTCATCCATTGGCACAACAAAAGCAGAATTAATAGGGCTTGATTTAAACCGTGGATCACTAATGAGTGTTGTTGGCTGGTGGTGAGTAATTACCACTTTACTTTTAGCTGTAGAACTAGCCAATGCCTCTGCCAGCCAATCTATACAAGTTTGATGGAGTATAGCATAATCTTGAGATGTAAAGCCTGCGCCATTATATACAATTCTTCTGCAATCAGTCAGCCCCATTTGAACTGATACAATCTCAGCAGTTGAAATCTTAGTCCATAACGTTGTAAAGAATAGTTCTGTTTTATCAATCACTATACTTCGGTTATTAATATAACGCACATTATCGCGCAAATGATATTCATAATTATCAAAACGGTTGGATAACTAGGTATGCTTTCACTTTCAGCACCAACAAGGATGGAACATCAAGTGACATAACTCCATTTATCTCTATACTGTGATTTATCGCATAGTTATAATAATCGTCGTCCATCAGTATTGCTGAAAAACTCGATAGATATTCATCTGTAGGAATATGAACCAAATGTGCATCTTCAGGAAGACTAATAATATCAGGCTTACGTGAGAAGAGTTCTATATATTCGGGATAGCCCTCATTCTCAGGATTGATAAATCGATAAAAGCAACTGCGTGATTCGCCGTTATCGGTTTTCACTTGCCACAGTTTATAGCCTCCTGATTTAATAAATTGCCAAAAACGCTCTACATACACTGAGTTGATTGCTTCACATACCACAATCATATCAATATCCTTTGTAACCCGCCCTTTTTGACCATGTAGTTCCAAATTAAGATTGGCAGCCGTTCCTCCAATTATCACATAATTCGATTTAAACTCACCTAAATACTCTTGTATCTTATCTATTCCCTTCATTTTTATCAATCTTCTAATCTTTTTTCAATTAACCTTTCAAGCTCACCATCAACACGTTCATCATCTTCTTCACGATAGCACATCCATAAAGATAATGGGTCAGCAATACCACCAGTAGCCAATAATAAAGGTGAATATTTCCACGTCTCCAGCTTTATATTTCCTTCACCAATATGTAATTGACCTTTCTCTTGAAGTTGCTTTATCAAGGGATTCGTTCTTTCAATAGCATAAGTATCATATGCAGGGTGAGTAATCATTGTTGTTCTACTTAAAGCTGAGTCGTAACTGTAGCAGACTGGAGCATCAACTAGTAAAGATGTAGAGTCAATATAATATACATTTGCAATAGGAGAAGAAAGTCTTGGCTGAAGTTTTACCCAAATATTTTTGGGTAATTTATTAAAGTGAACTATTTTGGTACGTTTATCAGGGTGTATAATTTCACACACTTCGGCATAGGTAAGTTCGGTTATTGCATTACTAACAGTCTTAAGTGCATAGCCTACTTTTAGAGAAATTTCATTCAACTTCAGTCCATCTAATGATTCTTTAATGAGATGATAGAATATGATGAACTGGGCAGCTGGTGATAGCATCTCTTGCATTTGTTTTTTTATACCTAAACCTCTTTCAGTCAAAAAAAGAAAAAGTGATGGCAAATACAACTGACGATCAGCCACTATAAAATTAATATGGTTGCTAATCAAAGTTCTTCGCATATCAGGGTTGATCTCATTCAAGGCAAGTAAACAAGATATCTCTAAAGCTTGCTCCACCATAGCAATTCGTTTAACAAAGACACCGCCAGTGAACTCTATTCCAGAAACAGGAATCAATAATACAAATTTATGCGAATCAATGTAAACAAAAGCCATATCAAAACTTCCAGTCACAATAAAAGGAAGCCCTTTCTTATCGACTATACTTTCTTCCTTTGTTGCAACAAAACCAGTCATCCTGGTTATATAATCTAAACATTTTCCTATATATTCCATATTATCCATCAGTAGGTAACTATGCAAATGTATGGATAATATATTTAATATTCAACGACCTTATCGCAAATATTTTATTGATTATATAAAACGAAGCATTCCCAGCCATTTACTTGGGCTTTCTTGCCGATAGCGCTCTAGCGGTACCATTGTAGCGCATTAAGTGGTACCGTCTAGTGGTAAATAAATAGAGCTTGAATATAATACCGACTGAATCAAGCTTTAGAATAACTTAATGGCCATTAAAATAATACAGATTTAGAAATATCACATTATGATGCAACTGTAATTCTACTTGCACTCTAATGCTATGATAAGGCATTTAAAATCACAATAAAATATGATTGAAGCATCTCTCATTAAAAAATAGATTATATTTGCACTGTAAATCACAATATAGTGTGGATATGGATGATCAAATAAACTCATTACGGGTTACTATTGGCGAGCAGATACGTCTTCGAAGAAAGGAACTCATGATTACACAACCCGACTTGGCAGAGATTGCGGGTATTAGTGTCAATACGCTTTATAAAGTAGAGCGTGGGCAGGCAAATCCTACCATAGAGGTGCTGGGTAAAATATTGGAAGTGCTTGGGCTGGAAATTACTGTGGGTGTCAAACAACTAAATCGATAAATTATGCGAAGTGCAAAAGTCTATATGAAGGGGATAGAAGCTGGGACCCTGACTGAGAACGATAACAGGAGTTATTCGTTTGAGTATGAGCCAGCCTATTTTGCCAATACCTCTATGCCAGAGGTGAGTTTGACACTGCCAAAAACAGAAATGAAGTTTACGAGTGATTACCTGTTTCCGTTTTTCTTCAGCCTGCTATCCGAAGGGGCAAACAAAGAGGTCCAATGCCGATTGTTGAAAATTGATGAGAAAGATTATTTTGGACTTCTTCTTGCCACTACATCGTATGACACAGTAGGAGCAGTAACACTAAAACCGATTGAATCATGAAAGGGACACATTGCCCGTCAACTCTTGCAGAAGGATATGAAACCTATTCTCCTATTGCTCTTCGATATCTTTTTGCAGGCAAAAAGGTATCGCATATCCTTCCGTATGATTCTCCTGAGAAGAACGAAGAGGATAATGAAATATTTATAGAGAACATTGAATATATTTCACTTTCAGGAGTGCAAGACAAAGAGGTTTGTGTGGTTGAAAAGGGTAAGATACGTCTATCGCGAAAGGGAGAGCAAAGTACACACATTCTGAAGCCTATTCCTCTTAGCCGTTTGCGAAGAGTCAAGGAGATTCCCGCAAATGAAAATTTGACAATGCAGCTTGCTTCACAAGTCTACGGAATTGAAGCAGCCGCCAATGGCTTGTGTTTCTTTCAAACTGATGAGCCCGCTTATATCACCAAGCGTTTTGATGTTGGGGCGAAAGGTGTAAAGCTGCGCAAAGAGGATTTTTCCTCGTTGGCTGGTTTGATGCCGGCAAATGGTGGAAGTAATTATAAGTATGAATACAGCTACGAAGAATTGGCTGAGCTTATACAACGCTATATCCCTGCCTGGCGTATTGAGATTGAGAAATTCTTTAAGCTTGTACTTTTCAACTTTTTATTCTCAAATGGTGATGCCCATTTGAAGAACTTCTCTATTCTCGAGACTTCAAGAGGCGATTTTCGATTGGCACCCGCTTATGATTTGCTGAATACGCACCTGCATGTTGATGATAGTGATTTTGCTTTGAGTCGCGGCCTGTTCCGTGAGGGAGATAAATCGGATTTCTTGAAGTTTAATGGCAAGGCTAATGGGCGATCTTTCAAAGAGTTTGGAAAGCGTATCGGGGTGAATGAAAAACGCGTGGTTGAGATTTTAACTCAATTCATAACTCCATACCCACTAATTGAACAGCTCATAGAAGCCTCATTCTTATTACCCGACACAAAGAAAACCTATCTGGCAGAATACCGTCAACGTAGAAATAGGCTCAACGATATGAAGTAAGAAATAAAAAACTGGCTCTTACAGATCCTTCTAAGAAGGATGCTGTAAGAGCCAGTTGTATGAATGGGAGAGGAGTTCCTCTCTTTTTGTTAGGCTAGTTTACGAGAACCGTCGCCGATTACTACGTCGTACACTTTAGGTGTTTTTCCAAACTTCGCTTCAAAACGCTCAGTGGCTGTTGCTACGAATGTATCGTACAACTCGTTTTTAACCAAGTTGATGGTACATCCACCAAATCCACCGCCCATTACGCGTGAACCTGTAACGCCACAATCAAAAGCTACATCGTTCAAGAAGTCAAGCTCTTCGCAGCTTACTTCGTACAATTTGCTCATACCGTGGTGAGTTTCGTACATCTTCTTTCCTACTGTTTCGTAGTCACCTTTTTCCAATGCTTCGCACACATCAAGTACGCGTTGAATTTCGGCAATTACATATTCAGCACGCATAAAGTCTTCTGCGCTAATATCGCCCTTAACAGCCTCTAGCATCTCCATGGTACAGTCACGTAAGAACTCTACTGTTGGGTGGTTAACTTTGATAGCTGCTACAGCAGTCTCACAGCTTTGGCGACGCTTGTTGTAAGCCGAAGAAGCCAATTCGTGTTTAACTACCGAGTCCATCAATACCAAACGATATCCATCTGGTTTGAAGGGGAAGTAAGCATATTCCAATGAACGACAGTCCAAACGAATCAAGCTGCCTGCTTTGCCAAATACAGAGGCAAATTGGTCCATGATACCACATTTCACACCACAGTAGTTGTGTTCAGTAGCTTGACCTACTTTAGCCAATTCGAATTTGTCGATTTTTCCTTCGCCAAATAGTTCGTTTAATGCATAGGCATAGGTGCTTTCGAGTGCTGCCGATGAAGACATACCTGCGCCGAGTGGCACATCGCCTGCAAAAGCTGTATCGAATCCTTTTACTGCTACACCGCGCTTAATCATTTCGCGGCATACACCAAAGATATAGCGTGCCCAGCTAGCGTGGGGTGCATCTTCTTCGTTTAGGCCAAACTCTACATAATCTTTCAAGTCGATAGAGTAAGCTCTAACTTTGTCTGTTCCGTTGGGCTTAATTTCGGCCAACATGCCTTTGTCTACTGCTCCTGGGAAAACAAATCCACCGTTGTAATCTGTGTGTTCGCCAATTAGGTTAATGCGTCCTGGTGAGGCATATACTGATCCTGTTGCGCCATCAAAATGTTTGATGAAGCGGCTTCTTACTACTTCTATATCCATGATATTATCTTATTAATAAAGGTTTGTGTTTAGTCAACTTTGATATCTTTGTTTACGTTCTTGCAGCCTACTAGTGCATACCATAGGATGTAAGCAATACAAGCAAACATTACCCAGTATGAAGTGAGGTATGAAGTGCTATCGGCTACAAAACCTTGGATTACTGGAATGATACCACCTCCGCAAACCATCACCATGAAAAGGCCAGAGGCAGCGGCTGTATATTTTCCAAGTCCCTCTACGGCAAGGTTGAAGATACCTCCCCACATAACCGATGTACAAAGACCGCACAAGCAGAAGAATACAAGGTTAATAGGTAGTGGAGCATCAATGCTAGGGAGTGTTACCGAGATAGAAGTAGGTAGTAAGATACCTGCAGCTACGAATACAAGGCCTAGGCAAGATACGGTAGCAATCATGGTTTTGGTAGGTACTTTAGCACCCAATACACCACCAACCAAGCGGCCAATCATCATCAATAACCAGTAGATACCTACTACACCACCTGCTACACCTGCATCAATCTTTAACTCTTGAGTCATGTATAAGTTGGCAGTCGATGGAATACCGATTTCAATACCTACATAGATAAAGATGGCGATGATACCAAAGTTAAGGTGACGGAACTTGAGGGGAGCAAGTACGCCAATTTTTTCTTTGCTAGCTGCTTGCTCAGGTTCAGGAATGGCAACAAGTAGCAATACCACGAATGCAACTGCAAAGATACCCATGGCAATAAACATAGCGGGGTAGGCTTTTTCAATGGTACGTCCTGCTTCGGCACCCATTAGGTAACCTACCAATACGGGAGTGATGGTAGCAGCAATTGAGTTCAAGGTACCACCAAATTGCAACAATTGGTTTCCTTTGTTACCTCCACCACCAAGTGTGTTAAGCATAGGGTTTACTACGGTGTTTAGCAAACACATAGAGAAACCCGATACAAATGCACCCATAAGGTAGTAAACGAAGCTTCCAAGAACCCCCGAAAGGCATTGAATACCTACACCTACAAATCCTACTGTAACAGCTGCCAATGCTGTTTTTTTGTATCCTATTTTTTTAAGCATGATACCTGCGGGAATACCCATAAAGGCATAAGCAATGAAATTGGCTAAAAAACCAAGTTGTGCTTCGAAGTTAGAGGCACCAAATTGTTTTTGTACAATTATACCCATGGGTGAAGGTAATCCGGTTACAAAGGCAACCATGAAGAATAGTGCGAACATCACTGCTATGGGCAGTGCATAGTTCTTTTTGGCTTGTTCGTTCATCTTGTAATAAAAAGTGTTTAATTATGGTTTAAAATGGGTTAGTTTCAATGGGTTTTTTATGCTTCTACGCCAAATTTATATACCGTAACTTGGTGGTAGGTTTGATTAGGGTGTAGTACACACGAGGGGAAGTGCCCTTTGTTGGGTGTATCAGGAAAGCGTTGTGCCTCGAAGCAAATAGCACTGCGGGCAGGGAAGGTAGCGCCGTGGGCTCCTTCAAAGCCATTGTGCCAGTTGGCTGTGTAAAGTTGTATACCGGGTTCGGTGGTATATACCTCCATGCTGCGACCGCTTAGGGGTTCTACGCATTTGGCAGCAAGGGTAAGGGTGTTTTGTTCTTTTTTATTTAATACGTAGCAGTGGTCGTAACCTGCTCCGAATACCAATTGCTCGAATGGCTCATTGATGCGGCTTCCTACTGCTTGTGGCGTACGGAAGTCCATGGGAGTTCCTGCAACAGGAGCAATCTCTCCAGTAGGAATAGAGACAGAATCAATGGGGGTATAGAAATCGGCGTTAATGGTAACGATGTTGTTTTCGACGCTTGCCGTAGGGGTAGCAATGCCTGATAGGCTGAAGAAGGCGTGGTGGGTTAGATTAACAAGGGTAGCTTGGTCTGTAGTGCCTTTGTAGGTAATGATAAATTCGTTGTTATCGGTTAACGTATAGGTCACTGTAAGATCTAAGTTTCCAGGGAATCCCTCTTCGCCATCTTTGGATAGGTAGTGTAGCTCAAGGGTCTGTTCGTCTAGTTGGTTTGCATCCCACATTCTAGCGTGATAACCTGTGGGTCCTCCGTGTAGTGAGTTAGGACCGTTGTTGACGGTTAGTTGGTAGCTCTTTCCTTCTAAATTGAATGTGCCATTGGCTATGCGGTTGCCATATCGGCCAATGAGTGTGCTCAAGAAGGGCTCGGGGCTGTTTACCACTTTGTCAATGGTGTCATGCCCTTGCATTACGTTGGCAAATAGTCCGTTTTTATCGGGAGCCATGATGGCCAAGACTGCTCCACCGTAGTTGGTGGCGGCTAGTTCCATGCCGTTTTTGTTTTTTAAAATGAAGAGGGCACTCTCTTTGCCCTCTATATTCTTTTGAAAATCAGCCGGTTTTAGTTGGCATTTATTCTCTTGATGAGTACATGTGTTTGTCATGCGTATCAATTTTCAGGGTTAGTTGTTGTAATATTAATGCAAATAAAAAGATTTTAATCCGCATTCACAAACAAACCCATAGAAAACTCACCCTTTTGAAAAGTAAAATTTTAATAAATCGGCTACGATAAAGCTGCTTCCTCCAATGAAGATGAAATCGTCAGTTTGGGCCAACTCTTTGGCTGCTAGATAGGCAGCGGGTACATTGGGATAGGTATTTCCATGTAATTCGTGTTTCTGGGCCAATTGTTGCAACTCTTGAGCGGGCAGGGCTCTTGGAATGTCGGCTTGTGTAAAGTAGTAGGTGGCCTCTTTGGGCATAATCTGGAGTACGCTCTCAATATCTTTGTCGCTCACCATGCCCATTACGATGTGTAGTTGTTGGTACTCTTGGCGTGCCAATTGTTCAACTAGGTAGGAGATGCCTGCCACGTTGTGACCCGTGTCGCAAACGGTTTGGGGGTGGTCCGAAAGTTGTTGCCAGCGTCCCATCAATCCAGTTAGTTTGTTTACTTGGGCAAATCCGGTGCGTACCTCTTCTTCGGTGAGTGTGAAGCCTAGCTTGTTTAGTTGGCGAATGGCGCTTAGCACTGTTGCGCTGTTTTTTTGTTGATAGATGCCTCTGAGTTCTCCCACTAGGTTGGCATAATCGGTTGTTTGGTAGATGGGGGCTCCTTCGTTGTTGTATTCTACCTGTTGGATGAGCTCTTCACTCTCGGCAAAGAGAATGGGGGCATTGGCCTCTGCGGCTAGGCTTCTAAAGATGGCTTCGGTTTCGGGGGTAGACTCGCCAATTACTACAGGTACCTCTTTCTTGATAATTCCTCCCTTTTCGGTGGCTATTTGGGCTAAGGTTGTGCCTAGAAACTGGGTGTGGTCTAGGCTGATGTTGGTAATGATGGATAGTTTGGGGTCAATTATATTGGTGCAGTCCAATCGTCCTCCTAGTCCTACTTCGATAATGGCTACATCGACCGCTTGTTGGGCAAAGTAGTGAAAGGCCATGGCGGTGGTTAGCTCAAAGAAGGAGCAGTGTAACGGTTCGAAGAAGGGACGGTGCTCTGCTACAAAGTCGACCACAAAGGATTGCGGTGCCACTTCTCCATTGATGCGGATGCGCTCTCTGAAATCAATCAGGTGTGGCGAGGTGTAGAGTCCTGTTTTGTAGCCTGCTGCTTGTAGAATAGCTGCCAGGGTATGTGAGCAGGAGCCCTTACCGTTGGTGCCAGCCACATGAATGGTTGGGAACTTGCGGTGAGGATGTCCTAAGTGGGCATCGAGTAGGTGGGTGTTGCTCAATCCCTCCTTGTAGGCAGCTTGGCCTACGTGTTGAAAGAGGGGGGCGCTATGGTATAAATAGTCTAGTGTTTCTGAATAGTTCATGTGATGTTCAAAATGGGGTGAGTGGGGTAGGGTGGTTGGGTTGCTCTTCGATAGGGGGCGATCGGCTGCTTTGGAGTATGGATAGAGAAAGGGTGAACTCTACCGCATTAGCTCTTTGCTTGCGGAAAAGTTCACCCTTTGTTCTTTATTTTCTCCAGATGTGAAGTGTTGCCCAGTGGCTCTTCTTCATCAAAGATTAGTCAAAGAAGTGTTTGAACTTGTTGAAAATCTTCTCTTTGATAGAGGGGCTTGGTTTGAAGTGGTCAGACTCTTTCATCTTCTCCAGTGCCTGTTTCTCCTCTTTGCTAAGCGTTTCGGGGATGTAGACACTGATGTTTACGAGTAAATCGCCTGTACCGCTGCTGCGTCCATATCCATCCACGTTGGGCAGACCTTTTCCGCGTAGGCGAAGTACTTTGCCTGGTTGGGTACCTGGCTCTACCTTTACCTTTACTTTGCCATCGATGGTTGGAATCTCGACTGTTTCGCCCAATGTGGCAGCTGGAATGCTGAGTAGTAGGTTGTAAATCAAATCGCTCTCATCGCGTACCAACTCTGGGTGTGCCTCCTCTTCGATTACTACGAAAAGATCGCCCGCTATGCCATTGAGTTTGCCTGCGTTTCCTTTGCCACCTACGGTGAGTTGCATGCCTTCGGCTACACCAGCAGGGATTCTCACCTCTACTACCTCTTCGCCATAGGTGATACCTTCGCCGCTACATACTTTACATTTGTTCTTGATGATAGTGCCCGATCCGTTACACTGTGGACAAGCAGCTTGGGTCTGTACCATGCCAAAGATGCTTTGTTGGGTGCGTGTTACGCTACCTGTTCCGTGACAAGTAGGGCAGCTCTCTTTGCCTGCAGTACCTTCGGCACCACTGCCGTGGCAATGGTTACAGTTTACATACTTCTTGAGTTTAAACTTTTTCTCAGCACCGGTTGCTACCTCTTTCAAGTTAAGCTTTACCTTTACACGTAGGTCTGAACCGCGAAATTGGCGGGGTCCTTGTCTGCGACCTCCGCCGCCACCAAAACCACCAAATCCGCCACGGTGTCCGCCAAATACATCGCCAAACATAGAGAATATATCGTCCATAGACATGTTTTCTCCAAATCCGCCGCCAAAACCACCAGCACCACCGCTAGCAGCGCCACCCATTCCTGCATGACCAAACTGATCGTAGCGCGCTTTCTTGTCGGCATTGCTCAATACATCGTACGCTTCGGCTGCCTCTTTAAATTTCTCTTCGGCTACTTTGTCGTCTGGGTTTTTGTCTGGGTGAAACTCAATCGCTTTTTTGCGGTAAGCTTTCTTTATCTTATCGGCTGTTGCACCCTTGTCAACACCTAGTACTTCGTAATAATCTCTTTTTGACATCTTTTTTTCTTCTTATCTTGATTATTGACCTACTACCACTTTAGCGTGACGAATTACCTTCTCATTTAGTAGGTAGCCTGTTTGTACACAGTCTAGGATTTTACCTTTTTCCTCTTCGCTAGGAGCAGGTACCAGGGCTATCGCTTCGTGGAAGTCGGTATCGAATGGTTGCGCTGCTGTCTCTATTTTGTTCAATCCTTGTTGTGTAAGGGTTTTTCCAAATTTATCGCAAATCAAATCTAATCCCTCTTTCAGAGCCGCTACGTTTTCGGCCTTCTCCATGTTTTGAAGCGCGCGCTCAAAATCGTCTAATACAGGAAGAATAGCTGTAATGGTCTTCTCGCCTGCATGCTTAATTAGTTCTGCTTTCTCTTTAAGTGTGCGTTTGCGGTAGTTGTCAAATTCGGCCGATAGGCGTAGGTATTTATCTTTCCACTCTTCGGTTGCTGCCTCTGCTTGTGCTACCTGTTGTGCCATTTGTTCTTCGGGGGTAAGCTCTACCGCTTCCTCTTCTACAATGGGTTCTTGGGTTGCCTCTTGTGCAGTTGCCTCCTCTGTGTTAACCAATAATTCCTCTTCGGCTGGGTTGTTTTTCTCTTTTGCTGTCATTATGCCTTATTTTTTTATATTATTATCTTAGTTTGTTTTGCTTGCTCTCCAACAAATAGTGTGCCTAAGTTGTTTTTGCAAGAAAGAAGGCGCAAAATTAGGGAAAATATGTCAGATTGACACCTATTTGTGAATTAAAATAGTTACCTTTGCGCCTTGTAGCGAAGAGCTATAAATAGTAAGCTAACTATATAAATAAGATATATTTAAATGATTACAGTTTCAAACTTAGCCGTTCAATTTGGCAAAAGAGTATTGTATAATGATGTAAATATGAAGTTTACCAACGGTAATATTTACGGAATAATTGGTGCCAATGGTGCGGGAAAATCGACCTTCCTGAGAGCCATTTCAGGCGATTTGGAGCCTACGAAAGGCTCGATGACATTGGGCCCAGGCGAGCGTTTGTCGGTATTAAGCCAGGACCACTTTAAGTGGGATGCTTATACGGTAATGGATACGGTTATGATGGGTCACGATATTTTGTGGGACATTATGAAGCAACGTGAAGTGCTTTATGCCAAAGAGGACTTTACAGACGAAGATGGAATAAAGGTGTCTGAACTGGAAGAACGTTTTGCTGAGCTAGATGGCTGGAATGCCGAAAGTGATGCAGCGATGTTGTTGAGCGGTTTAGGTATTAAAGAGGATAAGCACTATACATTAGTGGGCGATTTAAGTGGTAAAGAGAAGGTACGTGTTATGTTGGCGCGTGCACTTTACGGTAACCCTGACAACTTGTTACTCGATGAGCCTACCAATGACTTGGATATGGAGACTGTAATCTGGTTGGAAGAGTATTTGGCCAACTTTGAGCATACGGTATTGGTGGTAAGCCACGACCGTCACTTCCTTGACTCGGTATGTACGCACACGGTCGATATTGACTTTGGTAAGGTAAATATGTTTGCGGGTAACTACAGTTTCTGGTATGAGTCAAGTCAACTTGCTCTTCGTCAACAACAAAATCAGAAAGCGAAAGCCGAGGAGAAGAAGAAAGAGTTGGAAGAGTTTATTCGTCGCTTTAGTGCCAATGTGGCTAAAAGTAAGCAGACTACTAGCCGTAAGAAGATGTTGGAGAAACTAAATGTAGATGAGATTAAGCCATCTTCTAGAAAGTATCCGGGAATTATCTTTACACCCGATCGTGAACCAGGTAACCAAATATTGGAAGTTTCGGGACTACGTGCCGAGAATGACGAAGGGGTAGTGCTCTTTAATGATGTGAACTTTAACATTGAAAAAGGAGATAAGGTGGTCTTCTTAAGCCGTGATCCACGTGCTATGACTGCGCTGTTCGAGATTATCAATGGTAACCGTAAAGCACACGCTGGTAGATTTGACTGGGGGGTAACTATTACCACGGCTTACTTGCCGGTAGATAATACTTCGTTCTTTGAGAATGACTTAAACCTAGTAGATTGGTTGGGTCAACACGGTGAAGGAAACGAGGTTTATATGAAAGGTTTCTTGGGACGTATGCTCTTCTCGGGTGAAGATGTGTTGAAGAAAGCAAACATCCTTTCGGGGGGTGAGAAGATGCGTTGTATGATTGCACGTATGCAGTTGCGTAATGCTAACTGTTTGATTCTGGATACACCTACCAATCACTTGGACTTGGAGTCTATCCAATCATTCAATAATAACTTGAAGAACTACAAGGGTAATGTGTTGTTCTCGTCGCATGACCATACGTTCATTGAGTCGGTAGCCAACCGTATCATTGAACTTACTCCAAGTGGTATTATTGATAAAATGATGAACTACGACGAATATATTTCGTCACCACACATCAAAGAGATGCGCGATAAAATGTACAAATAGTCATTCGTACAGTCGTTGCTTTGTGATAAGTGAGGGGCTTGTTGGGTAATTCAACAAGCCCCTCACTCTTTTTTTTACCATTAATTATTTGTGAATACGCTTTCCTTCTGCTTAACAAGGAGCATTCTTTACTAGAATAGTTGTGCTAGAAGCTCTAGCCAATGCTACCTGAATTTTTTAAGCATTTCAATCAAATTGTTTTAAGTGTTTGACGTGAAATTATTAGGTGTTTACGGTGTTTAATTAAATGAGAAGAGGCAACTTTGTCTTCTCTTCTGAAAAAATGGAGGGAAATGAGTTGTAGCTTTTGTATAAATGGACGAACTTTTTTTGCTTAAAAAGCACACTGTATAAAAGAATTCGTTATTTTTGCATCCTTATTAAAAGAATATAAACAACACGTGATGATAAAGATAACTTTTCCAGACGGTTCCGTTCGTGAATATAACGAAGGAATTACTGGCCTGCAAATAGCAGAAAGCATCAGCAGCCGTTTGGCACAAGATGTATTAGCTTGTGCTATCAATGGTCAAACTAGCGACTTAACTCTTCCTATTAACCAAGACTCTTCGATTGTTCTTTACAAATGGGATGATGAGCAGGGTAAACACGCTTTTTGGCATACTAGTGCTCACTTGCTAGCCGAAGCGTTGCAAGAGCTTTATCCAGGTATCCAGTTTGGTATCGGTCCAGCTATTGAGAATGGTTTTTACTACGATGTTGATTCGGGCGAAACAACCATCAAAGAGGGTGACTTTGCTGCTATTGAGGCTAAAATGGCTCAATTGGTGGCTAAAAAAGAGTTCTTAACTCGTGCTAGCATCTCGAAAGAGGAGGCTTTGAAGTTATTTGGTGATAGAGGTGAAACCTACAAGTGCGAATTGATTTCGGAGCTTGAGGATGGTACGATTACTACTTATACACAAGGTGCTTTTACCGACCTTTGTCGTGGCCCTCACTTAACAACAACTGCCCCTATCAAGGCTATTAAGATACTTTCGGTAGCAGGTGCTTACTGGAGAGGTCAAGAAAATCGCAAGCAGCTTACTCGTATTTATGCTATCGCTTTTCCTAAGAAGAAAATGTTGGATGAGTACATGGTGCTTCTTGAAGAGGCTAAAAAACGTGACCACCGTAAGATTGGTAAAGAGATGGATCTGTTCATGTTCTCGGATACGGTAGGTAAGGGTCTTCCTATGTGGTTGCCTAAAGGTACAGCGCTTCGTCTTCGTTTGCAAGACTTCTTGCGTCGCATTCAAGGTCGTCACAACTACCAAGAGGTAATCTGTCCACCTATCGGTAACAAATTGCTTTACATCACTTCGGGTCACTACGCTAAATATGGTAAGGATTCATTCCAGCCTATTCATACACCCGAAGAGGGGGAGGAGTACTTCTTGAAACCGATGAACTGCCCTCACCACTGTATTATCTACAAAAACTCACCTCGTTCGTACAAGGATCTTCCTATCCGTTTGGCTGAGTTTGGTAATGTGTGTCGTTATGAACAAAGTGGGGAGTTACATGGCTTAACTCGTGTACGTAGCTTTACACAAGATGATGCGCACATCTTCTGTCGTCCTGACCAGGTGAAAGAGGAGTTTACGCGTGTAATGGATATTATCTCTATCGTATTCGAATCGATGAGCTTTGATAGTGTTGAGGCGCAAATCTCACTACGTGACCAAGTGAACCGCGAAAAGTACATTGGTAGCGACGAGAACTGGGATAGAGCGGAGCAAGCTATTATCGAGGCGTGCGAAGAGAAGGGATTGAAGGCGCGTATTGAGTATGGCGAAGCTGCATTCTACGGTCCTAAACTTGACTTTATGGTGAAAGATGCCATTGGTCGTCGTTGGCAGTTGGGTACCATTCAGGTGGATTACAACTTGCCCGAGCGCTTTGAATTAGAATACATGGGTAATGACAACCAAAAGCACCGTCCGGTAATGATTCACCGTGCACCATTTGGCTCTATGGAGCGTTTTGTGGCAGTGCTTATTGAACATACAGCTGGTAAATTCCCATTGTGGTTAACTCCCGATCAGGTAGCTATTCTTCCTATCTCAGAGAAGTTTAATGAGTATGCCGAAGGAGTGAGAGAGTTGTTGCGTCAAAGCGATATCCGTGCGATTGTAGATGATCGTAA
The DNA here is from genome assembly GCA_051648565.1 of Phocaeicola sp. Lineage (GTDB taxonomy): Bacteria > Bacteroidota > Bacteroidia > Bacteroidales > Bacteroidaceae > Phocaeicola. The sequence goes on along the minus strand of JBOFFJ010000195.1, from coordinate 40,162 downwards.
CGAGAAAATCGGTCGTAAAATTCGTGACAATGAAATGAAGCGTATTCCTTACATGCTTATCGTAGGCGAAAAAGAGGCCGAAAATGGTGAAGTAGCCGTGCGTAAACAGGGTGATGGAGACAAAGGAAGCATGAAAGTTGAAGATTTTGCAAAACTTTTGTCTGAAGAAGTTTCGAATATGATAAATAAGTGGTAAATTTGTGGCCGCTTACATAATGAGAAATTCTCAAGCAAGAGAGACTTCTTTATTAGTAACAAGAAATTTAAAGGATATAAAATTTGAAAAAACAAAACGGAAACAATCGTTTTTCTAGGAAAGACGACAGATTAAAAGAACAGCACAGAATTAATGAACAAATTCGTGTAAAAGAAGTCCGCATCGTGGGCGATGATGTTGAACCAGCGGTATACTCCATCCATCAGGCGCTAAAAATGGCCGAAGAACGTGAGGCTGATTTAGTTGAAATTTCACCCAATGCCGTTCCTCCCGTTTGTAGAATCATTGAGTATTCTAAATTTCTTTACCAATTAAAGAAACGTCAAAAGGAACAAAAGGCTAAACAAGTGAAAGTAAATGTAAAAGAGATTCGTTTCGGACCACAAACCGATGATCACGATTACAAATTTAAGCTTAAACATGCTACTGGATTCTTGCAAGATGGGGACAAAGTAAAAGCATACGTTTTCTTTAAAGGACGTTCTATCTTGTTTAAAGAACAAGGAGAATTGCTGTTGCTTCGCTTTGCTAACGACTTGGAAGAGTATGCTAAGGTAGAACAACTACCTGTATTGGAAGGAAAGAGAATGATTATATTCTTGGCTCCTAAAAAAGCACCAGCTCCTAAAAAAGTGGTTGCTCCTCAATCAACTGACAAACCGGCTGCTCAACCCGTTGATGCGCCTGCACAGGAAGAGGAAGCAAAAGTAGAAGAATAAGTGCGTAGCGCGCCGGTATAGTGCGCTACCATAATTATACTAATTATTTAAAATTTAAAAAGATGCCAAAGGTAAAAACTAACTCCGGTGCCAAAAAAAGATTCGCTCTTACCGGAACAGGTAAAATCAAGAGAAAGCACGCTTTTCACAGCCACATCTTGACTAAGAAAACAAAGAAACAAAAAAGAAACCTTGTTCACACTGCGATGGTTAAACCAGTAGATGTTAACCAAGTTAAAGAACTTCTTTGTTTGAAATAATCTTTGAGAAAAGAAAAGTAAACGTATTATTTTAGTATTAACCGAATGTCTTTAGCTTTAAGTTCACCCATAATTAAAAGAAGTGGTGGCGCTAACATTCAAAATGAATTAAAACTATGCCAAGATCAGTAAATCATGTTGCCTCTAGAGCAAGAAGAAAGAAAATTTTAGGTCTTACCAGAGGTTATTTTGGTGCAAGAAAGAACGTATGGACAGTAGCGAAAAACACTTGGGAAAAGGGTTTGACTTACGCATACCGTGACCGTAAAAACAAAAAACGTAACTTCCGTGCGTTGTGGATTCAACGTATCAATGCGGCTGCACGTTTGGAGGGAATGTCTTACTCTAAATTGATGGGCGCACTTCACAAAGCAGGTATCGAGATCAACCGTAAGGTTTTGGCTGATTTAGCAATGAATCACCCAGAAGCTTTCAAAGCAGTAGTTGCTAAAGCTAAAGCTGCTTAATCTTACCTACTAACGGAGAGATAACAAAGAATGGCTGTTTCAGGAAACTGAAATAGCCATTCTCTTTTTTAGATACTATTGGATCTCTTCTTAGGTGTTGCTTGCTCTCTTCTTTATATGTTGCAGTGTTCTGTCTACTTGGAGTGTTTTGAAGGAGAAGATAGAGTCTTATAGCTCCTTTAGAGGGGCTGAAAGGTCTTTCGCTTAAGGTATGCTCTTGGATATGATTAGCATTTTATTTTCTCTTTTAAGTAGTATAGAATAATTAATACTACATCTTTAATAAATACAATTTATTTTCTCTTTGAGGGGTTCTGAATGCTCTTTTGTCGTTTCCTTCCATCTTAAATCATTGATTTAGTCCGCTAAATCTGTCGATTTAAAACGAAAAATCTCATACAAAATAGCTATCCAAAAACCACTCAATAATTATTTAAAACTACTTAGTAGCACCTCTACTTTATAAAACAAACTATCCTTCACAGATTTAGTGGAATTCTGTGAAGGATAGTTCTTTTTTTTCTTTGTATAAGTTCCCTAATGGGAGGTAGTAATGGCTATTTTAACCACTTGTCCAACCAGCCAGTGAAGGTTCGTTGCCACAATATGCCATTCTGAGGACGAAGTACCCAGTGGTTCTCATCTGGATAGATGAGCAATTGAGCGGGTATGCCACGTAATTTGGCGGCATTGAAGGCCGACATGCCTTGTCCTGCCAAGATGCGGTAATCTTTCTCACCATGGATGCAGAGGATGGGGGTATCCCACTTATCGACAAACTTGTGAGGTGAGTTGGCGTATGAGCGTTGTGCTACAGCATTGTTCTTCTCCCAATAGGCTCCTTTTAGGTCCCAATTAACAAACCACATCTCTTCCGTCTCGAGGTAGAGTTGTTCTAGGTTGAAGATGCCGCAGTGTGAAATGAAGGCTTTGAAGCGTTTGTTGTGGTGACCTGCTAGCCAATAAACGGAGTATCCTCCAAAGCTGGCTCCCACACAGCCCATTCTTTCGGCATCAGCATAGGGCTCTTTCGCTACATCGTCAATGGCCGATAGGTAGTCTTGCATGCACTGACCTCCGTAATCGCCACTAATGGCTTCTAGCCACTCCATGCCAAAGCCTGGGAGACCGCGGCGGTTGGGGGCTACAATAATGTAGTCGTGTGCTGCCATCGCTTGAAAGTTCCATCGGTAGCTCCAGAATTGGCTAACGGGGCTTTGTGGACCGCCTTGGCAAAAGAGTACAACGGGGTACTTCTTGTTGGGGTCAAACTGAGGAGGGTAGATTACCCACGAGAGCATTTGTTTGCCATCGGTTGTTTTTGTCCAACGCCCTTCTACTTTGCCCAGTTCCATCTTGTTTAAGATGTGTGCATTTTCTTGGGTAAGTTGTGCTAAACTACCATCGGCGGGGTTCAAGGTGTAAATATCGTCGGGTGCACTCATGGAGTGACGTTTGGTGATGATTTGATTGTTCATCATTGTTACCGATGCATAGTCGTATACACCTTCGGTTAGTTTTTTCACCTCTCCTTGTAGATTGGTACTGTAAATCATGGTAGTGGCATGCCAAACTCCAGCGAAGTAGAGTGTTTGTGAATCGCTATTCCAACAGAAATCGTCTACTCCGGATTTAAATTGTTCAGTCACATACTCCTTCTTGCCTGTAGCAAGCTCCAGTACGCAGAGTCGGTTGCGGTCACTCTCATAGCCATCGCGCTCCATGCTTAACCAAGCGATGTAGTTGCCGTCGGGTGAGAATTGGGGGTTGGTATCGTACCCTTTGTTGTGATCTTTCTCGCCTGGAAGTTTGCATAGATTGGTCGTCCCCTTGTTTTCTAGGTTGTAGAGGTAGATATCTGAGTCAGTCGATACGCTATATTCTAGGCCAGTTTTCTTACGGCTAGTATAGGCAATGTTTTTTGAATCGCTGCTCCATGCCAACTGTTCCATACCTCCAAAAGGTTTCATAGGCGCTTCGTAAGGTTCTCCTGCGAGTAGGTCTACAGCTTCGCCTATTTGGTTACCATCAAAGGGGGCTACAAAGGGGTGGGGCACAGATTCTACCCATTCGTCCCAATGTTTATACATCAGCTCATCAATTACTTTGCCAGTTGCCAGGGGAAGATCACTATGCAGATCGGCAGTGCGTTCGCCATACTTTACTTGGGCAATGTAGAGCAGCTTGGTCTCATCGGGCGAAAATCCAAATCCTTCGATGCCTCCTTCGATCGAGGATAATTTGCGACGATTGCTTCCATCGGGATTCATCTCCCACAGTTGGGTGCTTCCTCCTTCGTTGCTCAGGAAGGCTAGTTTGCTTCCTCCTTTAATCCAGGCAGGTTCTGCTTCGTTGCTCGCTGTTTGTGTGAGTTGTTTGTTATTGCTTCCATCGGCGTTCATTACATAGATAACGCGGTGGCTTTTATTGGCGGCTACACTGTAGTAAGATACGGTGTAGGCAATGCTTGTACCATCGGGTGAGGGGGCAACGCTGCCTATGCGTCCCATGGCCCAGAGTGCTTCGGGGGTTATTCTTCCAGCTGGGAGTGTTACCTCTTGTTTCCCAATCAGAGGGGTGTGATCGGTCTGCTTCTCTTCGCTGCTTCCGCACGACGAGGCAATGGTCATTGCTGCTGCCATAAGAAGGGTGTTTGTTTTGTTCATATATGCGATTAAATAATTAGTAATCTGCCTTGTTTGATTTAATTGTCACAAAGGTATAAAAAAAGGGTTTACGCTTCTTCTTTATAGATCATTCTACATGATATTTTACGGTGAATTTCGTTCTAATTGAGTTTATTGGTGCTCAATTCCTATATATAGAAAATCCCCCTTTACAACGTTGTAAAGGGGGATTTTCTATATATAGGCAATACGCTATGGCAGTAGATACCTGCTAGTGTTATTTCTTGCCTTTGTTGGCTCGCTCTTGTTGCAAGCGCTCTTGCTCTTTTTGAAGAGCTTGAAGCTTGTCCATTAATCCACCACCACCAGCTGCTCTACCTGGTTTTTGGCTTAGCTTTACGCGGTTGGCCTCTAGCTTGGCTAGCAACTTGGTTTCGTCTGTTGTTTTGCGCAAGAATACCATGGTAAGGATACCAATAAGTCCCGATAGGAAATAGTAGTAGTTCAATCCCGATGAGTAGGTGTTAAAGATAAAGATAAACATAACGGGCATTACGTACATCATCATCTTCATGCCTGGCATTTGTTGTTGTCCCATATCTTGTTGCTTCATGCTAATCATTGTATTCAAGATGTTTGTTACACTAAATAGCAAGCAGAATAGGCTTAAGTGTGAGCCAAGGAAGGGAACATTAACGCCAAAGCTCAACAAATCGTCGTAAGTCGATAAGTCGGGGGCCCACAAGAAGCTCTCTTGGCGTAGCTCAATGGCATTCGGTACAAAGAAGAAGAGTGCCATAAAGACAGGCATTTGAATCAACATAGGAAGACATCCACCCATGGGGCTTACACCATACTCGCGGTAGAGTGACATGGTCTCTTGTTGTTTCTTAAGTGCATCCTCTTTCTTAGGGTACTTGTCATTGATTTTCTGAATATAGGGCTTTAAAACACGCATCTTAGCCGATGAAATGAATGATTTGTAAGTGGCTGGGTAAACCAAACCTTTTACAATTAGCGTCATAAGTAGCAATACGACACCCATATTTAATCCCCAGCCCGAAAGCCAATCGAATAGGTTGATGGTGAACCAACGGTTAATCCAGCGAATAACTGGCCATCCTAAGTAAACCAAGTTTTCTAATTCTAAATCGCGATCAGCTCTGCCTAGTTCGTTGCTAGCAAGTAGTGTTTTAAAGTGGTTAGGGCCAAAGTAGAACTGCATGCTAGTGGCTTCGCTACCTGTTGGGTCAAAGAAGGCATTCATGCTGGTTTTGTAGTTCTTCAAGTAGCCGCTTCCCTCTTTTTGTTGAATAGAAGAGAGTTCTGCATTAGAGAAATCTTGATCGGCAATCAGTACGCTTGAGAAGAATTGGTTTTTGAAAGCAATCCAGCTTAAACGTGCTTCGATACCTTCTGTTGCATCCTTTGCTTCGCTTAGGTAATCAGAGTGTTTGCCCAATGGCTTGTAAGTAAGCGAGGTGTAGCGTTGTTCGAACGAGTAGCCTTTTTCTTGCTGACGAGCGCGTTGGTTCCAATTTACACCTACTGTTTTGAGTGAAGGTGAGAAGAAGTTTTGCATGCCATTGGCTTGAACGGTAAAGTCTACCATGTAAGCGTTAGCATGTAGTTTGTAATCGAAGTCAATATAGCCGCCGTTGCTGGTAGCTAGGCGCATGGTTGCTGTACTATCAGTTACTTGGATGGGTTCGAAGAATAGGTTCTCTGTCAAGATATTCTCGCTTTTACCTTCAAAGGCAAAGTTCATCTGTGCATCCTTCTCGTCGAATAGAACAAGGGGATTGCCATCTTGTCCGTTGTACGCTTTAAGTATAGCCGATGTAACGCGGCCACCTTTGTTGCTTAAAGTTAGTTTGACTAACTCATTCTCTAGCACAACTTGTTTTTCACTTCCTGCTGCTGCACTGTAAAAGAGTGAAGTGGTGTCTAGCGTAGTAGCGCTTTGTGCTACTGTAAGTTGCTCTGTAATCTTTTTTTCTGCCTCCTGCTGAGCTACTGTTTGCATTGAGTCTTGGTATCTTCTAGCACGCTCTACCTCTGCCTCGCTGGGACGGTTGTAGATGCTAAAACCAATGACTACTGCGCCAATAAGCCCAAAGCCTATAAGGGTGTTTTTGTCCATTCTGAGTTTTAACTTTTAAATTAAATATTGAAAGCCTATGATGGTCCGAATAACTCTTCGCATCATAGGCCTATTTTAGTTACTATTGTTCAATAGCTGCTTTGATAAATGAGAGGAAGAGTGGGTGAGGGTTGAGCACCGTACTGCTATATTCGGGGTGGAATTGTGCACCCACAAACCATTTCAAGGTAGGTATCTCTACAATCTCTACAAGGTTTGATTCGGGGTTAATTCCTACACATTTCATGCCTGCCTTTTCGTATTCGCTCTTAAATTCGTTGTTGAACTCGTAGCGGTGACGGTGGCGTTCTTGAATGTGTGTGCTCTTATAAGCTTCAAATGTTTTTGAGTTTTGTTCTACTACACACTCGTATGAACCTAGACGCATGGTGCCTCCCATATTAGTAATGGCTTTTTGCTCCTCCATGATGTCAATTACATTGTGAGGTGTCTTTTCGTTCATCTCGCGGCTGTTGGCATCGGCATAGCCCAATACGTTGCGTGCAAACTCAATGGCAATGCATTGCATACCTAAACAGATACCAAACGTAGGTATGTTTTGGGTACGTGTATGTTTGATAGCTACCATTTTTCCTTCAATGCCTCGTTGGCCAAATCCAGGACCAATAATGATACCATCCATACCTGCTAGCTGCTCGGCTACATTGGCATCTGTAAGGTATTCACTGTTGATGAAGTGGATATCGGCTTTGCGATCGTTGTAGGTTGCTGCATGTGCTACGGCTTCTAAGATAGATTTGTAAGCATCTTGAAGATCGTACTTACCTACCAAACCGATTTTTACCTTCTCGGTAGCATGTGTGCGTCTCTCTAAGAAAGCTTTCCAAGTGCTTAGATCGGGTTGCTCGCCTACAGGTAGTCCCATTTTTTCAAGAATGGTTACATCTAGCCCTTGCTCTTGCATGCGAATAGGTACTTCGTAGATAGTAGGCATATCAATAGACTGTACCACTGATTTTTCGTCTACATTGCAGAAAAGAGCTACCTTCTTCTTTAAGCCTGCGCTTAACTCATGCTCTGTGCGTAATACCAATACATCAGGTTGAATACCTGCTGCTTGTAGCTCTTTTACAGAGTGCTGAGTAGGTTTTGTTTTCAACTCGCCTGCTGCTGCAAGGTAAGGTACATAGGTAAGGTGCAAGCAAAGTGCTTGACGGCCTAATTCCCATTTAAGTTGGCGGATACTTTCTAAGTAGGGTAGTGATTCAATATCGCCTACAGTACCTCCAATCTCTGTGATTACAAAGTCGAAGTTGTTTTTTGTACCTAGTAGCTTCACATTACGCTTAATTTCGTCCGTAATGTGTGGAATTACTTGAATGGTTTTACCCAAGTAGTCACCTCGGCGCTCCTTGTCGATAACGCTTTTGTAGATGCGGCCTGTGGTAATGTTATTGGCTTTGGTTGTTTCAATTCCCAAAAAACGCTCGTAGTGCCCCAAATCTAAGTCCGCCTCGTGTCCATCTACCGTTACATAGCACTCACCATGCTCGTAGGGGTTTAGTGTACCCGGGTCAATGTTGATGTACGGATCAAACTTTTGAATTGTCACTTTGTAGCCTCTCGCTTGCAATAATTTACCCAATGATGATGAAATAATCCCCTTACCTAATGAAGAAGCAACACCACCTGTCACAAAGATATACCTAGTCTCTCCCACAGTTTTATATTTTAATTTTATGATTATTCGCGTTTAAATCAATTCATGATTTTAATCAAAGTTGCAAAAATACGAAATCTTTTTTTGATTCTAGTTGTTTAACTATAAAAAAAGAGAGAGACTCTTTGTTCACCTCTGCTCTATTCTATTAAAGCGATGCATATTTGGGAAAAGCAAAAATAAGGTGTACTTTTGTATTCATAATACATTTTTATTGATAACAAATCAAAATGATGAAAAAAGGAATAATTTTACCTATGTTCTTGCTTCTGCTGTGTACAGGAGCATTTGCTCAAAGCAAGTATAGAACATTACCCCATCAACCAGTTGTGGCCTTTTCTGACTCATTGGCGCAGTTAAAAGCCTCTTATTATGCATACTTTGCCATGTGGGATGATTTCTCCGTTCGCATTCCTAAGCGCAGACCTAATCCTAATTTTTATAAATTGATAGCTCCACCTACCTATTATGAAGGGGTTATTAAGCAGGTAACTGAGCTCAAAACAACTCCCTTGGATTATGATAAGCAGTTGTGGCAAGGTGATTTAGCTACTTACGGAAGAGTAAAAGAAGATACGCTTTCAATCTATCAGTTGCCCGATTTAGAGCACTCCAAGCGAGCAGATGAGTGGGTAAATAAGATACTGCTAGGAGTTTATTTAAGTCAGCCTAAAATGGTGAGTGGTAGTGAACTGGCTTTTCGTGAACTTAAGGCATTAGGGAATGACCACATTGCAAAGACTCCCCAAAAGGAGAATGTGGCTGGTTTCTTAAAGCCAGAATCGGTTGTTTCTAAATTAGATGCCGATCATGAACTGCTTGTAGTACGTCCTAATTTTTGGAAATATTCGGGTAATGGTTATGTAAATTACAGCCAGAATTTTATCTCGAAAAACTGGTATAAGGGGGGGGAGAGCACCAACTCTTTGCTCTCGGGATTTACGCTGCAGGCCAACTATGATGACCGTGAACGGATAGAGATAGAGAATAAATTAGAGGCTCGATTGGGCTTTATTACAGCTCCTTCTGATACCATGCACACATATAAGACCAATGCCGATTTACTTCGTCTATCAAATAAAATAGGGGTAAAGGCGCGCAAACATATTTATTATACATTGGCTACTGAGTTACGTACGCAGTTTTTTGGTAATTATAAGACCAATACCAATGAAATGATATCTAGTTTCTTGTCGCCTATGCAAATTGATGTAACGCTGGGTTTGGACTACAAGCGCAGCAATAAGAGAGTGAACTTGTCTGTTTTGGCTTCTCCATTGGCATATAGCTTCATCTATATCAAAGATGCTGATAGAATAGTCAATACCACTACGTTCAATGTGCCTGAGGGGCATAGTACAGCCAATCTTTTTGGTTCTAAGGTAGCAGCCAACTTGAAGTGGACTATTATACCCAATATTGTGTGGGAATCAAAGTTTGATTATTTTACTACTTATGATGCGGTGATTGTAGGTTGGGAAAATACATTCAACTTTGTATTAAATCGCTATTTATCTACTAAGCTCTTCTTGCATGGTCGTTTTGATGATGGTGTTACACTCAATGACACTAATAAGAGTTACTTCCAGTTGCAAGAGTTGTTGAGCTTTGGTGTAAATTATACTTGGTAATTTTTGCCATAAAGCATTGGTTGCTATTGCTAATTAAGAGTAGTACGTTTTCTATGGAACCTCTGCTTACCGTATAAATAGCTAGCCCCTTTAATGGAATTGCCCCTAACAATCTATCAAGTTGTTAGGGGCAATTCCATTAAAGGGGCTATTTTATCACCTTAGAGGTGGTGAATAGGGGGCTATTTAGAAATCACCTAAAAGGGTTTGAATGATACGCTCGGCTGCATGGCCATCCCATCGTTCGGGAATGGTTGCCTCTTTCCACTCTCTTCTTTGAAGTTTTTGTAGAGACTCAGTTAGCTGCTCACCATTTTCTCCCACCAATAGGTTGGTTCCAAGGATAATGGTTTCGGGGTGTTCTGCATAATCACTGAGCGTCATACAAGGTATTCCTAAGAAGGTTGCCTCCTCGGCTACATTTCCCGAATCTGTAACAATGGCATAGGCATGGTTTACCATGTAGGAGAAGGATAGATAGCTTTGTGGCGATACAATCTTCAATCGCTCGTCGGAAATACCAAGAGTGGTTAATTTAGTACTAGCATAGGAGTGTAGAGGCGCAACAATCACCTTGTTGGTATTCTTTAGCAAAGAGTCTATAACAGCTCGCAACGCTTCGTTATTATTTACCAAGCTTCGCTTGTTCAGTGTAAGTAGAATATACTCTCTTTGTTCCACTCCTAGTATAGAAAACAATCTGGGTTGTTGCAGTTTTAGGCGGTTGTATCTGAGTGTATCAATTAATGTATTCCCAACGAAATGAACCTTACTGTTGTTAACGCCTGTTTGGCTAAGGTTTTTACTAGCCTCTCTGCCTGCAGTAAAGAGGTAATCAGATAGTCCATCACTGATGAAACGATTTAACTCTTTAGGCATATCCATATCGAAAGAGCGGATGCCAGCTACCAAGTGTGCAACTTTAACCCCCATCTTTTTGGCTACAATGGCACAAGCCATCGTGGGAGTCAAATCATCGACTACTAATACCACTTGTGTAGGATGTGATTCTAGCTCTTGTGCAAAGGCTACAAGGATATTTGAGAATCGCTCAAAAAAGTTATTACTCTCTACATTTAGGTAGCAGTCGGGCTGACGCATTCCTAAATCGGAAAAAAGAGAAGGTTCTAAGCTTGGATCATCTTTCAAACCTGTATAAACCAAACGAGCAGAAATAGGCTTTCCGGCCTCTTTGGCTGTGTGAATAGCACGCATTAAAGGGGCAATTTTCATGAAATTGGGACGTGCACCTGCTACAATTGTTATTTTCATCTTCTTTTACTAAAATTCAAGAGACAAAAATATACTTTTCTTCTCGAATAAATTGTTACTTTGCACTAAAATTAAAAGAATATGATTTCAGTCATACAAGTATTGGATTTTATTGGCACTTTTGCGTTTGCAATTAGTGGTATTCGTTTGGCCTCTGCTAAACAGTTTGATTGGTTTGGTGCCTACGTAGTGGGCATGGCTACTGCCATTGGTGGGGGTACAATTCGTGATTTACTACTCGATGTTACCCCTGGGTGGATGACAAATCCCATCTATCTTATTTGTACCGGATTGGCCCTTTTTTGGGTCATTGGCTTTGGGCGTTTGTTGATTCATTTGCACAATACCTTTTTCCTTTTTGATAGCATTGGCTTGGCTCTCTTTACGGTAGTAGGAGTAGGTAAAACACTCGATTTGGGTTATCCTTATTATGTTGCTATCATTATGGGTAGTATTACAGGTGCAGCAGGAGGAGTCTTAAGAGATGTCTTTATTAATGAGATTCCACTTATTTTCCGAAAAGAGATATATGCCATAGCATGTGTGATAGGGGGGCTAGTCTACTGGGGATGTGATGTATTGGGAATGGAGTCCTACTATTGTCAGATTTTAGGTGGTGTAGCTGTCTTTATCGTACGATTGCTAGCGGTAAAATACCACATCTGTCTTCCTATCCTAAAGGGCGAGGAAGAGGATAAAAATATCTTGTAAGAAATGACTTTTTTGGGTGGTAAGCACTGTATGAGAAATCTATTTGCTTACTCACGATTGGTGTTAGACTATATAAAAAGAGAGGGTCGATTTGTTCAACCCTCTCTTTTTATATATATAGCTTTACTACTGTAGCATTATTCAATGTGCTATGTGGCTTAGTTTAGTGTGCCGCTCTCTGCTTCTTGAATCATTTGGCTACTTGCATACATGTAGATTTCTACGCGTCTGTTTGCTTCTGCGCTTAAACCTTCGTTGTATTCGCTAAATCCAAGTCCTTGAACCTCTTTGAACTGAACGGGTTGAACTTTTTGAGAGCGTAGGAAGTTTTCTACGGCTGTAGCACGTGCAAGAGAGACTTTTTGGTTTGCTTCGAATGATCCAACTTTGTCCGTGTGGCCATAGATTGCAATATCCATGGTTGGATTTTGATTTAAGATCGTAGAGAATTTAGCCAAAGAGATTTTCGCTTTCTCACTCAATGCACTTGAGTTAAACCCAAATAAGATACCCGAGTCAAAGGTTACTTTTACCGCTTGTAGGTTGTTGTTATCTACAATTTGCTCTACTTGTGCACCTTCAATTTGTTCAGCTTGTTTGGCTGCTTTATCCATTTTCTTACCAATAAGTACACCTGCTCCTGTACCTACTGCTGCGCCTACTGCTGCACCAATGGCTGCACCTTTGCCATTACCAGCTAACCCGCCAATAAGTGCTCCAAGGGCAGCACCACCGCCACCGCCAATTAGACCACCTTTAGTTGTGTTATTCATGTTTCCACAGCTGCTAAGTGCCAATGAGGTGCATAGGATAGCTGCCATCAATTTTGTTTGTTTCATCTTAGTTTTCTTTTATTGAATTACTACTTATTAATAATGTATTTTAGGTAGTTTTTGTTCAGCTTATTGCCCGAATTACTCACTTTTTACGCTCTTCCAGTTGACCATTCAGTAGTAAAGCCGCCTCTGACTGATGCAAAGGCGGCTTCATTAGAAGAGACTACCTGGTGCTTACTCTGCAAATAGGGGGTAGTTTTTCATTGTTTCATTTACTCTTGCGCGTACTTGAGCAATGATGGTTTCGTTGTCATGGTTGGAAAGAACGGTTTCAATCATCTCTGCAATTTCGACCATCAACTCCTCTTTTGCACCACGTGTGGTAATGGCAGGTGTACCCAGGCGAATACCTGAAGTTTGGAAAGCCGATCGGCTATCAAATGGTACCATGTTCTTGTTTACGGTGATATCGGCAGCAACTAATGCTTTTTCGGCTACTTTACCCGTTAGTTCTGGGTATTTAGCGCGTAGGTCTACCAACATAGAGTGGTTGTCAGTACCGCCCGAGATAATGGTAAATCCTCTTTCGATTAAGGCTGCTGCTAGTGCTGCTGCATTCTTCTTCACTTGCGCTTGGTAAACCTTGTATTCAGGTTGCAAGCACTCGCTAAACGATACCGCCTTGGCTGCAATGACATGTTCCAATGGACCGCCTTGAACTCCTGGGAATACGGCAGAGTCTAAGAGTTGCGACATCATTTTAACCTCGCCCTTAGGAGTTGTTTTTCCCCATGGGTTAGGGAAGTCTTTGCCCATCATGATAACCCCACCACGTGGGCCACGAAGTGTTTTATGTGTTGTAGTTGTTACAATGTGTGCGTATGGCAATGGATTTTCAAGTAATCCCGCTGCGATAAGTCCTGCTGGGTGAGCCATATCAACTAAGAAGATAGCACCTACCTTGTCGGCTATTTCGCGCATGCGTTTGTAATCCCATTCACGTGAATAGGCTGAACCACCTCCGATTATCATTTTAGGTTTTTCGCGCAGTGCTACCTCTTCCATTTGGTCGTAGTCTACACGGCCCGTTTCTTGTTTTACATTGTACTCACAAGGTGTATAGATTAACCCTGATGTATTAACCAATGAACCGTGTGAAAGGTGTCCACCATGTGCTAAATTCAATCCCATAAATTTGTCACCTGGGTTTAATACAGCCAAGAAAACAGCCGCATTTGCTTGTGCACCCGAGTGTGGTTGTACATTGGCCCATTCAGCTCCAAAAATTTCTTTAAGTCTGTCAATGGCTATTTGTTCGCTTTGGTCTACCACTTCACAACCACCATAGTAGCGTTTTCCAGGATAGCCCTCTGCATATTTATTAGTAAGGCAAGAACCCATTGCTTGCATTACTTGTTCGCTCACAAAGTTCTCAGAAGCGATCAATTCAATACCTTTTAATTGGCGTTGATGCTCTTTTTCGATGATTTCAAAAATCAAATTGTCTCTTTTCATCTCTTTTACAGATTAGAATGTTATTGTAATGCGGTAAATAGTTTGTATTTTGCAAATATAACCCTTTTTGGGATAGAGAGGGTGCTATTTTTTATTTTTTTTCTTTTGAACCGACCAGCCAAACTTCCCAATCTTTGGCCCTAATTCAAAATAGCCACCGTGTACATAGACAAGCGGATTGGAGTCTGCTAGTTCAAATTTACCAGTTTCAGCATTCAGGTACTTTTCGTCAGCTTTTACATTGACCACCTCGGCAATAAACATATCGTGTGAGCCTAGGGGGATGATTTGCGTAACTTTACACTCAATGCATAGCGGAGACTCTTCGACGATGGGGGCTTTCACGATAGATGCCTTACCTGGTGTAAGTTTCATCTCCTTAAACTTGTTGTAATCTTTGCCAGATCGAACTCCGCACCAATCGGTAGCAAAAGCCATATCTGTGGTGGTAAGGTTGAGTACAAACTCCATATCTCGTTTAATAAGCGGATAGGAGTGCCTTTCAGGGCGAACTGAAATGTAGCACATCGGTGGATTGGTGCAGATGGTGCCTGCCCATGCTACTGTTATTAAATTATACTCCTCTTCTGTACTGCCACAGCTTACTAGCAGGGCAGGAAGTGGGTAAATCATGGTTCCTGGTTTCCAGTCTTGTTTCATTGAATAACTATTTTTCCCCCTTGCTCGAAGGGTTTCAAAGCAAGTGGGGAGATTCTCTTATACTAATTTAATGGTATCTTTTTTCTGCTCTTTTTCGCAGTAGTGGCATTTTAAGATACCTACTTCTTTGTCTGTTACGCGAAATAGAGTGGTCATTGGTTCGTTGTTAGTGATGCATTTGGGGTTGTTGCATTTTACAATTCCCCGCAATTCGCTTGGCATCTCTACTTCGCGCTTCTCTACCACTTCATAATCGCGAATAATATTTAGCTTGATGTTGCTAGCTACTACCGATAGTCGGCTAATCTCTTCGTCTGTGAAGAAGCGATTTTCGACTTTGATGATTCCCTTCTTTCCCCATTTCTTGCTATCGAAGTTATTCCCAATGGTTAGATTGGAGTCTGTATGTTGCAAATCCAATAAGAATACAACTGTAAAGAGCTTGTCGGATGGAATATGATCTATTACTGTACCATTTTGTAGTGCTGCTACTTGTAGCGCCTGTTTTTTTGTTCCCATAATCTTCTTTCTAGTCTGTTCTACCTTCTTATTTAATATCTTCTAGGGTTATACCTAACACATCACACAGGATGGCTTGGCGAGCATAGAGCCCGTTTTGCGCTTGCTGAAAGTAGTATGCTTTGGGATTTTCATCTACATCGTAAGCTATTTCATTAACGCGTGGTAGCGGGTGTAGGATGCGTAGGTTCTCTTTGGTATACTTAAGCATCTCATTTTTTAAGATGTATATATCTTTCACTCTTTCGTACTCCATTAAATCGGTAAAGCGTTCGCGCTGTACTCTAGTCATGTAAAGAATATCTGCCTCTTTCAAAACCTCTTCATTGAATTCGGTATGTTCTACATACTTGATGTCGTGTTTGCGGCAATACATTTTGTACTCTTGGGGCATTCTTAGCTCCAAGGGTGCAATAAAGTGAAACGTGGGGTTGAAGTGGCGCATGGCCATCAGTAGCGAGTGTACGGTGCGTCCATACTTTAAATCGCCCACCATATAGATGTGTAGATTCTCTAGGGTGCCTTGTGTCTTGTAAATAGAGTAAAGGTCCAACATGGTTTGCGAGGGGTGCTGGTTGGCACCATCTCCTGCATTGACTATGGGTACATTGGTCACTTCAGAGGCATAGCGTGCAGCCCCTTCTAGGTAGTGGCGCATTACAATAATATCGGCATAGCTACTTACCATCAAGATGGTATCTTTAAGACTCTCTCCTTTGGAGGAGCTGGTTGCTTTAGGATCGGTGAAACCAATGACTCTAGCTCCTAATCGATTGGCAGCAGTCTCAAAACTAAGTCTGGTACGCGTAGAGGGTTCAAAGAAGAGGGATGCTACTACTTTACCGTCAAGGATTTTACGGTTGGGATGGTTCTCAAACTCTTTTGCCATCTCCAGTAGATACATTATTTTCTCTTTGGAGTGATCGGCAATGGTTACTAAGCTTCTATTATCCATATTTGTGTAGATATTCGTGTATGATACAATTGTTACAACTTATACGGAGTGTAAAGGTATGAAAAAAAATAGAAGCAACCCCCTTGTTATCCTATTTTCCTTAACTTCATTTTAATTTTACCTGGTTCGTTGGTTGTACGGGGTGGCTCTTAAATCACTATCTCACCTTACTATATATAGTTGCTGTGCAGTGTGTGCGGTGAAAAAGGTGTGTGGAGAGAGTGGTGGGTTTTGGTTATTGAACCGTTAACTACTTTTCTTTTGGTTCTAAAGTTGAAAGAAATCCATTCCATTTCAAAGTTTTTCTTTATTTTTGCACTGAATTGCATTAAATAAATGCGTAATTTATTAGAATAATACCGAATGAGAAAATTCTTTATTAGTGGGCTATGGGTTCTATTACTAGGTGTAATGGCGGCCATTGTACTCACCTTTACTGCTATAGCACGAGGATGGATAGGGTATGTGCCTCCTGTTGATGAGCTGGAAAACCCCAACCTAAAGTTTGCTACCGAGGTTTTGTCTGATGATGGACAGACACTAGGTACCTTTTCACTTAGTAAAGAGAACCGTATTTTTGTTGACTATGATCAGTTACCAACGAGTATAATTAATGCACTAATTGCAACGGAGGATGTTCGTTTTGCCGATCACTCAGGCATTGATGCGCGTGCTTTTTTTCGCGCAATCATTAAAAGAGGTATCTTCATGCAGAAAAATGCAGGGGGAGGGAGTACCATTACGCAGCAGTTGGCCAAACAGTTTTACTCACCGCTGGCTGGCGATGTGATGGAGCGTTTGCTTCAGAAGCCTATTGAGTGGGTGATTGCCGTTCAATTGGAGCGCTATTATACCAAGGAAGAGATTCTGACCATGTACCTCAATAAATTTGATTTTTTGAACAATGCTGTGGGTATTAAGACAGCTGCAAATACCTATTTCTCTTGCGAACCCAAAGATTTGCGTATTGAGGAGTCGGCTACCTTAGTAGGGATGTGTAAAAACCCCTCTTACTTTAATCCTCGCCGCTTTAACGAACGTACACGTGGAAGAAGAAACGTCGTGTTGGATCAGATGCAGAAAGTTGGCTTTATTACAGCGGCAGCGTGCGACTCTTTGAAGGCGCTTCCACTTACCCTGAAATACCGCAAGGTGGACCACAAGGAGGGGATAGCCACCTATTTCCGCGAATACCTTCGTGGCGTTATGAATGCCAAGGAGCCCAAGCGTGCCGATTACCGTGGATGGCAGATGCAGAAGTATTATGAAGATTCAGTGGCATGGGCTACCGATCCTCTTTTTGGGTGGTGTGCTAAGAATGTGAAGAAAGATGGTACCCCTTACAACCTTTACACCGATGGATTGAAAATCTATACCACGATTGACTCGCGTATGCAGAAGTATGCAGAAGAGTCGGTGCAAGAGCATGTGGCCGAATATTTGCAGCCTCGCTTCTTTAAAGAAAAATCAAGGAAGAAAACGGCTCCTTTTACCAGCCACCTTATGCCCGAAGAGGTTGAAACGATTTTAACCCGTGCTATGCGCCAAACAGACCGTTACCGCTTAATGAAGCAAGCAGGTAGCTCAGAAAGCGAAATTCGCAAGGCGTTTGATACCCCGCAAGAGATGACGGTCTTTACCTATAGCGGTGAGCGGGATACTACTCTTACGCCGATGGACTCTATTAAGTATTACAAACACTTCTTGCGTGCTGGATTTATGTCGATGGATCCTATCACTGGTTTTGTGAAGGCTTATGTGGGCGGCCCTAATTACAACTATTTCCAATATGATATGGCAATGGTGGGGCGTAGACAGGTAGGATCGACTGTTAAACCTTTTGTTTATACACTAGCTATGGAGAACAACTTCTCTCCTTGCGATGTGATGCGCCACGTAGAGCAAACCTTACTCGATGAGAATGGTCGCCCTTGGACTCCGCGTAATGCTAGCCACAAGCGAGTGGGCGAGATGGTAACGCTCAAGTGGGGATTGGCTAACTCTGATAACTGGGTAACTGCCTACTTGATGAGTAAACTTAGTCCTTATCAACTCGTAAGACTTATTCACTCTCTTGGTGTGAAGAATCAACAAATAGATCCTGTTATTTCCATCTGTTTAGGCCCATGTGAGATATCGGTGGGAGAGATGGTTAGTTCGTATACTGCTTTTGCCAACCGAGGTATCCGTACGGCACCTCTTTTTGTTTCTCGTATCGAAGATAACGAAGGAAATGTGTTGACCAACTTTGTGCCACAGATGGATGAGGTAATAAGTGAAGAGACTGCCTATAAAATGCTAGAGATGCTGCGTGCTGTCATAAATGAGGGTACTGGAGGACGTGTACGTCGTTACGGTATTAAGGCAGATGTAGCTGGTAAAACAGGGACTACCAACAATAACTCGGATGGCTGGTTCATTGGATTTGCTCCTTCACTTGTATCGGGTGCTTGGGTAGGTGGTGAAGAACGCGATATTCACTTTGATGGAATGGGCGATGGACAAGGGGCTGCTATGGCACTTCCTATCTGGACACTCTACATGCAGAAGGTATATAAAGATAAGAGTTTAGGTTACTCTGAAGAGGAGAAATTTGAATTGCCTGAGAATTTTAACCCCTGTAGTGATGCGTTGATGGAAGAAGAGGGAGTTGAAGATAAGTATGCAACTGGATTGGACCAAATCTTTAACTAGTCATATTTCTACTTCCATTCTACTAAAACCCTCTTAAATGATTTTACCCCTGTTACAGAGAGCTGTAACAGGGGTAAAATCATTTAAGAGGGTTTGTTGTACACCCTTCTCTCTTTCTTAGTAATAACTCTTTGGATTCTCTCTACTTCTACTTTATAAACTCTAATTTTCATCGTAAATTAGATAATTTCTGTTGAAAATTAGATAATTTACGTCAGAAATTCTCTAATTTGTGTCAGAAATTAAAGAATTAGTGCTACCCTTATGAAGAATGCTTCACCAGCATTGCTTGATAGTCTAGAGGTAGGAGCAAAAAAAAGCTACCCCCCGACTCACGTCGAGAGATAGCTACAACACAAACACAAAATAAAACACGACAAAACTACTATGCATTAGGCTGGCTATTTATGTTGAGCATAAAATAGCTTTGTAGAATATATCTCATATTCTGATAAGCTGCCAACCCCTTGATAGTATATAAACAGAGCCAGCTTACGAATTGTTCACTGGCTCTGCAAAAAAAAAGCTTTTTCTTTATTGTATTCCTTTTTCTCTTAATTTTAGCTGCCAGTTCCAAGCCGATTTTAGTGTCTCTTCTATGTTTTTTTCTGCTTTCCATCCTAACACATTGTTAGCACGATCTGGATTAGCCCACACCTTTTCAATATCCCCTGTGCGTCTCTCTACAATCTTATGGTTCAATGGAACGCCAGTTGCTGCTTCAAATGCATGGATCAATTCGAGTACAGAGAGTCCGATGCCTGTACCAATATTGAATACCTCCACTTTTTCCTCTTGTTTCTTCTCGATAATGCGGTTCATAGCCACCACGTGTGCTTTGGCAAGGTCGACCACATTGATGTAGTCACGAATACACGATCCATCAGGTGTGTTGTAGTCGTTACCAAAAACGCTTAGCTGTTCGCGAATGCCAATGGCTGTTTGCGTCAAGAAAGGTACCAAGTTTTGAGGAACACCGTTAGGAAGTTCTCCCAATAGAGCTGTTGGGTGTGCACCGATAGGGTTGAAGTAGCGCAGCAGAATGGCATTGATAGGCGATCCCGATGCAATGGTATCTCTTACAATCTCCTCATTAACCTGTTTGGTGTTGCCATAAGGTGATTCGGCTGTTTTAGTCGGTGCTGCCTCAGTTACAGGAAGCACATCTGGTTGTCCATAAACAGTGCAAGAGGATGAGAAGATAATGCCTTCTATATTGTGTTTCGGCATTAAATCTAGCAGGTTAATAAGTGAAACCAAGTTATTGCGGTAGTAGAGCAATGGTTTTTGTACCGATTCGCCTACTGCTTTGCTTGCTGCAAAGTGAATAATTCCTTCGATGTTGGGGTATTGTGTGAAGAGAGCATCTAGTCCTGCATAGTCTAGACAGTCTAATTCAACAAAAACTGGGCGAATGCCCGATACTTGTTCGATGCTATCTACTACATCTGCACGTGAGTTAGATAGATTGTCAATAATAATCACTTCGTAACCACTGTTCTGAAGCTCTACCACTGTGTGTGAGCCGATGTAGCCTGTGCCACCAGTTACTAAGATTCGTTTTTTCATATTCGTTATTTTGTTTTGGGTATATAGATGTCTCTTTCTAAAGGGCTATTTTATACAAAAGTAATTATTTATTTTGATATGAAGAATGAATCTGCTCCTTTTAAGCTCTAATCTAGATCTTTTTGTTTCTACTTTCTTATTAGGATATCCTATTCAATTGTCTCAATTAAAAAGCTGACTGGACGGAATCCGTCATTGCACGAAATCATTGCCGAATATGGATTCTTCATCCAACCATTGTAGAAGTTGCCTCCTCCATGTGCCAATGTCATAACGAACGGCATCATGCTCTGCCATGCACTTTCACACATTCCTTTTGGTTTTTCGTTGTTCACTGAGATGAAAGTTTGTCCCTCCTGCATATCGCACGTATGTTTTATTGGGTTCTCATACTGAATGGATAAGTCTGAGTGACTAACTTTACGGATGACTGTGATTTTAATCTTTTTCATCTCTTTTTCTATTCTTCTTCTTACAAACAGAAATGCTCCCCCGATAAATCGAGAGAGCATTTTGTTGTTTGGGAGGATAATTTATTAACTGATTATGCTTCAGCAGGAGCTTCAGTAGCTTCAGCAGCAGGTGCTTCTTCTACAGCAGGTGCTTCAGCTTCTGCGTTTGCAGCAGCTTCAGCAGCTTTCTTCTCAGCTACTTTTTTAGCAATCTCTTCGTTTACTTTTTTCTCAGCTTCTAGGCGTGCTTTAGCGTCTGCTTTCTTAGCTTCGTCTTGTTTCGCTTTGAAAGCTTCCAAACCTGATTGTTTGTTGCTTTTCCAAGCTTCGAATTTAGCTTCAGCTTCAGCCTCAGTGAAAGCACCTTTTGCTACACCACCAGCTAAGTGTTTCTTCATGTAAACACCTTCTCTTGATAAGATAGAACGCACAGTGTCAGTTGGTTGAGCACCAGACATTACCCATTTGTACGCACGTTCGAAATTCAAATCTACTGTGGCAGGATTGGTGTTAGGGTTGTAACTACCAATTTTCTCAGTAAATTTACCATCGCGTGGAGCTCTTACGTCTGCAATAACGATTGAGTAGAACGCATAGCTTTTGCGTCCGTTTCTTTGCAATCTGATTTTAGTTGCCATTCTTTTAAAATGTTTTTATAAATAATTGATTTGAATTATTGCCAATAACTCGTATTAGCGGGTGCAAAGGTACAACTTTCCTTTTGAATAACAAAATGTTAGCGATTAATTTCTTCTAGCCACTTTTGTAATTCGGCCGACCACTCTTTTTTATAGGTGAATGTTTCTCTAAATCCCCATCCATGCCCACCAATGGGATAGATGTGCAATGCAGCAGATACCTTATTTGCGATTAATGCAGTGTAGTAGTTTATGGCATTGGCTACAGGTACCGTCTTGTCATCACTGCTGTGTAGTATAAAGGCAGGAGGTGTTTGGGCGGTTACTCTATGTTCATTGCTAAAGTAGCTACGCTCTTGTGCTGTAGACTCTTTTCCCGTTAGATTATCGAATGATCCGCGATGCGTGATGGTTGAGTCGGAAGAGATTACTGGGTAAAAAAGGATCTGAAAATCAGGGCGGGTATCCTCGGTAAAGTGTGTGGCTGCTGTGCTGGCTAGGTGTCCGCCTGCCGATGAGCCCATTACCCCTACCTTCTTGATGCTCCACTCCGCAGCATGGGTGTGCATAATGCGTATAGCCTCTTGTACATCGCTTAGAGGCACATCACTATGGCCGTTTGGCATGCGATACTTTAGTACTCCATAGGTAATGCCCTGTTCATTGTACCAGGGTGCAAAGTCGTGTCCCTCGTGGTTCATTGCTAGGTGTTGATAACCTCCTCCAGGGCAGGCTATGATGGCTTGTCCATTGGGCTTTTCTGCTACATAGATGGTGAGTGTGGGTTCATTTACCCCACTTATGCGGCCGGTATCACTTGTCTTTTCTTCACTCTCTATGCCATTTGAGTTGGGTGCACCGTTGGGCCAAAGATCGATAACAAGAGGTGTTTGTGCCGTAAGGGTGGTAGCTACAGTGAATAGCGTAGCGAGTAAAAGCTTCTTTTTCATGCTCTTTTCATATTAGTAGATTTATACTTTCTTCTTTTCTCTATTAATGGATGATAATTATTCCATTGTGTTGACTCTTTCAGCGATAGAAGGTGGCTCTTGTTGTCCGCTTTTCTTCTTTTTTCCAAAGAAGTGATTAATAATCACGGCTATTGCGCCATCGCCTGTCACGTTGCAAGCTGTGCCAAAACTATCCATGGCAATGTATAGCGCTATCATTAGTGCTTGTTCGCTTTCGCCAAATCCTAGCATGGTAGCCAGTATGCCTAGTGCAGCCATAATGGCCCCTCCTGGTACACCCGGTGCTGCCACCATGGTAATGCCTAGCATAAACACAAAGCCGGCAAACATGGGTAAATCGTAAGGCATGCCTTGCATAATAAGTAGTGCCAATGCGCAGGCTACAATTTTCAGGGTGCTACCCGAGAGGTGAATGGTGGCGCAAAGAGGAATCACAAAGCCAGCTATGTCGGGATTTACTCCGTTGCGTATGCTTTGGTGAAGTGTTACAGGTATAGTAGCGGCCGATGACTGTGTACCTAGTGCTGTGAAGTAGGCAGGAAGCATCTCTTTGAGTAGTTTAAACGGATTCTTCTGGGTAATGGCACCAGCTATAATGAATTGAAACAGTAGCAAGAAGATGTGTAGTGCAAAGATAACTCCAATGATTTTGATAAATACCCCAAGGATGGCTGCTACTTGCCCTGCGTGGGTCATGTTGAAGAAGATGCCAAAGATGTAGAGTGGCAGTAGTGGTAAGATAACCACTTGTATGGTTTTGGTGATAATCTCTTTAAAATCATCGCATACTCTCCTTAGCATGCTATTCTCTTGGTGTGCAATACCTAGCCCCAAGGTAAATGCCAGTATGAGGGCTGTCATTACATTGAGGGGGGGAGGAATAGAGAGTGTAAAGAAGGGAGTTGCCACTTGTACCTCTCCAATAGTGGCTAATGAGTGGGTGGAGGTAATGAGAGAGGGAAAGAGTGCATCGCCCACAAAGTAGGAGAGGAATCCCGAAAAAAGAGTGGCGAAGTAGGCTATTCCTGCAGTAGCTAGAAGAATTTTACCAGCTCCCTTCCCAATGTCGGCAATGGCTGGTGCTACCAAACCTACTATAATTAGAGGGATGATGAAGCCCAAGAACTCACTAAAGATTCCATTGAAGGTGACAAAAACTCTCACTACTATTTCAGGTAGGAAATTGCCCAAGGCGATGCCTAAGCAGATAGAGATGATGATTCTACCCAATAGTCCTATTTTAATCTTTTTCATGGAACCGTTTTCTTAAGATGTCTATTCGTTGAATAAGTTGACCGGTAGAGATACTTCTCGTACTAGTTTCTCTACCGGTCAAATGAAAGGCTTTAATCGATAGCTCTTCTGTCTTTTAAGCCAATCGATTGGTGCTATTTGGTGGCTGCTTTAGGGTTCATTGTACCCTCCACATAGAGTCTTACCATCTCATTCTTCCCATTGGTGCGAATGGTAATTGACTTCTTAAATTTACCTGGGAATTTGCCTGCGCCGTTGTAGGTTACAATAATCTGACCCGATTCGCCCGGTTTAATAGGCTCTTTGGGGTATTGTGGCACCGTACATCCACACGAAGCGATGGCTTGGTGAATAACCAACAATCCATCACCTGCATTGGTAAAGTTAAACGTACAAGTAACCTTGGGGTCCTCTTCTGGAAACTCACCAAAGTTGTGCGTTGTCTTCTCGAATTTAATATCCGCTTTATTCTCCTGCGCCACGCTCTTTAGCGCAAATCCTACTAACAGTAGGAGTGTCATAATAATGATTCTATTCATAGGGTTGAAACGTTTTTGTGTTTTAGGAAGCAAATCTACTGATTATTTGTATAAAATGGAATGTTTAGTGCAAAATAAAATAGTAAATGTAGCTTAAAATTACTTTTTTGTTACTTTCTCTTTTAGATTCTTGAAGAGGAGAGTGGCTCTTTTTACGTAACTCTCTTCTTGCTATGACCTCATTTTACAGACTTAGTTACCTCTATTATCGATTAATCTGTTTGACTCCTCTTACGGTTCTTAGTTTTTTAATCAGCGCTTCAAGTTTGTTTATATCATCAATCATCACCGTAAGCATGCCCGAAAAGAGTCCACCGTGCGAATCTACATTGATAGAGCGTAGCAGTACATTACTCTCTTTGCTAATGATGGAGGTGATGTTTGTCACAATTCCAATATCGTCATTCCCTACGATGCGTAGCGTAATGGGATACTGTTTACCTTGGCTCTTCCCATCCCATCTTGCTTTTACAATTCGGTAACCAAACCGGGCGCGTAGGTCATTGGCATTGGGGCAATCCATGCGGTGAATCTTAATACCTCCGTGTATGGTTACAAACCCAAAAACATCGTCGCCATAAATGGGACTACAGCACTTAGATAGATTAAATTCAATTCCTTTTAGGTCTTGGTCAATAACCAAAACATCCTCCTTAAAGACTCTATCATCGGTTTGTGGTACCAAGTTATATCCTTCGGCACTTCGGGTAGGTAACTCTTCGCGCGGTTCAGTATCTTTTCTTCTAAGCTCTGTATACTTATCAAGAATTTGATTGGCATCAATTTTTTGGTCGGCCATGCTTTGGTAGAAGTCCGTAACCGTTTTGTACCCCATTTTCTTGATTAGGCGCATCATGGTAGCCTCATCATACTCTATTTTGCGGTTCTTAAACTTGCGTTCTATCTCCTCCTTGGCATACTGCGTCTGTTTCGCTTCAATCTCCTTGAGTGCTTGGCGAATTTTGTTTCTAGCTTTCGAGGTGGTTACAATGTTCAACCAGTCACGCTTGGGTGTCTGGGTATTTGAGGTCATAATCTCCACCTGATCGCCGCTAAAGAGTACATGTTTAAGCTGTACATTCTTACTATTCACCTTGGCTCCAATACACTTACTTCCTAGTTTGCTGTGAATCATAAAGGCAAAGTCAAGGATGGTAGCTCCTTTTGGTAGCTTGTATAGATCGCCTTTGGGGGTAAATACAAACACTTCGTCCTCGTATAGCTCCAATTTAAATTGGTCCATCATCTCAAGGTCGCTATCAGCATTCTCCAGTGTTTCACGAATGGTGGTGAGCCACTCATCCAATCCGGTTTCTCCTTTTACCCCTTTGTACCTCCAGTGAGCTGCTAATCCCCGTTCGGCTATATCGTCCATGCGTTCGGTACGTATCTGCACCTCTACCCATTTCCCCATAGGGCCCATTACGGTGGTGTGGAGCGACTCGTACCCATTGCTTTTAGGTACCGATAGCCAGTCTCTCAATCGCTTAGGGTTGGGCATGTACATATCGGTTACAATGGAGTAAGCTTGCCAGCACTCTTGCTTCTCCTTATCTAGATCCGATTCTAGAATAATGCGGATGGCAAAGAGATCGTATACCCCTTCGAAAGGACACTTTTGCTTCTTCATCTTCTGGTAGATGGAGTGAATGGATTTGGTTCGTCCTTTCATGTGGAAAGCCAGTCCCGCCTCTTTCAGTTTCTTGTCAATGGGCTCAATAAAGTTGGCTATATAGGCATCTCGCGAAGCTTTTGTTTCATTCAACTTCTCTTTGATGTGGTAATATATTTCAGTCTCCGTATACTTGAGCGAGAGATCTTCGAGTTCCGATTTGAGTTTGTAGAGCCCCAGTTTGTGTGCTAGAGGCGCATAGAGGTAAGCCGATTCGTTGGCTACATGAATTTTGGCCTCTTGGTTTGGCGTCTCTTTAATTTGGCGCATCAGGTTTACCCTATCGGCAATCATGATGAGCACCACCCGCATATCTTCGGCAAAGGAGAGGAGCAAGTTACGGAAGTTTTCCGATTCAATTACAGGGCTTTTGGTATAGAGATCATTGATCCGTACCAATCCACGTATGATACCTGCTACATCCTGTCCATAGCTTTTCTGAATGGCTTCTAGTGTGGTGAATTTATGTTTGACCGATTCGTGCAGCATAATTCCCAAAATCGATGCCCGTTTCATCCCAATCTCTTCGGCTACGATAATAGCCGTTTGCATATCTTTTATGATGGGATTCATCCCAAAACTATTGCGCACAAAGGCTCCACTTGCAACAGCTTGGATGAGGTGACTCTTTAGTTTGTGGCAATCATCGGGCAGCAGCGTATCTCCTGATAGCTGGAGCAGTCGTTTGTACAATTCAAAGAGCTGTTTACGTTCTTGGGTTGTAAAAAATGAGTGATCGTTCATATCTGTTAATCTTAATGTACTGTGTTGTCCTGCTAAAAAGAACGGTTTGTGGGTAAAGGTAGCTTTTTTCTCTTTTTATTGGATGGCTTTCCCTCTTTTTTTGTAAATTTGACCATTCATTTCAACGAATGAATAGCTGTTTGCCATTTTAAATTTACAAAACCCATATACTTATGTTGACAACACACGACCATGAACTATTGTTGCAGAAAGGCATTACCGAGGCTCAAATAAATGAGCAACTTCGCTCTTTCCAACAAGGATTCCCTTTTTTACAACTAGAGGCTGCTGCTTCGCCTGCCAAGGGTATCTTGGTAGCATCTTCTGAGCAACAAGCGGCTTACTTATCGGCTTGGGATAACTATAAGGCAGGCGATAAGACCATTCTTAAGTTTGTTCCCGCCTCGGGTGCTGCTAGCCGCATGTTTAAGGATTTATTCGAATTCTTAGGTGCCGATTACCAGTTGCCTACTACTGCTTTCGAGAAGATGTTCTTTGACCAAATTCATCGCTTTGCCTTCTTTGCCGATTTAAACAGTGCTTGTCTCTCGGCCACAGGCCAAGGAATTGATGCCCTACTAGCTGCTGGATCGTACAAAATAGTAGTCGCTCAATTGCTAGAGAGCAGTGGACTTAATTACGGGGCTCTTCCCAAGGGCTTACTCAAATTTCACACCTATACCGATGGAGCACGTACTCCTCTTGAAGAGCATTTGGTAGAGGGGGCACTCTACGCAGCAGGTAAGCAGGGCGATGTGCATGTACACTTTACTGTATCTACCGAGCACCGTGCCTTATTTGAGGCATTGGTAGCCGAAAAGGGAGAGAGCTATGCCAAACTATTTGGTGTGAACTACCACCTTTCGTTCTCGGAGCAGAAGCCTAGCACCGATACGGTAGCTGCCGATGCCAATAACCAACCTTTTCGCGAGAATGGTAAGATTTTGTTTCGCCCAGGCGGTCATGGTGCCTTAATTGAGAACCTAAATGACCTAGATGCCGATGTCATTTTTATTAAGAACATTGACAATGTAGTACCCGATCACTTAAAAGAGGCAACGGTTACCTACAAGAAGGTGTTGGCAGGGGTATTGGTAACCTTGCAACAACAAGCTTTTGATTACCTAAAGCTGCTTGATAAGGGCACCTATACGCACGAAGAGCTGCAAGCTATGATCCACTTTGTGCAACAACAACTTTTCTGTCGTAAGAGTGATATCAAAGATTTAGAAGATACCGATTTGGTTATCTACCTACGTTCTAAACTCAATAGACCGATGCGTGTATGTGGTATGGTGAAGAATGTGGGCGAACCAGGTGGTGGCCCTTTCTTGGCCTATAACAGTGACGGTACTGTTTCGTTGCAGATATTAGAGAGCTCGCAAATTGATATGCATGATGCCGAGAAGAAAGCGATGTTTGAGCAAGGTACCCACTTTAATCCGGTTGATTTGGTTTGTGCCGTAAAGGATTACAAGGGAGATAAATTTGATCTTACCCGCTATGTGGACAGAGCTACCGGTTTTATTTCGCACAAATCAAAGGGGGGTAAAGAGTTGAAAGCACTCGAGCTTCCAGGTTTGTGGAATGGAGCCATGAGCGATTGGAATACACTCTTTGTAGAGGTTTCGCTCGATACCTTTAATCCTGTGAAAACAGTCAATGATTTGTTGCGTGACCAGCACCAATAGTCACCCAGCTTCTTTTAACTAACGAGGGCTGCTTTCACTTTGTGGAAGCAGCCCTCGTTAGTTAGAACTCCAAAAGGTTGAAAGTTCTCTCTCTAATTCATTTTTCAACAGATATATTGATCGCTCTAAAAAGGTGCGTCCCTTTTACTTCAAAGGTGCGGACAAGTGAGGTAAAAGGTGCTGACGTTTTATAGCAAAGGTGCTGACGTTTAGAATGAAACGTCAGCACCTTTTAGCCATTTTGTTTGGCTCTCTAAATGTTACAGCCTTTCTGGTTTACTCTTTTCGTCTAAAGCCCTTTCTCCTTAATAATTCCTCGGCTATAGGCCATTAGCAACTTCTTCAAGTCTTTAATCTGCGTAATTAACTCACGTCCCTTATCGGTATCTCTTACCATCATGCGCTGGCTACTCATTTCTACAATTTGGGTACTCGATTTAATATCTTGTCCCTCCTCGATTGCCTCTTGGGTAGAGGTAAAGGGTTCGTGTTGCACCAATTGGAAACCACGTGAGTGATAGACCAAGGTGTATCCTGCAATACCCGTTTCCGAATGGTATGCCTTAGAGAATCCACCATCAATTACCATCAGTTTGCCATTGGCCTTGATAGGCGACTCTCCCTTGATGGTTTTTACCGGTACATGTCCATTAATAATGTGTCGATGCTTCCCCTCTACACCAAACTCATCGAGTAGCATATCACACACCTGCTCTTGGTTGCACAGGGTATAGTAATGCCCTTTTAGCTCCTTGTATAGCGCTTTGTCTTTTAAGAAGTAGCGCTCAAAGGTAGCCATTTTCGATTTGTCGAAGGCGGGCGAATCTACCCCGCACCACAAGTACCAAATGTAATCTTTGGCATACTCCTTCTCTTCGTTCTCTTCGTCCGATAGGTAGGCAGTCCGAATCAGGTTGTCTATTCGCTCTAGTAGCTGCTTTCCTTTGTAGCTCTCGCCTAAAATTGTTACCTCTTTCAGTGAGCCATCTTCGTTGAGTGGCACAGAGGCATGAAAGAGGAGGTTGCTATTGCTTATGGTATACATGCTCCCGTATCGGAAGAGGTAATTCATGTGTCGGCGTAGTTTCTCGCTACTGGCAAAAGAGTGGCTCAATTTATCGACTACCTCTTGCTCCTCTTCGGTTAGTTGGTAAGGATTCTTTGGATCGACCGTTGGGAATGATTCATCAATCAGTTCGTACGATTTTCCCCCTATCTGAATGCATTTGTTCTCAAAATCGATGGCGTGTAGCAAGAGTCTATCCTCCATCTGGTAGGAAGGATTGCGTTGAATGACCTCTGCCTCGAGTTTGAACTGAATAATACTAATGGCTTTGTGCATCTGTGCCATCATGCGGAGTGTCTTCTCATTGTATCCATTCTCTTCCATCTCTTTGGGGTAAAAGAGCGTACAAGGATCCTCTGCATAAGCCTCCATGGCAAAGGTGGCGAGCGGAAGAATGTTGATGCCATATCCCTCTTCTAGCACTCCCATGTTGGCATAACGCATGGTCAATCGCAAGATGTTTGCCATACAAGCCTTGTTGCCCGCTGCTGCTCCCATCCACAAAATATCGTGATTGCCCCACTGAATGTCAATGCTGTGGTACTCACAAAGCATATCCATGATGCGATGAGGCGCAGGTCCTCTGTCAAAGATATCGCCCAAGATGTGGAGTGAATCAATGGTGAGTCGTTGTATCAAGTTACAAAGGGCAATAATAAACTCATCGGCACGGCGTGTTTGGATGATGGTGCTAATGATAACATTGATGTATGCCTGTTTATTGGCTACGTTCGAGCTCTCGTGTAGCAACTCCTGAATGATGTAGGAGAACTCTTGGGGGAGCGCTTTTCTCACCTTTGAGCGGGTGTATTTAGAAGATACGTTTTGGCAGAGTCTTACCAGCTTATTGAGGGTAATAACGTACCAATCCTCCAAATCCTCTTCATTTGATTTTACAATATTAATCTTCTCTTGCGGATAGTATATCAATGTACAGAGCTCTTTTTTCTCTGCCTCGCGTAAGGTATTTCCAAAGAGATCATTCACTTTGCGCTTGATAGAGCCCGAGGCATTGCGCAGTACGTGTTGAAACGCTTCGTACTCTCCGTGAAGGTCGGCCAAGAAGTGTTCAGTGCCTTTGGGAAGGTTGAGAATAGCCTCTAGGTTAATAATCTCTGTACTGGCTGCAGCAATGGTAGGAAAACTGCGTGAGAGCAGCTTTAAATAGCGGATGTCTTGCTCTATGGCTTCTCGCGTAATGTGATTATAGGTATTCATTCGGTTTTGGTTAGATATTCTATTTATAAAAATAACATGAGTATCATTTGTGCAATAATAACCCGACTAAAGATAGTGAGCGGATATACCGTAGCGTAGCTTACGGTAGGATTGTCTCCGGGTACAAGTGTGTTGGCATAATTTAAAGCCATGGGGTTGGCCATGCTACCACACAGCATACCACACGTGGTGCCAAAATCTAAGCGGTAGAGGCGCAGGGCTACAAAAGCCATAATTAGCACAGGCACTAGTGTTATTAAGAAGCCGAGTCCTACCCAGATGGCCCCTTCGGGGCGTACAATGGTTTCGAAGAAGGCTCCTCCTGCGTTGAGGCCCAAACAGGCTAGGTAGAGAGAGAGCCCAATACCGCGCAGCATTAAGTTGGCACTACGCGTGGTATAGGTAACCAAATGGAAGCGTGGTCCAAAAGCCCCGATTAGCAAGCCGACCAAAATAGCACCTCCTGCCAAGCCCAGTTTAAGGGGTGAACTCATACCAGGAATGGCAATTGGAATAGATCCGATGATGAGGCCCAATACAATTCCGATGAAGATAGCGGCTAGGTTGGGGTCACGTAGCGTGCCTACCGCATTTCCTAGTAGCTTCTCTACCTCTTGTACGGCGGTGGATTCGCCTACTACCGTAAGAATATCGCCAAATTGCAACACCAAATCGCGGGTGGCTAGTAGTCGTACGCCACTGCGTGTAACGCGGCTTATGTTAATGCCATAGTTGTTACGTAGGCGTAGTGAGCCTAACTTCTTTCCATTAATTCCTGGACGGCTCAATACAATCTGCTTCGATATTAGCTGACTGTCAATGGCATTCCAATCTATCTGTTCCTTGTTCCAATCCTCATTCTCTAATTCGCCTAGGAGCGCTGTAAGGACAGGGGTATCTCGTTCGGTTGTAATAACCAGTACACGGTCATTCTCTTTCAATATCTTTTCTGAAGTGGGAATGGTTACGCTTCTATCGCGCCAGAGGCGTGAAATAACAAACTTGGGCTGAATAAATTGAGCAATCTCTTTAATCGTTTTTCCATATACGCCCGGATTCTTTACCAAGAAGGTAGCTACATAGGTTTGCTTACCCTCTTCCTGGCACTCTTCTCGCATATCGGTGGGTCTAACCATCATTTTACGAACTACCAGCAGTGCTAGAATTACTCCAACCACTCCTAGTGGGTAGGTAACGGCACAACTCAAGGCGGCACTGTTGGCCGACTCTCCCAACTCTTTCAGAGTTTGTTGGGCCGCCCCTAGAGCGGGTGTGTTGGTCGTAGCTCCACAAAGGATGCCCACCATGTCCGACATGGGGATAGCCAATGTTTTACTTAGCATCACTGACATGGCTGTGCCTAGTAATACTACGCCCATGCCCAACATGTTTAGTTGAATGCCCCCCTTGCGGAAAGAGCTGAAGAAACTTGGACCTACTTGTAGCCCCAATTCGTAGATAAAGAGCACCAAACCAAAGTTTTCGGCGTAGATTAATACCTCGGGATTGATGGTAATACCCCAATGTCCAGCAAAGATACCCGTGAAGAATACAAACGTAATGCCCAGAGAGATGCCAAAGAGTTTGATTTTACCCAAACCCAGCCCTGCAGCAATAATCATTGAGAGAACAATTACAGCTTGTAAAGCCGAATGTTCAAATAAAATAGAGTTAAGCCATTCCATGGCGCAAAGATAGTAAGTTTTAAAATATATTTATGTGCAAATGATTATTCTTCCGCTATCCATGCATCAATTAAATGGCGGGCAAGGCTAAGCTTGCGAGGTAATTCGGGCAAATTCTCCTTGGTAAAGAAGTCGCCAGCTGTGAGTTCCTCCTCTTGCAGCCTTAGCTCCCCACTTTTGTAATCGGCCGTAAATCCAATCATCAGCACGCTAGGGTAGGGCCACGGTTGGCTGCCAAAGTACTTTACATTCTCAATGAGCAAACCTGTCTCCTCCAGCACTTCGCGGTGCACACACTCTTCGAGCGATTCGCCTGTTTCGACAAATCCAGCTACCAATCCTCTAAAGGTACCTCTAAAGTTTTTGGCCCGAACCAATAGAATGGCATCTCCCTTGCGAATGCGAATAATCATGGCTGGGGATACTTGTGGATAGAACTCTTGGTGACAGCAGTTGCACTTTTTACCAATGGGCGATATGCGCTCGGTCTCTACTCCACAAGCGGGACAGAAGCGTGAGTTTTTCTCCCAGTGTAGTAGCTCGGCCGCTTTTCCCCCTTTGTAGTAGTGCTCGTAGGGAAGATAGTCGTACGATGCACGCAGATCCATCATTTTCCACTCGGGCATGGGTTGGAATGACTCACCTTCTACTTCGTTAGGTGTGCACTTGCACCCTTCAACACTCTTAGGCAGTGGTTCCGGGTGATTGTAGGGTTGAGTCAAGGCGTAGGCTTTGCAGGGTAGCCCATTTATCTCGCCACAATCGTGCACCATTCCCCCAGTGGGTAGCGGTGTAGGTGGTTCTACTTGGCAAGGTACACCGTAACTAGCCTGGCGCTCTTGGGCATCGCTCTGATTATGGTTGCCTCTCTCTATTAAGAGTTCATTTTTGTAGAAGGCAAACCAGTACGATTTACCTTCTTTATTAGTTGAGATCATTGTTATATGCTAATTCTAAATGGATGTCGCTATTCAAGTTAGTAACAGTTTACTAACCAAAGTTATAGAGCTATTTTCAAAGAAAGTTAGAACTCTATTTAAGTTGTTCAGGATTCGTAACAGGCTATTTAATCACTTGAATAGTCTTTATTTGTAAGGGTAGCTAGGGGTTTGTGGCAGCTACTTCTTCATGGTAAGCTGTACCCGTTTCCGATCCATATCTACGCTTAACACCCTCACTTGTACATGTTGGTGAATACTCACTACGGTGGTAGGGTCGCTCACAAACTTATCGGCTAGTTGCGAAATGTGTACCAACCCATTCTCTTTGATACCTACATCGACAAAACAGCCAAAGTTGGTAATGTTGGTCACAATGCCGGGTAATTCCATCCCTTCTCTCAGGTCGTTAATGGTTTTTACGTTGGCATCAAACTCAAACTGCTTAATGGTTTCGCGCGGGTCACGTCCTGGTTTCTCCAGCTCCTGCACAATATCGGTTAGGGTAGGAAGTCCCACGGTGGCCGATACATAGCGATTTATATCAATTGACTTTTGTAGCTCTTTGCGGGTAATTA
Source organism: Phocaeicola sp. (assembly GCA_051648565.1). Lineage (GTDB taxonomy): Bacteria > Bacteroidota > Bacteroidia > Bacteroidales > Bacteroidaceae > Phocaeicola. The sequence goes on along the minus strand of JBOFFJ010000195.1, from coordinate 6,300 downwards.
ACTCCTCTACAGAGCAATTTAAATCCTTGGCAAACTGCTCTACCACCGCATAGCTTTCGGGGTGAACGGCCGAATTATCTAAGGGGTTCTTAGCTTGTGGAATACGCAAGAAGCCTGCACACTGTTCAAAAGCTTTCGCTCCCATGCGAGGTACCTTTAATAACTCCTTGCGCGATTGGAAAGCCCCGTTTTGTGCTCGATACTCCACAATGTTTTGCGCCAACGCAGGCCCTAAGCCCGATACATAGGTAAGTAGGTGCTTGCTAGCTGTGTTGAGGTTAACCCCCACACGGTTTACACAACTCTCTACTGTTTGATCCAATGCCTTCTTTAAGGCTGTCTGATCCACATCGTGCTGGTATTGTCCCACACCGAGCGATTTGGCTTCAATCTTTACCAACTCCGCCAGCGGGTCCATTAAGCGGCGGCCGATAGAGACTGCCCCGCGCACCGTTACATCGTAATCGGGAAACTCATCGCGTGCCACCTTCGAGGCCGAATAGATAGAGGCCCCATCTTCACTCACCACAAATACCTGTAGCTCGCGGTCGTAGCGTTGCCCCGTAATGAACTGCTCCGTTTCGCGGCTCGCTGTACCATTCCCAATGGCCACCGCCTCTATTTTGTACTGTTCTACTAGTTTCACTAATTTGCGCGAAGCAAGTGCATACTCGCTCTTCGGGGGATGCGGATAGATGGTTTCGTTGTGCAGTAAGTTGCCCTGTTCATCTAGACAAACCACCTTGCACCCCGTGCGGTAGCCAGGGTCAATGCCCAAGGTACGCTTCTGTCCTAGAGGAGCCGCTAGTAGCAACTGTCTTAAGTTCTCCACAAATACCCGTATAGCTTCTGCATCTGCCTTCTCTTTGCTCAATCCGGCAAACTCCGTTTCGATGGTAGGTTTGAGTAATCGTTTGTAGCTATCCTTTACCGCCTCTGCTACTTGTTGGCTGCAGGGACCGTTCCCTTTCACAAAAGTGCGTTCCAACCGCTCTACACAGGCTTCGCTATCGGGCGAGATGGTTACTTTAAGAACTCCTTCGGCTTCGCCTCGGCGAATGGCTAGTAGGCGGTGTGACGAGAGACGCTTCAACGACTCACTAAAGTCGAAGTAGTCGCGGTACTTTGCTCCCTCTTCCTCTTTTCCCTTTACCACCTTGGCCTCTACCATTCCCTCACGGGTAAACGAGGTGCGCACTTGGTTACGTGCCTTCTCGTCCTCATTAATCATTTCGGCTAGAATGTCTCTAGCTCCCTTGAGCGCCTCCTCTTGGTTGGCCACTTCGCCCTTTACAAAGGCCTCGGTGCGGCCAGCCAGGTTGTTTTCGCGTTGCATCCAAAGCAACATAGCGAGCGGTTCTAACCCTTTTTGTCTAGCTGCTTCGGCTCTGGTCTTTCGCTTGGGCTTGTAGGGTAGGTAGATATCTTCTAACTCCGTAGCATCCCAGCAGGATTCGATACGTTGCTTTAGCCCGTCGGTTAATTTACCTTGTTCCTCAATGGTTTTTAAGATAGTCGCTTTGCGTTTTACCAACTCATTGAGTTTGTCATTTCGTTCTTTGATTTCGCCTACCTGAACCTCGTCTAATCCGCCTGTTACCTCTTTGCGGTAACGGCTGATGAAAGGAATCGTGGCACCTCCTTCCAGGAGGGTAATTGTGCTAGCTACCTGTTGCACCCTGATGTTGAGTGCGGTAGCAATAAGTCTATGTAGTTGTTCCATGCTTTGTTTTTAGTAAGTATATCAGTAGTGTGTAAGGGGCGACAAATGTACAAAAAACGTTTTGATTAGCCTACATTTTTGGGAGATAGCCCATCCCTAAGCTAGAAAGAGTAGGGAGTTGAGGCTTGGTAATTTGTTTTTGGGAAGGGGCCGATGGGCGGTGAATCGCTCAATTATCGTCTAATTTCTAAAAGAAATTAGACGATTTTCTTCAACAAACCTTTAGGTGTGACAATGTTTGTTTTTCTTTAATAGAAATTAAAGAATGGGCAATTGCTTCCTCTCTTACCTATAGTAACACAGATTTCGTTCTACTTGTTCTGGCAAAGCAACTAATCATCGCATTTTAAAGCTTCTGAGTTGAAATCGTAACGAACATTGCATAACTAAAAAATAGATTGTACCTTTGTACATTATTGATAAAACTTAATTACACACAGAAATAATATGTTCAGAAGTCATACTTGTGGAGAGCTAAGACTCTCACACGCTAGCAGCCGCGTCACATTATCGGGCTGGGTTCAACGTAGCCGTAAAATGGGTGGAATGACCTTTGTCGATCTTCGCGATCGTTACGGTATTACTCAATTGGTCTTTAATGAAGAGGTAAACGCCGAGTTGTGCGAACGTGCCAATCACTTAGGCCGCGAGTATGTGGTTCAAGTAACTGGAACAGTTAATGAGCGCTCTAACAAGAATGGTGCATTGGCTACGGGCGATATCGAAATCATTGTAGAGGAGCTCAATGTATTGAATGTAGCTCAAACGCCTCCTTTCACTATCGAAGATAACACCGATGGGGGAGATGATATTCGTATGAAGTATCGCTACCTTGACCTACGTAGAAACAGTGTACGTCAAAACCTAGAGTTGCGTCACCGTATGACGATGGAAGTACGTCGCTACCTTGATAGCAAAGGCTTCCTCGAAGTAGAGACTCCTATGTTGATTGGCTCTACTCCCGAAGGAGCACGTGACTTTGTAGTACCTTCGCGCATGAACCCAGGACAGTTCTATGCTCTTCCTCAATCGCCACAAACCTTGAAGCAATTGTTGATGGTATCGGGTTTTGACCGCTACTTCCAAATTGTAAAGTGTTTCCGCGACGAAGATCTTCGTGCCGACCGTCAGCCTGAGTTTACCCAAATAGACTGCGAAATGGCTTTTGTGGAGCAAGAAGATATTATCACTACGTTCGAGGGAATGGCTAAACACCTTTTCAAAGAGCTTCGTGGCGTAGAACTAACGGGCGATTTCTTGCGCCTTCCTTGGCACGATGCCATGAAGTACTACGGTAGCGATAAACCTGACTTGCGTTTCGAAATGAAATTTGTGGAGTTGATGGATATCATGCAAGGACACGGATTTCCTGTGTTTGATAGCGCTGCTTATGTAGGTGGTATCTGTGCCAAAGGTGCAGCTAGTTACACGCGTAAGCAACTAGACCAATTGACTGATTTTGTTAAACGTCCACAAATTGGTGCTAAGGGTATGGTTTATGCGCGCGTTGAGGCCGATGGTACCGTAAAATCGAGCGTAGACAAGTTCTACACGCAAGAGGTACTTCAAGCGATGAAAACAGCCTTTGCAGCCGAACCAGGCGACTTAATCTTAATCCTTAGCGGTGACGATGCCATGAAAACCCGCAAGCAGTTGTGCGAACTTCGTCTTGAGATGGGTAGCCAATTGGGACTTCGTGACAAGAATAACTTCGTGTGCCTATGGGTAATGGACTTCCCTATGTTTGAGTACGACGAAGATAACAAACGCTTTGTATCGGTTCACCACCCCTTTACACACCCCAAAGATGAAGATATTCACTTGCTAGCTACCGACCCAGGTGCTGTGCGTGCCGATGCGTACGATATGGTTATCAATGGTGTAGAAGTAGGAGGTGGCTCTATCCGTATTCATGATCCAGAGTTACAAGCACAAATGTTCGAAATCTTAGGCTTTACGCCCGAGAAGGCACAAGAGCAGTTTGGCTTCTTGATGAATGCCTTTAAATTTGGTGCACCTCCTCACGGTGGTTTGGCTTATGGCTTGGATCGTTGGGTATCGCTATTTGCAGGCTTGGATTCTATCCGCGACTGTATTGCCTTCCCTAAAAATAATAGCGGCCGCGATGTGATGCTTGATGCTCCATCAAACATTGACTTGGCTCAGTTGGACGAACTTAACTTAATTGTTAATATTAAGGAGTAAGTTTTACCGTAGAATTGCTATAGAACCTAGTTGGTTCACTTTCCTATCTTTTTCTGTAAGATAGGAAAGTGAACCAACTTTTTTTGTGGGGGAGCAGTTAAACTGTGAAAGAATCTATTTGTTTTTTATTGCTGATAAAACTTTTAAGGTCACGAGTAATGATGCTCAGCCACTATTAATGGCTCACCTGCAAAAGTTCTGCGATTGGGATGATTACCAAAAAAAACCTCTACACCACCCCCTACTATAGTTTAAGTTCGTTTTTATCCTTCAATCCTTCACACTCGCTGTAGTTCAATAACTTACGGTGAAGGATAGGGGATCCCAAGCTTCACCTATCCTTCACCACCTACCCACCAAATAGCCAAGAGCCACAACACGTTTAATGCAGGGGCAACAAAACCACTCCTGCAGAAACAATACAATTTACCTAATAAAGTATCTGCAAACGACCTAGTAATTGGCTTATTACATCCTTACATCTTAACCGCGCCACCTAGGTGGCACACCCGGACCACCTAGGTGGCGCGGTTAAGAGTTCGGCACAGAAAAATGAATCACTTCGATGAAATGGGGCTTTTTTGCAGTTCATCCGATTTGAAAAGAGAGGTCCAATAGCTCATTTATAGAAGTTGAACGAATATGTGTAGATTGTTTGCTTTCAGCTGTATCGTTTGGATACCAGTGATTTATGAGAGCTGAAACCAAAATTCAGAGAACTAAAATTGGGGGGAAGATGGAAAAAAGAGCTGCTCTTTACACAAATGAAGCAGAACTTCCCCTTAAAATAGTTCAATGGAGACAGCACGAATGCCATTAAAAGACAAATATGGATTACATTAATTGCTAATATCGATAGCAATGTTTTCTTTACCACCAGTAAACTGTTGAGGCTCTAGTTTTGTAGAGTGTTTACAGCAATGAAATAAGCACCGAACACGATAGGATTGCTGTTGAGGCTGAAACTTAATTCAGTACCTCCTCCTTTTCTATTCGGGGATACATAGTCTATGTCTGTAATAATACATTGGAGTTAAACTCCCCCTAAAAGTTGCAGGCTACGGATAGAATGCCTATTTTTGCCTTATCGTGCTATTAACGAAGCAGTATAAAGTTATTAAACTAAATACCTCACACCATGACCCTGATTGCCAACCCTATTTACGACTCAGTATTTAAGTACCTTATGGAAGACCAAAAGGTGGCTAAAATTCTGCTATCGGCTCTGCTTAAGAAGGAGATTGTAGAGCTCGAGATGCGTCCCCATGAGTATACTGCGATGGAGCAGACCCGTATATCGCTCTTTCGGATAGATTTCTCGGCAAAGGTTCGTGAAGCAGATGGTACGGAACAACTTATTCTCATTGAGCTACAAAAAACATGGCTCATTACCGAAACGCTTCGATTTCGCCAATATTTAGGTACGCAGTATCTAAATAAAGATAATATGGTGGAGGAGAGGAATGCCAAGGGTCGAAAGGTTAACTATGGACTTCCCATTGTATCCATTTATATATTGGGCCATGCTCTGGGTGAGTTAACCGATCCGGTGGTTTATGTACGTCGCAACTACTTAGATTATGACGATAATCCGCTACCTCAGCCCGATAAGTTTATAGAGAGTTTAACGCACGATAGTATCATTGTGCAAATTCCTTTCCTGGCAGGTAAAACACGTAACCACTTAGAGAGGCTACTGACGGTATTCGATCAAGAGTTTCGCCAACCTAAAAATGAACACTATCTCGAGATAAACGAAGAGGGTCTAGAGGGGGAAGCGAAGCAGTTGGTATATAGACTTATTAAAGCGGCAGCGGCACCTGATGTGCGCCGAGCAATGGAGATTGAGGATGAGATACTCTCGGAGATTGAAGATCGAGATACTACCATCATGATTAAAGATGAAGAGATTAAATTGAAAACACAGGAGATCGAAGAGAAATCACAAGAAATTGAACAGAAGTCTCAGGAGATTGAACAGAAGTCTCAAGAGATTGAGCAGAAGGAGATGATGATTCGTTCTATGGTGAAGATGTTACATCAGAATGGTGTCTCACTGGAAGATATAGCCAAGCAGCTCACGATGCCTGTGGGTCAAATAGAGAGGTACTTATCTAATCTTTGATTTTCGTATAAGACTCTCTTGGAGTAGTCCTATAAGCACTTTAATACCTAAATGAGGTTGGTATATCTTAAGATATACCAACCTCATTTAGGTATTAAAGTTGTGGAATAGGAGACTGTAAATTAAACTGTGTCAGGAATGATTTAATTATTAACTTTGCTAACACCGTTTATTTTTTATGGACAGAGAATTTGATTTTGAAACTATTAAGAACAAGGCTATCGAACAGCTTAAAGCTGGCAAGCCT
>JBOFFJ010000194.1:0-3370 GCA_051648565.1 Phocaeicola sp. | reverse complement strand
GTGCCCTTTTTATTTCACCAAAATTTTTGTAAATTACCCAGTTTCTTGCTATAATATTTATATAAATTGATGAACAAGGAATTGCGTAATGAACAAAATCAACGAAGATACCGTCTACTTCAACACTATGCTCCCTACCAAATATCTTTGTGGTATTACAATCGTGTACGATATCTGCAAGGATTATGGTGAAGGTGAGCGTCTTGGTGGGGGCACTCTTTACGTTCCAGACTTCTATCTCACAGATTCCTTTATGAAGCTGTTGCATGAAGTCTTTACTTATGAGGAATATCCTCCGTTTGACGAATGGAAGGAGGAGCACTTCATGCACGATATGGAAGCTCTTGAGCGGCTGGGCTTTGATGACTTGGAACATCTTTGTGATGAAAACCAACAGTACGCCGCTAAGGCTACTATTCGTTTTGCGTTCCAACTTGACGAAACTATGAGAATGCGGGAGGTAGTGCTAAATGGCTAAATCTACTCTGGAACGTCTCAAGGACGACATGTGGGAAGAAAATCGGGAGTTCTTTCGAGAGCATAATATGTACCACCTGCTCCGGCTGATGTTTCGACTAAATGCTTGCGTAGACTTTAAACTCAAGCAAGTCTCGGTTTCAGTAGGGGCTGACAGCCAAGTATTTCACGGGGAAGACATTGTAGTAGCTATGGCTAAAGCAATGAACTATGTTGACGAGGTGGAACGAAATGCTTGATTACTGCCCTATGTGTGGCTCCGAAGAATTGGAGCACTACATGAATGGGGAAACCTACTGCCTAAGCTGTGGATACACCCATAATGAAGAAGATAGCGAGGAGCAAGAATGGCCATTGTAATAGTATGGGCGCTATTTGGTATGGTGATTCTATGGTTTCTGCACGACCTACCTGCTGACCCTAAAGTAGCAGATAAAACCCAATGGACGATACACAGCAAACCTCTGCGTATTCTGCTTCGACTAAGTATGTTGATTGCTGGGCCTATCTGGGCAGCATTTATACTAGTCAATGGTATTTACCTTGGTAGTGTGTGGATTTTAAAACTGTTTTGGAGAACCTTAACCAAATGAGAAAAGAAACTTATGAAGCAGCTACTGCCCCTGGAGGTGCCGAGCTGTGTTGTGATAAGTGCGCATAGCCTATGCGTTCAGACGAAGACCTACATACCTGCCTGAATTGTGGTAATCTGCTGGAGATGGAGTTCTAGTATTGCCCACCACCAGAAGAAGGTGTTAACTTCGGGTTCTCTAGGCCTAATAAGTGGCAGATTGACGAAGCTAAAAACATGCTAGGCGAAGGCAGTGCTTGGTGTATCGTTGAAGGTAGCGATGCTCAATTCAGATTGTACAAACTCTACTAATAAGGATAATAAATGAAATATCTTGACTTTAAATTCTTCTCTCATATTTTTGCAATACTCCTAGCTTTTGCTTACGCTTGGGGTGGCAATAGTGACGGGCACGTTATAAATTACACCGTACTTAGCACTAAGTACAGCATAGAAGGGTTTTGGGCAGTGTTCTCTACCTATATGCTGATCTGGTGCCTGATTGGTGGAGTTATTGAGTTCTTCGTAGATTTGACTAGGCCTATCGCAAAATATATTAAAGGCTGAGTATTTAAATCTGAGCACTTACGAGTGCTCTTTCTTAAATGCTCCCATGATGGAATTGGCATACATACCATACTTAAAATGTGGGTTCTGTGGGTTCGAATCCCACTGGGAGTACCAATTCAATAAAATACTTATAGCCAACAACACGAAATTATGAGATAATATTCTTATGAAATCGGGAGAGCTTTTATGAAAATGAAAAAGGGTATTTCAGAGGGTAAGTTTAAGCGCGTATGTGAACTGCCGGACACCACGCTGCTTATAGCAACTGATATACGAGAGCGGCCTAAGCTGGAAATGTGGCATCAATTGATTACAGTAGCGGGGGACTATACTGTAACTCAAACGCTAATAGCTCGGAACAAAGGGTATTACTACTACCAGTACAAAGACTGGACTGGGGAGTGTAAGCACTATCGTACAGCTATGGTTCCTGGGCATTTAGGTCTTGTAACTGGAATCCCACTTCTTATTAATAGAGGTGGAAGGATTGAAGTAGATAGACCTTTTAAGAGTACCAGAGCTTTTGGTGCCAAAATAGAATTAATTTAAGCATTCATAAGAATGCTTTGTCAGTGGTTGACGAGATTGGATGTACGTGGGTTCGAACCCCTTAGCCTAGTGGAGGCCGTAAGTTGCAACCTTTCAATCTCAGGGATAATGAGTATTCTCTAGGGCGGCCTGATCAGCTTTAGGCCCTTCCCGGCTCCAATCACTGACAAAGCGTTCCTATAGTTCAGTGGATAGAATAGCCCCCTCCTAAGGGGTAGACCCCAGTTCAAATCTGGGTGGGAACACCAACTTAACGCTCCATTAGTGTAATTGGATAGCACACAATCCTTCTAAGTTTGGAGAACGGGTTCGAGTCCTGTATGGAGTACCAATTTGAAACGAGTATCTAATCCACCACCACCTTCAAGAGGTTTTATGCAACAAGAACAACTTCAACTACCTGTAGGTTCACAGGTTCTTATCACAACCGACAACTGGTTCTATGCTCCTGATGGTCGTTGCTACCGAGCTGCTACGGGTAAGCTGATTGCCGTGCTTGATGACTCAATCTTGGGGATTAAGACCAATCGTAACAGTACCAACTGGTATGTTCAAGTGGGTCGCCTACTTATTGCAGGTTGTCAAATCCATTACGCGGTGCGGCTTAAGGAACCTATGGATACATCTGTTACAGTTTCTGACTTCCGAGAAGTTGATGGTAAGGTAGAATACTTTGAACGCCCCTCTGTAATCTATGATGCAGGAGATAACGAATGATTAATGTAGAGCAAATGCTAAACATCGGTCGAGACTGTGGACTTAATACTGTGTACGAGGCATGGAGCCAAGTACAAGGCCACTGGGATGCCTTCTTTGAGTATGACAAGTTTGCAGAGCAGCAGAATGTATTCAACTGTGAAATGTTTGAGAAAGGCTTACTGGAACTAGCTACCGAAGGTAGTGGTAAGTATAAGTGGCCAGAGGCTGACGAGACTATCGTAGACGCTATGACTCGGTTGGGTATGAAGTACATAGAGCCTGACTGGGATAAGCTTGCTGATGAGTCCCGCCTTGCAGAAGGTAATCTGATGGGTATGTGTGGTTGTCCCTGTGATGATAGCGTCTTTGATAGTACACAGGAGGGTGATGGTGTACTGTAAAGACTGTGGGGAAATTATGGAGGGTGATGGATTTAGTGTTGTAGTACATTGCCCTAATGCCGAGTACATTAAGTACTATGATAAAGAGCCTGATGCTACTCCG
>JBOFFJ010000193.1:0-5353 GCA_051648565.1 Phocaeicola sp. | reverse complement strand
CAGACTTTTAATGCACAAGATCCTGAAAGTATAACTAATTTCAAGTATGAGGGAGTGGAAGCAGATGACCTGATTGCTCTGTCAACTATTGTACTGGAACCAGTAGTAGACCATATTTGGATTATCTCTACTGACCAAGACTTCTGCCAGCTTATCTCAAAGAAAATCAGCCTATTCGCGTACAAGTCTAGAAAAGAGTTCACAGTAGATAGTATGTTTGAATATACCAATGCGGAGAACGGCGAGCAGCACCTATTTATTAAATGCCTACAGGGAGATGCTGGGGACTCCGTACCTGGGGTACCGGATGTGGGCCCTAAGCGAGCGTATGGCCTTGCTAGACAATACGGAGACCTATTTAACTTGGCAGCATCACTACCGGTTGAAGGAAAACAGAAATTTATTCAAAGCCTCAATAACTTTGGCACTGATAAGCTAATGCTAAATATGGAGCTTATGGATTTGAAGAGCTATTGTGCTACAGCTATTGCACACCCTAACCCACAAAACCTCGAAGACGCACTTTCTAAACTTGAAGCTGTTAAGGAGCACTACTAATGATTATGGAACCCTTGATGTATAACGTATCTAAAAAAGAACTCACCCCAGTAGTAGGTTCAGCAGGTGCTGCTGGTATGGATTTGCGGTGTAATTTGAACCTACGACCAGACCAAGAATGCTTACTGGTACGTCCCAATGAAAGCACTGTTTTTGGTACTGGAGTGCGAGTAGCCATTCCAGGGGGGTGGGTAGGTTTGGTTCTTCCACGTAGCGGCTTGGGTTTTAAGTATGAGGTAATGTTAGCTAATACATGTGGGGTTATTGATTCAGACTATCGAGGTGAGATTAAGATTAAGCTTGTTAACCGAGGCCGTAAGGACTTGTACTTGGACAACTACGATCGAGTAGTTCAGATGGTAGTAGTACCCCACTGGGAAATGGGGCATATCCAGCAGCTTAGTGATAAAGAGTTCGATGAGCTTACCACAGAACGTGGGGCTCATGGCTTCGGAAGCACTGGTATTAAATAAAAGAAAAGGAGCCCTAGGGCTCCTTTTTTGTTATACACGATTTGCAACCCATCCGTAAATGAATCGCTCGTTCTTAGGGCTTTTCTCAGTTATCTCAAGGTAGTGATTTCCTTGGGAACAACGTACAGCTAGTAAGATAGTTTTCTACGTCTTACGTTGCTTAATATGGCTGGATAACTAACCCAAAGTAGAAGGGCCAACCTTCCCATCAACAGTTTGGTCTTTATATACCTTCTGGCCATCATTAAAAGCGTTCAACCAACGCTGTAAGATTTTAACAGAGGTAGAGGGGCCCTAGTTAATACCAAAGTCAATCATATCCTCACCAAGGGCGGAGTCAATATCAAAAATCTTGTCCAGTTTTGGCTTGGTAATATATTCAGAGATGTATATGTCTACGGCCATCTGGAGGGGTAAATCTCTCATGTGGCCGGTATACCCGTATGCCCTTGCTGTGCGCTCAGTAATCCCGTACATAGTCTAACCCCCACTATCGTGGGGGTCATCACTGTACTCTCCTTCTAGATTAATTACATGAGAGATCAAGGCTTCCATCTGTGATCTATTCACTCTGTACCCTTAACCACAGTGCTTAAGAAGTGGCTCTCACAGGCGCTAACAGTATCCCCACCAAGTATGCCTACCCCCCAGTAAAGGAAAAAGAAGCATTACCCGCATAGTCTAAGTAGGTTTGTGGCCATGCACCTTGAGCATGGCTCTACGCATCATGCCAAAACCTAACAGTATAACTACTGGAAGTAGTAGTACCTTCTTCTGCGTATGATGCCTGTTCCTGCAAGTTAGTAGTAGCAACCATGCAAATAGCTTCTGGATGGTCAACGCCGTAAACGTCAGCAAAAGAAATGCTAAATGTATTCATTTATTTTCTCCATAAGATTAAAGTTGGGAAACAACATATTGCTCAAAGCCATCCGCCGCTATTTTTGCTAGCTATCTCCACTCATCATGCTACTCTAATTCAAGACCACCATTTACGCGGGCAGCGAACTCACTGTCAATATCTGGGTACTTAATCCTCATAACAGATTGTATTACTTCCCTACGCTAAGCAAGTAAGGGTAATTTAGTGGAGTCGTATGTAAATTGCTCGACATATGAATCAAAACTATCGGTAAGTGGATTAAGGTGGGTGCGCTCGTTTAGGTTAATCAAAACCATGTCACCCATACGCTCGAACTTAGGTCTGGCGGTTCCTGATTGCATTTGTATATCTCCGTTTAATATCTGAATCTGTTAGTGGTAATACCCAGCCAAAGTAAGCGGGTATGCCTTTTGAGCCTTTCACGAGGGCTGCCTTAGCCGATTTATAAATACGTTTCCGTAGTTTAATCCCGTTAGGGTAGAACTGATAACCTACAAAATCACATCCAGTGTTCAGGTGGCTTAATTTCCAAGAATGTTTTAGGGTTAAGCCTTCTTCCTAAAGGTATTTCTCCACTAAAATCTTTATGTCCATTAATTCTTTTGAAGACGTGCCAAAAAACACTAGGTCATCACAATACCTGAAGTAACCCTTTACTTTTAGCTGTTGCTTGATAAACCAATCAAAATCGGTTAGGTAGTAGTTCCCCAACACTTGGGAAGTGTAGTTGCCTATAGGCAGCCCCTCACAGGAGCTGATAATATTATCTAGGAGGTGTAGGGTATCTGGGCACTTAATAACTGATCTAATCTTCTGCTTTAATTTAGAATTATTGATAGAGGGGTAGTATTTGCTTATGTCTAGCTGCAAATAGTGGGTAGGCCTATTTATTTTTATAAACCTGGACACCCTCTTTCGAGCATCGGATGTACCCCTGCCTTTGATAGATTGAAAAGTATCTCGTATAAATGATTTCTCCAGCCTTGGCCCTATTACTTGTAATAAGGCATGTTGAACTACCCTATCCGGAAAGTATGGTAAGGAGTAAATCTCCCGCAACTTACCTCCCTCTACCTTTTTCTTAATTACATATTTACTTGTACTAAATGTTTTAGTCAATAAGCTATCCTGTATTAGGAGCATGCACCTTTCCAGGTCTGCTTCAAACTACCTAACCTATTTATATTTAGTCTTACCTCTTTTAGCGTTCTCATGAGCCCTATAGAGGTTCTCCTTAGAGCAAATCTCTTGATAGGTACCTTTGCCTAATCTTTTCAATTAAACCCTCTTGTTTGTAGCACAGCCAAAGACTTTCTCGGTAGATACTAGTCTCTTCTTGGCTAGTGTTAATCTGAGCGCAAAGGCTCCAGAAAGGGCAGTACATAGTATTTCAAAAAGAGCTACAAGCTGCGTGCCAATATTACGATTACGATTACTCGAGGTATTATTCACATTACCTGCGAACGTACCAGTAGTAGCACCATTATTCGCGTTACTGCTTTTATATACTGCCCTGAACCTTCAATTACTGCTTATAACAAAGCCGCGCGCCAATCCCACGATAACGAGCACCCGAGGTATAATTCACAAAACCCGCGAACGCACCAGCAGCAGCACCATCATTCGCGCTACCGCCGAAGAACCTGACCCGCCAGCCAGCATTCTAATAGTAGTTGTCACAGAAGCCTGTATTGCTAGTACCGTTGTTTGTTAGAGGTATAGCACACAAGGTACTATACTGTAGTTTTCTTATGAACCCCGAAGTAGTAGGAGGGGCCTATGACCCTAGCCTGGTGTAGTTAGTAGAAGTATCGGGCGTGTAAGGTAGCTTGTTGGTTACCCAGTACACCCCATCTAACACATTTACCCCATCTACCGCTGTCCAACAGTTGCCCCAGAGGTTCTCAATGCCTCGGTAGCTCATCCATGCAGTATCACGAACAGACTAGTGGACACCTCCAGAGCCATGGCCGATAGCGTTAGACTTACCTGCCGTAGAGTGGGGGGAGTCTGCTTGGTTACTTGAGCTGGGAAGGTAAGATAGTGACTAGTTGCCATAGGAGAGAGCCGCTTGACTATCTAGGTCTTTGTACTCAGTGACGTACAGAATTTGTAGCAGTGACTCGATCCATAGACTTACCTGCTGCCATCCTGCACCTCGATTAGTTGCTACCGTATTAAATTCGGCTCTAGTAAGCCCTACCATAGGGTATTTGCCGGAAACACTAGATAGCTTGTCAGTAGTTACATTGACTCGGGAGGTGTTATTATCCAAGTTTAGCCCATCTATAAAAGACCCATTAGAAGCAACTTGAACAGAGGCATCATAGGCACCTACATATAAGTAATCACTAGTCTTAGTAACGTTCTGATATGTCCACATCCCGAGTTGTTTATCAAATACCAAAGTACCGTCCGAGGTAAACGCTGGATGGAGAATATACCCCAACCTAGGTTCAGCACTGACAGACCACTCTACTATAGGAGATACCCCGCCCTGAATGGGCAGTACCTTTACATAGCATTTTGGTATCTCAACCATAACCTGCCCGTCTTCTCCTGTTAGAACTGCAGTGGTGCCATCTTCCTTTAGATTAGAGTTAAACCTGTCTAAATAATAGTTAACTGTCCCACCGTCACTGAGCAGGCATCTGCGCATAGCTTTATGTACCTAGGTAACTCCATCGGGGGCGCCTACTCCAGAGATAGTATCAGAAGTTTCATCCCAAATAGTAGAGGAAAACCCTGCCACTAAAGTATTAGAAATCTCCTGAGCCCTATCTGCCTCTGTTTTTGCTCTATCCGCTTGCTACGAGGCCGTACTAGCTGACGAGGATGCGGAACTAGCAGAGGAGCTAGCACTGTCTTTACTTGCCATAGCACTATCTGCCGCGGTCTTGGCTTTTGTAGCCTGGGTAGTAGCCTCAGAGGCCTTTGTACTTGCAGTACTTTCCGAAGATGCTGCTGCACTCTAGGACTGGCCCTATCGCTGCTCTGCCAGCAATAGAGAGTCTTTAGACCCAACTAGTTGGTCATTTAGCCTCATTAGTTCGGTGGTTAGAATATTTAAACTATCCATTAGTTACTCCTGAATTAGTAAATGGGGTGAAACCTAAGAATACAACGCTGCTGGGATACCTAAACCTACATGTGGGCGTACCCATCCTGAAGCTCTACCCTGCTTATAATTTCGTCTATATACTCCTAATCAGCTTTAGCTTCGGTAGCAGAAACCTAGGCGGAGTTTTTACTTGTCAGAGCATTAGTTTCTGAGGTCGCTGCAGCATTCTTGCTCTAAAGTGCACTGGAAGCACTTGATGAGGCCTCGTTTGCTTTAGTGGTGGCAATATTTTCACTAGCCTTTGCAGCATCCTGACTAGCCTTGGCGGCTAGTTCGCTGGCTTTTGCCTATACCTAGTTTGCCCCAACAATATTTTCA
>JBOFFJ010000192.1:0-47297 GCA_051648565.1 Phocaeicola sp. | reverse complement strand
CTGAGCTGCAAAGCTCGTAAAGAGCTTGAATCTCACTAAAATTCACTTTTACTGTTGCCATAAATTCATTTGTTTTTAAATTCTGGCGCAAGGTAGGGAGTTATCATGGGGTAGCAAAGGCGGTATTTGGGACGTTTACCCATTGTTACGTAGCCTTTGCCATTTAGTAAGGTTATGTTTGAGCATTTCTTTCCTCTAAGTGTCCACGTTTTAAGGGTGTTACCTTCGGGTCCATGTTTCTAGCTTGGTATAGCAAGTAGAAGTCGCTTAGTGTCCACGTTTTAAGGGTCTTACCTTTGATTATTTCGCCCTTATCATAGCGTGTTATTATAGGTTGCCATCGCTGTCACAACGCATACCATCGAGGCTTCCTCCAGAATCTCATCCATAGAGGAGTTTAGGAATCAACAGAATGATAAAAACAGTAACTTATTAAATGTCTACCCAAAGTTGCAACTCCACAGTGTCCATGCAAAGGTAGCAATTCCAGACTTTTGAATTAGAATTTACACGTCTAAACTCTAATACTCTTTTATTTAGTCCTTTTTATTTTCTATTACTTTAGAACCAATCATTTGCCCTATTACAGCAAGTCCGATAAAAATAGGAATAGCTATTTTGGGTGTGTCGAGCCAAATTCGTAAAGGTATAATCAGCGGGATAGAGGCATGAATCATAAGCCACCACATAAAAGTCATCTTACGAAACCTTGTCCGAAACTTACCTAAAAAGATATTTACTGCCAGTGAAACCACCGAAACTATTGCAATATTCATACTTCTACGCTTTTTCTATTTACTCTCAACCCATGCAGCCACTTTTTCGTAAAAAGGAGCTTGGGGAAGAATACAGTCCACTATTAATCCATTCTCATCAATCATGAATTTCTGAAAATTCCAACGTATGTTCGCATCAATTTTCCCGTTTTCTGATTTCTCGGTTAGCCACTTGTAGATGGACGATTTATAATCTCCAACGGCTTGAACTTTGTCCATTATCGGAAATGTAACTCCGTAGTTCATTTGGCAGAACTCTTGTATTTCCTCATTCGTTCCGGGTTCTTGTTCTCTGAAATTGTTGCAAGGGAAGCCTATGATAACAAAATTCTGATTCTGATATTTCTCATAAAGCTCTTGTAGTTGTGTGTATTGCGGTGTTAAACCACATTTCGAAGCTACGTTTACAACCAATACCTTTTTACCTTTTAAGGTGGAAAGGTCGCATGTGTTACCGCTGATTTCTTTCACTGTGAAATCGTGAAATGTCTTTGTTTGCGCTGATGTAAACGTTGTCGCAGCTATAAATAGCATGAGAGTAATTAAATATTTCATTTCCGAATTTATTTTGATGTTAATTCTATTATGGCTGTCCAAAACCTAAAAAGAAATAGATAGGTATAGCCAGATAGCCTATCGTAATGATATACGCGTAGATAATTGATATTTTCTGTAATCGGGGTATCCACTTCTTGTTTGTTGCTCCCATAGATTGGAACATACTCCAAAAACCGTGTGATATGTGGAAATAGATAGCGATAATCCAAATAACATACATGGCTACATACCAACCGTTTGAAAATACGGTTTTCACAAGGTCATAAGGGTTTTCTCCTTCGTTGCCTAGAAAATGCTGCAATTGCATTTTTGCCCAGAAATGACCTAAGTGAATAGCTAACAGTCCTAATACGATAAATCCTAAAGCCAGCATGTTTTTTGATGCCCACGATATTTTGGTTTTGCTTTTCACTTTATACCCTTCAGGTCTTGCTTTCCTGTTTTGAATCGTAAGAATAATTCCCATTGCGATATGTACCATAAACCCAAGCGCAAGAATTGGAACCATTACCTGAACTAAGGGGTTTGTATCCATAAAGTGGCAGGCTGCTTCATAGGTTTCCCGCGATATTAAAGATGTGAGATTGATTGCTAGATGGAGGGTTAAGAACATTATCAGAAATAATCCGCTTATGCTCATAACTATTTTTCTTCCAATTGATGATGTTTTCATTTTGTTTTTATTAGATGTTGAAATTCCTTTTACTTGTGCCTAAGAGCCACCTAAGAGCGCCGCAGAGCTAACGCTAACCCTCTTTGTGAACCTTTTATAAATTACATATTACCTATACGATGCTCAGCATGTTTTTAACTTGTTCTTCATGTTCAAACAAGGTACAACCACCCGTATGTTCTCCGCCAACTAAGCCCGAATCTCTTAGTTTCGCAAAAAATGGAGATTTCAATGCCTCCTTTAGCCCTGATTGAGCAACATTTCTGTCTGAGTATGGAGAGAAAGGACAGGCTTCCGCTTTCCCTTCGGGGCTGATATGGAGAAAACCACGCCCAGCAGCAAGGCAACCGCCCATAGCTTTTTCATCGCCAGGAAATGAGAGGAATATCAAGTCGTCATACGTCATCCTTAGTTTTTCTAGATTGACTTCCATTTGGGTAATTCCTTTTTCATCCAAAGCCAACTGCTTGGTTTCTGCATCGGTCGGCACATATTCTATGAAGAACACTATTTTGCAACCAAGCTCTTTCAGTAAGTTCACATAGGAGAGAGAGGTTGCCATATCGAGATTGGCCGTTGTTATGGTAATGGAGGTTCCGAAAAAGAGACCTTTTCTTTTTAGCAACTCCATCGAATTTATAACTCGGTTAAAGACCCCTTGCCCTCGTCTGTCATCCGTACTCTCCTTACAACCTTCAAGGCTAAGTATTGGAATAAGATTGAGGTTTTTGGAAAAGAAGTCGACATAGGATTCCGAAACCATAGTGCCATTGGTGAATATGGGAAATATCATCTCTTTGACTTCAGAAGCAGCAGTTAGTATATCTTTCCTCAAAAGAGGTTCGCCGCCTGCCAAAAGATTGAAGTTTATTCCCATATTTGCCGCATCTAGAAATATTTGTTTCCACTGTTCGGCAGTAAGTTCTTCTTTCTTCTCTTTTTCTACTGTACCGCAAATGTTGTTTGAACGGGCATAACAACCCTTGCAAGTCAAATTGCAATCCGTGGCTATGCTTGATATGAGAAATGGCGGGATGTGGAGGTTTTCATTCTCTAAATAAGATTTTCTTTTCTTTTCCGCTTTCCCAAAAACTCTTTGCATCTTAAAAACAAAGTTTGCTTCTTTTGGATTGCTAAGTACACTTTTATAAGCGTTAGACATAAGATTTCTTATGCTGCTATTCAAATAGCTTTCTAATGAGGTTGTTACTTTTTCCATACTGACAGTGAATTATGATTTCGCTGCAAAGATATGGGAGAGTGATTGGGTAAGGCTTAAGATTAACTTAGGTTATTCTTAAGATTACCTTAGGTTATTCTTAAGATTAGCTTAAGATGCAGGTATGAGAGGTTTTTGAAGTGTATGCTTTTATTCTTTCATAGGTATTACAAGTGTTACCACAGTTGTTTTATCTACTTCACTTTGAATGTCTATTTCAATGTCCAGCAAGGAGCAAAAACGCTTAACGATGGGCAGCCCCAATCCAAAGCCTTTTACCTCGCAGTTCTCCGAAGTGTATGAGCGATAGAATTTTTCAAAGATCCGCTCTAATTCTTCTTGGGGAATGCCATTTCCTGTATTTCGTATTTCTACGACTAATTGTTTGTGCTTTTGATCTGTTTTTATTGCAATAACTCCCTCTTTATTGCTATACTTAACAGCATTCGATATTAAGTTATTCAGTATAGTAGAGAAGGAGTGTTCGTCCGTGTAGATGGAGATGTTTTTAGGAAAAATAAGCGTTTTTACATCCAGCTTTTTAGCCAAAATAGCATCACAAAGCAGGCATACACTATTGTTAATCAAATCTTCTAATAGATAGTTATCATAATTCAGCAAACTTTTACCCTCCTCGTATCTTGTCAGGACGAGCAACTGTTCAACCATATCATTCAGTTTATCAACTTCTTTGATGCAGGCAGCTATTTTTTCTTTGTATTCAGCCTCGTTACGCGGTTTCCGAATAAGAACTTCCATTGTGCCTTTGAGAACAGAAAGGGGTGTGCGGAACTCATGAGAGGCATAAGAAGTAAATGATTTCTCTCTTTCGACCGCGTACTCAATCCTGTCGAGCAGATTGTTTATAGTTTCAGATAGCTCATACAATTCGTCTTTATGGCTTGGAAGCGGAATTCTTGCACTCAAATTATTGTGAGTAATCGTATTGGCTATTTTTATTATATCCCGAATGGGCTTAGTGCTTCGATAGGCTATGTTACGAGATATAACAAACAGGAGCATAATGGTAAAAACACAACCAATACAGCATACACGAAGAAGTATACTAAATAAAAGCTGAACATCGTCTAATGTAATGTTGGTAACATCTAATCTATCAACGTGTATTTTAAAAGTAACTAAGATAGCCGCACACAAAACCATTGTCAGTAGAACTGTACTGGCAAGAATATAAACTGCTATGCGGCTTTGTAGGGATAACCTCTTCATATCTTAATCGTTTGCAATATAACCAACGCCGCGCACGGTCTTTATCAAGGTGCTCTCTTTGCTGATATTCAGTTTTTTTCGCAGAGAGTTCATGAAAACATCTATAACTCCTGTATCGTATTCGAAGTTGATATTCCATACTTTATCAATAATTTCATCTCGCGTACAGATTTTACCCTTATTACGAATCAGAAATTCAAGTAAAGCAAACTCACGTTGAGTCAGAGATATCTCTTTGCCGTTGTTAAATACCTGATAACCAGATTTATTTAACGATATATTCCCAAGCGTAAGAACTTCATCTTCCTGCTTATTCCTGAAATGTATTTTTACCCGTTCAAGTAATTCTTCAAATGAGAAAGGCTTCTTTATGTAATCGTTTGCGCCTGATCTTAATCCTTCTATGGTTTCTTTAACCGTATCCTTTGCCGTAAGGAAGAGTATAGGCGTTTCTTTGTCTTGTTTGCGAATTTCTTTGCACACATCAATCCCGTGCATCCCCGGAAGCATCCAATCCAGCTAGGGGCGTAGAAACAAAGCGTATCTTTACAGATAGATGGTCTAAACCCTAAAACGCTTGTTTAATTGTTTGTTTATTAAAGATATACGATTGATAGGGTGCTGAAATGAGCCGAAAAACAAAGCGTATCTCTTCGCCTTAAAACTTATCATTGTGTTGGCTGTGACTTATCATCATTCGAGTGATTGAACAGTTGTGACCTGCGAAAGTTTGCATTGAGGTTTGCATTGAGGTGTAATAAGGCTTTCTCACCATGAATTTACCCCGAATAACATTGTATCTAGCGAATTTAAGCCACCTACTACACTTTAGCAGTGCGGTAGGTGGCTTAAATGTTTTAAAGGGCAGGAATCGCCTTAAATTAAGTTTGTAGATTACTCCTTTCGCTTACCACTGATAAGCGTTGATTGCTTGATAATAGCGGTTTTACTGCATACAGTGCCGTTTCCGCTTAAACCAGCGTGCTGTAGGTAAGATTTACTAAAACCTACCTCTTCGGGGCTTAGAACGTCGTAAACAGCCGAAATACTGCTAAAGTAATAGTCTCTTCTCTTTCCCATTAGGTGAACGTGTATAACCTTTGCCATATTGCTTATTATTTAGTGCAAATATACCAAATAATAAATATATGGAATAATTTGGAGCAATCTATATTACATTAAAGTAATAAATAATAGGCTCTACCGTCTATGGTTCGCTATGCGGTTGTTGTAGTCGTATAAGTTTACCACCTTACAGTTGATATATTATAGTTTAGATACATTCAAGCAGCGTTTAAACAGCCTTTAAATGGTATTTGAATGACGAATGAAGGAATGTGCCTTGAATGGTGTGTTTGGGGGCTTATTGGGGTTAAGATATTCATTTGGGTATTCATTTGGATATTCATCAAAACACCCTATTTCAAAACAAATTGTTGCGTTTGGATATTCATTTGGATATTCACTTTTGTACTGTTTTAGGGTGAAAGGAAAGGGGGAAACTACACGGAAATAGCCCGAAAAGTGGCAAAATAGCCTATTAAGAGGGTACAAACGTCATAACGGGGTTAAATGTGGTGATAAGGGAAACCCCGAGGGAATGGGCTGTGTGGGCGATTTTAGGCTTATTTAGTTGATTAACAGTGTGCGTGGGTGGTTTATTTTGTGTACATTTGTTGCAACTAAAAGCAAAAATTATGAGTAAAGAGTGGTATCTTGCATTCGTTGTACTGTGTACAATACAAAATGTTATTATCCTTATGATAATGTTGCGCACTGGAAGGGAAAATAGAGCCTTGATTAAAGAATTAACCAAACTTGAGGAGGCTAAGAACAATCGATGTGATGGTGGTGATAACACCCCAGGCTATTAAGTAGGGTTCTCTTTTTGCGGCAGCGATTTGCTTTTGTGTAAGCAGGTCGCTTCTTTTTTCTCGCTCTTGTTTCTCCATCTCCTCCTTATACACTGCCGAAAAGCCACCATTTTTATAAAATGACCAACCAGATGGATTGATGCGAATTACTCCAGTGGATAGTGACTCGCCAAAATTAGCACGCTCTAATATATCTGCATACACTCTGTATTCATCTTTGTCGAGAAAATCAATCTCAACGATATCTATACTCTTTTTTGCCAGCGATAAGATTTTATCTAATACCTCTGCTTGTTTTTCATTGATTCTCATAATTATTATTCTTGCTGATTACGGAAAACTACTCGCATAAACTCTATCCTACATTTGCAATGCTCGAAGTCTGAGCACCTTGCACATCGTTTTCTTTTTCCTTTTCCATCTGTCTTATCTGCTCTTTTAATCGACCTATCTCTTCGGCTTGCTCTATTATTTTATCCATAAAGCTAAGAGGTAGTTCTTCAACAACATCTTTACTTTGCTCAATAGGCTGTCCTTTCCCTGTTAATAGCCATTTAATATTAACACATACAGAAAATTCTGCATTAGCAAACTTGTTAAAGAAGTCATAGCTTGGTGCAGACTTACCACTTATTATATCGTACACAGTCTGAGAACGTTTATAGCCGAGCGTCTTAGCGAAAGAATTAGCAGTTTCACCCAATAATTCTATTGTTTCTGCAACACGTGCAGAAATATCTGTATTTTTTTTATCCATAATCGTTGTTATTTCAGAATATTCTGTATCTTTGCAAAGTGATTAACACTGTTAAACGGTTTCAAATTTAATCAAAAGCGTTGACTTGACAATGATTCGTAGTACATAAACTTAAAAAATAGGCAAATATGGGCAAGCAAATTTATTTGGATATCGAAAAGAAAAAGGAGATAGCCAAGACTTTTAAAGTAACCAGACAGACGGTATGGTATGCGCTAAACTTCAAGACCAAGGGTGGAATGGCTGATATGTTGAGAGCTGCGGCTATGCAACGTGGTGGTGTGTTGTTGAACTGTAATGGAGGCTTTGAGCCGAACGTGAAGTTTGATACCTACTTTAATGAGGTGCCACACGAAATGGTGCAGGTGTTCTCGCCACGTGTGCGGATAGTGGCCGACTTGAGTGGCGGTGGTGTGGTGATAAAGGTGGATAGTAAAGAGGTGAAGAGTTTTGGTAATGTGCTGATAAGTGAGCTTGCTATGATTCAGGCAGAGGCGCAGGTAATAGTCAATAATTTAAAATAGTGAATATTATGGCAACAAGAAACACCTACAATGAATGTTGTGAGAACTTACAGAAATACCCTCTGTATGAGCTAACAGATAATGGCGAAACCAAACGTGTGTATAAACCAAATTTGATATGGCTATTTGGAAAGAAACTCTTGATTGATGAATGTAATCTGTTGAACTGTAGCGAAGGCGAAAAGAGCCGACACCTTAGGGAGGACAGACTCTTGAGAACCCTTTATATTGAAAACCATCCTCATAGCCAACGAGTCATCGAAAAATCCAAAAGTATCGCACATTACAAGGGAGTCAATGGATTTAGCAAATTGTGAACATTTATTGCGTAATGGTACTATTTTCTTGGCTGCTTGTTTCTCGGTAGAAGCATATACGGTAAACGTAAATAGATACATTAAATTGAGTTCTTGCATAAGGAATTGAGGTTTTGATTAATAAAATGTTTTGTCGCACCAAAGTTAATCAAAAAACCCCACGAACACGCAGGTGTTATCCAGTTCGTTGCTGGCGTGGGAACTAAAGATAAAATATATAGAATATGGAACGATACAGAGGATATATATGCGTAACGGTGGATGAGATTACCCACAAGGGCGAAGAGAGTCCTGCGGTGATGAGCTTGACCAATTATCGCAATCTATGCGTTCGAGGTAAAATCCACCTTGTTCGCAAAGCAGGAGGGCTTGGCTGTTATGCGCTGATAGAATTCGATTCCCTTCCCGAGCGTTTCAGAGTTGCCTTTATTGCTAAATATGGTAATCCTAAAGAGATAATTGAGGCACAAGAAAAGCACAATGCTATACTTGAGGACACGAAGGCAAAGGATTTCTACTACAACCACCGATTGGCAGATGGCACACCGCTAGACGATGATAAGCAAGCGGACTACACCCTAACAGCTTCGATACTGAATGAGGTGATTAGACAAGCCAACGAAACCAAAGCGATGATTAAAGCGAACGGTGGTGGAGGTGGTCAAAGCCAACGGGAGCGTATTACTAGCCTTGTAGAAGATTTTAGGCTCTATCCTGGGCACAACCTACCCACCAGCTGGGCACGGTTGTCGGCAAAGATACGTGACTACAAGACACGGGGGTATGTGGCACTGGTGGAGGGCTATCTTGGCAACAAGAACACTGTTAAGATTACCGAGAGTATGGGTAACTACATTGTGGCCTTGAAACGCTCGAAAGTGCCTCAGTACAACAACGAGCAAATCTTTAATGAGATAAACCGAATAGTAGTGGCCGAACCTGATCGAAAGTGGAAGTTGATAAAAAGCCAAAATACAGTTACTGCCTATCTGAACCGTCCTGACATTATGCCTTTGTGGTACGATGCTAAGTTGGGCACGAAAGCAGCCAAAGCAAAGTATGCTCGTAAGCATAAAACCGAAATGCCCGATGTACGTGATGCGCTATGGTATGGTGATGGTACAAAACTGAACCTTTACTACAAGGCTTATGACGAAAAAGGCAAGTTGAAAGTTTGCACCACCAACGTATATGAGGTGATTGATGCCCACTCGGATGCGATGTTAGGCTACTGTATTTCGGACTCGGAAAACTTCGATGCTCAATACCTTGCCTACCGTATGGCTATAGAAACGGCACAGTGCAGACCTTTCGAGGTGGTATATGATAACCAAGGGGGTCAAAAGAGTGCAAAGGCACAGGCGTTTTTTGGTAAGATAGCACGTGTACACCGACCCACTGCCCCTTATAACGGTAACTCAAAAACCATAGAGAGTGTGTTTGGACGCTTCCAAAAACAGGTATTAGCGAGAGATTGGCGATTTACAGGTATGAATATCAACACCAAGGGTGAGTTTAGCGATATAGACCACGACTACATAGAGTGTAACAAGGATAAGTTATATACGCTTGAGGAGCTGAAGGTAGCTTATGTTGAAGCTCGGAACTATTGGAATGCAATGATGCACCACGAAGTAGCCAAACCACGCATAGAGATGTACACAAAATCGGTGAACGTAGAGGCTCAACCACTCACTGAGGCCGATATGATTGATATCTTCTGGGAAGAGCACGACCACGAGAACACCTTTACCACATCGGGTATAACCATTACCATCGACAAAAAGGAGTACACCTACGATGTATATGGAGCCAACGGGATGCCCGACCTACACTTTAGGGATAAGAACACCTACCGCACCTTTACGGTGAAGTACGACCCACTAGATATGACCCGAGTGAGGCTGTACACGAAAGACAGTAAAGGCTCCACGAAGTTTGTGGCAGAAGCTGCCCCATACGTAGTGGTTCACCGAGCCATACAGTGTCAAAAGGAGGGCGAGATGGAGTTTATTCGCCAAATGGACGATGCGCAAAAAGAGCACATGGCTCAACACTACGTGGCAATGGCCGCACTGGAGATGGAACACGGGGTAGCACCCGAGCAACACGGACTGAACCGACCCAAGATATCGGGTATTCCTCAGAAGTCGCTTGAGCGATATATGGACAGGGCAATGGTACAAGGCACGGAACAACCCGTAGGGGCTGGACCAGTAGGTAAAGCTATCAGCAACACCACTCACGATAGAATATCAGGTTACGATAAATTTTAATACAAAAAAGATATGAACAAACTTACAGTAGAACAAAAGAACGCTATCAGAGAGAGCCTACAGGCTTATATAGCAAGCTATGGAAGTCAAAACAAAGCAGCCAATAGTTTAGATGTAGCAGCTGCTACTCTCTCTGCCATCAACAAAGGCGACTATGCGAAGATATCGGATGAGATGTGGCTGAAGCTTTCTACCAAAATAGGCGGCACAACGCAGGGTGAAGCGGTAATGGTTGAGACCTCTGTAACACGTGACCTTAGCTTCTGTATGGCCGAGAATAGAGCCAACCGTGACTTTATTTGGGCTATATCTCCAGCAGGAAGCGGTAAGACGGTAGTAGCCAAGGTAGCACGACAACAAACCAACACCTTCTACATACTTTGCGATGAAGACATGAAGAAGAAGGAGTTTGCGCTAGAGTTCGCACGCTCGGCAGGTATTCGGGTAAATAGTAGCAAGAACGCTCGTAGCATCATTATGGAGGTGGTAGAGTACATTCGAGAGCATAAAGATGTGTTAATCATCTTTGATGAAGCCGATAAACTAAGCGATAACATCCTGAACTACTTTATTACCATCTTCAACTACTTCGAAGATATGGAGGGCAACCAGTCTGTGGGCATTCAATTTATATCTACCGACTACATCTCCACACGTATGGAACGAGGGTTGCGCTACAAGAAAAAGGGGTATCAAGAGTTGTGGTCTCGCCTTGGGGCTAAGTTCTACGAGGTGGACAAAAACACACCTAACGATGTAGAGGCTATTTGCCGAGCAAGGGGTGTGATGGGGCAACGAGACATTAACGAGGTAATCAAGGAAGCCGACCGCACCAACTACGATTTGCGCAGGGTGGCACGTAAGATAAACGCACTATTGCGTAAAAACAAGCAACAAGGTAACTAAGTATGGGTAGAGCATTATCACCCACAGAGGTACTCGCCATCAAGAGAGATGAGCTACCCCTTGAGGGAGCTTGGTATGATGCTTTTGGGAGACCTGACAGGACGGGGATTTGGTTTATATGGGGAAACTCGGGCAATGGTAAGTCATCTTTCGTGATGCAGCTGTGCAAAGAGTTGGCGAAGTTTGGAAAGGTGGGGTATAATTCCCTTGAGGAGGGATTGAGTCTTTCGATGCAGAACGCCATTAAACGGTTCAGAATGACCGAAGAGAACAAAAAGGTAGTGTTCTACGACTGCATCAAGATGAGCGAACTGAGCGAACGACTCGCCCGACCACGGCAACCTAAGTTTGTAATCATCGACAGCTTTCAATATACGCAGATGAGTTATGGTGATTATATCGCCTTCAAAGAGGCTCACCGTGATAAGCTACTCATTTTTGTAAGTCACGCAGATGGTTCAAAACCCTCGGGGAGACCAGCAGTAAGCGTGATGTATGATGCAAGTCTGAAGGTGTGGGTACAACATTACAGGGCATTTACCAAAGGGCGGTTTTTTGGACCCAAAGGTTACTACAATATTTGGGAAGAGAGAGCTAACAAGATATGGGGAGAGAAAGATGAAGGTTACATTAATAACTTATAGAACATGAAGAAGGTTAAGAATTTTGCACGATTTTATGCCTGTTTGAATAGTGTTCAAACGGTGGAAAAAGAGGGTTTGAAAGAGAGTTTGGTAAGTCAGTTCTCTGCTGGTAGAACCACTTCACTCAAGGAGATGTACCAAGAAGAGTACAATGCCATGTGTGACAGTATAGACCCCAAGGTCAATATGAAGTTGAGAGAGAAGGTGGAGATAAAGAAACACCGTTCGGCTGTATTGCGAAGAATCCAACAACTCGGTGTTGATACTACCGACTGGAATGCAGTAGATACGTTTTGCCTCAATGCTCGGATAGCAGGTAAGAAGTTTTATGAGCTTACCATTGATGAACTGGAGGGGATGATACCAAAGCTGATTGCCATCGCAAAAAAGCCAAGAGCTAAAAAAACAGTTGAAACACCCGATGCGAGTATAACAAATAGAGAAGTAGCCTTTTTAATGGCTATAGCACCCAAGAATCAATTACCAAACTAAATACAATCATGGACAAAGAAATAGTAACAATCACCCTCCCAATAATCAGCTTGAGCAATGTGCTTATGAACTGGAGTGTAGGAGAAGAGCGTAAGAACCTGCTTATATCGCCTGTAAAAGGCAACGATGATGAGTGCCTTGTGCAGACACGGGATCTTGAGCTGGCGGCAGCCATCGTAAAGGATGTGCCAGTGGCGAGGGTGCAAAAACAGGCATCCAATGGCAAAAGAGAGTGATAAGATAGGACGATTAGTAGATATAGCAATAACGGCCAGCTTCGTTGCAGGAATTGTGATTGGAGCGGCTGTGGTGATAATAATAACACTTTTAAAATAGAGAACAAATGGAAGAGAACAAAAAACAGGTCGTTGAAATGACGGCAGAAGAGAAAGCTCAGTTTGAAGCTTTCAAGGTAGAACAAGCTGAAAAGTTAGCTACGCAAAAAGCGAAAGATGACAGAGTAGCTTACAAACAACTGGTTGATGAGATTATTGAAAGCACCATCCCCGAGTTACTAACCATTAGTGAGGACATTAAGACGGTAAAGAAAACGGCTCTTGAGAACTTTAAGCAGGTGCTTGATATGAAAGCCGAGGTAATGGGTGTTAAGTTGGGAAAGAATGGCGATCAGCGTAGCCATACGTTTACCAACACCGAGGGTAACAAGCGTATCACCTTGGGTGTGTACGAGACGGATGGTTACCGTGATACGGTAGAAGATGGTATTGCCATTGTGAAGGAGTGCATTGAGGAACTTGGACAGGACGATAAGTCTAAGGTGTTGGTTCGGATGGTACTGAAGCTATTGGCAAGGGATGCGAAAGGAACACTGAAGGCTTCGAGGGTGGTGCAGCTGCGTAAGACAGCAGAAGAGCTTGGCGATAAGCGATTACTTGAGGGTGTACAAATCATCGAGGAGAGCTACCAACCTGCCGTGAGCAAGCAGTTTATTCGTGCAGAGGTAAAGAATGATGTAGGGGCTTGGGTAAGTGTTCCACTTGGAATGACGGAGGCATAGGTATGGTAGTAGCAGTAGATTTTGATGGGACACTCCACGATGGTAAGTGGCAAGCGATAGGCAAACCAATGGCAGGGGCTAAAATGGGAATGAAAGTTTTGACGAAAAAATGAAGCAATATGAAAACATTAAGCAGTGTAATAAGACACGTAGTCAAGGTATTGAAATCGTGTAAAACAGAAACTCAGTTGGATAACACCATGAATTGGGCTGTAGCTGTAGTAGCAAACGAGGCTAAGCTAAGTGGTAAAGAAGTGAAACATGAGCGTGGTGCAAGCCGTAAACGATTGATTCCACCACGGGTAACGGTTTGTAGTAAGTGTAGCGGCACGGGGTCGGATATGGGTGTAATGTGTGCCCAATGTGAAGGTTCGGGTCGTGTGATTGTAAGTAGCGATGTGGTGACGTTTATTACTGCCTATAAGCCAAGTTCTAGTACTTAAATGTCCATTTCGCTTAACACTGTTAATAACCCTCTGTAAATATGATAGTTACAGAGGGTTTTTCTTTGTAATATGCTTGCATATCACTAATTTTGTACTATGGGAAAAGGTAGAGATAAAGATTTGATAGAAAAGCGAGACATGGCACTCCTTCGCCGTTATCACTACTGGACTGAAGTACAAAGGCTACGTTTTGACGATGCACTCAAGCAGTTGTCTGAAAATGAGTTTTTTATTTCGGAGGAACGCATTATGGCTATTATCCGCACTAAATACAAACTGATACCAGAACTACTTCTGAACCCTGTACCCAAAGTAAAGAAGCCCAAGATTACAGCCTCACAACTGGTGCTGTTTATGGATGAGCACTTCTCTTAGTTATCTACCACCGTAAAGGAATAGACAATCTCATACACTTTGATGCCACCAGGCAGTGAGAACTGTGTGCTGGTAGCTCGCTTTAACCGTCCCATCTCTTTGTTGAGTCGATACCCTTGTAGTATCTTGTGCAGCTCTCCCTCTTTCTGTAGTCGCTCCCGAATTTTATCTTCAGTACCCGAACCATAGTGCGTATCATCGTAACAATCGAATGCTAAACGCACAGTGATTGAACCCTCGCCTTGTTGAATGACGGGGGTTACATTCTTCCAAGCAACCTTAGTCTCGCCCATCAGCACGCAGGGGAAGGTAACGGGATAGGAATCTTCTCCATTCAGCAGGGCTTGTAGCTGTCCGTAATCTTCATCTACTAATGATAATTCAGGCATTTGCTCTGCAACCATTGCCTGTAGGGTAATAAATAGTTCTTCCATCTTTTAGAATTTTAATATTTTAGTAAGTCCATCTTCTCGTGTCTTCGCTATCTGCTCATTGAGTTCTTTGCTCTCGCCTAAGAACTGGCGTTGGGGCATCTTGATAGATAGCTTCTGTTTCTTGGTTAGTGCCATACCTCGCCATGCCAAGGTATCTTTAGAGGCTGCTTCTGTCTTCTCCTTCTTAGCCTTGGCGGTATCTGTTTTCTTGATACCTGCGCCCTCGAAGAATTTAGCCCAAGCAAACCGTCTCATTTTAGGGGTAACGGTGGGATGGACGGTTTCGCCAAAGTTGTGTACAGAGGCATAAGGCACATCGTTATGTACTCGCACCTTTGCTACTCCAGCGGTGTACTCTACTCCCTTCATTAGGTTTCGCTCTTGGCTGAGTAAGGTGCCATATCCAGCACTCGTTCCTTTGCCCGACTGCCGCTTAGACCTTTGCCAAGGTGCTAAACCACCATTGACAAAGCCGCTTTTGCGGAAGTTATCTTGGTAGTGTCGTTGTGCCATCTCGCCCACTTTTACGGGTAGCACTCTACTAATGAATACTTGTATCTCATTCGCTTTGGTAGCGAGGTACTTTTGATATTCTTGAACTGTCATTTTTTCAGGGCTTATTATTTGTAATTGAGAAACTTGTTGTATATTTGCACTCGAAGAGAACGTTAGTATGATGGACGAAAGGCTGCGGAGATTTACTGCACGACCATACTAACGTTCTTTTTTTATGCTTATAAAGTAAGGAACCTCGTACTTGCCTCTATTCTCCATTCCAATTACATGCACTACTCCATCTATCGTAATATCATAAGTTGAGTATCCTTTCACACCACGTCTTTTCTTACGCTCGTAATTTGATTTTGACTTTCCCTCTTTCTGTAGCTTCTTAAAGTCGTTATTCCATTTAAGTTCGTTTAGTCGTTTGCTTAGGTCTAAAATGACTCTCTTCATCCTATCATTATAGGTATGATATAGATATGATTCCACAATCTCTTCAGTAAGTAGAAGGCGGCCTGTAGTTAGCTTGCTAGAACTAACGTCAATACGTTTGTCGGTAAATTGCGCTATTATCTCGTGGTCGAGCTTAGTAAGAACCTTTCCCTTGGCCTTTTTCACAATCTCGTTTGTCTTTCCACACGTATAGCAATCCTTTTTCTTTTGTCCAAAGAATAGCGTTCTTGCCCAATTGGACGGGCTAATCGTACCCTTTAGCTTACAAGAACCACACGAAGAGGGGAAATATGGGTGTGTGTCGTTAAACAACTTACCATCATCGGCAGGGTTGTTCTCCATTCCTTCAACTGGCTTCACATCATCTTCCCAAGGTATTTGGTCTTCAGGAGTACGTGGTGCATCGGTTGCGGCAAGGTCGCACTTGCACCCCCATAGTTCGTGAGGCTTGTGTTTGCTCCAGAAGGGGTGTTTGATAGGCAGTATTAACCCGTAAAACGGCTCATGTATTTTTCTTGGAGTAGCCGATGTGGAGGGCAACCACTCTAAGTTTGGCAATATATCAGCGTTCCGTTCAAACCGTTTCCAGTCTGCCGCAAGCCTTGCACGGTCAATGGCGGTAGTGTATTCTGTCTTAAACCAACTGTCCACCTGATGGCTGGCAATGGGTTTTGCAAGTTCTACCCACTCTTTGAACGATCTTCGAACACCGTTCGAATCCAATAATAGAGCGGCTACATCATTCTGCATACGGTGTGTTTTGAATGCGGCAAACACCCCATTGTTATGCCGTAGGGCATCGTGAAAGTCTCCGCTTCTACTTGCCGTGCTTTGTGCAATACCCGTGTCGGAAGCTGCATTAAGTTTATCCCAAAACTCAAAAAAGAGCCTTGACTCAATATCGGTCATGGGATTGAATTTCTTTTCGTAGATATTTTTTAGTGCATCGGCAACCACCTTAGAGTCAAATGAGAACTCGCTTGACACATCGCTACCCTTAGCACTGTATAGACGGTCTACTACCAATTTAAACGATCTGCCCTGTCGTCTCTCAGGGCTTGGACGAAAAAATCCTTCAGCCAAGAGGTGAACTTCTTTTTTTGTTTGGTTTCAAGTGGGTCGTTATCGGGTTCATCTTCCAACTCCTCTTTAGAGGGTGTGGGTATTTGCTTACTTTGTAGCTGCTGGCTTTGTGCTTTTAGCTCATCGTAATTGTCAGGCTTCTCCACTCCAAAGGTCTCGTACAAGTAATCATCCGACACAGGCAGGTTGTAGTTGGTTTTTAACTGAGTGAGAATATTCATTCTTGCCGAGAGGTCAACTACTTTGGGTTCGGGGATGTGGAATAACCCTCCCTTGGTATTGACACCCATGGCAAGGAAGATGTCGCTCATATCGTAGTTGAGTACATTGAGCACATAGCGCATATCTGCCTGTATCTTCTTATTCTCTCCCTTCTCTTGTACAGTTCCCAAGGCTTGTGTGCCTTTATCGGATGCCTCTGTAGTTAGGGTATTACCCAAGATAAGTTTTGAAATCTCACTATTGCAACGCTCACACAGTCGCTCGTAGAGGTCGGCAGAACCTGTTTTGTTACCAGCCTCTTTAAGTAGTAGCTCCGTATCTTTTGCGTGTATGAACGTAGATAAGCTACCACTATTCTTTGAATCTTCATACGCTCTATTGCGAGCCTCGTTATCGTCTGTCTCGTAGATGTACTCACGTATAGGCATCCCGAATATTTCGGCAAACTGTGCCCAATCTGCCACATCGTTGCGTTTGTATATAACCCATGGTGCAGCTTTGAATAGTAAGCCTAATTCGTCTTTGTCGCCCACAAAAAGCAGGTGCTTGTACTCTTCCCACGGTATGCCAAGAATATCGGTTTGTCGGCGAAGTATAGCCCTTTTAATGGGGTCAACGTGCTTGCGAGGGATAAGGTTGTAGTCAATCCACCCCTCTTCATCCTTATAAAACTGCATCAAAGAGAATCCCCACCATTTAGCCGCTAAGATATCTTCTATTAGGCTGGTGAACCATGGCGAACTGATAAGTTCATTTATCTTCTCATCGGGTTGGCCATCACGTTTGAATTCGATGTTGGTGGATAGTACAGACTGCACACGCTTTTCGATAACACTGGTAAGGTGAGTATCTTGCATGATGTCCGTATAGAGGTCATAGAGTTTGTAACGTGTGGAGTAATCTACATTCTCGGCTGCACGTACTGCCATCATAAAGTCCGCAATGTCTATCCCAAAGCGTTTGGGTTGCGTAAGTACAATGGTGTTGGGTGTGTTCTGTCCACGCTGGGCTATGTTACCACCCGTTGTTATTATGTTATTCTTCTTGCTCATGCTTACATTCTGTTATTTCGTTTGGGGTTACTGGATATCATGAATGAGTTGGTAGATACACGCTCTGCTTCGGGTAGCATGGGTGCATCCGAAATAGAGATGTTCTCATCTGCCACAGCTATCAACCACTCTTTAGCTCGCTCGTATCTATCCTTTCTGATTTGTGACATCTTCTGTGGATTATGGATAGAGAAAATGTGATAAACGGCAATATCAATGGCCATCATCAGCACCAGTTGATTGCGCTCATGCTCTCGTGCTTCAAAGATGGCTTTCACATCATACCTCTTAGAGAGGTAGCATTTCATTTCGGCAATGGCTCTCTCTTCGCATATCTCTACAAGGGATTCATCATCACGCACAAGTGCATCAAGTATATCACGATGGATGCTTGCGTTATAATCTGTTAAGTCTATAAAATTGGTCATATTACATACGGTGTTTGTTACTACTTCTGTTTACTCGGCTACTTACGGTGATTGGAGGTGCTGAAGCGTGTTGCTTCTGGTCGATGATTCGATTACCCCCTTCGATACAGTCTGGACCATCCGCTGGATAGCTCAGCTTGAGTGTAAAGAGTTCGAATTGCTCTTTGAGTCGCTTCATGTGTGGATTATCCTTTTCGGCCTCATTAAGGATAAGATTACCCTCCCTGTTTAGTGGCTCAAGGTTTGCTTCAATACGAGTCGCCTTATCTGTTTTTTTCTCTTCGTCTCCACGAATGTAGAGCGAGATATTTTTGCGTTTACGAATCTTACGCACAAGGGGTTGGAACACCTGAATAAAGAAGGGGTCTTGCAGTTTGTTGTTCTCCATATAATTATAGACCGTAGCCTTAGTGCCTACAAACTCAAGTAGGTTTGCATACCACTCAATGAATTCACTATTGAGACCCCTATCCAAGTAGCCTTTAATCACGTAGAGTTTACCCTTATATTTACCCATAAGGAATACAGCCTTGGTAGAACTCTTTTTGGCTTTGTTCTCTCCTGGTGCAGGGTCACCATAAATCACAAGGAATTTGAACTTAGAGAGTGGCGGTACTTTGCCAAAGGTTATCTCTTTGAATACCTCACCCTCTACCAGTGGGTTGTTAAAGAACTCCTTTTGCGCAGCTGATGCACTTACCAGTGAGAGGAACATATCTACGTCCTCTTCCGAGTTCTTTATCCACACCGACACCCCATGCTTATCACGAATATTTATCACATCGACATGGCCAAGTTTTTTAAGTTGTAGCTCTTCGGCTTTAGCCTTGGCACGTACCACACAGCAGTCGGTGGCGATGATGTTTCCATTGAATACGACTCGGTAACTACCCGACACTGACATGGTGGGGATAACAGCCTCTTCAATCCATTTCCACTTCGCTTCTATTCGGTCGGGATTACGGCATTCTTCATCTGTATCAATATCATCCACTATAATCATATCGGGGCGATAGTTTTTGTTACGAGTACCACGGGGGGACTGTCCTGCACCGATAGCACGGAAGGCACAGCCACAACGAGTCGTAAATTCACCTGTCTCCCAACTGCCGTGAGTCTTTTGCTCGCCATAATCTTGAATGATACGTTGGTTGGCTTCAAAGTTGGCCATGAACGGCAGTAGTAGTCGCTCGGCATTGTCGGCAGAGTTAGAGATAAGCAATACATTCTTTATCTCGCCTGTTAGTGCCAGCTTGAGAGTCTCCATCATGGAGCGTGCAGACTTTGCAAGCTCTCTTGACCAAGCACGTACTTCGTACCATCTACGATTATTCATTAGTCGCTTGGTAGCGGCCGTATGGAATGGTGCAGGTGCACAGGTGTAATATTGTGCAAAGTAGTAGGCAAACCACGCTTCATGGTCTGCCTCCAGTCTCTTTCTACGCACCTCTATCTCGGCCGTAGAGTCTGAGAGGTCAACGTGCGATGATTCTTTAATCGCTGCTATCTCTTCGTTCCACCGCTCAAGGGCAGCTCTCTCTTGTGGGGTCAATCTCTTTTTTGCCATCTGCTTACTGTAGTTTGGATTTTACAAACGAGTCAAAGAGTGGGGCAAGCTCCTTAGTCTTATCTAGGTCGAAGGTGCGTATCCACTTGAGTAGTTCTGAGAGCACAGAGACAATATCGCCAAGTCCTACCTCGGTCTCCATCTTCTTGATAGCGTTTGCCAGCTTTGAAATGGTATCAGCTTCGCCAGCTGAAGGGAATCTCTCCCCTACAGGACGTTGGGCAATGACATCGTTTAGCTCGGCAAGTTGTCGGTATAGGTTCTTGAGCTGCTCTTCCTTGGTGATGGTGATACTTACCTTGAGCATCTCCCAATTTTCATTCTTAATCCACTTGCCGATGGTTACTCGGGAAGTACCTACACGCTCGGCAATCTCTGCCTGTGTAAGATTCTCTTTGGTGTAGAGTATTTTGGCTAACTCTTTCTTTTGGGTATTGGATATATTCGTTGACATAACTCACTCTTTTTATCACAAAGTTGCTTATAAATAGGGGGTTGCACAAATCACGAAAGCATGATACAACTTTAAAATGGTATGAAAACGCCATAGAGTTGTATCATGCTTTTGTGATTTGCAGGGGTGGTTCAAATCCCCCAACTTTGTGTGGAATTCAGATAAAAATCGGATAAAAGCATGAGAAAATATTTCAATATAATTCCAGCGCAAGATAGCTGTTGTATCCTACTCTATGGAGACATTGGGGAGTGGTCGGACGTGTCTAGTGGAGACATAGCACGTGAGCTGATGAAGGCAGAAGCACAGTTCAAAAAGATAGATGTGCGCATCAATAGTAATGGTGGTGAGGTGTACGCAGGTATAGCCATCTTCAATGCTTTTCGTAATAGCAAGGCTGACATTACCATATATGTAGATGGTATAGCAGCAAGTATGGCTTCGGTGATTGCCCTTTGTGGTAAGCCTGTACACATGAGCAAGTATGCTCGTTTGATGCTGCATAGCGTATCGGGAGGTGTGTATGGCAATAAAAAGGCTATCCAAGAGTGTCTATCAGAGATTGAGGGTTTGGAAGATACCCTTTGTGATATGTATGCTTCACGCATCAACAAAAGCAAGGATGAGATAAAGGCTAGCTACTTCGATGGGAAAGATCATTGGATAAAAGCAAAGGAGGCTTTGGCCTTGGGTCTTATCGATGGTATCTACGATGCCGACCCCGTTCCTGAAGAGAGTACCCCTGAAGAGATTTATGTAGCATTCAACAACAGGCTTACTAGTGAGCCACAAAACCAAAAAGATATGAAGTTAGAAGATGTAAAAAAGAGAAAACGATTTGCAGCGTGTGCATCGGATGAAGATGTACTGAAAGAGATTGATGCTCTTGAGACAGAGGCTGAGAAGGTACCAGTACTTGAGAGCGAGAACAAAACCCTCAAAGAGGCTAACGATGCCTACAAACAAGAGGCAGACAC
Organism: Phocaeicola sp.; assembly: GCA_051648565.1. Taxonomy (GTDB): domain Bacteria; phylum Bacteroidota; class Bacteroidia; order Bacteroidales; family Bacteroidaceae; genus Phocaeicola. The sequence goes on along the minus strand of JBOFFJ010000192.1, from coordinate 26,041 downwards.
AAGAGAGACTACCGAGAAAAAGGCTATTCTTGATGCAGCTGAAAAGGACGGCCGCATTGATGCGAAGACTCGCCCTACATTCGAAGCTCTGCTAAATGCGGACAGAAAGAATGGTGAATCGGCATTGGATGCGCTACCCAAAAAGAGAAGTGTCATTGAAGACATCACAGGTGGTGGCGGTGGTGGTGCTGAGTCTGCTTGGGAGAAGAGACAAAAAGAGATTAGAAACAATTTAAAACGATAAGAGATTATGCCAATATTGATTAATAATACCAATTATAGCGGTGAGGTACTTGAAAACCTCTTGACCGTAGCCGCTACTGGTAATGAGATTGTGGAGAAGGGGCTAATTATGATTATCCCTGGTATTAATAAGAGTGTATCTCTTCCTCGCTTGAAGACAGGTAAGATGCTTCAAAAGCGTAAAGAGAATCCATCTGTAACCGATTCAAAAGGTGATTTCAACTACAGCGAGAAGAAATTGACTCCTGTAGATATGATGGCTCTTACAGTGTTCAACCCTCGCACCTTCGAGAGCGTGTGGAGACCATTCCAACCCAAGGGTGAATTGGTGTTCAGAGAGCTTCCACCAAACATTCAAAACAAGTTCCTTGAGGAATTGTCAAAACAAGTGAAGTTTGAGTTGGGCGACCTATACATTAATGGTGTATATGTAGAGAACGGCACAGACAATCAGCTGATGAATGGTATCTTGACCCAAATGGCAAAAGATAGTGAGGTGATTGTAGTTGCACCTAAAGAGGGAGCTACGATGATTGAGAAGCTAGCAGCTGTGCGTGCTTCTATTCCAAAAGCGATGCGTAACAACCCCAACCTTCGCATCATTATGAGTATCGATGATTTCGATAAGTACGATGACGAGTTGACTAAGCGTGAGTATAAGAATGCTTCGGAGACAGACATCAACTCTAAACGTTACAAGGGCATCACTATTGAAACCTTGGCGGCATGGCCTGATGATTTACTCTTAGCAACGCTTTGCTCAATGGGTTCTGATGGAAACCTTTTCGCAGCCGTCAACCTATCAGATGAGGAAGATGTGATTAAGATTGACCGTGTGTCAGCTATGAGTGAACTCTATTTCTTCAAGTTGTTGATGAAAGCCGATACCAACATTGCCTTTGGCGAAGAGTGTATTGTATTGGATACACGTGATACCCCTGTGTGGGAGGTAGAAGAGGATGAGGAAGATGAGACTCCAGTAGGGTAAAAACAGTATTTAACCATATAAAAAGTAGAACAATGGAAACTAAAAATGAAGCAGCAGCTGTACAAGAAACAGCAAAAATCAAAGTGTTAAAAGCCTTTCGTGACAAATTCGATAAGAAGGTACTCCATAAAGAAGGAGCTGAACTTGAGTTTGACACAGAGCGTGCAGAAGATGTAGTGAGCCGTGAGCTGGCTGAGTATGTAGAGCCTCTTGGGTAATGGCGAAGTTAGAACGCTTAGTGTTGCATTGTACTGCCACGCCTGAAGGCAGAGAGGTTTCCTCTGCTGATATCAGAGCGTGGCATACAAAGCCCACTTCACAAGGGGGCAGAGGGTGGAAACAGGTGGGTTATACCGATATGATTCATTTGGATGGCAGAGTGGAACGCTTGGTGTCCAACAATGAAGATGCTAATGTTGACTCATGGGAAGTAACGAATGGAGCTGCTGGCTACAACTCAACCTCACGACACGTGGTGTATGTAGGTGGTGTAGCCAAAGACTGCAAAACTGCAAAAGACACACGTACCCCTGCACAGCGAAAGGCGATGGAGACTTACGTGAAAGACTTTCACAAACGCTTCCCAAGTGTTCGCATCGTTGGACACAATGGATTAGCTGCTAAGGCTTGCCCATCGTTTAACGTGAAAACTTGGCTTGAGTCAATCGGAATTAAACAATAAACTATAAGAACAATGAGCTGGGAAGTAATACTGGAAATACTGAAATGGCTTGCTCCTGTAGGATTTCTCAGCCCTGTGGCTGTTTGGCTTACAAGCCGATTCGAAAGAGAACTCAAAAGAATTAAAGCAAGTCATGATGCGTACAAACTAATGTACGAAGATTTAACAGAAACAGTAAAAGAAGATATCAATGAGAAAAAGAAACTACGCACGATGGTTGGAAGGCTTGAGAGAGCTTTGTCTAAAATCTATGGTTGTCGGCATTATCCTAATTGCCCTGTCAATGTGGAGTTGCAGCACATCCAAACAGATGTCGCAAAGCCACAACAAAGAAACAATCGACAGCCTCGTAATAAAGGAGACTCAGGAGGTAACAGCCGTGACAGTCCCCGAATCGAAGGTGGAGATGGCGATAACGCTGGAGAACCTCCGTAACTTACCCGAGGGTGCTACCTATAACGAGAAGAGTGGTCAGGCTTCTGCGGAAGTTCGCTACGTGCCTCCGAATCCACAGACAGGACAAACCGAATACATTATAATCACATCGACCTGCGATAGCTTACAAGTATTGTGTTGGCGGTTAGAAAAAGAGTTGGTTCGAATTAGGAATGACACTGAACGTGAAGTGATCGAAATAAAAGAAGATGCCAGCAAACAAAAGAACCGATGCCTTCGGATAGGCTTTATCTGTGGTGTTTGCGTGGTGATTGTAATCAATTTAGTCATTAATAAAATAAGAAAGTATGTCAAAAAAGAATGATAAAAACATCATGTATGGATTGGAAGAGTACAAGAACAATGGACTCTCACTGGGCTTTATTGCCGAGGACTCTTTCGACCATGGGGGCAGTAAACCCGAGTTTACTCCTATTCGAGCTGCACAGGTAAAAGGCTATGCAGTATTGAATATCCCAAAAACGACAGGTACAATTGCGCCTACCTTTGACCTCATCCAGTTTGATTATCCAAATATGTGTAGAGTCTTGGGCGGCCGTGTGCTAACCGATAACGATGCAAACCCTGTAGGCTGGTCATCGCCAACGGCAGCTGTGTTGCTACGTGGCTACCACGAAATCTTTACTGACTCTGGTCAGGTGATTGTAGTGCCTTGTGGCATCGTGAGTGGTTCTATTTCTGGTGGACTGACCTTGACCGATACCTCTAAACTCAATGTAGAGATTGTGATTGAGCAACCTGCTGATAAGGCCTTAGATGCCATCTACATTATGGATGCAGAAGAGTACACCCCATACGATGCTAAAAATCCTGCAACTGCATTGGCTGCGCTGAAAGCCTACCAAGGTTACACGTTAGAGGAGTGGGAAGAGTTACAAGCGGCAACCAATGAAGGATAACAGAGAACTCGAGGCAAGCGAGGCACTACTTGATATTGGTGTCTCGTTGCCATTTAAAGAGCTACGTTTCCCCTTCACAAAGAAAAGAAAGGTTCTGCGTATTACGATGCGCCGTCCCTGCCTTGGTAATCAAATCCGAATAGCCCGACACTATCTTAGGCTGGGAGCTACTTATGAGGAGATGACTACTTATAATAAGGAGGAAGAGATGGCTTTCTTGGCACAGCATGGCAAACGTATCAGCATGATGATTGCTCTTACTATTTGCAGGGGATACGTTACAGGATGGTTACTCGCTCCCCTGATGGCCTTTGTGGTTCGTTGGTTTGTACCCGACATCTTCTTGCAAGGGGCAAATCTAAAGTTTATCACACTGTTAGGTACAAAAAATTTTTTGAATATTATCAAATCGGTAGAGCGGACAAATCCACTCAAGCCAAAGTTGAGCCAAAAAAGAAAGGGGAGTTAAAGGGTCACATGGAAGGCTCTCATAGCCCCTTTGGAATTATCTGGGAAATTGCCAAAGCCACGGGATGGAGTATGCACTACATTATGTGGCGTGTCAATTACCAAACACTTATCATGATGGTTTCCGATGGTGTACGCTATGTGCAAGATGGGGAACAAGAGACAAAGAAGGGAGGTTCAGCACTTGGATTCTTCCAAACCAAATTAAAGAAACGAAAAAAGCGACCGTAAATGAAATCTGTTGAAATAGAGTTTTTGATGCGAGACAAACTGTCTGACGGCATGGATAAGGCTGGCAAGGCAGCTATCTCTATGGGCGATAAGATTGAAACTGCTTCCGAGCAGATAAAGAACCGCATTAAGGAGACCCAAGACAACATCAACCATACCGAGCAAGATTTAAAGAAGCTCGAAAAGCAGTTGTCTAAGGCTCTCCCTGGCCGTCAGTTTACGGAGCTAAGTATTGAGGTGGATGCCTGCCGCAAAGCACTGGCAGAAGAGAAAAATATTCTCAGTGCTTTGGAGGCAGACCACGACAAGGTAGCAGGTGGTGCAAGGCGATTAAGCCGTGAACTATCTGCTATGCAGGATGCCATGGCTCGTCTTCGTTTGGAGGGCAAACAAACTACTCCCGAGTATGCCGAACTTGAGCGAAAGGCGGCAGAACTGTCCGATACCTTAGCCGATGTGCGTACACAAACCAATATACTTTCACATGACAATGCAGGATTACAGGGTATCATATCAGGTGCATCGGGTGCGGCAGGTGCAATTACTGCTGTAACGGGTGCATTGGGTGTATTTGCAGGGCAGAATGAAGATTTAATAAAGATTCAAACCCGTGTGCAGAGCGTGATGGCGGTTACCATGGGGTTGCAACAAGTGATGAATACGTTGAATAAGGATTCGGCTTTTCGGCTTGTCACAGTTGTAAAGGCAAAGAATCTACTTACGGCAGCCAATACCCGTTTGGCTGTCTCCTTGGGAATCTCCACAGTTGCTGCAAAGGCATTGATGGCAACTCTTACATTGGGATTGTCAGTGGCTATTGGTGCAGTAATTTATCTATGGGACCAGTTCTCTACCAAGCAATCGAAAGCAAAAAAAGAGTTTGAAGAGTTCTCGCAAAAGGTAAGTGGTGGGTCTGCCCCTATTATTGCAGACTTCAAGAGAATGACCAAAGAGTGGGAAGCCCTTGGCGACTCCTTGGAGGCAAAGCAAAAGTATGTAGATGATAACAGAGATGCCATTGATAAACTTGGTGTGAAAATTAATGATGCAGCTGATGCAGAGAAACTATTCACGGATGGTGAGAAAGCCTTTATTGATAGCATTATGCTCAAGGCGAAAGCAGCTGCCTCCATGGAATTGGCGGCAGAAAAGTATAAGGTAGCCATTGAGAAGATGATGGAAGCCGATAAAATGCCTGATAAGGTGACACGTTATGCCTCAAACGGAATGTATGGCGGTGGATATAGCTATGAGGTAGATAATAGCAAAAAGACAAAAGCTAAGACAGCTGCAAACACAGCCATGGAAGAAGCTGACTCATATATATTACAAGGATTGAATTTTGGGCAAAAAGCAGCTGACGCTTTGAAAGATGCTGATTTGACCTCTGTAGAAACGGTGGTAGAGGGTTCGGTAGCTTCCTTAGAGAAAACAATCGCAAACCGCAAGAAACTCTTGAAAGATATTGCAAGCCCTGAAGAGTATCAAAAGGCAATTAAAGAAATCGCAGTGTATGAAAAACAGTTGGATGCCATTACAGGAGAGAGTGCAGCAAAAAACAACAACAAGAATACAACCACGGTTAAGAATAACCTAGCCGACTTGGAACTCAAAGCCCGTCAGAAGATAGAGAATCAAACCATCGCATTGATGGAAGAGGGTTACGAGAAACAGCGCAAAGCAGCCGAGCAAGCCTTTGAACGTGAAAAGGAGCGCATTGACACCGAAGAGGCTGACCGTGTTGCCCTATATGAAAAGCTCAAAGCACAAGGCGATAATGTAAGCGAAGAGGACAAACAGAAGATTATAGCGCAAGCAGCTGCACTTCGGGCGCAAGCCGCAGGTCTGTATGACCAAGCTCTTGGGGATATTGATGATAAAGCAGCAAAAGAGGAACAAGATCGTATTGAAAAGCTACTTGAGCCTTATAAGGATTTTGCGCAGAGACGGTACGATATTGAAGAGAAGTACCGCAAAGATATGGAAGCATTACAGAGTTCTCGTACAGATGAGAACTCTGACCAAATAGAGCGAGCATTAGCTCAAGCTCAAAAGAATCGTGAGGCAGAGTATGATCAGTTGGACAGTGAGATTCGTCAATCAGCTTATAGAAGCTCGGAAGTGCTACAGGAAATCTTCACCAATGCAGGTGAGCAATCTAAAAAGCAGATAACCGAGGTGGTTGCTCAAGCAGAACAAATGCTTAAGGTGCTATCAGGCGAAGAGTCGGGCGAATCATTGGGATTCACTCCCGAGCAAGTAGCTGCCATGCAAAAGGATTCCAAACTAATTGAGGAACTTATACAAGCCATAATTGATAAGAAAGATGAGCTCTACAGTCGTGGTGGTTCTGTTAGTCAGTTTATTGGTAGCTTCAAAAAGATAAAGGAAGCTCTATCACTTGAAGATTCCGAATCACGCATGGAGGCACTGTCTAAGGGGATTGACGGAGTAATAAGCAACGGACAGGAACTGTGTAGTGTGTTCGGTGGCTTTGCTGATAGCCTAGCTAATATAGCCGATTTATCAGGTAACGAAACACTTGGAGGGATTGCTGAAGGTATGCAATCTGTTACTAACGTGGCTGGTTCTATGATGGAGGGCGCACAAGCAGGTATGGCAATTGGAGGTCCCTGGGGTGCTGCCATTGGTGCTGCGGTGAGTGGAGTTACATCCGTTTTAGAAATGGCAGGAGAGGCTTCTGCACGTCACAAGGCAGCATTGAAAGAGATTGAAGATTCTAAGTTGGAATACCAGCGTAAGTATAACTTATTGTTGTTGGAGCAAAAACTATTAATGGAAGAGGCATCCAATGTGTTTGGAGAGCAATCAATAGCTAAAGCAGCACGAGCCTTAGAAGTTTACAAAGATGCCATTAATGACTATAAGGAAGCTCTTCAGGGAACTGATACTCCGAAAATGAACTTATTTGAAGCATGGACTAAAGACGCAATGGGTACTTATGCGGCAAAGGTGGCTGCATACGAAAAAGGTATCTATGCATTAGCTTCAGCTCAGATAGTAACTGGTCACCAAAAAACGGGTCTGTTTGGTTGGGGTAAAGGTAAAGATACCTATAGTAATATATTGGATTTAGAGGAATATGAGAATCTGATAGACAGTACTGGTAGGCTTGATGTGGCAATGGCAGAAACCATTCTTGAGACTCAAAACATGAGTGACGAGACTAGAATTTTAATTCAAAATCTTATAGACCTTCAGAACATGGCTGATGATGCCCTTTCTCAGCTTCGGGATTACCTACAAGAGACATTCGGTTCGTTGGGGGATGGTATAATGGATTCCATTACCGATGCCATTATAAATGGAGGGAATGATGCGTGGGAGACTTTTGGCAAAACAGGTGCAAGTGTGCTTGAGGACTTAGGTAAACAGCTTACCTACTCTTTGTACTTTGCCAAACAGTTTGATAAGCTTCAGGATGATTTAGAAGCTATATATGGTTCGGGGAAGTCTGAAGAAGAAATTGCCAATGATGCTATGGCATTACTGGGCGACTTCTACAACGGCATAGGCTCGCAGATGGATGCTGCACAAGGATTCATGGAAGAGTGGCAGAAAAAAGCAGCTGAACATGGTTTTGACCTATGGAGTAGCGATGGAACTACACAAAGTGGAAAGTCGGGTGCTTTCCAAACCATGAGTCAAGATACAGGCACAAAGTTAGAGGGTCTCTTTACCTCCTTGCAGAATCATGCAATAAGCATAGATGATAAGCTGGACAATGTGGGCGATGGGCTGTATTTGATTCAGGAGACCTTGATTGAAATTCGTAACCACGTGGCAAGGCTTGAGATGATTGAGCGAATAATGGAAGAGATAAAACGTGATGGACTTAAAGTGAAATAATATGGAACTATTATCAGGACTTTTATACATAAACGGGATAGACGTATTTGAACGATACGGAGCCTACCTCACAGAGAATAGAGAGGGCGAGTTCTCTAACTATTCGGCATTGATGAAACTCCCATCTACGAAGCCACAGACGGCAGTTGATTTTAGGGAGGAAGATGGAGAGAAGCTACCCGAGACTTTAACCGTTGCTTTAGAGCCTCGTGATGTTACACTTTACTTTGCTATCTCTGCTGACAGTCCATTGGAGTTCCTGACACGCTATGGTGAGTTTGCAAGGTTGCTAACATCGGGATGGCTTAGTTTTGTACTGCCCGAATTGGCTAAGACCTACCGCTTCCATTATAAGGAGTGTGGTGATTACGAACAATTGACTCCAATGGATGATGGCACAGTAGCCTCAAGATTTAAAGTAAAACTAAGAGAACCAAAACCCACGATATAATATGACATTAAATATATACAGCAGTAGCGGTGCGCTTAAAGCGACCATTGAGGCAGGAGATAGTTCAACGCATAGTCAGGCAATCATGTCGGACAATGTGGTTGGACTCTCCTATGTGCTGTATGAGTATATGGTGTTGGACGTAAATGATTATGTCATCTTTGAGGGTACTCGCTATTGGGCAACTGAGCGTTACTTCCCTAAACAAAAGTCAACACTTGAGTGGTCGTATGATGTCAAATTCTACGGCATAGAGAGTTTGATTAAAAGATTCCTGGTACTTAATCAAGACAACCCTGAATTCTCATTAACAGCCCCTGCACGTGAACACGTGGATTTGATTGTTAAAGGCATCAATAACGGTATGGGTACTTCTGATTGGAAGGTGGGAACTGTCGTGGCATCGGAGAACCTTGTGGTAGAATACGCTGGGTTGTACTGCGATGAGGGGCTTCGTGAACTGGCAACCCAAACCGATACAGAGTATTGGGTAGAGGGGCAAACGATTAACCTGTGCCGTTGTGAGCATGGCGAAGAGATAACCTTATCTTATGGAGGTGGATTGACCTCTTTAGAGCAAGGCACAGCTGATAACGTGAAGTTTTACACACGACTCTATCCCATTGGTAGCAGTCGTAATATAGATGCTTCACGATACGGATACGGCAGTTTGCAACTACCAAATGGTGCAAAGTACATTGATAAGAATGTAGAGAAGTATGGAGTAATACACCACTACGAGAAAGAGGCTTTTTCGCATATCTACCCAAGACGGGTGGGTACGATAAGTGCCGTCCGTAGCGTGGAGGTAAATGATTCAGAAGGTAATCCCTATACCATCTACTATTTCAAAGACTCGGGGTTGAACTTTGACCCCAATAGCTATGAGATAGGTGGGCTTGTTAAGCAAATCACCTTTGAGGGTGGAGAGCTTCAGGGCCGAGACTTCGAGGTTAATTATAGCTCAAGTACTGGAGAATTTGAGATTATTACTACATGGCCATACAGCGATAATACGCAGCTGCCTGGTGGACTTCTTATCCCAAAGATTGGAGATAGCTATGTGTTGTGGAACATTCGAATGCCAAACGAATACTATTCGAATGCCGAGTGGGAATACTTGGCGGCCGTAGAGGAATACAATGCCAAACACGCTATTGATGTAGCGGTTTATAAAGCCCCCACTGACTACATATATATAGAAGAGAATTCAATCGACCTGTTTTTAGGTCGTCGTGTGCGATTAGAGAGTAGCCGATACTTCCCTGATACGGGTTATCGTAGTTCACGTATCACCAAACTCACTCGTAAGGTAAATCGACCTACTCAAGTGGATTTGGAGATTAGCGATGCACTCTCCACTGGTGCACTTGATAAGATAGAAGACAGCATCAATGATGTGAAGAACTACACCAAAACGGCTGCTGGTTCCTACGCATTACCTGATATCATACGCACATGGGATAATACCTACCCAACAGATAACAATCTATTCTCTGCACGCCGTTCGCAAAAGGAGTTCTTGAGTAAGCTCAAGGCAGACACTGCCCAAAAGCTAATACGCTTCTTGGAGGGTATTGAATTAGGTAGTTTCCTTTCGGGGGCATCTGGCGGTAAGATAGATGCAGAGGGAAACGGAGAGTTCCAAACTGCTGTAATTCGTGAATTGCTACGTTCTACCAAGTTTGTGAACGGTATGTTTGGCGAGGGCTTTCAATTGTGGATGGATAAGCTTACAGGACTGTCTAATCTTACCATTGATAAAGTAACGGTTAGACAATCATTGGTTGCCCTTGAGTTGCTTATTGAAAAGGTAAGAAGTGTGGGTGGGCAATTTGTCGTATCAGCTGCTAATGGGAAAATAGCCAGTGTTGCTGAAGATGGAGCCAACTACATCATCTGCTTTGAGCAAGATAACACTTTTGTTGCTGGTGACCTGATGCGTTGTGCTACCTTCTCGGGTACGCAGCAAAGGGGCTATTGGGTGGAAATTCTAAGTGCTGATACTAATAGTGTAACCATACCAATTAGTGAGTTCGAAGGTGTACAACCTTGGGAGGGCGATGAGTGTGTATTGATGGGTAATAGCAAAAACCCATTGCGCCAAAACCTCATATCCATAGCAGCTACAGAAGATGGACAGCCACGCATTGATATATTGGACGGTGTGTCTGCAAAGAACTTCAATGACTCATTGCGAGTGCGCCTTGGCTCTTTGGATGGCATCAAAGATTCAAGTTTTCCATTGGATAACCAACCGAGTGGTCATGGACTTTATGGCGACAATGTATTCCTGAAGGGAACATTCGTGATGTCCACAGGTGAAGATATACTCACTCGCTTTAGCGTGATGGAGGGGTTGATTCAATCATCTGTGGAGGGGCTTAAAAAAGACTTTACCGAAGATAAGAGTTACCTTGATAATGCCTCTTTTGGCAATGGCCTGGCCAAGTGGAAAACAGAGAGTGAAGCTATACTCTTCCGCTTTGGCGCAAAGTGGTTGTGGGTGAACAATGCACCACTCTCTAAAAAAGGAGACTTTGCCACAATAAGACAGGACGATGGTCGCACCACTGTCTTCATCAAGAATAACTATATCCTTCAGAAGAATGCCGACCTGCGCTTTATACCTGCATACACTGATACTAATAGTGATGGGCTAAAGCTGGCTGATGCTGTTTACCTATTATTCTTTTACCGAGTAAAGAAAGCAGGTACATTGCATATCGAATTTGAGGGATTAGACCAAACAGGCTTCGAGCCATTTAACCCATTCTGCTACGATGGAGAGTTGGCAGTCAATGAAGAGTACAACACCTTTAATCATGCTGGGCTATGGAATGGAACGGGCGACTTCAAGTTGTCGTTCACGGGAGAGATAAACCTCTATATGTTGATACTCTCGACAGACCGAGCTGAAGCATTGGCTTATCGATACAAAACCCTTTTTGAGCAAAGCGAGAAGTTGGTAAAGATAGCAGCTGCAAACTTTGATGTTGATGGCAATGTGCTGGAGGATTCCTCTATCATCACCACGGCAAAATACAATACCCTGATGTCTCAGCGTTTCAATGAAGATGGTACGCTAAAGAATATGTCAGGACTAGTGACTACAGGCGACTTCAACTCCTATAAACAAGCCATCACGGATGCAGGGTATTTAGACTCTCAAGGGGTACTTGCACAGATTCAAGCAAAGATTGATGACGGTACTATAATGAGGGTGGAAGCATTTGCAGGGATGTTCGCCACGGCCGTAAGCAAGGATGGCAATATTGTAAAGAGTGCCGAAATTGCATCATTTGTAACTACTGATGCTGTGGGTAATCTAATCAGTAATGCAGCTATTCGTGCTGACCAAATATCTCTTGAGGGTATCGTTACAGCCAATGAGTATTTTAAAATCAATATGGATGGGTCATTCGATGCATTTAAAGGAACTATTGGTCAAGGTGCTAATGCCTTCGTAATTGGAGCAGATGGTATATCTTATGGTGATACAAGCGACTGGAGTTTGAATAATACACATAAAGCTATTTTTACACCACAGAAGTTTATTATTCAGAATCAAGATGCTGACTACAATAGCTCGTATCATAGAATTGCTTTTGGTAACTCGGCAGACCCTAGTAATAATAACCCATTTGGTAGTGTTGGATATATTCACAGAAGGGATAGTAGCTCTTCATATAGCAAGGCTTTTTCTCCAGCACTTAAAATAATGAGTTATACTAATTGGGGAAATGGTATCGCTATATCTACGACTGGGGCAATAAGAACAGAGGGCGGCCCTATATTTGAAAAAGGCAGCATGGTTACCGTTGATAGTTCTCCAATTACGGTAGAGCGGCTATCTACCTTTAACGGTTCAAATTTCATTATAAAGAACCTAGTATCAGATAATGAGACCGTTTATTTACCAGATTCTTATGAGGTTAAATACTTGCACGGCTATGAAACACAAAACGGAATAATGATGTACACCGTTACAATCATAAGTCTAGTTGGGAATAAAAAGATAAACATAAACAAAGCAGTCGAAGACCAATCCTCCAGCGTGGGAATGTATCTTGGTTTGACTTCAATTGGAGGTTATATATTGGAAGCAGGTGTAATGATACAAGCTACACTCGTTTCTGATGGTTCAACAACATATTGGTCGATCGTAAAATTATAGTATATGAAAAAGGTGAATTTTAAAGAGCTATCTATTTATAAAGGTATCTCAAAACGAGAAAAAGTAATTGGTGATGCACGGGAGTCATTTGCAGATATTCTGTATAGCCAGTCTAATGGCATACGCTCACACAGTCTCGCACTTAAAATATTTGAGAGTGATGGCGAGATAGAGGTTACCACTGAAGAGGAGCAGTTAATAGTGTCCATTGCAGAACGCTTTTGTACTCCAGCGTTTATTGATGGATTAATGGAACAATTAAAACCCTTAAACAATGAGACTAATTTATAACAACATTATCCCTTTCAAGGGCTTTAAAGCAATTAATATTTGCGGATTGGTATTTGTAAGAAAGGGGTGCATTATGGATGAAGTTAGTTTGAATCACGAAGCGATTCATTCAGCTCAGATATTCGAATGGATGATACTCCCATTCTATGCATTGTATTTCATTGAATGGATTTACCATTTCATTAGAACACAAGATTCCAAGATGGCATATCATGCAATCAGCTTTGAAAAGGAGGCATACTCAAATCAGGCTGATTTGGAATATCTAAAGAAAAGAAAGCATTTTAGTAATTATAAAGATTCATAGATATGGCACTAACACAAGAGGACATTCAACAAGTATTGAATGCGATTAAAGCGGATAGTCAGGGAATTGAAGAGTTACCTGTAGCAACCAATCTGAATGGTATCAACTCATTGCCTGCCATTAGAGGTAATGAGGTAGTCTCTGCACCCATATCCCTACTTGGGGCAGTTGCAGAAACAGCAGCGGCAGGTGCTAATGCAGCACGTGATTCAGCAAATACGGCAGCTAGTGGAGCCAACACAGCAAAAACCGCAGCTGAAACGGCTGCCACGGGTGCAAACAATGCAACGTTAGCAGCTACAGAAGCGGCTGCATTAGCAAACGAAGCTGCAAAAGGCTCTATTCGAAAAGTTACGGTTAAGGATAAAAAAGGAGTTACTGTAGAAACACTCATACCCGATCAGAATGGTAATGTTGACCTAACTCAAGGTGGTAGTGGTTCGGGTAGTGGTTTCTATAATGTAACTCAATTGCATCCAATAACAGGATACTACACGAAGGTGTTAGCTATTGCATCCTTGGTGGATGCTGATATAGATGATGATGAGAAACCAGCTATGATTATTACTTTCGAAGAGTCCGCAGGTAAATGGGTGGATTACCGTTTCGAGGCTACTGATATCCTGAATTTTTTAGAAGTTTCAGCATGGAAACGTTATGGCGGTGGCGATGCAATTAAAAAAATAACCATTAACAGCGGTACATCATCAGCTAATTATGAAGCCGATGAAAGTGGTAGTGTAATCATCCCTATTGAGAAAACAATCATTGACCCCACTCTTGACCCGAACTCAACCAACCCTGTGCAAAATAAAGCAGTCACAGCAGCCTTGGCAGAACTGTCGGGCAAATATGGCGCTGCACTTCAATTGAATGAAATTGGTGAGGGAGACGACAAAGCCTATTCACTTTCGCTATTGGATGAGAATGGAAATGTGCTCTCCACCTCTGATATGTTCACTGGAGGCGGTGGAGGTTCCGTAGCCACTACCAAGATACAACTCACTCGCATCACAGCCAATCCAACGGTTAAGATGGGTGATGATGTGCGCTTGGTGTTTAACTATGACCACATCGATACATCAACGAATGAGTCCACAGGCAATACAGGTAGCTACATAGCAACTATCACACATGGTGCAACCTCCAGTACCGAGCAAGGTCAGATAGCGGCAGGTAGTAGCAATACACTCAACGTAAGTAAATACTTGGGTGTAGGAACGAATACGGTGCGTGTACGTGTGACCGTTGGTGAGGGTGCTGAAATGCAGGTGTCCCAAATATCTTGGACGGTAACGGTCGTACAACTGACACTTACCAGCTCTTTCAACTATGCTACCTCCATCAATGTAGGTGACACCGTTGCCATACCTTACGCATTGAGCGGTTCGGGTATTAAAACATTGCGCTGCTATTTGAATGGAGTCGATTACGAGCAAAGAGCAATAACCACCTCTACGGCTAATGGTTCATTTAGTATTCCTACGGGTGCGCTTGCTCACGGTTCGCATTCGGTGCAGATGGTGTGTGAATTGGAACTGGCGAGTGGTTCAGTCATCAAGAGCAATAGTATTTACTTTGACCTAGCCGTGCGTGGTAGTTCAAGCCTTTCGCCCATTGTGGCCACACGCTTTGATTACCCCGATGGTGCAATCATTACAAGAGGGAATATCCCTTACATCCCTGCCAATCAATATGACCTATTTGTGTTGAATTATGCAGTGTACAACCCAAGGGAGACCCCCACAGAGGTGCAAGTAATAGAGGGTGTAACACTGGTGTCATCGGCTAAAGTTCCCTTTGCCGCTACACAACTCTCATTGCGTGCCATGACCTACGGTGAGCAGTCGTGCCGAATTGCGTGTGGTGATACCAACTATTACTACAAAATGGTGGTATCTCAATCCGAATTGAATCTTAGCGAACCCACCGATAGCTTGCAACTGAAGCTCTCCGCTCAAGGTCGTTCCAATAGCGATACCAATAGAGAGGAATGGAGTTCGAATGGTATTCAAACACTATTCGAAGGGTTCAAGTGGGGAGGTGATGGTTGGATAAACAATGCACTAAGACTTTCGGATAATGCAAGGGCAATTGTGCAGTATCAACCCCTTGGTCAGCCTGATCAAAATGCAAACAATGCGTTTGCCTTTATGATTAAGTTCAAAGTAAGCGATGTGATTGATGATGATTCAGAGATTATCCGCTGTATGGATGGTGAGGGTACTGGTTTTGTCATTACCACCCAAGAGGCACGCATGATGACCAAAGGTAAGAGTTCACTTGCTATGAAGATGGCGGCAGGTAACACCTACGAGGTGGGCTTTGTCTCTTACCCTCGTGCAGTGGCCAACTCATCAGACCATGAGATTCTAAATTCGGAGATGGTCTATCTATACATCAATGGAATCATGTCGGGGTGTGTACAACGTGGTGCAAGTGATAGCATCTACCAAACCACCCCTCAAAATATTCAGTTGGGTGCTAATGGCGCAACTACAGATGTCTATTTGATGCGCTCCTTTAGCAGCTACTTGAGTGACTCTCAGATGCTGGATTGCTACATTATTGACCAAGATACCTCAGACGATATGTTTGACCTCTACAATCGTAACGACATTATAGATGGTAATGGTGTAATCTCGGTGGATAATGTGCCTGACGATATGCGTTATGTAGTGATTACAGGTAGGCAAGCCAACGGTGTAGCAACGGTACTGCAAGCAGCCGTAAACAACAATAAAGACACCCGTTACGAGGTTGATGAGATTCTTTGTATAAAGCGTTCAGAGCCTGAGTTGAACTTTAAAACGGTGGGTGGTATCATCCGATGCCAAGGTACGTCATCTATGGCTTACCCCATCAAGAACTACCGTATCTATCTACAAAAAACAGTAGATGGAAAGCGTGTGGCTTGCGATGCCTATTTCGGTTGCGACTCTCAAGGTGTGGGTGGCGAGTTTGCGGAAGGTGGTGCCGGGAATAAGGTAACTTACTCTTTCCGCTTACCCGACAGCAATGGAAAACGTCCAGCTCCAGTCAATTGCTGGTGCTTGAAAGCCGATTTTGCCGAGTCCTCAAGCTCGCACAATACAGGTATGGCACGTTTAGCCAATGATGTACAGAAAGCCGCTGGAGGTGGTAGCCCTGCACAGGTACACGTGAATAGTAATTACGAGTATGATGTGCGTACTACCGTTGATGGTGAGCCTTGCTTGCTATTTTATCGTGCTACGAAGGACGATACCCCCGTATTGGTTGGTAAGTACAACTTCAACAATGATAAGAGTACCGAGGTGGTATTTGGTTTCAAGGATGTGCCAGGATACCACGATGCGGATTGGGTGAGACAGAAGTTTGATGGAGAGAATCCTACCGAATGTTGGGAGTTTCTGAACAATGACTACCCCATGGGAATGTACTTAGACGATGACTTTGAAGCAAAAGACGAAAATGGGGAGTACAACTACCTCAAAGTGTTTGAAAACAGATTCCCTGATGCTAACAATGAGTATGAGGCTGGTAAAGACCCTTATTACTTGAGACGTTTGGTGCAATGGGTAAAATCTACTCAAGGCAATACCACTAAGTTTAGAAACGAGCTGTCTGAGTATTTCGATGTGGATTGCCTCTGCAACTATTACATCATTACTCAAGTATTCGGGTGCGTTGACCAAATGGTTAAAAATGCGATGCTTGGCTTTTGGTATTCACCTACAAAGGATAAGATGCTTGCATACTATATCTTCTACGATAACGACACAATACTTGGTGTGCGTAACGATGGTCGCTTGTGCTACGGATGGGATATTGACCACAATACCACAGACCCTGAACTATCCACAGCAGACCGAACTGTGTATGCCTACGCAGGTAGAGACTCTATCTTGTGGAATAACTTACGTGCAGTATTTGAAGATGAGATTACAGCCTCTTACAAACGCATTCGTCAACAAATGAGCAATGACTATGTATTTAGCATCTTTGATACAGACCAAGCCGCTAGATATAGTGAGAGGGTGTATAACTTGGATGCACAATATAAATACGTGCGTCCAAAAACGATTGGGGTAGAAGTTGTGCAGAATGGAGTAACCTCTACGGTACAATACTCATACCTTGAAGCCATGCAAGGCAGTCGTGCAGCACATCGTAGATGGTGGTTAATTAATCGCTTCCACCTGTTCGATGCACGTTACTCGGCAGGGCAATATACCCTTACCGACATCACTTGGAAAGGAAACAGTGCAGCTGGTGCCACAGTGCGAGCAACCCCATCGAGAGACTTCTATTTTGAGTTCAGACGGGAAAGCACTCCCATGGTACACCAAGCCGTACAAGAGGGTGTAGAATGGAGCTATAGCTACAACCAAACAGCCAACATTGGAACAATCTTCCATTTGCTCGGGGGTATCTTTATGTCTAAACTCGACCTATCACAATGGGGAGGTTTTACAGACTTGAACCTGCCTACACTTCCCGTGCTTGAGGAATTGATAATGGGTAGGGTTGGTAGTAGCTACACCTTGAGTGAAATTGCAATTGGCACTAAGCTCCCTATGCTTAAGCTGCTTGACATTCGCAACTACACAAGGCTTGCTACACTTGACCTTTCGGGTTGTAACCGTATTGAAGAGGTGAATGCATTGGGCTGTGAATCGCTATCAACTATCAACTTTGTAGAGGGGTGTCCGTTGAATAAGCTACATCTCCCTGCTAACTTCCAAACCCTAACTTTGCGCAGCTTGAGCAATCTAACCAAGAGTAATATCGTATTCCAAAACAAGGCGAACATTACAGGGCTATGGGTTGAGAACTGTGCCTTGATAGATGGTTTTGAGCTATTCACAGAGCTATTCAACTTGGGTAATCTGAGGTATGTACGTTTGTCGGGTCTCTCACTTGAGGGAACTGGAAGCGACCTCGCTACATGGTACGATGCTGGCTTGCGTGGTATTGATGCAGATGGCAACACAGTGGGTCGATGTAAATTGATTGGCACATATAATCTAACCAAGTACCTCGATGAAGCTACATACGCTAAATTTGTAGAGCACTTTGATGAGCTGAATATTCGTCAGCCCCAATACACGATGATAGAGTTTGAGGACGCTATTTCGGATGATAAGAATGTGAGCAACCTTGATAATGGTACTGGTTACAAGTATGGCAATGACTACCAACATAGCGCACACATATCAACCATCTTGTCCAAGCGTTTCAGATGCTTGGGTAAGCAAGGTTCTGAAGGAGTAATGACTATCTACCCATTGCATGATGAGAATTCGAATTACTATGCCGATGCCCAAAGCGTAGCAAATTGCACCCCTGCATCTTTGAACTCTTCAGAAGGTGATGCCTTCGTGTTTGAGCCTCGATACTGGTACAAGGGCATCAATGACTTTTTGAATAAGAAGCATTACTCATGTTATTCAACGGAGACCGATATGCCAGATAGACCCGAAGCAAAAGTACATACCTACGATGAACTATTGCAGAGTGGTAAGGTTACACTTAGCTACAAGTTGATGGTGGATAAAGCCAATGTCGCTGCATCTCTTTCGGCTGATAGCAACTATTCGGTGGTCGAGATCGATGTATCTCAGCACAAGAAGGTACGTTTTCCTACATCCGCTTATACGCTCTTAGCCAGTGGTATCTTTGCTACCGATGCAGGTGCTATCATTGATACCATCACGATTAGTACGCTTGAGTTGAGATTTGAGGATGGTATGTATCTGATAGCCGATGTGCCACAAGGTGCTACTAAATTACATATTACAATTCTCAAGACCGCAGAATTTGATTGTGTGGTTTTATCCAATAGCGATAAGATTGAAGATATGGAGCCTGACTGGTGCTTGCATGAAGAGTGCTTGGTAGGTCTCTTTGAATCATCTATTGTTGAGAGTAAATTGCGCAGCTGTGTAACTGGCGGTGCAAGTGTAGCAAGTTTGTCCTGGACTGACTTTAATTACTACTCTGCACAACGTAAGATGCAACAAATAGACTACGAGATGCACAAACACATCGCCAATCTATTCTTTGTCCGTTACGGCCGTAGAGATTCTCAAGCGGAATGTGGTGCAGGGTCTAATTCAAATACACGCACTATAGGAGGAACCGTGTCGTATGGAATGACAGATACAATTGGGTTTGATGCGGCAAAAGTGATAGACCCATCGCTTACTCCAACGACATCGACCGATACGGGACCACAATACTCTTGGTATAAAACCATTGTAAATGGTAGTGAAGCTATTGTTCGTATTAATAATAGTTGCTGCCTTGGATACGAAGATATATATGGATGTAAACTTGAGATGATGGACAATGTAAGTGTGCCAAATAGTACGGGCAACGTAGGTAAGTGGTTTATTACAATGCCTGACGGTGTGCAACGCAAGGTTAAGGGTGCTTCGCTAACGATTAATTTCATAACAGCTGTGGCGCACGGAAAGTACATGGATGTAATCCCTATTGGAACATCATCGGGCAGTTCTACGACTTATTATTGTGACCGATTTGCATTTTCATCTTCTACGTCTCGTGTTGTTTATCGCTCGCTCAGCTATGCGTATTCGTATGGCGGTGTGTCGTATGCGTATGCGCTTTACGATTCTTCGTACACGCTTACGAATATCGGGTCTCGTCTGGCCTTCCGCCGTCAAATCGTCAAGGCGCAAAGCGTGGCAGCGTATCGAGCGATAAACGAGATAGCATAAACGCAAAGCCAAAACGGGAGCGAAGCGACAAAGCGTTATTTATCTTGCGTTAGCAAGTCGATTTTTTTTCTAAAAAAATGAAATGTAGTACTTTTGCAGATAATGGGTAGAATCTCTGGAGTCTCGTGTTGTTTATCGCTCGAACAACAATGCGAATTCGAATGGCGGTGTGTCGTATGCGAATGCGAATAACGATTCTTCGAACACGAATACGAATATCGGGTCTCGTCTGGAAAACTAATATTAATTAGCACAAGGCAAATGGGATGTATCCCAATAGCTGAGCTAAAAGAGATGAACCTTAGTAGCAGCACCTCAAGGTGGAAAACTAAAAAACTTAACGATGAGTAGAGCTTGGTAGGTCACTTGTGACTCGAACAGCTTAGGCTCAAGAAAGGAAGGCTTATGCGTAGAATAGGTTATGTTATCGAAGAGATTACAGAAAGAGCCAATATGGAAAACTCTTTCGATGTGGTTCTCAGAGGTACAGAAAGAAAAGAGAGTCTCCAAGGTAGAGAACTCTTGGCAAACAGGGATGAGGTGATAACTGAGCTAACCAATAGCATTACTAAAGGGGAATATCAGGTAAGCGGTTATCGCAATCGGGATATTGTGGAGGGTGGTAAACAACGCACCATTCAGATACTAACGATGAAAGATAGAATAGCGGTACATGCTGTAATGAATATCGTAGATGCACATCTGCAAAAGCGATTTATTCGCACCACCTCAGCCTCTATTAAGAAACGGGGGATGCACGACTTACTGAAGTACATCTGTCGGGATATTGCTGATGACCCAATCGGTACTCAATATTGCTATAAATTTGATATACACAAATTCTACGATAGTGTAAATCAGGATATGCTAATGGAGAGTGTAAAAAGGGTTTTTAAAGACAAAAAGCTTCTTGCCATCTTGGACGGCTTTGTTCGGATGATGCCAACTGGTATCTCAATCGGACTTCGTAGTTCACAAGGCTTGGGTAATTTGTTTCTGTCGGAGCATTTAGACCATCATTTTAAGGATGTGTTGGGGGTGCAATACTATTACCGTTACTGCGATGATATTGTTGTGCTTAGTAAAGCGAAAGCGGATTTATGGAAGATAAGAGATGTTGTTCACCAAAGGGTGACAGATATTGGTCTCAAGGTTAAAGCGAATGAGCGTGTATTTCCCATAGAAGAGGGAATTGACTTCTTAGGGTATGTAATATACCCCGACTATGTAAGATTGCGTAAGCGTATCAAAACAAAGTTTGCGAGGAAGATGCACGAGGTTAAGAGTAAGCGAAGACGGCGTGAACTAATCGCTTCATTTTATGGAATGGCAAAGCACGCTGATTGTATAATGATGTTTAATAAACTAACAGGTAAACAAATGAAAAGTTTTAAAGACTTGAATGTAAGCTACAAGCCAGACGATGGCAAGAAGCGTTTCTCGGGTGCTGTGGTGAGCATTCGGGAGTTGGTAAACCTGCCCATTGTGGTAAAAGACTACGAATTGGGCATTAAAACAGAGCAAGGCGATGACCGTTGCCTTGTATCCATTGAGCAAAATGGAGAGGTGAAAAAGTTCTTTACCAATAGCGAAGAGATGAAAAACATCCTTCAGCAGGTGTCTGAGATGGAGGGTGGTTTCCCTTTTGAGACCACCATCAAGGCAGAGACCTTTGGTAAAGGCAGAACAAAGTATGTATTTAGTTAGAATTTAGAGTTATGAAACGAGTAGACGGAAACCCCAACGTATCACTTCTTGAGTGTACAAACCCTGTAAAAGGATTGTGGCGAATTAGATGGGATATACAGCCAAATGGCGAGTCAGCCTCTTATATGGAAGAGGAATTTGACCACAAGCCAACCTCTGATGAGGTAAAGAGTATCGTAATGTCTTATTACAATGCACAGATCGAAAGTGATATCCTCTCGGGTATGACCTATGAGGGTGTAATGGTTTGGTTATCGACAGAAAACCAGTTCAACTATAAGGCAGCGAATGACTTGGCTATGCAAACAGAAGGGCTAAGTCTACCAGTAACCTTTAAGTTTGGAACGGACGATGAACCCATATACCGAGAGTTCACAACGGTAGAAGAGTTAAGTGACTTCTATCAAATGAGCATGAGTTATGTACTGAAGAAACTCCAAGAGGGGTGGAATAAGAAGGATAGCTTTGATGTAACGCTCTACGAGTAGTCTTTTGGTGGGGACTAAAAAAAGATGCCCCCAGCCTGTTAGTTAAGTATAGACGCCAATCACATACTTGCATAAAAATGCAGCAACCACAGAACTGAGGGCAAGACCCTATTCTGGTTGCTGCATTTTTTTTATGCGTGCGAAAATATGTGATTGGCGAGTGCAAATATACGCATATTTGTTTAGATAGCCACAAAATGATAGATAAATATGAAAGTATATGAGTTGTTGAACTTCAACAAAGAGCTATTGCTCAAGATACATAAGTCGGGTTTGAAACTTGATGATTATAGATACGTTGACCTATACACTGAATACCTTAGTCTTAAGAATGAGGGTGATAAGGTGACGTACATTGTAAACCACCTCTCGGAGAAGTTTGTCATAAGCGAGCGACAGGTGTATAGCATCGTAAACAGAATGCAGAAAGAGGTTACTGCAAACTCTGTGCAGTTAGAAACATTCTGAAAATTATGCCGAATCAGTTTGGCTCACGACCTTTGCAGTAAATAAAACCAAAGAATATGAATTACTTATTTACCTCAGAGAGCGTTTCGGCTGGACACCCCGATAAGGTAGCCGACCAAATATCAGATGCTATCCTTGATAGTTACTTATCTAAAGACCCAAATGCAAAGGTTGCTTGTGAATGCCTTTGCACAACCGACCTTGTTGTAGTGGCAGGGGAGGTTAAAGCAAACCATACAATTGATGGCCAGGCCATTGCTCGTAAAGTCATCTCAGAGATTGGGTATAATGACCCATCGATGGGCTTTGATGCAATCAGCTGCAAGCTAATCAATACCATTCATGAACAATCCCCCGACATTCGCCAAGGGGTTGAGAAGTCTATTCAAGGGGCAGGAGACCAAGGTATCATGTTTGGTTATGCAGTCAATGAGACATCTCATTTCATTCCAGCTACCCTTGCTTTATCTAACTTGTTACTTCTGGAACTTGATGCTATTAGACGTGAGGGAAAGATTATGACCTATCTTCGCCCCGATGCTAAGAGCCAAGTTACTATCGAATACTGCCAATATGGTAGGCCACTTCGTGTAAATACAATTGTAATTTCCACACAGCACCATGAGAGCGTATCAACTGAAGAGATTAAGCGTGATGTCTTAGAGTACCTGATACCACGAGTTAAGCGAGCTGACAGAGACCTCTCAAAGCTATTGCCTAACGATTACAAGTTACTCGTTAATCCAACGGGTAGATTTGTCATTGGTGGTCCAGCTGGAGACACTGGACTAACAGGTCGTAAAATAATCGTTGATACATACGGTGGACGTGCCGCTCATGGTGGTGGAGCATTCTCAGGTAAAGACCCATCTAAAGTTGACCGTAGTGCAGCGTATGCAGCTCGCCACATTGCAAAGAACCTTGTAGCTTCAGGAATAGCAGATGAAGTACAGGTGCAATTGGCATACGCTATTGGTGTAGCCGAACCTGTAAGTGTTAATGTGAACACCTTCAACACAGCGAATACCCATTTGACAGATGTAGAGATTAGCGAGGTAGTAATGGAACTCTTCGACTTGCGCCCTGCTTCAATTGTAGAACGGTTCTCGCTGAAGAATCCTATCTATCAACCGACAGCCGCTTATGGTCATTTTGGAAGAGAGCCTTTCGTAAAGGAAGGACTCCTATATTTTGGATGGGAGCGTCTCGACATGGTAAGTAAAATAGTAGAAACAATAAAATCAAAGTAACAATGAAAAAGTATGTACAAGCCCCTCTGCCATTTGTTGGCCAAAAGCGAATGTTCGCTGCACAGTTTATAAAGATAATGCCTCAGTTCAGTGATAAGACTGTATTTGTCGACCTCTTTGGAGGCTCTGGATTTCTTTCACACATCGCCAAACGAGAACGACCCGATGCAACGGTTGTTTACAACGACTTTGACGGCTATTGCAAGCGATTAGATAACATTCCACGCACCAATAAGCTATTAGCCGACTTGCGTGTGATAGTGGCAGGCGTGGAAGATAAATCACGTATAATGGGAAGTATTCGTGATGCTATCATTGAACGTATCAAAAGAGAAGACTCAGAAGGCTTTGTTGATTACATCACGCTTTCAGCTTCTATTCTCTTTTCGGCAAAGTCTGCCACATCGCTTGAAGAGTTTATAAAGCAGGGATTCTACAACCGAATCAGACAATCAGATTATACGGCAGAGAATTACCTTGATGGAGTTGAAGTCGTAGCGTGTGATTACAAAGAGTTGTTTGAGAAGTATAAAGACAATCCCAATGTGGTGTTCCTTGTTGACCCTCCATATCTTCATACCGATGTAGGAACTTACACGATGAGTTGGAAATTGGCTGATTATCTTGATGTATTGACGGTCTTAAAGGATTCTGCTTATGTGTATTTTACTTCAAACAAGTCAGACATCATTGAGTTATGTGAATGGATTGGCGAGAACAAAGTAACTGAAAACCCTTTTAAAGATGCTTCAAAGGTTGAGTTTCGTGCAAGTGTAAACTACAACTCAAGATATATTGATATAATGCTTTACAAGCAATCAGCATAAGGTTTGAACAGAATTCAAAAGGCTCTCAAATGCTATTTAAACAGCGTTTGAGAGCCTTTTTATTTGCGTGTGTGAGAAGTAAAAGTATCATTTTGTTTTGAGGTTCTGCTTCCCTAAAAATGTACAATCGGTTTTGAAAAAGAAGTACCATTTGTTTTGCCGATTATACAGCAATACCAAATCGGGTTTAGAGCGAAAAAACTTATCCACCCCCTTTATACCATCGGGAGCGATAGTTATATCATAACCTTCTTCTTCCAACCCCTCTTTCAGAAAGTTGTAAATCCCCGCTTCATCTTCTACTATTAATATATTCATAACATTCCGATCCTGATATAAATGCTGTACAAAGTTACTCAATATCTAAGAGAGAACTTTTATTAAACATACAATCTCCGTACAAAGGTAAGTAATAAGAAAAATGTTATGCTTAAGATTGGCTTAAGATTTTCGGTAAGCCGCTCCCTCAATCCCTTCAGTGAAAGTACACTCTGAGCATAAATTTACGCTTCTGTTTATAGATGGTGAGCATCATTTCTCCAGAATCTCATCCATAGAGGATTTTACTAGGTTTTCTGCATTATCTCTGTTTTATTTACGTTTTTAACGGTTGATATTTTTTTTTAAATAAATATGATATGTTATATTTGCGGGGTGGAGACATTTGTTGAGAAAACAATAGAATAATTAATAATGGGGGAGTTGATTAAAGCGAAGCTCTAGTCTAAAGCTCAAACATTCGCTAAATAATTATTTGTTGTGTCGACAATAGCATATTCTATTAGTAAATAGTATTGTAATTGCTTTTGTAATAGAACGAAAAGCGAATATTTTAAGTTGCGCATTTACGAAGGTTGTGTCTTTCAGTTGCGTAAATAAACTATGATATAAAACTATAAAATAAATATCCCCTAAATTCCTACAAATTAAACCTAAACACACTTACAATATTATGACAATACAAAAGAAAAACAGCTTTTTAGAACAGATCAAATCCTACAGCTATCCATAATGACTTTGCTCTGCGCAAGTATTGCCTTTTTTTGCTGCTCTTTGTTGCTACTGGTATCTTTTTGGCCCTTACCAATGGCATTCCAATGGTAAGCGTCTCCACGGTTCTACCTTGCTTCTATTTTTCTAGCATCTTACCTTTGCCCCGTACTAAAATTATTATTTTATGGATATTGAAGCTGGAAACCGTTTTCTTTGGACTTGGACTGAGTATGCTAAAGCCTTACGTTTAGATTCCAACTTAACCTTGCGTAAGTTTTGTGAACGTGTACACACCGATAGCCAGCGCATGCAGAAGTGGGTCTCTAGTCGGGGGTACTCTGTTCTTGAGTTGAAAAAAGAGTTGCTTGCTGTGGAATTAATTCAAGATCCTAGCCCTACAACTTCCCTCTCAAGCGAGTGTTTATCTCAGAAGAGTAATACTCCAAGTTTCTCTAGAGTTGTTCCTACCCAGGAGGCTGAGGAGTCCCTCTCTCTTCTTGGCATTAGTGTAACCTTTAAT
>JBOFFJ010000191.1:0-6712 GCA_051648565.1 Phocaeicola sp. | reverse complement strand
GCTGTGTGACTCTGTAGTGAGTACCCATGCAGATATAGTGCTTAGGTATGCAGCGTGGGGTGTCATGTGGGGGAGTGTGTACGCCGAATGATTATGTGTGAAATGTGGGTAGCCATGCAGCCATTGACAACCGTTAGATATTATGTATCAGTCCCCATAATGTCAAAATCCGGCCTTATTACAAGAGCTTAGGCGAGGCCCCCTAACCTTGAGCATGAACCCTTGAGACAGTAACCCTTGAGTATGTATTCATTGCTATCTCTTCTTTCTTCAGCGTCCGTTGGAGCGTAGCGAACAACGTTCTTTATAAGTATTCATTTCTTGAGGAATAATTTGCGCGACAATATATATCTCTTGACAGTTGATTGAAAACATGTTAGGGGTCGCGCCAAGATTAAAAGATTGACAAGAGAGTGTAAATGTGTTAGGTGTAACCTACCCCTTTAGAGGTATTGATTGCGCTGTCAATGTGTGAGACAATGAAAGGTTAGGTGATGAATGGTTACAGGTGATACTTAATTACCCCTTTGGAGGTATAGATTAGTTGAATAGAGTGTGTAATAATGAAGGGTTAAGGTATGATCTATCTGGTCTGACCAGTGACAAAGAGGTTGATATGAGATTAATAGTGTGGTATTCGCGCGTCATGTATATAAAGGCCGACCTATCACACGATCTCCCAGGTAAATAATTTAAAAAAGGTATTGTGTTCCCTCTCAAAGCCTGTAGAATGTCTCGCATGGTCAGGGAGCAAGCCGCTAGGCAGTGCAACCAAGGGAGTTAAGCCCTACTGACTAGAGGACAAACAGTCCTTGACATAGTGGATTGAGTTAGATATGATTCACACTGTTAACGTAATCCCTCGCTAGTGAGCTGAATAGTCAAGACCTAGAGAGAGTTATCCAGAGCTGAATAGTCATGACGGGTAAAAGATTAGTTGTTGACAAGGTGAATGCGGTTTGATAAGATTCGCAGCAGTTAGGGGAATTAGGCAGCAGTCAGGCCAGTTAGTACCGTTCCCCGAGCCTTTGGAAGTCAATTAGATTAGCGTCCCGTGCTTTACGGCGGGAGTGTATCTAGGTGATAACCGGCCCCTAGTGTGGGGGCGCTGGAATGTGGGTAGGCTAGTCGTTATGATTGTCACTAACGGAAGTCGCCAAGGGTTTGAGAAAGCAACCGAAAGGGGCCGGACTCAAGCAACCAAGGCGGGCATGTATAGGGCATGAGGCGGTAAATCTTCGGGAGTTCCTACGGTATAAAGCAGCCTTGAACTAGGCGGCGGGAGATTGGATTCTCTCTCACTTAAAACCCGAACGGGTATGATACATAAGTTGGTGTGAGTGACGGCGACAAGGTGTTAGCAAGGCCCACGGTTAAGCGGCCACATTGCATTGTTTTGCCCTGTTTAGTGAGTAGCCAAGCAATTGGCGAGCTTGATAGGATAAACAAGGGAGCCGAAAGGTTCCAACTCTGTTAGGTTAATCCCTAACTCGATGGATTACGAAATGGTTAACACCAAATTGTAATAGAGCGCAAGCAATCGGAATCTAAATCCCTTTTGCAATATCCGGCCAAGAGTGCTGGATTCTTGTTTACTTGCGGCTCAATATCTACCATTATCCTTTAGGGTTTGGGAGACAGGATGAAAAAGTCCTTGACTACCGAATCTTAAACGATGATAATAGAAACCAAGCCAAATCGGCCACCACTTAGAATAAAGGAATTACCAAATGTCTAACGTAAAAACTGTTATTGCCCGTGCTGTAGCCATCGCATCCGAAATGAACAAAGATGCAACCGATACCCTTATCGCTGGTATCAAAACTAAGCAGGCTGCCCTTGCCCCCGAGGTTATGCAAGCAGTCCGTGTAACCATCGCTCAACTGGTAGCCAACGGCTCTAACGCTGGTGTTAACAACCTCATGGGTGCCGTTAGCAAGGGCGACCGTATCATCATTCAAGACCTCGTACAGTGGGCAACTGTATACAAGCTGGTGACTCCTTTCTGTGAGAAGATTGACACCATCAAAGCCCGCATCAAGGTGCTGGAAGGTGATGCCGACAAGCGGGATGAAAATGCCGGTGAACTGACCGAGAAGAAAGCAGAGCTGGAAAAGCTCAAGGGCAAGAAAGATGCCTGCCCTTTCAAGACCGTAGCAGGTAAGGACAAGGGCGACTATAGTAAAAAGAAACTGGGCAAGGACAAGGCCCTGACCAAGGAATACAAGGAACTGGAAGATGGTGCCATGAAAAACTTCACCACTTTCCTTGATGTTTACAATGGCGACATCTGGGCATGGGCTGAATTCAAGGTCAAGGCTCACAACAAAGAGCAACGCGAGGAAAAGTCTCAAGCCAAGCGTGACGAATTGGCAGCCGAGCGCAACGGATGGACTCCGGCCAAGTTCTACAGTGCTCACGTTGACAAGGTATCAAAGGGTTTGAAGCGCCTGATTTCTGATACCCCTGATACTGGCCTGCCCAAGGAATTGGTCAAGAAAATGCAAGACGCCTTGCTTTCTGCCAAGAATGATTTCTTCAATGAGCAAGAGGCACTCGATGCCAAGGCCAAGGCTGAAGTCCAACTCAGGGCTGACATGATAGAGTATGGCGTTGATACTCCCGAGCAACTGGAACAGGCCAAGCGTGAAGAGGCAGCAGCCCGAGCCGAAGCAGCAGAGCAACGCCGTCAACAAGCAGCTCAAGCCCAGCCGGAAATTGAAGAAGCTGGAGAGTAAGCAAAGCAAAGGGGTAGGGCTTCGGCCTTACCTCTTGACTCTGTTTATTTATCGGAGTGTGTGCCATGAAAGGAAAAATTAGAACTGTGACGCTTTACGGTGTGTGGTTCGGTGTGGCATATGCTGCAATGTACCTTGGCATTTATTGGGGTTTGCGATAATGGTTACTAATGCCGAAAGGGAAGATATAGCCCTAGATAAACACCTATTTCGTGTTAAACCTGCGCGGAATGGTAAGACCCAACGCATTGAGCGGGAAAACTCCCGTGGTATACAGATGCGTTTCAAAAAGCGCAAGCCTGTAGTCGGTTTGCTTGATACCCTTGAATCCTCTGGTAATAAGGTAATCAACGGGAATGGGGGCTCTGTTAGTTTGTCCCTAGATAAAGTCCGGCCTGATGTTCGACCAATGAGCGAGCAAATCAGAAACAAGGATATGAAACACGATACGGTTTACGGGGAGGATGATGCCCGTAGAACTGGAAAGCGTGTGGCAAAATCCTTGAAAGTGGGTAAGATGGCACCGCTAAGGCAGACAATTGCCCAGCCAGCTCCCGAAATTGTGCGCAGGGAAACGAAAGATGTTGTTATCCCTGTCATTGGGGATAAGATTCTGGGCCGTGTCACTTCCAAAGAGGTGCGGGAAAAATCCCTAGCGTTTAAAAAGGCTATGATATTCTCTTTCATCAAAGAGATTAGAGCCGAGGATTTAAAGCTAGGGCATGAAGTTTACAATGCTAGTGGTTTTGGTGTCGTACTCTCGACGGAAGAACATCGGGACTTTAAGCGTATTGACGGGGCAGAAGCCTCAGAGCGTTATAAAACATCCGAACCTTACTTGCTAGTCAAAACCTCTTCCGGTGCCTTCCGATTCTATGACCGGAATAAAAAGATTAAGGTTGTTTTCTCGATAGAGGTAACGCCTGATAATTTTGATTCCATCATTATCCAAATTGAGGGGGTAGTGATAAAGAATCCAAACTTAGATTGTAAGCTGGTGTCCCTATGAGGGGCATCAAGTTATCCCAAGATATTAGAATAGGGGATGAAGTCCTTCACTCTGGTTTCTATTGGGAAATAATCAAGATATCCATCAGAGAAAGTTTTGTAGTTTGCCGGTGTGTGAGCGGCGGTGAAGTGTCATTTCTTATTGATGATACAGTGCAAGTGAAAGTACTGTGACGGGTCTGCCTACGGGCGGGCCTTTTTGCGTTTTCCTTACCCCCTGACTGTCTCGCGACGCCTGATGGGGGCTTTTTATTCTAGTGGTTTATGCCCCTTCCCGATTAGTTTTGGGTTGGGGCTTTTTTGTATCCGGAGATCATCATGTTCCTATACGCATACATTTTCCCTTCACAATGCACGGATTCCCTCGCTGCTAGAGGTAAAATCTATGTGAAGATAGGTCAAACAGAACGTTTTGTCAGCGAAAGAGTTGGCGAACAGTTTGTCACTTCCAACTGGGAAGAGCCCAGGATTGTCTGGCAGATGAAGGTTGATGGTCTGACTGACAAAGATCTTCACGAAGCTCTGTCTGAATATCGTGTAAGGCATGACCGAGAGTGGTTTTGCTTTAACTGTTCCACCAAAAACAAGCAAGAGATTTCCGTAAAGGCGGCAAAAGTTGTAGAAAACAACGTTGTACATGTTGTCAACCGCCTGATAAAGGAGCGCAACAAGAAGAAAAGGCAACAGGAGGCCATCAAAAAGACTGTCGTTAAGGAGAAGGCATTCAAACACAAGGTTTTTACTGACAATGATGAAATCGAAGATTTTGTAAATCACCCTAAGAGGGGTCAGATAAGACGTGAATGGATACTTAAGCACCAAAGAGAACTGTCAGAGAGACTTAAATAATGAGTGTTATCACATTTTCAGAAGTATTTATCCCTGTTCCTACTGTTTTAATACCTCAATTGAAGAGGTTTAGTGATGGATTGCTGTCCATCCAAGGTGTTAGAGTCACTGTAAAGTCGATGAAACTCCACTTTCAAGTATTTAATTGGAATGACCTCACCACATTGGCTGAGTTGAAAGTGCCTGTAGGCTCTCATTTTGATTATTTCAAAGCAAAAGATTGTGGTAATGGGCACAAATTCCTGCTCAATGCCATCAAAAGAATAAACAAACAGCCCCAAATAGGAGGGCTTAACTTAC
Source organism: Phocaeicola sp. (assembly GCA_051648565.1). Classification (GTDB taxonomy): domain Bacteria; phylum Bacteroidota; class Bacteroidia; order Bacteroidales; family Bacteroidaceae; genus Phocaeicola. The sequence continues at coordinate 1,817 of JBOFFJ010000191.1, read as the reverse complement.
AAGGTATGAAACATGAGTAATATTGATCTGTTGAAAGAGCCCCTTCTCCTCGTTTTCCCTATAGGGCATTACGAAAATGACATGGAAGTTGACGAAAAGGGCAACGCTTGGTTGGGAACTTTGCGTTTATTGCGTGACAAAACTAGCCCGAGTGGTTGGTACGTCCGTATCAGATCCTGGGAGGGTGTTGCATCCGCTCTTTCTTACCGCTTGAACATTGAGCCGCTGATGGTGGCGCTTAATTCTCAGGTAAATGGCGTTCCTTTACGTCGTGCTGTTCTAATGGCTGCTCTTGTCACTGATAGAGAGTGGGGTATTGTTGCCTAGGAGGTTACATGTCAATGATTAAACGTTTCCTGTCCATATTTCTTCTCGGCCCTGCTGTTTTGTACCACTTGTTCGTCTTTCACGGGGCTGTTACTGGGGAATTTCAATGGGGATCCTACTGGATAGTGAGTATAGTGACATCTATTTGGTGTGAATTGTGGTTATGGGCCATATTCGGAAAGGGCATCGTGATAAATAATTCAGGGAGAGATGAATAAGGAGGATCTTACCTTAGACGCTGAGAAGAGAGGGATGTGATTCCCATTATTTACCTTCTACAGCGTCTCCCTTACAGGGAATAATCCACCTTATGATACCCCTTATTCATACTATTCAACTTAGGTCTCTATTGTTAAATAGTATTGATAAATGGTATTGTTCCTTAGTATTGTTAGTGTGCCATTATGACACCTAGTTTTGGACAAAATGGCACTCGGTTTGTGACAAAATGGCACTAGGTACGGACAAAATGGCACTCACTTTAGGAGGTTGTAATGGTAGATGAGAAATACATCCCCTATCGTGATTGTGTAGGGGTTAACTGTTATGGGTGTGGAATCGGAATGGATTGGGTTGGATGCCCTGGTTCTGATTTAAAAGAAGAGGCTGAGTCAGTTTGGATCCTTGCTCTTGATAGTTTGATTGAACCTGATGACCCCATTGCTGATGCCTTAGCTGAAAAAGAGGACAAAGAAGCGGAGGAGGTGGCAATAAAGCATCTTGAAAAACAGGAAGATAGTTTCTTCAAGGTAATGGTCCTTACCCTCTTAACCATAATTGGCTGGAAGCTATGATTCGTACTCAATACGATTTGACTGATTACTTGGTCAAAAGGTTTGATATGACTGATGTTGCCCCTGCTGGACTCACCCTAATTCTGTTGTCTGGATATGTGGGAGCAGATTGGAAATGCTGGCCTTCTTATGAATTGTTGGCTCAGAGGTCAGGTCAGGGGGTAAGATCTGTTAAGCGTCATATCAAATGGCTACTTGAATTGGGGATAATAACCCTGGACAAAGGTCGGGCTAATGGTTCCCCTTATGACCACAACATCTACACATTTCAAATTCAACGCATACTAGGGGAGTAATTCCTAATGAGCCTAGGTTTTGTTACTGTTGGAAGGGAAGAGGTTCCTTTTGAAGAGTACATGAATTGGATTAAAGGTCTTAATCATTACAACCAACTGATGGGCCTAAAGAAACTCCTCACCATATGCCAACCACATCAAGACTATCATGTAAGGCGGCTGATTAAATTTGCAGGGGATGCTTACTTGTATCACCTACCCCGTCAAGTTCAGATCCGCCTAACCAAAATGGTCAATGAACAGAAATCTAGGGAGGAGGAGATTAGTTTTCACAACTACCCAACCCTGTTCAAGTCAACAGAAACGAAACTACCTTTCGGTTCTCCTCCTGTCTATTATTATGAAAGAGGTTCTGTATGAAAGTCTGTACTATGACGACTCTAGTCGCAGCAGTGTTTTG
>JBOFFJ010000190.1:0-1111 GCA_051648565.1 Phocaeicola sp. | reverse complement strand
CGCTAGACTTCCTATCTAGCCCGCTCATTCTAGCAGAGCTATCAGAGCTTGTCAATCTTTTCTTTCTTGCTAGTGAGTAGCGAACCACTCCCTAACTTGCCGCCTATCTTACCAGCTTTCCGCTGTTTGTCAAGGCTTTTGTTGTCCCTCTACCTCACACCCTAGCGGGTTGTCTCGGCTTGGCTAGTGACTCAAACGCAACGGCTAAACCGTGGTCTTGTGAGAGTCAAACAACATGGCGCTCATTCTACATTGTTTCGTTAGCTTGTCAACCTCTTTTCGCTTCCTAGTGCATCGCGCTATCAGTGAGCCTTTACATACTCACACGCTTCTCATTATCGGATTGCTTGGTTAACGCTGCTCATTCTACATAGTATCGTGAACATTGCAAGGATTATTTTAACCCTTTCATTCAGTAGAGGGCTAACCCCTTCGGTACTCACTGCTTTCGCTGTTGTTCCCTGAATGTGTGGCTATTAGATACTATCTAATTTTGCATTGCAACCATTAATTGCAATCATTTAGCACTCGTTCTACCTGGTAGATAATCACCCCTTTTCTATTCATCGCTATAAAGAGACAGTCTTTGATTAGCATATCTCTTTAGGGTTTGTCAATAACGCCGTCATAATAACAAGTGTTAAAGTAGTCACGGCGCAGTGTTATACTCATGTATTATTCCTATTACGCTGAAGAAGAAAAGAGATCAAAGAATGTAACAACTCATGCCTAATTCTAACACTATTCCTCATAGGTTGTGGTTGAATGTTACGACTCATGGTTAATTGTTAGTAGAACGACCGATAAGTTATGTTAAGAGAGGTTGCATGTTACAGTGAGGTAAGATGAAATGAAGGGGATGGAACCTCATGCACCCTCATTCATTCACAATAGTTTAACGGTGTTACAACCCCGATGAGTATCCCCGATATATCACCGACTATCACGCTGCATAGGTAATCACATGGGACCGCATAATCATTCACATCAAGTCCCGCACACTCTCCGCATAAGTATACATATCAATGCTCTCCGCTGATCAGAGTGGATGACTGTCCGCATAAGTATGCACGCTCTATTTGCCGAGGAATTGTTGCCGGTTTGTGAAGGG
>JBOFFJ010000189.1:0-2002 GCA_051648565.1 Phocaeicola sp. | reverse complement strand
TATTGCCATCTCGTTCTAGAGTCTCGAAGTCAATACAATCCCTGGGAATTGCGCCTGTCCCAATAGCGGCTCCATCTTTTGCTACAATCGTTCCGAACAACTCCTTCTGAAGAACCTTTCGTGTTGAGTCGGAAGTAATCCCTACGCACCATAATAGTATTGGTTTCGGGAAACGATGTCCCTCCCACCATGTTGGGTATCTACCCGTGAGATGCCAAGCCACTTCAGCCGCTTCCGAGAAGGACTTACCCACTCGGTTAGCAGCGCATAAAAAGCGACGTTGGAACCCTTTTGAAGCTCCGTAGAATTGTTTTTGGAACTCGTAAGGATTAAAGTATTCCAACTTATTATACTTACGGTATACCTCCCTTTGTTCCAGAAGCTGCAAAAGCTCGGCCTTATACTCCGCCGGAATAAGGGAGAGGTCTAGTGTACTCATTGACATAAACATCTCCTTAGTTAATAGAGTGCGAAGATTCTCAACTCCGCTCTTGACTTGGTATTGGTATAGTGTCTGTGGTTTACCAGGAAGCTATGCCTGAAGATGTCATTACCACCAACTCCGAGATTTTAAAAATAAGACAACAGTTTACTCAGACGGCATGCTTAGTGCCATCAACTGCTTGATACGTGCATCCAGTTCCTCACCATTCATGGAACCTTCGTCATCGATTGTAACTTCTACGGAAGCAGCTCTCGGGAATACAAGATCGGCCACTTTAGCAGCAGCCTTGAATCTAAGTTCAGAGGGCTGATTGGGATCCTGTGCTATATCCATCATTATCTCTTCCATCGACAAACCATCCTCAGAGCGGGAAGAAACCCGATCAAGCATGAGCTGTGTCATCTTATTACGTGAACCTTTAGGTCTTCCTGGGCCAGCATGACCGACCACAAAACGACCAGTAGTATCATCGCGTTTAGTTGTGCTTTCCATTTATACTCCTACATACATACATGGGAGGGAAAACTCAGCTGTTTAATCAAAACCCACCACCATCCCTTTTCTCAGGCTTTCACACCTATTCAATGATTAAACAGAAACGCTACATACTATAATAACGTTTCATACCGGATCTTATTGAAATTTATTTTTATACACTGTAGAAGGGAATAAAGATTACGCTGAAGAAGGAGGTAGATGGGAAGTCATAAAAGAGGGTACGCTGTAGAAGGGAGAGTGCTAGATGGGACCTCATGTTCATCACTGTTAGATGGGAGGTCATAGAGTAGGGGGTGATGTGAGAAGGGTTAACGAAGCTGAGTTACATCATCTCTCAACTTTCTAAACTACATACTATAGATAGCTGACGAAACAGACTTCTTTCGTAACTTATTTCACTTTTATTTTCACCGCGCAGATTTTAGAGTCGCTGTAGTAGGAAAGTGGGGTGGGGTGTATTTGGGAGGTCATATTACCCTCGATAAATGATGTCTCGATACAATTAAACCAGGCTACCCTCATTATTGAAGTGCTCACTGACCCGTGGCTACGCTAGCTGTCCTCTCCCGTTTCCAAAAAGGGGGAAGGGGGTCTCTCTCATGCACGTTGAAACAATCCCAAATTCTCCCATATGTTCGCGGGTCAAGTCAAGTCCCATGCCATCCGATACATTAGTTACACTTGATACTCTCTGAATCTCCATGCGTATTCATTGCATAACATTGCACTCGATAAGGTGTCCCTCAAGGATAGTACCGTCCATTATAATCTCGATGAAGAATGGCACGTCATGAGCCCCCTGCTTATGGTTAGATGCCGTTTCATAGTCCCTCACACACCCTTATTCACGCAAGTTCCATTAGGATTAGTTGGTTGAGTATTCATTCACTTTATCTTTTCTTTCTACAGCGTTTCTTTATTTTTTGGTTGAGTAAAACATTCTCGCGTTAGCTAGGTTTCACCCTAGATAGTATTGACACGCGAGGTTAACTATGTTAGTTGAAAGAAGGGTTAGATAAAGCATTGACAAGACTATATCTTATGTGTTAGTCAAAGACT
>JBOFFJ010000188.1:0-1588 GCA_051648565.1 Phocaeicola sp. | reverse complement strand
AGTTGGGATAACAAATTCATTATCGTTGATGAGGCTGAAGATCTCGATGCAGATACTGCTAAATCGCTTGTAGGGCGTCAAGGTGTTAACTCCACCATGGTCATTACCGGTGACATTAACCAGAAAGATTTGAAAGCTTACAGCGGCTTGGAGCTGCTACTTGAGGTTTCGAAGCATGGTAAGGTTGATCTGACAATGATTGACTTCGACAGTTGGGACTATTGTGTACGTTCCGAGGAAGCGAAGCAGTGGGGTATGGCATTCGAGAATTATGAGGAGTCCAAGAATGGTCGTCATAATTGAGCGTCTGATTGAATGTGTTATAACAGGGTTCTTTACCGCTCTATTCCTTCTCTTTATGGGACATATGGGATGGTTGCCCATGATTATCGTAGGGACTGAGGAATTAGAGGACGAACCGAAAGGTTAATAACAAAGGGCATCTTGATAGGGTGCCCTTTTTTCGTAGGGAGACAAAGTAATGCCTTGGGTAGTTATTTTTTGTTTTGTAGTGGCCCTATATTGCTTGGTGGAAACAGTCCTCCTAGTGATTGTGGAAAGAGACCCTGTAAGTGCTTTCTTTGAAGGATCAAAGGCATTAGTTCTTACGGTTGCTGGTTATCAGATTTGTAGTCTTATTTAATTTTAGTTGTTGAACTGAAAAGGATTTCAGTGAATGAGAGTGTTAATCGCATGTGAGCGCTTCGGCGTAATTCGGGATGAATTTATCAAAAGAGGGCATGATGCCTGGTCTTGCGATTTAGTAGACTCATTGGTGCCTGGGCCGCATATTACAGGGGATGTGAGTGGTGTATTGGATTTGGATTGGGATCTTATGATAGCCCACCCAGACTGTACATATCTCACTAACTCAGCGGCTTGGGCATTTACAGATGGCCCTTATCATCAGAAAGTTAAGGAAGGTACACTTGTTGGAGAAGAAAGAAGAGCAGCAAGAGTGGGGGCGCTCAATTTTGTCCGATTACTTATGGACGCTCCAATCCCTCGTATCGCCATCGAAAACCCCATTGGAGCAATTAGCACAGCGATTAGGAAGCCCGACCAAATCATACACCCGTATGAGTACGGAGACGATGCTTCTAAGGCCACCTGTCTATGGCTTAAGGGGTTGCCTACCCTTACCCCAACAAATCGTGTACAGGGCCGTATAGTCCTCATAAACGGTAAGGAAATAGAGCGATGGGCTAATCAAACAGATAGTGGTCAGAATAGGCTAGGCCCCTCTGAAGATAGGGCAATGGCAAGAGCTAAGACCTACAGAGGATGGGCAGAAGCTATGGCTAGTCAATGGAGTGACATATGATAATTCAATTCATAGCCTTGTGTTTTTTCGTAGCGTTAGTCTACGGTATCATTTCTCTTTATAAATGGATGATGAGGGATAAGAATGTTTAACTGGGTCAAGGAGTTTTTCAATGCGAAAGGTAAATCCAAAGTTAGTTCTCAAGAAGCTGAAAAGCGGGTGTATGAGCGTCAAAGAGATCATCACCGAAAACGAATGGAAGCCAATCCGTCGTCTTATCAGTTCCACCAAGACATGGTTCAACACTGTGATGACGTACTTGCA
>JBOFFJ010000187.1:0-70740 GCA_051648565.1 Phocaeicola sp. | reverse complement strand
CTTTTACAGAAATCTGTAAAAGGGGGCAACTCTCTATATTAGGCACTCTAAGAGACCCTTATTGAACCGAAGAATAGCATAAAAGTGCTACTACTCACGATAAGCCACCATAGCATTGGCTTGGTGTGTAGGAGTAACCTGCAACTCGGCTATTTGAATATGCTCAGGTAGCGAAGCAGCAAAGTAGACTGTCTCAGCCACATCATACCCCGTAAGCGGACGAATACCTTTATAGAAACTATCTGCACGCTCTTTGTCACCACGGAAACGAACCACAGAGAAGTTGGTCTCCACCATACCTGGTTTGATATTGGTTACACGCAGTGGCGTTTCGACTAAATCAATGCGCAATCCATCCGAAAGTGCTTTAACAGCCGCTTTGGTAGCACAATAAACCGAACCACCAGGGTAAGCCCAATCACCAGCAATGGAGCCAATATTAATGACGTGTCCTCTCTTGCGCTCTACCATACCTGGTACTACCAAACGAGTCATAGCTAGTAGTGCACGGATGTTGGTATCAATCATGATATCCCACTCATCTAAATTACCCTCGTGTTCTTTGTCTACTCCAATCACCAATCCTGCATTGTTAATCAACACATCAATTGCTTTCCACTCGGCAGGAAGTTCGACAAGTGCCTGCATCATGGCAGCTCTGTCACACACATCAAACGGAGCCAAATAGACATCGGCTTGGTAAGCAGACTCTAGTTCTCGCTTAAGTGCCTCTAGCTTCTCTACACTGCGGGCATTTAAAATAAGACGGGCCCCCTCTTGTGCAAATTTATGGGCACATCCCTCCCCTATTCCGGCAGAAGCACCCGTAATAAAGACTAGTTTATCTTTCATCATTGATTCTCTTTAGTGATTAGTTCTCTTTAGTGAAATATTTTTTAAAAAATAAGATTTGATAATCTACCGCATTCCGCCAGTAGTTATTATCATGCTTCCCTGGACGAATCGTAAAATCGTGATCAATTCCCTTTTCGACTAATTTTTGGTGTAGTTTTTGGTTTACCTCCAAAAAGAAATCTCCTAATCCACAATCTATAATTAGAGCCAATTCTCCTTTTTGGAGCTGTTCTACCTGATTAATAACGGTATGAGCCTCCCAAACCAAGGGGTTATCTTCCATTTTCCCAAGTGACTTCTCCATCGCCCACGAAGTTGGGAAAGGACGAATATCGACTCCACCACTCATGCTACCTCCTGCACCAAACAGGTTAGTATGCCGAAATGATAGCCACAAGCCTCCATGTCCACCCATACTTAATCCCGTAATGGCACGTGCGCTCCTAAAAGCGATGGTATTCATATTCTTATCTACATAAGGTATCAATTCATTAGTCACAAAGGTTTCGTAGCGGTAGTTCTCACGAATAGGGCTATCCCAGTACCAGCTATTTTTCCCATCAGGACAGACAAATACAATTCCTTCACGATCGGCTATTTCGGGCAAGTTAGGTTTAATTCCCATCCAAGTAAAAGCATTACCACCGTATCCATGCAATAAATAAACAACAGGACATTTCTCTCCTTTCAAAGCCTTATCAGGGGTAATAGTTAACACAGTAACATCCTCTTTCATAGATTTACTATGTACGTGAAGGGTGTCTATCTTGGCAGCCTGCAAGCTCATGAATGAGATACAAAGCAGCCCCAAAAGTTGAATTTTCTTTTTCATGCGTAAGATTTACTATAGAGAACAAACATTAAACCAACTAATCGTATACCTTAAGCAATTACAATGGTATAGCTAGCCTCAAAAACTCCTTGAGGAGCTAAACGCTGCGTCCATTTACGTTCGGTAAAGAGACCATTATAACCCACTTCATCACAACACCCATACCAAGGTTCAATACAGACAAAAGGGCAATCGGGACGTGAATTGGTAGGTGCCCATAAGCCCAATAGCGGAGCATCGAATTCCACTGCTAAATAGGGCTTCTTCTCCTTATCATACAAGGATATTCTTTCCAATTGGTTATCGTCAAACACATAGGTATCACATGCAAAAGTGTCAGCAGTAATCGGCATCCAGCCATCTGCCAATTGCAAAGAGTGGTGAACAGGACTTACACACCCTTTTTCTGTAGGTATAAGATACTTCAACTCCTTTTCAGGCGAGAATCGAAAGTATCCGCGTTCTTGACTTTGTAAATCAAAATCAGGTAAATTAAATGCAGGGTGTGCACCAATCTGAAAGAAAAGATCTTCACTACCTGGATTTTCAACTTTCCAAGTTACCACTAGCTTATTATCGACCAACTGATAACCAGCATAAAGTACAAAAGAGAAAGGAAAATGAAGAAGCATCTCGGGTGTACTCACTAACTTATAAAGTAATTCATCGGCAGTGTGTTTGACCAATTCAAATCTTAAATCGCGGGCAAATCCGTGTTGCCCTATAGGATAGAGCTTATCATTATGGCTAAATTCATCGCCCCAAACACGTCCTACTAGTGGGAAAAGAATAGGAGAACGTCTATCCCAAAATTGAGCATCACCGTGCCAAAGATATTCATGACCATTTTTTTGTATGCTTTGCAACTCGGCTCCCTCTTTAGAAACTGAAATAGAGAGTAATGAATTTGATAGTTTTTCCATAGATATATGAGTATAAGTAAATAAAGAATTTTATACAAAAATAGAAAAAAAAAAGAGGACTAGCAAGGAGTAATAGGAAAGAAAAAAGGTTGATATTCTCGCTTTAAACGAAAATACCAACCTTTTTTATTTCTATATATTACTCACTTACTTCAAATTCAGCAGCAAGAGAGCGTTCATTTTCAGCTACAGCAATCACTTTGCGTAAATCTACATCAAAATAGAGTGTAGAGTAACCCGGAATAGATCCTGATCCACTTGTTCCGTAAGCCATGCTGTAGGGAATATACATTTCCCAACGGTCTCCTTCTTTCATCACTTGCAAAGCAGTAGTCCAACCTGTTATTACGCCACTCAAAGTAAACTCTATAGGAGTAGCTATCGTAGGATCGTAAACACCTTTGTAACTTTGATCAAATACTGTTCCATTAACCAACTTACCGCGGTAGTTTGTAGCAACATTGTCGGTAAATTTAGGTGTTTTATCACCTGTGCCTACAGCAACAATTTTGCAATAGACATTGTCATTTACCTCCCCTACTTCATTCAAGCCCAATGGAGGAAGTTTGTAAGAGCGAATCACTTTCCACTCTCCCACACCATCTCCCAAATTTGCCTTAGCAACAGTTGCTATTGAATCAATATAGGTTTGATTGCGTACGTCCCAATTCTCGTAAGGGTCTACACTACTATCGGTTTCACTACAAGCAGCAAACAGTAATGGAAGCGCAAACATCCACACAGCCAACTTTAAAATAGATTTCTTCATCATTAGTTAAGAGGTTATTGAAGCGTCTTTAAAAGTGACGTTACACTTACCTTGTCAGCAACAATACCACGCAAATCGGCAATAGCTACACGCTCTTGCTGCATCGTATCACGGTTGCGCAAAGTTACGCAGTTATCTTCTAGTGTTTGGTGATCAATTGTGATACAGTAAGGTGTACCGATAGCATCTTGACGACGGTAACGCTTACCAATACTATCTTTCTCGTCATACTGACAGTTAAATTCAAAACGCAAATCATTCATGATTTCACGCGCTTTTTCGGGAAGACCATCTTTCTTTACCAAAGGCATAACCGCCATCTTTACAGGAGCCAATGCAGCTGGCAAACGCAACACAGTACGTGTTTCGCCATTCTCCAACTTCTCTTCACAATAAGCTGAGCTCATAATGCTTAGGAACATACGGTCAACACCGATTGAAGTTTCCACCACATAGGGAGTGTATGATTCATTGATCTCTGGATCAAAATATTTAATACTCTTACCACAATACTTCTCGTGTTGGCTCAAGTCAAAATCTGTACGGCTATGAATACCCTCTACCTCTTTAAAACCAAAAGGCATCAAGAATTCAATATCAGTAGCTGCATTGGCATAGTGAGCCAATTTATCGTGATCGTGATAGCGGTAGTGATTGTCACCAAAGCCTAACGCTTTGTGCCATTTCAAACGAAGCTCTTTCCATTTATTGAACCATTCAATTTCGGTACCTGGTTTTACAAAGAATTGCATCTCCATTTGTTCGAACTCACGCATACGGAAAATAAATTGACGCGCCACAATCTCGTTACGGAAAGCTTTACCAATCTGTGCAATACCAAAAGGAATCTTCATACGACCCGTTTTTTGCACATTTAAGTAGTTCACAAAGATACCTTGAGCCGTTTCGGGACGTAGGTAGATTTTGGTAGCACCGTCGGCAGTAGAACCCATATCGGTAGAGAACATCAAGTTAAATTGACGTACTTCAGTCCAGTTCTTAGTGCCTGAGATAGGACAAGCAATCTCTTCGTCAACAATGATTTGACGAAGCTCTTCCAAGTTACCATCGTTCAATGCTTGCGCAAAACGTTGGTGAAGTGCTTCACGTTTGGCCTGATTCTCCAACACACGACCATTCGTAGCACGGTATTGAGCCTCATCAAACGATTCGCCAAAACGTTTAGCAGCCTTAGCTACCTCTTTATTTATTTTATCGTCGTACTTAGCAAGCTGATCTTCAATCAACACATCGGCACGGTAACGTTTTTTAGAATCTTTGTTATCAATCAATGGATCATTAAAAGCATCCACGTGTCCAGAAGCCTTCCAAATAGTAGGGTGCATAAAGATAGCCGAATCAATCCCTACAATGTTTTCGTGCAAAAGCACCATGCTTTGCCACCAATATTGTTTGATATTGTTTTTCAACTCTACCCCCATTTGGCCATAGTCGTAAACTGCGCCTAATCCATCGTAGATATCACTCGATGGGAATACAAAGCCATACTCTTTACAATGAGATACTAATTTCTTAAAAACGTCTTCTTGTGCCATATTCTTTTCGTTATTGTCTTATATCGTTTACTACTTTTCTTATTTTACCTTTAAAAAATTAAACGCTAAATAATGCGCAAAGTAAATCATTTTTTCAATTAAAATCGTATTTTTGCCTGCATATAATCAGAACATTAAGGAATTTAAATAGAGATGAGCGACGATTTCATTGAAAAAGAAGAGCAAAATAAGGAAGAAATAGCTCCCCAAGAGAACCAACACTCGGACTACAAACCCACAGAGGCAAAAAGCGAAAAGGCCAAACATCAGCTTAGTGGCATGTACCAAACTTGGTTCCTAGACTACGCTTCGTACGTAATCTTAGAGCGTGCTGTACCCCATATTAACGATGGGTTTAAGCCCGTACAACGACGCATTTTGCACTCTATGAAAAGGCTAGACGATGGGCGCTACAACAAAGTAGCCAACATTGTAGGTCACACCATGCAGTTTCACCCCCACGGTGATGCCTCCATTGGCGATGCCTTGGTGCAACTAGGACAGAAAGATATTTTGATAGATTGTCAAGGGAACTGGGGAAACATCTTAACAGGCGATAGTGCAGCAGCCTCGCGTTACATTGAAGCAAGACTCTCTAAATTTGCACTCGATGTAGTCTTCAATGCCAAAACAACCGAATGGCAATCATCATACGACGGACGTAATAAAGAACCCATTACACTCCCTGTTAAATTTCCACTCTTACTAGCTCAAGGAGTGGAGGGGATTGCTGTAGGCCTCTCTTCCAAAATCCTACCACACAACTTTAACGAACTGTGCGACGCAGCCGTTGCTTACTTGCAAGGAGATGACTTTACACTCTACCCCGATTTCTTAACGGGTGGATCGGTAGACGTCTCTCGCTACAACGATGGAGAACGGGGTGGAGCCGTAAAAGTACGTGCCAAAATAAGCAAGCTCGACAACAAGACATTGGTCATCTCCGAAATTCCTTACGGAAAGACTACCTCTTCCCTGATTGATTCAATTCTGAGAGCAGTAGAGAAGGGTAAAATCAAAATCCGCAAAGTAGACGACAACACAGCAGCCAAAGTCGAGATTTTAATCCACTTGGCCCCTGGCGTATCGAGTGATAAAACGCTTGATGCCCTCTATGCATTTACAGACTGCGAAGTAAGCATCTCGCCCAACTGCTGTATCATTGACGAAAACAAACCTCATTTCCTATCAGTAAGCCACGTATTAAGAAAATCGGCCAATAACACCATGGAGTTAATTCGCCAAGAGTTCGAGATACGAAAAAGAGAGCTGCTGGAAGGGCTTCATTTCGCTTCATTGGAGAAAATTTTTATTGAAGAACGCATCTACAAAGATGGCAAGTTTGAACAGGCCAAAGATATGGATGCAGCTTGTCAGCACATTGATAGCCGTTTAGAGCCTTACTACTCTCAATTTGTAAGAGAGGTCACCAAAGAGGACATTCTCAGACTTATGGAGATTAAAATGGCGCGCATCTTACGATTCAACAAAGAGAAAGCCGACGACTTTATACTACGTACCAAAGCCGAAATTGAGGAGATCGATTATAAATTGGCCCATTTAGTAGAGCAAACCATCCTTTGGTTTGAGATGCTCAAAGAGAAGTATGGAGCCAATTACCCCCGTAAAACCGAGTTGCGTAGCTTTGACACCATCGAAGCTGCCAAAGTAGTAGAGGCAAACGAAAAGCTCTATATCAATCGCGAAGATGGATTTATTGGCACAGCCCTTAAAAAAGATGAGTTTGTAACCAACTGCTCCGATATAGACGATGTAATTATCTTCTACAAAGATGGTAAGTACAAAGTGGTACGCATAGCCGACAAAATGTTTGTGGGCAAAAATGTACTCTATGTCAACGTATTCAAGAAGAATGACAAACGCACCATCTACAACGTAGTTTACCGCGATGGTAAAAATGGCACCCATTTCTTGAAGCGTTTCAACGTAATTTCTATGACACGCGACAGAGAGTACGACTTAACACAAGGCACCCCAGGCTCAAGAATTGCCTATTTCTCGGCCAACCCCAATGGAGAGGCAGAGATTGTTAAAGTAACACTAAAACCCAATCCACGCATCAAGAAAATTATCTTTGATCGAGATTTTAGTGAAATCGCCATCAAGGGAAGACAATCAATGGGCAACCTTCTTACCCGCAACGAGGTACACAAGGTGGTACTAAAACACCGTGGAGGATCGACCCTAGGAGGGCGTAAAGTGTGGTTTGATCGCGACGTGCTGCGCTTAAACTACGACGAACGAGGTGAATACTTAGGCGAGTTCAATAGCGACGATTTAATCCTAGTGGTACACAACAATGGAGACTTTTACACCACCAACTTCGACTCGAATAACCACTATGCCCCAGGCATAAGCGTTATAGAGAAGTACAATCCAGAAAAGGTCTTTTCAGCGCTGCTCTACGATGCCGATCAGCAAGGATTCCCATACGCCAAACGATTTATATTCGACAATACCTCCAAGAAACAAAACTACCTAGGAGACAACAAAGAGAATAAGCTCATTCTACTAACAGAAACTGCCTACCCTCGTATTGAAGTTACCTTCGGTGGAAAAGATAGTTTCCGAGAGTCACTAATCATCGAATTGGAGGAATTTATTGGCGTAAAGAGCTATAAAGCCAAAGGAAAGCGTATCTCTACCTACCAAGTGGGCACAATCACCGAATTGGAGCCAACACGCTATCCAGAAGAAGTAGAGAACAACGAAGAGCAACCCATCGAAGTGCCCATCAATGAAGATCCCGACTTTGGCAAAAGCGACCGAGACATTATAGATGAGATAACTGGACAAATGAAACTCTTTTAGCCGATGAAACAGATTACCTTTCTTCTACTACTCATTCTATCTACTGCTCCTATTTATGCGCAAACAGATAGTATAGAAACCAAAAGCCCCGTAATGCGTGCCACGCTTTACGGGGTGGGTTTCACCAACATATTAGATACCTACCTATCACCTGTAGAGTACAAAGGAACGGAAATACGCATTCTAAGAGAGAGTATGCGCATGACTAAACTGATGGATGGGCGGATCTCTACCCAAAACCTACTTCAGGTAAATCTATCTACCTCAACCAACCAATCTAAAACAGGAGACCAACTAGCCGGTCTCATTAATTGGAATTACGCTTGGCACTATCAATTTCAACTGACCGAACAGTTCAAAATATTGGCTGGTCCCATGATTGATTTAAATGGAGGCTTTGTATACAACACCCGCAACTCCAACAACCCGGCACAGGCCAAAGCCTACCTCAATATTGCCGCTTCGAGCATGGCCATCTACCATTTCCGAATCGGCAAAATACCATTCATCGCACGGTATCAAGTAAACCTACCCCTAGCAGGGCTACTCTTCTCACCCGAATACGGACAGAGTTACTACGAAATATTCACCTTGGGGCACTGGGGAGAAAACATCCGCTTCACCTCTCTACATAACCAACCCTCTATGCGAAACATGCTCACACTAGATTTCCCCATCAGCCGAGTCAACCTGCGGTTAGCTTATCTATGCGATTTACAGCAATCACATGTAAATAGTTTAAAGAGCCACACTTGGTCCAATATCTTCATGGTAGGAGTGGTAAAAAACTTCTCCATCTTTAAGGGAGCAAACCAACCCAAAAACCCTCTCTACAAAAGCCCTTACTAAACAACATACAGCATGAAAAAACTGGCAACATACATCTCCCTCCTCCTACTACTCTTTTGCAGTAGCTGCATCCGAGAGGAGCAATTTGACAACTCTCCGCAAGGGAACTTTGAAGCACTCTGGAAAATAATAGACAACCGATATTGCTTTCTCGAATACAAGAAAGAGAGCTATGGACTAGACTGGAACCATGTATATAGCGAATATAGCCAACGCATCACAGCAGACATGAGTAAAAAACAGCTCTTTGACGTACTCTCAGAGATGGTAAACGAACTACGCGACGGCCATGTCAACCTCGTATCAGCCGATAGAGTATCGCAATACAGAGCCTGGTACGATGCCTATCCACGCAACTTTGACGACAGCATTCAAAGCATCTACCTAGGCAAAGATTATGAGATGGCCTCTGGGCTTAAATATACCATATTAGAGCAAAACATCGGCTACATCTACTGCGAGAGTTTCCAGTCTGGCATTGGAGATGGCAACCTAGATGAAATACTCAATACCCTCTCCATCTGCGATGGACTCATTCTCGATGTACGTAACAACGGTGGAGGAAATTTAACCACCGCCCAAAAGCTGGCTGCCCGTTTTACAAACAAGCAGGTGCTCACTAGCTATATCTCGCATAAAACAGGTACGGGGCACAACGACTTCTCCACTCCAGAACCCATCTACCTCGAGTCGCCCAGCAACCGTATAAGATGGCAAAAGAGAGCAGCCGTACTGACCAACCGACGCTCTTACAGCGCCACGAATGATTTTGCCAATAGCATGAAACAGTTACCCTCGGTAACACTTATAGGCGATAAAACGGGAGGTGGTTCAGGACTTCCCTTCTCATCCGAACTCCCCAACGGGTGGTCTATCCGCTTCTCGGCTAGCCCCATATACAACCCACAAATGGAGCAGATTGAATTTGGCATAGAGCCCGATATAAAGGTAGACATTGCAACAAGCGATTACAGCAAAGGAGTCGATTCCATTATCGAACGAGCGATTGAATTACTCAGCAGTCAAAAAGAGGGAAATTAACCCAACCACCAAGTAAGGATCTAGAAAACCTGATTAACAGAGCAATAAATGGTCTCCACCACCCTTAACAGCAGCTAAGAAAGAGCTAAAATTAAAAAATAGGCTCTTTTTATTTTAACCAACTATTGCATATTCAAATAAAAGCATTACCTTTGCACTCGTTATTCAACAACAACGCTGCGCTTGTGGCGTAATTGGTAGCCGCGCCAGACTTAGGATCTGGTGTCGTGAGACGTGTAGGTTCGAGTCCTATCAAGCGCACAAAAGAGAGTTAATCAACTAAATGATTAACTCTCTTTTATTTTACCACCTTATCCTAAAATAAAACAGACTCACCTAAGACTACCGGCTTACCTGGGCTCACCTGCAAAAGTTGTGGGATTGGGTTGTTTCTTAAAATACCCAACAACTACGATTCCACACATTGGTTAAAAGCAAAAACTCTTACGAGCTCCTAACCTTCCCTAGTGAACCCTATTTCACACATCAGTTAAGAAGCCTTCTTTTATTTAGATCAATATTTTTTATAAAAAAAAGCCCGAACGTTTGCAAATTCAAATAGAAACATTACCTTTGCATCCGTTATTCAATAACAACGCTGCGCTTGTGGCGTAATTGGTAGCCGCGCCAGACTTAGGATCTGGTGTCGTGAGACGTGTAGGTTCGAGTCCTATCAAGCGCACAAAGGAGAGTCAATCAATAAAATGATTGACTCTCCTTTATTTTACCACCTTATCCTAAAATAAAAGAGACTCACCTAGGATTACGGACTCACCTGAAAAGGTTAAAATAAAGAGTATTAACAATTATTTCCCACAACTTTTGCAGGTGATCCCCAAAAAGAGCTCAAGTAAAATAATAGTTTATTTTACTATTCCTGAAAATTTATTTTCAGCTCATCGTCTCCACTCAGGGAGCGCCCTAGCGGCAAGAGGCTGGAGCACCAGTACCGATGAGCGTAACCCACCTTAACCATACAGCTTGGCAAGAATAAAATAAAGCCTTATCGCACTTCTCTACCAACCTATTATTTTACTTGATCCGTTAAAAGCAGAAACTCTTACGGAGTTCTAATATTCCCTAGAATCCCCTACTTGACACATCAATCCAGAATCCTTCTTTTATTTAAATCAATATTTTCACGAAAAAAGCAGCCCAAACATTTGCAAATTCAAATAGAAACATTACCTTTGCACCCGTTATTCAATAACAACGCTGCGCTTGTGGCGTAATTGGTAGCCGCGCCAGACTTAGGATCTGGTGTCGTGAGACGTGTAGGTTCGAGTCCTATCAAGCGCACAAAAGAGAGTTAATCAACTAAATGATTAACTCTCTTTTATTTTATAGCAGAAAGATTGTTATCCTTTTGACGAAACCAATGGCGCCGCCTGCACATAAGTACGTGCTGCCAACTCCTTATCCAGCATATAAAGGCCAAAACCATTTCCATCAATAAGTGTAAGACTTTCTATTAACTTCTTCGCATTATCTTCCTCCTCTACTTGCTCATCAATAAGCCATTTAAGCATACTCTGTGTGGCATAGTCATTCTCGGCAGCAGCAAGCGTGAAAATGGAATTAATCATCGATGTAACAATCTTTTCATGACTCAATACCTCTTTAAAGGCATCCAATGGCGATTGCCAAGTAGTTGGAACCTCTGGGATAGGTCTTAAACTCACCTTTGCTCCGCGAGAAATAAGGTAGTTGAAGAAAATCATGGCATGATCTTGCTCCTCCTTAAACTGCACCTCAAACCAATTGGCCATACCCACCATATTGTGATCATGAGAGTAAGCAGCCATTGATAAATACAAATAGGCAGACCACAACTCTGCATTAATCTGAACATTGATAGCTTCTTCTAATTCTTTGCTCAACATACAACTATACTTTTAAAATTTTCAATTCTAGTAACTATATCCAAAGAACAAATCACAACAAAGAAAAGTTTACAGTATTTAGAAAACAGTTTCAAAATAATCAAGTGCCATCAATATAGACCTAGAGGATATTTATTATTAAAAATAGAATATACCACAAAGGCACACCACCACCCAAAGATTCCGATCAAACAAGCCCAATTAATAAGTAAGAAACATCCTAAAAACTACAGCATACAATTAAACCTGGAAGATTGTAGCAATGCAAACAGTAGGACAACTTTGGTGTAAGGCTGGTGTGAGACGAGTGTAGCACTGATGCAAGACAACTACTTCACTTCAGCCAACACTAAAAAAGTAAAGAGAACTCAGAAACTTTGTTCTTACCTCTCTTGTTATAGAGTATGCAACGTATTCTAAAAAAAAATAAAGCCATGCACATTTTTGAACTTCAGAAGAGCATGGGTATAATATATTTTCTACCTTTACCCCAAGTAAATTAAAATAAAATATGGAAATTACTGTAGTAGAATCACTTCTCTTCATCATGGTCAGCCTACTGATTGGAGTGATATTAAAAATGGTACTCAAACGCACCTTCGTACCATACACTGTAGGCTTATTTATCATCGGACTAGCCATTGGTGCCTGCTCGCGCTACGGTCTCATACCATTATCGCCACTTATTGACCACACGCTACAGGGAGTAAGCAATATGGAACCCGATGTCATTCTATTCATCTTCCTACCTATCCTAATTTTTGAAGCATCGCTCAATTTAGATACACACATCTTTAGGAACACCTTCACCAATGCCTCCATACTTGCCGTTCCAGGGGTAGCCGTAGCCCTATTACTGACCGGAAGCTTAATGATGGGAATCCAATATTTCTTCCCCGAATACAATCCAGCATGGAATTGGAATATAGCCTTTCTCTTTGGAGCACTTATATCGGCCACAGATCCTGTGGCAGTGGTAGCACTCTTACATGAACTTAAAACAGATAAACGATTCTCTACCTTGGTTGATGCAGAATCAATGCTCAATGATGGTACCGGCATCGTCTTCTTCATGCTCTTCTTCAGTGGATTTACAGCAGCAGGACTACATTATGGTCCCATTCCCAACTTCCTACTAACCGTATTTGGCGCAGTTGCCATAGCCATCCTCATAGCAATGATTAGCCTGTGGCTTACCAGAAGAGCCAAGAATGATGCCATTGTACAAAATAGCATCCTCTTCATAGCAGCTTACGTTCTCTTTTACCTCACGAATAACATCCTAGAGGTGTCGGGAGTTATTGCACTTGTAACCTTTGGAGTGGTAATAGCCTATGGAGGGCGTACTCGACTAAGCCAACAGTCATCTACCTTTATCCGAGATTTCTGGGCACTTGCTGCCTATTTGGCCAATACACTCATCTTTATTATTGTAGGAATCATCATTGCCATGAAATGCAATTTTAGGTGGCATGATTTAATTATTCTAGCCATTGTTTATATTGGCCTAAATATTATTCGCACCACGATGGTCTTCCTCTTTCTACCCATAATGCGTAAACTTCATTACGGATTAACCACCAAAGAGGCATTTGTGCTTAGCTGGGGAGGATTGCGTGGAGCACTCGCCATGGTACTTGCCTTGTTGGTATTCTACACCCCAGTCATCCCCGAAGAGGTACGTAACCAAGTACTCTTCCTTACAGGCGGCATAGTAACCCTTACACTTACTATCAATGCTACCACCACTGGCTGGCTCCTTAAAAAGTTAAAACTAACCAGAAAACCATCTGCTAAGCTACTACTGGACTACACCATCCAATCCATCTACTATGACAAAATGAAAAACTACCTCCATAGTTTACAAAGCAAAGAGTCACTCACAGGTGCCGATTGGAATACACTCGCATTATACCTTCCCAAGAAAGAGGAGAAACCTGTAATAGACGAAACATCTAAAGAGAATTTCATTGTCTATACTCGCAGAAAAGTCATGGAAAAGGAGCTCTCTTTTTGTACACAACTCTTCCAAAGCGGAACAATCTCTGCCTTCTCACAAAAAAGATTATCAGGTATGATTGAAGAGCTGGACGACAAAGATGGAACCATGCCCTTTACCCATTTACAAGAGCGAATAGACCGAATAGGAACTCCTTCAGAATTGGAAGAAAAGACAATGAAGTGGAACTTTTTATTCACACAATTGTTTCATAGTAGAATTATTAAATACTGCGATTTACTACACGGTTTTATAGCCATCCAGCATGATGGCCTACTATTGACCAATGAACTTACCAACTCTAGTAAATTAGAAACAAAAGAGGAAGAAGCTATTGCTACAATTAGCGAAGAGCTCAAAGCAAACTTAAAAAAAGCCAAAGAGATTCTCTCAACCCTATCAACATTGTTCCCTGATGCCTATCAGAAAGCTGTACACCAAAAAGCCAAGCGGATGATACTCAGAAAAGAGCGACAAATCATTGAAGAGTTAACCCACCTAGGTATGCTTAGCGAAGAGGAGAGCGAAGAGATGGAGAGCAAGGTAGGGAAAAAGACAAGAAGCGATAAGAATGTAGCAGAACGTATATAAATAATAAAAAAAAAGAGGAAAGTAGGACAAGTAGCCATAATTAGTAAGAAAAGCTCTACTTTTGCACACTTATTTTTTACGCTAAATTTATGTATAAGAACAGACTTACTTACTATCTTCTAGTAATTCTTTTGATTGTTAGTGCAACAACCATTGATGCACAAATACTAACAACCAAAGAGGTTACTCCAACAGCTCAACTAGTATCCAATCATCCCTCGAGTGATTCGCTACTTATGGAGCTATTTGTAGCAGAAGATATTCCTATTAGCCACAATAACCAAGTAACCCTACTCACAAGCGGTGAATTAAAATTTATTGATCTATTTGCACATATTAGAAGAGCCAAACACCACATACATTTAGAGTATTTCAACTTTCGAAATGACTCCATAGCCAATGCCTTGTTTGATTTACTAGCAGAAAAAGTCCAAGAGGGAGTAGAGGTAAGAGCCCTTTTTGATGCATTTGGAAACTGGTCAAACAACCAGCCACTAGAGAAGAAACACCTAAAAGCGATTCGTGACAGAGGGATTGAAATTGTTAAATACGATCCCATTAAATTTCCATGGATTAACCATGTATTTGCGCGCGACCACCGAAAAATAGTTGTCATAGATGGAGCTATAGGCTATACAGGTGGCATGAACATTGCCGATTACTACATTCATGGCCTGCCCGAAATTGGTGATTGGCGTGATATGCACATACGTATAGAGGGAGATGCAGTGAAGAATTTACAAGATATATTCCTCACTATTTGGAACAAAGCTACCAAACAAAAAATTGGTGGAGAGGCCTATTATCCAACTAAAATCGCCTCTATAGGAGGTAAAACGATTGCCATTGTAGACCGCATACCTCATAAAATGCCCAAGAAAATGCGCGAAGCCTATATCCAATCATTCAATGTAGCCCAACAGAGAGTGCAACTTATAAACCCCTATTTCACTCCCACATCAAGCATTAAGAGAGCCATTAGAAGGGCCTTAAAACGTGGCATCGAAGTAGAGATATTGGTGCCTGCCAAATCGGACATTCCTTTTACTCCACAAGCAGCCCTTTACTCAGCTAATAAGTTGCGAGAAAAGGGAGCTGATATTTATATGTTTAACGGTGGATTCCATCATGCTAAAATCATGATGGTGGATAGCCTCTTTTGTACAGTTGGAAGCACCAATCTAAACAGTCGTAGCTTGCGGTACGACAACGAGGTAAATGCCTTTATATTCAATCCCGAAACCACCCAAGAATTAATCACTATCTTCGAAGAAGATAAACTCAATAGCACCCTACTTACCGAAGAGGGATACTACAAAGAGGGAGTATGGAGACGATTTGGGAGATGGTTTGCCTACCTATTTACCCCCTTCCTATAACTCCTTACTAAGTTAAAGAAAGAGGGAAGAAAGGTATGTTACGCATCTTCTCTCCCAAACAGAGTATCAGTAGAGCAGCATCAGCCTACCCTTTACGCTTCAGTGAATCTGTAGGGCTCTCGTTAAAGAACTCTTTGTAACATTTGGTGAAATAAGAGGGAGACGAGAAGCCCACCTCGTACGCAATTTCCGAAATACTCATTTCGGAGGATAGCAATAAAGAGTAGCCTCTTTTTAAGCGCATTTGGCGAAGCAATTCATTGGGAGAGTAGTTGGTCAGTGATTTCAGTTTTCGATAGAGTTGCACCCTACTCAAACTCATCTCCTTACCCAGCTCTTCCACATTCAATTCCGATTCATGCATACGTTGCTCTACTAACTGCTTAAAGCGCGAAACAAAATCTTGATCCATATCACTGCTTCGCTCCTTAACTAGCCATTGCCTATCAGCCAACACATCCTTTAATTGCTTACGCGAAGCGATCAGATTCTTCACCCGCGAAACGAGCAAGTTGGCGTCAAATGGTTTGGCTATGTAAGAATCGGCACCTCCATCGTATCCTGCTATACGCTGTTCATCCAATGAACAGGCAGTCAATAAAATCACAGGAATGTGCGATGTCTGCAGTTCGCTCTTTAGCCGTTTGCAACAGCTTATACCATCCATTCCAGGCATCATTACATCCGATATGATTAAATCGGGTACATACTTCATGGCTAGTGCTATTCCACTCGCTGCTTGAGCTGCTTTTAAAACCGCATAGTCACCCTCAAGTAGTGAGCCAATGTAGTTACGAATATCATTATTATCGTCTATCACCAATACCATAGGCTTATCAGTCAGTTCCAGTTCGTCTACCTGCGTAGAGAGATACAAATCCTCATCCACTACCACCGAATTATCACTTTCCAAAGAGTCTATCCTATCAGTAGAGGGCTTTTGCAACGGAAGCTGCACCGTAAAAGTTGTTCCAAGGCTATCGCTCTGAACAGCTATTTCACCTCCGTGTAATTTAACAAAAGAGTGTACCAATGCTAAACCAATACCTGTGCCTGCTTGGTGGCCATCAATCTGATAGAATCGATCAAAGATGACCTTTGCCTCATCGACCGATATATAACTACCCGAGTTAAATAGCGTAAAGAGCAATACCCCACCTTGGGTAGTTAGAGAGAGTATAATCTCCCCTTTCTCGGGTGTATACTTTATAGCATTCGAGAGAAGATTAAAGTAAATACGCTCCATCTTCTCTTTATCCACTAAGAAGTAGTAATCTTGATCTGGGGCAACCAAGAACTGAAATGCAATCTGTTTCTTAGCGAGCATCAAGTGAAACGACTCTCCCCATTGTGCCATAGATGCATCAAGATTCAAAGGAGTAAGGGTAAGATTCATCTTCCCATTTTCAACCTTCCGAAAGTCCAATATCTGATTAATCAACCCAAGCAATATAGCAGTATTCTTTTTGACAAGTGTAAGTAGTTTCGTTTGGCGCTCATCGCCTACTCCCTCCTCTAGCAGTTGATTAACAGGATCGGCAATAAGCGTCAATGGAGTACGAAAATCATGTGACACATTGGTAAAAAAGAGAAGTTTGGCCTGTGTAGCCTCCTCTAACTCGCTAGCCAAAAGTTCCAACTGCCCCTTTTGCCCAATAAGCAACTCCTTCTGTTCAATGAGCTGCATCTTCTGCTGTTCTAGTATGTTTTTTTTTCTTGAAAGCTCTCTATTCAAACGGTTCTTACTACGCAAAGAGAAGTATACCCCACCTAACAAAGTCACCACTAAGGAGAGTACCAACAGACTACCCCACAATAAAAATTTCTGCGTAGCATAACGATCCAAGTAGTGATTCATCTTTCCACGAATAGCCTCTATTTTACTATCCAATTGTGCAATGTGTACTCTCTGCAGGTGCATCATAGAGACATTGGTCTTGTCTACCACCGCTGTTTCTAATACTGTTTCGCGACTAAACTGAGCTCCCTCCAATATATTCATGGCAAGTTGTATCACTTTATCACCCCCAGTAGGATATATGAAAGTAGCATCTAATTCTTTGTGCAATACCTGTTCAATTCCTAATCCAGCCCCCGGAAGAGCATCAATGCTCACAAAACGAATAGTCTTTTCCCTACCTTGTTCAACAGCCGTAGCATATGCTCCTGCTGCCATACGGTCATTTTGTGCAAAAACAAGATCAATAGCTGCATGATTAGCCAATAGAGTATCCATCTCCTTAGCAGCCTCAGCATATAACCAACCTGCATCTCGACTCTCTAATAACCTAATTGCTGGATAATCAACAAGTGCATCTCTCAAACCATGATCTCTCTCCACAGCCGATGTGGAGCCATGCAATCCCCTAATTTGAACGATTTGACCCACTCCTCCAAGCAAACTAGCAATGTAATTACCCACCGCTTTTCCAATCTCATAGTTATCGGCACCAATGTATGCCGTATAGTTATCAGAAAGTATCTTTCGATCTACTACAATCACAGGAATGCCTCTAGCATACGCCTTCTCAATGATGGGGGTAATAGGTGCTGCTTCATTGGGAGCCACAACTAATAGATCCACCTCATGCTCCATGAAGTACTCTATGTCTGCTATTTGCTTTCCATTATCATCATTGGCTGTACGTATCTCCACCACTACATCATCATAAAAAAGAGCCTCGCGCTCCATTTCATGGTTCATCTGGTTACGCCACTCATCATCGCTACATTGTGATACAGCAATACGATAATGAGGCCTACTGGGCGAGCAAGCTGTAACTACAACCAGTAAAATTAGTAGTAAATAGGCAAGTGAGGTATATTTCATGAGTAACATGCTAGTTTGGCACAAATGTAACCATTCTGCATGAGATAAACAACTAAAGAAATTAAGAGCCATGCATGCCCATACGCTGTAGTAGGAATAGGCTAAAAAGAGTTTAGGAACTATTTAGTAACTCTCTATAAATGAGCACCAAATAATTCCTAAACAAACAGTTAAAAAGAGTCTACTTATTGGTTATCCACTCTTTCTATACTAGTGCAGTATCTCTTCAGAAAAAGAAGCTACTGCTTACTAACTTTAGCAGCCCAACCACCACCAGGCATCATTTGAATCGTTACTTTCTGATCGGCTGGAAGATCCATCGTAACCTTCTTATAATCCTCGGCATGACGATCGGCATTGATACCATCTTGAAAAATCTCAAGTTTAAAGCTCCCCTCGCCCAAGAAAGATAGATCCAAGGTCATGCTACGTGCCGACCAATCAGTCAGTGCCCCAATGTACCATACCTCACCCGATTTACGAGCCATAGCGATGTATTCCGATATTTTTCCATCCAAAGCCAATGTCTCCTCCCATACCGTTGGAATGGCAGCAATGAAGTCGGTCGATTCAGGTTCGGCCATGTAGGCAGTAGGTGTATCACACAACATATTGAGTGGTGAATCAAAAATAACGTACGTAGCCAATTGGCGGCAACGAGTACCTTGGCTCATTGGTTGCGAATTAGAAGGGTAGTAATTGGCACGTATCACATTGCGCATAGCCCCCTGCGTATAATCCATAGCACCTGCATACATGCGAATAAATGGAATCTGCAAATCATAAGTGACCTGATCATAGTCAACCTCTTTCCACTTCAACTGCTCCAATCCATTCACCCCTTCAAAATTAATTACATTGGGCCATGTTCGTTGCAATCCAGCTGGTTTACACGTACCGTGAAAATCGACCAACATTTGATACTTTGCACATAGCTGGGCCGTCTCTTCTAGAAAGTTCGTCATCTCTTGATCGTCTCTATCCATAAAGTCAATCTTGAAACCTTTTACTCCCATTTCTGAATAGTGACGAGTCACCTTCTCCATATCATGGCGATAGGCCCAATAGCCTGCCCACAAAATGATTCCTACATTTTTCTCTTTGGCATACTCAACTATACCCTCCAAATCAATCTCTGGAACTACCTTAAAGAGATCATTGGCTTTATTAACAGCCCAACCCTCATCAAGAATCACATATTCAATACCCTTATCAGAGGCAAAGTCAATGTAATACTTATAGGTCTCCGTATTAATACCTGCACGAAAATCAACCCCTTTTAAGTTCCAGTCATTCCACCAGTCCCAAGCCACCTTACCTGGTTTGATCCAGCTCTGATCTGCTATTTTTGAGGGAGCTGCCACCCGATAAGCCAAATCACTAGCAGCCAATTCAGCATCCGTAGCTGCAATCCCTACCACACGCCACGGAAAGCTTCTTGCTTTGGTTACTTTAGCAATATAAGTCTCACGTTCTGTAGGAATCTGTTGCAAGTCATTGTGTCCTCCCAAGAAAGAGCTCTTCACAACCGGAGCCAAAACAGCTCCAAACGAAGCATGAGTAGTAGAACTATTCAGAAACAATCCAGGATAATCCATCAAATCACTCTCCGTAATACAAAGCTTGTATCCAGCACTCTCCACCAAGAGAGGAAGTGTTATTAAGCGATTTGCATTAAGCTCCTTAATGGGTTTCACATCATAAACATTCTCGAATGAGTTAAAGAACTGGCGTTCTCTAGTAGCCATCTCTTCTGTATTGCTATAGGCTGCCCAAGCCATGCTATTGGCTGGGAAATTAAACTCAGCCACCTCATTCTCAATAGAACCTAAGTTATTGCTTGTAGTTACAAATCGGTATACCACCCCATCATTATAGGCTCTAAATTCAAGATTAAACCCTTCATTAAAAGACAGAGTTAACAAATTGTAGTTATCTTCTACCACCAAACGTTTAAATACAGGAGCTTCAAATGTTGAAGCATGCTTAGTAACACGCGATGATTTTAGTTTGGATCCCACTCCAAGTAGCTTACCCGAGGTAAGTTCTAGTGCTACTTGCGAAGGAGAGAGCAATAGTTTACCCTCTTGCTCAATAGAGTAGGTAATTTTCTCATCTACTACAACCGTAGTTTGAACGTTTCCATTAGGAGAGGTTACTTTGTAATCTTTCGCTGCAACAGCCACGAAAGTGAAAAGAGCGAGTAACAGTGATAATTTTCTGTTTTTCATAAAATATCGTATTTAATTGACCGTGTTTTACATTACCTGCACAAACTCCGTAGTGCAGAGATACAAATGTAACCATTCGCCTGAATAACAACAAGCAAAAAACTGTTTATTAAACAATTAGCGAATGGTTACCTATTTCATAACTTCGTTATAAGCCAAGTCTATAAATGGCAAGATTCTCTATCGTTGCTTTTCCGGATTCACTATAGAAGCGCAGATTGTTATAAGGCTCTGTAGGAAAAATAAGATTAGTCATAGCAATACGTCCACCATCAACAAAGATTTCTACCGAACACTTATCGACAAAGACATCTACATGGTACTTCCCACCTTCACAAAGAGAGAGAGGTGCCCAAGTAGCCAATGCAAAATCATTTTGGTAATTGATAGAGGTTGTTTTCCGTCTATCGTGGTTCTCGATAAAATGAGGTTCGGATTTTTCACCGAAGGCTACCAAACCACTCTCTGTACGGTCCATCACTAACTTCTTGCTCTTCATATCCAAATAGATGAAGGTTTTCTCACCCTTACTGTTATACAATTCCAATCCTACTACCTGCGAAGTAGCTGGTGTCACCTCGAAATCCAGTTCGTAAGCTCCTTGATTGTTTGCTATAAATCCCTCTATAATAGAGTCTCCATCCAATTCAAAAGCATCAAATGGTTTCTTCTCCTTACGCAACTCACGGGTTTCGGCTACCACACCACCCGAAAGGTAGATTTCTCCCTCCTGCGTAAAGAGTTTCAATTCACGTGGCAAGCCATTCGCACCACGGTATTGACGTATGGGCGTATAGTTAGCATATTGCCAGTTACTCATCCACGGAATAGCTATCTCACGCCCCTCTACATTCGAGAAGCAGACAGCTGCATAGTGATCTTTTCCCCAATCCAACCATTTGGTCACTTCGGGTTTGGTATCTGTAGTAAATTGAGTACCATCAAAATCGCCCACAAAGTACTCAGTAGCACTACCTCCAAATAGGCATCCAGGATTAATATTGACAATCATCACCCACTTCTTGTTACGCTCATCTCCATCTACTGGCAACTGAATAAAATCAGGGCACTCAAACTGATTGGGCTGTATGCCATATCCTTCACCAAACGCACTTAAATACTCCCACTCTTTTAAGTTAGAGGAGCTGTAAAAACGCATCTCCTTATCGGCCGATACAATCATGTACCACTTCTGAGCAGGCTCATACCAAAATACTTTGGGGTCACGAAAATCTTTCAACCCATCAAAAGGTGTCAGGATGGGGTTCTTCTCATACTTCGTATAAGTCCGTCCGTTATCAGTGCTATAAGCCATGCTTTGAACCTGTCCCTTATCACTAGCCGAGGTATAGAGAGCAATCATAGCATCCTTTCCATAACCAGCTGTATTGTTTTTATCAATCACGGTACTACCCGAGAAGATATGGCCCAATGTATCGCGCGCAATGGCAGGGTCGAGGTGTTCCCAATGAATAAGGTCTTTACTCACCGAGTGTCCCCAATGCATATTCCCCCAACGTGATCCATAAGGGTTGTATTGAAAATAGAGGTGGTACTCACCATCTTTGTAAACCAATCCATTGGGGTCATTCATCCAACCATACAAGGCTGTATGGTGATACAACGGACGATAATAGTCACTATTTTCCACATCAAAAGTATCGGATAACTGAACATCACTCCAACGAATGGATGTCGTAGAGCCTGACTGCACCGATACCGTTGCCACCTCACTACCTACCGGTAGTGCAAAAGGAACATAATACTCAATGCTATCTACCGCCAACCGAATATCCATGGCCACATCGGCTGTACTCCCTGTAGTAAGGGTTACTTTGCTCTCATCGGCCGATTCTTGAATAGGAAAGAGTAGATACTTAGTAGGATGGGTAATCTGCATAAGGGTTAAAGTATCTCCTTGATGCATTAAGCTAAGTTTGGATTGTTGCGACTGGCAGCCCACCACACCGAGTGAGGTGCAAAGTAGCAGAGCTGCCAACTTATTGGTATGTTTTTTCATTTTGATTATTGGGTTTTATTGGCTCCCATTCGCATCCCACTCTACAGAGATGCCAAATAGGAGCCATGTTCTATTGCTAAAATTGAATTGCTCTTGTTAAAGCGATTCTACGTTACTACTTTTTTAAACGCTCTTTAAAGCTTGCAGGAAGTTGGGGCATGGCTCCATGCTGCGTACATACATAAGCAGAGGTTTCTACTGCCAAACGGTGTGCTTCCGGAATGGGAAGTCCGTAAAAGAGTGCCGAGGTAAAGGCAGCTGTAAAAGAGTCGCCTGCACCTACTGTATCGGCCACAGTCACTTTGGGAGTCTCTTGAAAAGAGAAACTACCCGGAGTAAAGACATAGCTACCATTGGTACCACAAGTAAGAATCAACATTTTCAAGTTATACTTGGCCAATAAGATCCAACACTTATCTTGCAAGTCAATGCCTGGATAACCAAACATGCGACTAATAGCCACTAACTCCTCATCGTTAATCTTCAACACATTGCACCGATTCATCGATTCACAAACAATCTCTTTGGTGTAAAATCCTTGACGAAGATTAATATCAAATATTTTGAGTGTACCCTCTCTTTCAGGCATCGCATCTAAGAATTGCTGAATAGTTGTACGGCTTCCTACACTGCGTTGTGCCAAAGAGCCAAAGCAAACAGCATCGGCCGATTGTGCCAACTCTTTTAACTCCTCCGTAAAAGGAATATTATCCCATGCCACACCCTCTTTAATATCATAACAAGGAACCCCTTGCGGATCTAGCTTAACCTGTACAGAACCGGTAGGATACTCCACTTGAGCGATGTGGCAACGCAATTTTTTCTGCGCAAAGACATCAAGTATCTCAGCACCACTCTCATCACATCCCACGGCACTCACCACGCGGCCATCTAATCCAAACTGAGAAACATGGTAAGCAAAGTTAGCAGGTGCCCCCCCTATTTTCTTTCCATCGGGTAGCATATCCCACAATGCTTCGCCCATTCCAACTACAATCTTGTTCATTCGATATTTATTTAAAGTTGTTTTTTAATTTTACTCGTATAGATTAGTAAGTAAAGCACCCCTATGCTCATTACAGCTACAGCACCTACCTGACCCATAGCATCACTGGCTACCCCCATAGCTAAGGGGAAAACAGTACCGCCAAAAAGACCCATAATAAGCAAACCAGATACCTCATTCTTCTTGTTAGGCATAGCCACCAAGGCTTGTGAAAAGATAACTGGAAAAATGTTTGAATTACCAAATCCAATCATAGCGATACAAATATAGATTAATTCTTTTGTATCGAATATAAAAAGACCTCCCATGGCCAATGCCATCAACAAACTACTGATTCCAAAGAATAGTTTGGCACTCATACGCTGCAACAAGAAAGAGCCCAAGAAGCAACCCGCTGTACGAAAAATAAAGTAAAGACTGGTAGAGAAAGCAGCCTCATCAAGCCCCATTCCCAAACGTTCCATCAATATTTTAGGAGCCGTAGTATTGGTTCCTACATCAATCCCTACGTGACACATAATTCCCAAGAAAGAGAGTAGAATAAAAGGTTTACCCAACAAGGCAAAACAGTCACCAAAACTAGAAGCCTTCTCACTACTCTTCTCCTCTTCAATGGAAGTTTGTCCCAAGAGTAAAGTAGCTAGTATGGCCACCATCATATAGATAGGAAAAAGCACACGCCACCCCAATCCCAAAGTAGGAATAGCTTGAGTAGCTCCCCACATAGCAATATAAGGGGCCAAGAAAGAGGCAATGGCCTTTACAAACTGACCAAAAGTGAGGCTACTAGCCAATCGGTCTGCCCGCACAATGTTTGACAGCAGAGGGTTTAAGGATGTTTGCATCAACGCATTCCCTATCCCTAATAGGGAGAAAGAGAGCAACATCAAGGCATATCCATCGCCAAAGATAGGCAATAGCAAAGAGGCAAAAGTTACCACCAAACTTAGGAGTACCGTCTTCTTTTGTCCAATGCGATTCATCAACATACCCGTAGGTACAGAGAATATTAAGAACCAGAAGAATACCAACGAAGGAAAAAGGTTGGCTTGAGCATCACTTAAGTTTAAATCGGCTTTTACATAATTCGAGGCAATGCCTACTAAGTCTACAAACCCCATAGCAAAAAAGCAAAGCATTAAGGGGAGTAGTTTCGATAAGGTTTGAGTCTGTTTCATGGTTTTATTAGGTATCTATATAACTATAGCTTGTAAATAGCAAGAGATTAAAAAGAGAGCTTAGCCGTAAGTTCGAATGTAAATGGACGCAAGTAGCTACCTGTCATCCAAGCACCATTGTAGGCTGCTGCATCCTCTTTGTCTACCAACTCTGCACCAGCTATGCTTCCACGAGCACCCGTCTGGTTCAAGAAGTTAATCACCGTACCGCTCAACATAAGGTGCTTGTTCACCTTCCAATCAACTCCACCAAAGGTCTCAAAACGGCCATTAAAGTAGTAAGCATTCTTAATGTTGGCATAAGTCTTGCTAAAGTAACGGAAACTAGTCCAAACACGTAGGTGCTCATTGATGGTATAGCTAGGATCAAATTCAATCATCACCTTGGGTATCTCAGTCACCATATTGCCCGTAGCATTGATTGACGAAGTCGATCCGTCACTAAAGGTTACCCCTGTTTCATACTTCTTGTATTTAGGCACTTGGTAAGTGAAAAGAAAGTGAAGGTCAAATCCTTTAAAGGGTCTAATAACCGCATCGGTAGTCCACCCAATGGTTTCAATATCGTAACTCAACTGTGCTGCTTTAATATCGCTGTTATCGTTGGGATTAATAAGATTAAGCGTAGAGTTGTTGTTGCTCTTCGAGATATAGGTAAAGAGCGAAGTAAGACTCATCCAATCGTTGTTGTAGTAGATACCCGCACGTCCCAAAGGAATGGATATTTTACCCACATTGGGCATTTCGGCAGGCGAGAAATTAGACAAGCTAGGACGCTGTGTAATGTAGGTAAAATCGCCTGTAAAGCCAAATCGGTCATTCACCTTATAGGTAGCTGCTGCCGTGAGTGCCACATTCAACCAGTTGTAAGCAAAGTCACGAGGAGCTATTTTGGTTCCATCGGGAGCCGTTGCACCAATGTGGTAGTTGGCAAATCGACCTACAGCGTTTCCATCGGCATTGTATACGGCTAGATTCTCACCATCTAGTCGTTGGTACTCCAAACGCGCTCCGTAGTATACATTCCATTTAGGAGTGATGTCCCAATCGTGTGTAGCATAAAGGGCCAATTTATTTTCATACCCCTTGTAATATTCCGAGGCATTTTGATTTAAATTATAATAGGGGGTATTGCCGTAGTAATTTACCTTATCCGAGGCTGTTCCATAAAGCATATCGGGTTGTTGGCCCACCGTATGGTCATACATGGTGGTGTTCGATGCATAGTCTACCTTGTAGTACCACTCATTCAATCCCACACGCCAAGTCATGTTATCGGTTTTTCGAGAAAGCTCTGATGTGAAGAAGAAGTTGTCAACCACCCCACGGTTAAAGCAAGACATTCTACTCTGTACATACCCCTCATAAGGTGAGTAAGAGCCATCGACACCCTTCACCCGATAGCCATCGGCCACCGTTTTTTGCTCCATCGACATGGGTGTTTGGTAGAGGTAAGAGCCCAATGCGTGGGTATATTTTAGATTGGTTTTCCACACCAAACCGTTGTCAAAGTTGTAACGATTTAACAAGCTAAATTCATTACCTGTACTCTTCGTTGCATCGTATAGCGAAATACGCTCCACCTCGCCAGTACGAATGTTCATGTAAGAGATATCCGATACGTTGGGCAAGTAGGAGGAAGTTCCTAAGCTAAATCCTGGAATCTCCTCTACACTTCCATCGCCTACATAGATAAAAGGAGCACTCGTGGTAGCGTTGGCCAGTGAGTTGCTTTTACTATAGTGGTAAATGGCTGTAAGCTCACCTTTACCTTGGTGGTAACGCTTGGTTAAGGCAAACTTATAGATTTCGGTACGGTCTTGAAGCTGAGCAAAACCCAAATCAAAGGTTCCAGGATCAAAATTTTGGTAAATGCTTCCGCTGTAGTACCAATCTTTGCCCAATTGTCCATTCAGGTTCAAATCGAATTGCTGTCTGCCAAAGTGGTTGGTATTGTAATTGAGTGTACCATTAAAAGATTTCGCTTTATCTAGCCCCAACTCGGTAAATGAGTTGACAGCATAGCCTATGCTACCCGTAGTAATGGCCGTTTCTGATATTTTTAGCAGTCCGGTATAGCCCAAACTAGAGTCGGCCCGCCAGTGCGTATTTACATTGTGTGGATTGGAGGTATAGACCACAGGTAGTCCATTTTCAAGCACGCTCACATCGCCACCCGGAAGACCAATTGATATTTCACGAGGTCCATTGGCACTGGCTGCATTAAGCATCACATTACGACCTGTCTCCTCCTTAGATTCACTCACCACTTTTTTGGTTGGTATAGAGTCTGACAAAAGAGTGGTCTGCGTTTTTTGTGCAAAAGAGCTGCTCGCAGCAGTAGCTAGTAAGAAGAATAATAGCGCTTTTACTTTAAAATATTGCCTGGTATTCATACATATTGCATTTTAATGATTTACAGCGACAAAACTATCTAAGCAGAAACGAACAAGCCAAAAGAATTGTTTCATTCACACCCATATTTGATTCAATGTAACAGTTTTGTTATAGAATGTAACATTTATAGCAATCAAACCAAATCCCCCTTTATTTCTCACCCCACCCATTGGCTCTTTCACCCACCAATCAGGTGCATTCGCCCATTTTAAGAAAAAGAACAAACAGTTATCTTACTAAATTTGTTACCTAAATTAAACCTACTTGCCAAGAGCAACTCACACAAGATTTACAACTATGTTTGATTCCATCGTAAAATTCTCCATCCGGAACAGGCTATTCGTAGCCCTATTCACTCTGCTATTACTAGGAGCAGGTATCTACTCCATGGTTACCCTACTCATTATCCCCATCTTCTACCGATTGGCACAAACTACAGGAGTCATGTTACGTAATTCACATCTTAGTAATTCACGTTTTAAAAGTAAAAAATCGGTAGCTACCCTACTGCTCTTATTGATGCTCCCTACCTGGGGAGTTGCCCAAACAGTCACGCTCCAACAAGCCATTGAACAGGCCCTTACATTCGACCCCCGATTGAAGAAGACCACTGCCACCATAGCACGCAACAAAGCAGCTAGAGGCGAGTCGTGGGAGCTATCGCCTACCACCGTAACCTACAGTCGAGGCAAGCTCAATGGCATTGAGTTCAACGACAATCAACTCTCGATTGAACAATCCTTTGGCTCGCTCCTTACCCCCTTCTACAAGAATGCATTGGTAAAGAGCCAAGTAAGAAACGCCACACACTACCAAGCCATGGTAGCGCGCGAAGTGACAGCCGAAGTGAAACGAGCTTGGTATAGCTACCTCTATGCCAACAGCCTCACTACCCTCTATAGCCAACAGTATGAACTTGCCCAAAAGCTAAAAAAGATAGGCATCCTACGCTACCAAGCAGGCGATATTACCCTGCTGGAGCAGAAGGTGAGCCTATCGACCTCGCTCACCATGCAGAATCTACTGATGCAGGCTACACGCGAAAAAAGAGTAGCCACCGAAAGGCTACAATGGGTATGCTATACCGAAATGCCCTTGCAACCTACCGACCCGTTTACCCCACCAGCAGCGATGGAAGAGGGAGTAATGGGCGCGTCAGAGCTCTACCTAAGCTACTACCAAGGATTGGTAGAGGAGCAACAGGCTGCCAAAAAGGTGGAGAAAAGCAGGCTATTCCCCGAACTATTTGCCGGCTACCAGCGACAATCTATCCTACCCGATAAAGGGTTAGCATCGTGGAGCGTAGGGATAAGCCTACCCATCTTCTTTATGCCCCAAAGAAGCCGCATTCGCCAAGCTACATTTGCCACCCAAGAGGCACAATACCAATCCGAAGCGGCCATCCGCACCATCAACTTGCAGTTAATAGAGCTACGTACCCAACTCATGCAGTGCATGGAGAACCTAGCGGTCTACCACAACAGCCTTCTACCCGAAGCTAAAGAGTTAAGACGCGCCACCGAAGTGCAGTTGCGCAACGGAGAGCTCGATATTACCCAAGCCGTACAAGCTATCAATGCATCACTCGAGATAGAAAAATCCTATTTAGAACTGCTATTACAGAGCCATATTACTACCATAGAGTATGAGTTATACAACTAATTTACCCCCAAAGTGAATCATAGAACAACTAAAAACAGCATCCCATGAAACAGATATCACCCCTTTCCATTGCACTGCTACTAGCAGCTTGTAGTCCATCGACTAACCAACAAACAGAGATAGCTGCAGAGGCTCAGCCTGTAGCCTCAACAACCGTTACTATTCCATCTACCAACAGCGCAGCCGCAGAGGTAGAGGCAACAGCGTTGCTCACCAACAATCCTGCTGAGGTAGCACTCACCCTAAACGGTAGCTTGGTGCTGCCTCCTCAAAACAACCTCACCCTTACACTACCTATGGGAGGTATTGTTACCCACTTTAAACACCTACCTGGCACATTTGTTACCAAAGGGGAGTTGATAGCCAAAATTCAAAACCTAGCGCTGATTGAGCTACAACAAACCTACCTAGCAGCAGCAGCGCAAACAGAGTTTCTTGAGTTGGAGTACCAACGCCAAGAGAAGCTCTCTAAAGAAGAGGCTACCTCACAAAAAAGAGTAGAAGAGAGTAGAGCTGCCTACCTAACAAGTAAGAGTCAGAAAGAGGCTGCTCAGGCACACCTACGCATACTAGGTATAAAGCCAGAAAGCGTACAGAACAGTGCCATTCAAGCT
Source organism: Phocaeicola sp. (assembly GCA_051648565.1). GTDB lineage: Bacteria > Bacteroidota > Bacteroidia > Bacteroidales > Bacteroidaceae > Phocaeicola. The sequence goes on along the minus strand of JBOFFJ010000187.1, from coordinate 41,293 downwards.
GAATTGCTGATACATGCCCCCCAAAGTGGATACCTATCCGCCGTCAATGTCAATCAAGGAAAGTATGTAGAAGCGGGCGAATCTATTTGCCAACTCATTAACAAAAGCGAACTCTACCTACAACTGGCTGTATCTGAAAAAGAGCTCTCTAACCTATCGGTAGGCCAATCTCTTACCTTTAATGTCAATGGTATTGCAAATAGTCAGTTTCAAGCTACGATTGCCACCATTGACCAGCAGGTGGATCCTATAGGTAGATCGGTTCAAATCTATGCCAAAATAAAAGAGAGCGATAGCCGCTTTAAACCTGGCATGTATATTACTGCCCAATTTGAGGGAAAAGAGTAAAAAAAACACCAATTTCAGTTGCTTATTTTTTGGTTTCAGTTGGCATAAAAAGCTATCCATCAGCGCCTACAGCTGAAAGCAAACAATCTAAACAAGCAGCTGATAAGCAAATTAGTTCGATAAGAAAGCAGGGTAGTTAAATCGATTCAATCAGCAAAAAAGCCCCATTTCATCGAGATAAGTAAATGCTTCCCCAACCACCTTTGTAAGCGATCAACCACCTCTTAACCGAGCCACCTAGGTGGTCCACCCGCGCCACCTAGGTGGTCCACCTGTGCCACCTAGGTGGCGCGGTTAAGATCCAAAGAAAAGCCTACATAACCCTATACCCCCAAGTGGCAAAATTTCTTGAAGCAATGAAAGAAAGCAGAAACAGAAGCAATCACAGCAAAGAGTCCCATCTAAGGAAGAGGTAGAAACACCACGACTAAAATAGATGAAGAGTAAAAAAGAGGGAGTGCCCCGCTTGGAGTGGCTGCTTGATGAGTGGCTGCTTAATGAGTGGTGAAGGGTGGTGAAGCTTAGGTGAAGGATAGAGACCCCTATCCTTCACCGTAACTCACTATCAGTCAACGAGTGTGAAGGATTGAAGGATATTTTTTAGTTTATTTAAATGGGGGGCGGAAGGGGGGTAACGTATACTTCACACCTCTGTCATAGCTCCTTAGCATACTTTCTATTCTTTTACCGAACAAAAAAAGATAGGAAGCTATGAAATCATTTAAAACCATCGTTCTCTCCGATATACACCTAGGCACCAAGTTTAGCAAAGCCAGAGAGGCTGCCAAATTCTTGGAAGAGAATAGCTGCGAAACCCTTATATTGTGTGGCGACATAGTAGATGGCTGGAGCCTCAGCAAAAAGAAATCGCGCTGGAAGCGGAAACATACCAAGTTCATCAAGACCCTGCTAGACCTGCAACACGCTACCCGCATCATCTATATACGGGGCAACCACGATGACTTTCTAGATACCATTCTACCCCTAAAGTTTCAAAACATCTCCATTGTGAGAGAGTACATCTACGAATCGTTTGGCAAACGCTTCCTAGTACTGCATGGCGATATATTCGACCACATCACCTCGCGCTTTAGCTGGCTAGCCAAAATAGGCGACTGGGGATACACCCTCTTACTCCACCTAAACAAGCACTACAACAACCGCCGCCTGCGCAAGGGACTTCCCTACTATTCACTCTCCAAGAAGATTAAGATGCAGGTCAAGGCATCGGTATCCTACATCAGCGATTTCGAGAAACACCTGGTCGATGTAGCCCTCACCAAGCGGTGCGATGGAGTGATCTGTGGACACATTCACCAAGCCGAGATTAAACAGATGGAGAAGGTACTCTACCTCAACTCGGGCGACTGGGTAGAATCTCTCTCTGCCTTGGTAGAGGATTTTGAGGGGAATTGGGCCATCAAATACTCCGCCGAGATGCACGAAGAGATGCACCATGAGGCAGGTGATGAGAGAAGGAGTGAACCACTAACCATGGAACGGTCCATTGCTGCTGTATAACCCACACATCTAGTAACTCCAACATCTATGAAGTATCTTTTCATTGTACAAGGCGAAGGACGAGGGCACCTCACCCAAGCCATCTCCCTATCGGAGATGTTGACCCGGAATGGCCACGAAGTGGTAGAGGTACTGGTGGGTAAAAGCAAAAACCGCGAAATTCCTCTCTTCTTTGCTCAGAAAGTAGGTGCCCCTATCTTTATCTACCAAGCTCCCAATTTTATCTACTCCCGTAAAAAGAGGAAGGTGAGCCTTACCAAAAGCATTCTCTACAACCTTACTCCCAAACGTATTCGCAACTACCTACGCAGCATGGAGCTCATTCACGAGCGCATTAAACTCAATGAGCCCGATGTGATTGTCAACTTCTACGAAATGATGGCAGGACTTACCACCCTTCGTTACACCATTGAGACCCCCATCATTGCCATAGGGCACCAATTTTTGATGCAACACCCTCACTACAAACAGGGCAAGGGAGATGACCAAGGTACCTTCTTTCTCCGTTTCCATGCACTGCTGTGTAGCATAGGGGCTACCAAATCATTGGCTTTGAGTTTCTACCCCCTGAAGGACTCTTTCAAAAATCACATTGCAGTACTCCCCCCCTTGCTACGCAAAGAGGTATTGGCACTCACCCCCACCCGGGCCAATTACATACTGGGCTACCTGCTGAACCATGGCTTTGCCGATGAGATTAAACGGTGGAGTTACCTCCATCCCCAACAGGAGCTGCACGTTTTTTGGGATAAAAGTGGTGAGCACTTCCCCCTAAAGGTGAGTGATGCACTTACCCTACACCCCATTAATGACAAGGCCTTCTTGGAGAAGATGGAGCACTGCAATGGGTATGTATCGACAGCTGGATTTGAGTCGGTGTGCGAAGCCATCTACCTAGGGAAGCCCTTGATGCTGGTTCCGGCACACATAGAGCAGGAGATTAATGCGGCCGATGCCATTGCTGCCTACGGTGGAGTGGTGGCCGAGGAGTTTAACTTAGATAAACTAGTTGACTACCTAAAGGAGTACAAAGATCAATCGCAACCCTTTAGGGAGTGGGTAGATAGTGCCGAGAGGCGCTTTATGGAGCACCTGACGAAGTTGATTTAGAGGGAGGGAAAGGGTACTCTAAAATCTCACGTTTCAGATTTAGATAGCAACTTAGACCAAATTTTACAGCGGTAAAATTTACCGCTGTAAAATTTGGTCTAAACTGAAAGAGTGAACAAGTTGGCCTAATTATCAAAATGCAAAAGAGTTTTGAGTATAGAGTTATCGGTTCGTGGTGGGAGCCAAAAGGGTCTCCGAACAAAATAGATATTGTTGCTATTACACTCGATAAAAAAGAGGGGTGCACTTGTTACAGCACACCCCTCTTTAGGATTAATCAAGCCAATAGCATTGATTAGATATTCTTCACTTGAATCAAGTATTCAGCAATTTGAACAGCATTCAAGGCAGCACCCTTCTTAATTTGGTCACTTACTGACCAGAAAGTCATTCCCTTTTCGTTAGTCAAATCTTTACGGATACGACCTACGTAAACAGGATCATGACCCGCTAAGAATAGAGGCATAGGATACTCTTTCTTTTCGGGGTTGTCCATCAACACTACACCATCAGCCTCTTCGAAAGCAGTACGAATAGCCTCTAGTGACAAAGCCTCTTCGGTCTCTACCCAAGTACTCTCAGAGTGGGCACGAAGTGCAGGAACACGTACACAAGTAGCACTTACTTCAATATCAGAGTGCATAATTTTACGTGTTTCGTTGTACATCTTCATCTCCTCTTTGGTGTAACCATTCTCTGTAAATACATCTACTTGAGGAATCAAGTTAAAGGCCAATTGGTAAGCAAACTTCTCAACGGTTACAGGCTCGTTAGCCAATACTTGACGGTATTGTTCGTACAACTCGTCCATGGCTGCTGCACCCGCACCACTTGCCGCTTGGTAAGTAGATACGTGCACCCGTTTTATATGTGAAAGCTTTTCGATGGCTTTAAGCGCAACAACTAGTTGAATAGTTGTGCAGTTAGGGTTAGCAATTACTCCACGTGGACGGTCCAATGCATCGGCTGCATTTACCTCAGGTACCACCAAAGGTACATCGTTGTCCATACGGAAAGCGCTCGAATTGTCAATCATCACTGCACCAAATTTGGTAATGGTCTTTTCGAACTCTTTGGAAGTTCCAGCACCTGCAGAAGCGAAAGCAATATCTACCCCTTTAAAGTCATCGTTGTGTTGCAAAAGTTTTACCTCAATCTCCTTACCACAAAAAGTATACTTTTGACCTGCACTACGAGCAGATCCAAACAATACCAATTCATCCATGGGGAAGTTTCTTTCTTCAAGCACGCGAAGGAACTCCTGTCCTACCGCACCACTTGCACCAACAATAGCTACTTTCATTTTTTGTTTCTGTTTTTATTAGATTATTACTCTATTCGCTACGAATACTAACGAATTGCAACGAATTGAAGGGCAAAAATACAACTATTTAAAGATAAGTAGGGAGTAGAAAGGATGTTTTTTTGTAATTTTGTCCTCAAAATATACATTTCGTTGCTAGAGCCTATGAATTTGTTCCATTTCAACATAAATTTCCCCATAACAGACCCTACTTGGATTTTCTTCTCAGTACTGATGATTATCCTGTTTGCCCCTATCGTGATGGGCAAGCTACGCATTCCCCATATCATTGGTATGATTTTGGCAGGAGTCTTGGTGGGCGAACATGGATTGAATCTACTCGCCTTTGATAGCAGTTTTGAAATATTCGGCAAGGTAGGTTTGTACTACATCATGTTTCTGGCTGGGTTAGAGATGGATATGGAAGATTTCAAAAAGAACCGAGTCAAAGGGTTGGTCTTTGGATTAATCACCTTTTTAACACCCATGATACTGGGGGTATGGAGCAGTGTAACTTTACTGGGGTATACGGCTTTGACCTCGGTCTTACTAGCCAGTATGTATGCCAGCCACACACTCATCGCTTTTCCCATTGTAAGTAGGTATGGACTCTCTAGGCAGCGCACAGTAAGCATTACCATCGGTGGCACGGCTGTAACGGTGGTACTAGCCCTTGTTACACTGGCAGCTGTAAGTGGTCTCTTACGAGAGAAAGCCATCGACCCACTCTTCTGGATGATGCTATTGGGCAAAGCTACATTGGTGCTCGCTGCAATTATCTTCTTCATGCCTCGGTTGAGTCGCTGGTTTTTCCGAACCTACGAAGATGCAGTAATGCAATTTATCTTTGTGCTATCCATGGTATTCTTAGGAGGTGGACTGATGGAGCTAGCTGGTATGGAGGGAATTTTGGGGGCTTTCCTAGCAGGGCTTATCCTAAATAGATTTGTACCACACGTATCGCCACTCATGAACCGAATCGAATTTGTGGGCAATGCACTCTTTATACCCTACTTCTTAATTGGCGTAGGCATGATAGTCGATATACGTTGCTTCTTCTCGGGGGGCGAGGCACTAAAAGTGGCGGTCGTAATGACGGGGGTAGCCACCGCTAGCAAATGGCTGGCTGCTTGGATTACCCAGAAACTATATGGCATGAAGCAGGTGGAACGAAGCTTGCTATTTGGCCTCAGCAATGCACAAGCTGCTGCCACACTGGCTGCGGTATTAATAGGGCACGATATTATACTCGACAATGGAGAGAGGTTGCTTAATGAGCATGTACTCAATGGAACCATCGTAATGATACTCTGCACCTGCATCATTAGCTCTGTGATAACCCAACGGGCAGCACAAAAAATGGTTACCCAAGAGGAGGCTCAAGCAGACAAAGAGGGTATGCCAACCAAAGAGAACGAACGATTCCTAATACCCATATCAAACCCAAGCACCATTGAGTCACTTATGGGCATGACACTCATGCTCAAAAGCGCCCAAGCCAAAGCAGATATAGTGGCCATTACCGTGATTAATGACAACGACGATGTAGAGAAGCGAGAGGCCATAGGAAAACGAAACTTGGAGCAGGCAGCCAAGATAGCCGCCGCCTCAGAGAATGAGATACAAACGGTCTTAAGATACGACCTAAACATTGGGCAGGGCATTATACACGCCCTCAAGGAGTATAGTGCTACCGATTTGGTGATGGGACTGCACCGAAAGATGAACCTGCTAGACTCCTACTTTGGGCAACTCACCGAGAGTATACTAAAGGGAAGCAACCGACAAGTAATGATTGTAAAGATGTTACTACCGGCCAACACACTCCGCAAGATTGTAGTAGCGGTTCCCAATAGGGCAGAGTACGAAACGGGCTTTAGCAAGTGGGTAACACAGATGTGCCGAATGGGAAGAGCCATAGGGTGCCGGGTCTACTTCTTTGCAACGCAGAGCACACAGGTACAACTGCGTAAAGTAGTAGAGAAGCAAGAGGCTGATACCTTTACAGAGTTTGCGCTCTTGGAGGATTGGAACGACCTACTCCTGCTCACGGGAGAGGTTAATTACGATCACCTCTTTGTCATTATCTCTTCACGTAAGGGAGCGCTATCCTACCAGAAATCTTTTGAACAGATTCCGGCGCAGGCAAGTAAATATTTTGGGAACAACAGTTTAATGATTGTATACCCTGAACAATGGGAAGAGAATAATGAGACCTGCTCATTTACCGACCCACGTGGACAGGGAGAGGGTAATGTATACAACGAAGTAGAGAAGTGGCTACACAAGTGGCTAAAGAAAGGAGAAGTAAGAAATGAATAACGATTGGAAAGAGCGTACGCTGCTCTTATTTGGAGAAGAAAAAGTAGAAAGATTGAGCCAAGCACACGTACTGGTAGTAGGTGTAGGAGGTGTAGGAGGCTATGCTGCCGAAATGATTTGCCGCGCAGGTGTGGGCAAAATGACCATCGTAGATGCAGACATAGTACAACCCAGTAATATCAATAGACAGATGGCTGCGGTGCATAGCACCATTGGCGAAGAGAAGGTGGCGGTCTTAGCACGTAGATACAAGGATATCAATCCCGATATAGAACTAACCATCGTGGCCCAATATTTGAAAGACGAAGCGATACCGCAACTACTAGATAGTGCTAAGTTTGATTTTGTAATTGATGCCATTGATACCGTAGCACCCAAGTGTTACCTTATTTACCACGCTAAAAAACGTGGAATAAAAATTGTAAGTAGCATGGGAGCAGGCGCCAAATCGGACATCAGCAAGGTGAAATTTGCCGATTTGTGGGATACCTACCACTGTGGATTGAGCAAAGCGGTAAGAAAGAAACTACAGAAGATGGGAATGAAACGTAAACTACCCGTAGTCTTTAGCACGGAACAGCCCAACTCGGATGCAGTACTCTTGGTAGAGAACGAACGAAACAAGAAATCGACAGCTGGCACAGTAAGCTATATGCCAGCAGTATTTGGCTGTTTCTTGGCAGAATATGTAATCAAACGACTTTAAACTCCATTTTTATAAGATGATTAAATTAACAGGAATCACCAAAAGTTTCGATACGCTACAGGTACTCAAAGGGGTCGATTTAACCATTCACGAAGGTGAAGTGGTGAGTATTGTAGGGCCCAGTGGAGCAGGTAAAACAACCTTACTCCAAATTATGGGTACGCTAGACCGAGCAGATAGTGGAAACGTGTGGATCAATAACATCGAGGTGAACAGACTCAAAGAGCGAGAGCTAGCTGCCTTCCGCAACAAGCAGATTGGCTTTGTCTTTCAGTTTCACCAACTACTGCCCGAGTTTACTGCACTAGAAAATGTGATGATTCCTGCACTCATTGCGGGAGAATCTTCTAAAAAAGCACTGCAAGAGGCCAAAGAGCGCTTGCACTTTCTGGGACTGTCGGACCGATTGGATCACAAACCGGCTCAACTCTCGGGAGGCGAGAAGCAACGAGTAGCGGTAGCACGTGCCTTGGTGAACCGACCAGCGGTTATCATGGCCGACGAGCCATCGGGTAGTCTAGATACCCAAAACAAGGAGGAGCTGCACCAGCTCTTCTTTGATTTACGCAAAGAGTTGGGGCAAACATTTGTCATTGTGACCCACGATGAGGGATTGGCTAAGCTAACCGACCGCACCATTCACCTACTTGATGGGGCTGTGGAGCGAATCAGCTAGATTATTTTAGCGACCCCAGCAAGGAAGAATAAAAATTAGTGTGTACATTTGCATACAGAATGAGAAAATCAAAAATCGAGATAAAATGAAAAAAGAAAAAATCATATTGACAGGAGATCGCCCTACCGGTCGCCTACACATTGGTCACTACGTAGGATCGCTTAAGCGCCGTGTAGAGCTACAAAACTCGGGACTATTTGACAAAATATTTGTCTTTATAGCCGATGCACAAGCGCTAACTGACAATGTAGACAACCCCGAAAAGGTACGTCAAAATGTGGTAGAGGTGGCATTAGACTACTTGGCGTGTGGACTTGATCCTACCAAATCGACCATCTTCATCCAGTCGCAAATCCCTGAGTTGTGCGAGTTGGCTTTCTATTTCATGAACTTGGTTACCGTATCACGTTTGCAACGCAACCCTACGGTAAAGACTGAGATTCAGATGCGTAACTTTGAGACAAGTATCCCCGTGGGATTCTTTACCTACCCCATTAGCCAAGCAGCCGATATCACAGCTTTCGGTGCTACTACGGTTCCTGCAGGCGAAGACCAAGAGCCAATGCTGGAACAAGCACGCGAAATAGCTCGCCGCTTTAACCACATTTATGGCGAAACATTGGTAGAACCCGAAATATTACTGCCCGAAAATGCGGCCTGTTTACGCCTGCCAGGTACAGACGGAAAAGCTAAGATGAGTAAATCATTGGGCAACTGCATCTACCTATCGGATACAGCCGAGGAGATGGAGAAAAAGATTAAAGGGATGTATACAGACCCTACGCACCTACGCGTACAAGACCCTGGTAAAATTGAGGGCAATACGGTATTTACCTACCTAGATGCCTTCTGCAAAGAGGAGCACTTTGCTAAATACCTACCCGAATACCCCAACCTAGAGGAGCTTAAAGCACACTACCAACGTGGAGGACTAGGCGATATGAAGGTGAAGAAATTCCTTGCTGCTATTATGCAAGAGGAGTTTACTCCCATTCGCGAGCGACGCAAAGAGTTTGAAAAAGATATTCCAGCGGTGTACGAAATGCTACGCAAAGGGTGTGAAGAGGCACGTGCAACGGCAGCGGCTACACTTGAGGAGGTACGCAAAGCAATGAAACTAACCTACTTTGACGATGAATCATTGATTGCTGAGCAGGTAAAACGTTTTAGCCAACAATAATTCTCTAGAGAAAAAGCTACCCACTGAAAAGAGCGTTTGGGTAGCCTACTCTATCAAGATAGAATCCCAAAAAGAGACGGGGTATCACCACGTTTCTACTTAAACAAAAAGAGTTCGGTAGGGTACCGAACTCTTTTTGTTTAAGTAGATATACGAACTCGTAGGGAGAACGCAATCCATGCTAGCGCTTAATTTGAAGCCAAAGGGCTCAACAGCCTCTTTCGAAGAGTACTCCTCGACGCAGAGAGAGCCATTCGAACTATGGAATTTGAAGTAATTTATGCGTTTGCAAACTCAACTTCCAAACAGGGTTTGCCAAAATATAGGCAATAACCGTTTCCGTATTTTCGCCCGAACAGGGTTGTAAATAGTAATGAGAGGCTGGTAGCGCTAAAAAGTGATCCACAGGTTGCCCGGTATAAACCACCTTCACCTCATCCATTTTCTCAAGAGCCAACTCACCATCCTCCTTGGGAGAGCAAGTTACCCAATCAATATTGGGAGGCAATGGGTGTGTGCCATTGGTCTCGATGGTTACGTAAAACCCAGCCTCTTTGAGTAAAGAGACAAATGCTTCGTCAATCCAAAGAGAGGGCTCTCCACCAGTCAGTACCACCTGACGAGTGGGATAGGCAAGAATAGCTGCTACAATCTCCTCATCACTCATCAACGTTCCCTCTTGATGAGCCGTATCGCAAAAAGAACAGCTCAAATTGCAACCAGAGAAACGAATAAACACCACGGGAGTACCGGTGTAATAACCTTCGCCCTGCAAACTGTAAAATAGTTCGTTAATCTTTCTCATAAGTGGCTACATTTCCTTCTGACTCACACACCTCGACCTTGAAACAGCCATCAATCTCATCACAAATCCACTTTGCTATATTCTCGGCTGTAGGATTAAAAGGAAGCAAATCATTTAAGTTTTGATGATCCAATCGTCCCATTACAGCCTCTTTGATATGGGTAAAATCGACAACCATACCATCTGCATTAAGCTCCTTGGCACGGCAGTGTACCGTGATAATCCAGTTATGACCATGCAATTTTTCGCACTTACTAGGATAAGAGAGTTTCAAGCTGTGCGAAGCCGAAATCTCCATACGTTTACTAATTGTGTACATACTTAATAGTAATCTCTTGGTTAGATAAAAGAATGCACACCTCATGTCACCTCGGTGTAACGGGTGCAAAGATACAATTATTGCCCTATTTCTCAAAACAAGCGGAGAATTCCTACTTTTGAGTTATCTTTGCACAATGAAAACGTTACAAACTGCATTGGGCATACTGGCATTGGCACTGGGCATATTGGGTATCTTCTTACCCTTACTCCCCACCACCCCTTTCTTGTTGCTGGCAGCTTCGCTCTTTTTCAGAAGTTCGCCCAAACTATACGATTGGTTATTGAATCACAAGCAGCTAGGCCCTTACATCCGACAATTTAGGGAGCAGCGGGCCATTCCGCTACGGGGCAAGATTCTATCCATCTCAATGGTTTGGATAACACTAAGCTATTGTGCTTTTACCGTTTCACCTATATGGTGGGTCAAGGCACTCTTTGCACTACTGGCTATAGGAGTCACTTGGCATATATGCTCCTATAAAACAGTAAAGAAAGGAGATCTTTAGGGAGTAATTTAAAATTACTTTGCATTTTCAACAAAAAAGATTTCCATATATAAAGACAAACTATTATATTTGCTCATATTTAGGTATACAATGACAGAAGAAGATAAAAAGCTATTAACCAATTTCGAAACGAAACTGAGGCATTTCATCTATCTCCACGATGAATTAAAGCGAGAAAACAGCGAACTCAAAGAGTTGCTACTCAAAAAAGAGGATACAATTTCTCAATTAGAGAGCAGAATAGAGCAACTGGAAGCTAACTATGCAAACCTGAAATGGGCTAGAATGATTAGCATTCGCGACAAAGATATTAAAGATACGAAAGAGCGTATATCTAAATTGGTGCGCGAAGTCGACAAATGCATTACTTTATTAAGTAAAACAAACTAGAAATAAGGAGGCAGATGGACGATATATTTAAGATACACTTACTGATTGACAACGAACGGTTTCCACTTACGGTTGCACGCAACGAAGAGGAAAAATACCGCAGCGCTGCCAAGCAGATTAACGATAAACTAACCAAGTACCGGAACAACTTCCCCAACTTTACCCTGGAGAAGCATTGGGCAATGGCTGCTTTGGAATTGGCTTTTGAAAATCAAATACTGAAAGGAAAGAATGACACAACCCCCTATCAGGAAAAGATGGCTGAACTAACGAAGGAGATAGAAGAGGCAATTCAAAACACCAAGGAGAGTGTAAAATAGATACGGAATAAAAATATTCACGCACAACTAAGCTGTTAAGCAATGACTAAACAGCAAGTTGTGCTTTTTAATTTATATAATTTATTAATCATGATAACAACGGTAATTATAGCAACGGTGTGCTTCGCTGTAGGTGGAGGGCTATCATACGTGCTTTTCAGATATGGACTGAAAACAAAGTATGAGGCTATTATCAAAGAGGCTCAAACGGAGGCTGAAGTAATCAAGAAGAACAAGCTACTCGAAGTAAAAGAGAAGTTCTTAAACAAAAAAGCGGACTTGGAAAAAGAGGTCGCACAACGCAACCAAAAGATTCAACAAGCCGAAAATAGAGTGAAGCAACGCGAACTCTCATTAAACCAAAAGCAAGATGAGTTGCAACGCAAGCGCTCAGAGGCAGAGGCGGTAAAAGAGAACCTAGAGGCTCAAATGGGCTTTATCGAGAAAAAGAAAGAGGAGCTCGAAAAGATACAGATGCAGGAACGCGAAAAACTAGAAGCTATTTCAGGACTATCGGCCGACGATGCTAAAGAGAGATTGGTAGAGTCATTGAAAGCAGAAGCTAAAACAGAGGCATCTTCGTACATTAATGACATTATGGACGATGCTAAATTAACTGCCAACAAGGAGGCGAAACGCATCGTGATTCAATCTATTCAACGAGTAGCGACCGAAACAGCTATCGAAAACTCGGTAACGGTATTCCACATTGAATCGGACGAGATTAAAGGACGAATCATTGGACGTGAAGGTCGTAATATCCGTGCGCTTGAGGCGGCAACAGGTGTAGAAATCGTGGTAGATGATACCCCTGAAGCAATTGTTCTTTCGGCATTCGATCCTGTACGTCGCGAAATTGCTCGTTTGGCGCTACACCAATTGGTAACTGATGGACGTATTCACCCAGCACGTATTGAAGAGGTGGTAGCCAAAGTACGCAAACAGGTAGAAGAGGAGATTATTGAGACAGGTAAACGTACTACTATCGACTTAGGCGTACACGGATTACACCCTGAGTTGATTCGTATCATTGGTAAAATGAAGTACCGCTCATCATACGGTCAAAACTTGTTGCAACATGCACGCGAAACAGCCAACCTATGTGCTGTAATGGCATCGGAATTGGGATTAAACCCGAAGAAAGCGAAACGTGCGGGTCTGTTACACGATATTGGTAAAGTACCTGATGAGGAACCAGAATTGCCACACGCCATCTTGGGTATGAAGTTAGCCGAACGCTACAAAGAGAAGGCAGATATTTGCAATGCTATTGGAGCCCACCACGACGAGGTAGAGATGACAAGCCTATTGGCACCTATCGTACAAGTGTGTGATGCCATTTCGGGAGCACGTCCAGGGGCACGCCGCGAAATTGTAGAGGCTTACATCAAACGCTTGAATGACCTAGAACAGTTGGCCATGGCATATCCAGGAGTTACCAAGACCTATGCTATCCAAGCAGGTCGCGAACTACGCGTGATTGTAGGAGCTGATAAGATTGACGACAAACAGACTGAAAATCTATCGGCAGACATCGCGAAGAAGATTCAAGATGAGATGACCTATCCAGGACAAGTTAAAATTACCGTTATTCGCGAAACGCGTGCTATTAGCTTTGCTAAATAACACAAGTAGAGAGAATCGAAAGTAGCACCTAGGAATCAATAACCGAAGCTATTCTAGAACCTAGATTAGTAATCAGCAAATACCAATCGCCGAATAGCCGATGCGTATTGAAACAGGCAACTACTTAAAAATAGCTTGTTAGCTCTAACAAGCTATTATAGAAGAAGGCTCCCCATGCAAATTGCATGGGGAGCCTTCTTCTATAATAACAACCCGCCGGGTTCAATAAAAAGAAAATCTAACCTCTTTTACTACCAAGCAACGATACCATCTTCTTGGCAGCTATAGTAGATGCACCTGCCTCTCCCAGCTGCTCGCACATGTGGGCATACCCCCTAAGCATCTTTTCACGACCAGGACCTGGCAGTAATATAGCCCGCAATTCCGATTCAATAGCAGCGGCACTCATCGAGTCGGCTACCAATTCGGGAACCACTTCCCTATCGGCTATAAGATTAACTAAGGAGATGTAAGGCACTTTGAGAAAATGCTTACGCAACCACCCCATTAATTTAGGCAGAGGCATGGCATAGCAAACCACTTGTGGCACATGAAAGAGCGCTGTCTCAAGTGTAGCAGTACCCGATGTAACCAAGGCTGCAGAGGCGTGTTGCAACAGCGCATAGGTCTCTCCAGAAACTACCTGAACAGATTCATGACCGGCTAAATAAGGGGCATAACTACCTACATCAATACCAGGAGCTGCTGCTAGCACCAATTGATGTGAATCAGCAAAAACTGCTGCTGCCGCTATCATTTGAGGCAGATTGTCTCGGATCTCTTGCTTTCTACTTCCTGCCAACAAAGCGATGATGGGCTTGCTACTTAACCCATTTTTGGCTATAAATTCGGCAAACGAAACAGCACTATGTAGCCTAAAATTGGCAACAGCATCCACACAAGGATTTCCCACATAATGAATAGGGTAATGATGCTTCTGATAGAAAGGAACCTCGAAGGGCAAAATAGCGAACAGTTCAGATACATCTCGCTTTATATTTTTAATTCGATGCTCTTTCCAAGCCCATATCTTGGGAGATATATAGTAGTAGACTGGAATATCGGTATGCGACCGAATATATTTAGCAATCTCTAAATTAAAACCAGGATAATCGACAAGAATGAGTACATCGGGCCTCCACGACTCAATATCTTTCTTACATTGAGCCATATTGCGCAATATAGTTCGTAGATTAAGCAGCACTGGGATAAAACCCATATAGGCCAACTCGCGGTAATGTTTCACCAGCTTACCTCCTACTGCCTCCATTAAGTCGCCTCCAAAGAAACGAAATTCGGCCATTTCATCCTCTACTTTGAGCGACTTCATCAAATTAGAAGCGTGTAAATCGCCCGATGCTTCACCAGCTATAATGTAATATTTCATACCTCTAAATCCCACTTTTTCATCTCTTCCAACAAGTGATAGGCAGTCATGTCAACCTGCGTAGGTGTAATGGTAGCATACCCCTCCTGAAGTGCCGAAAAGTCACTTCCTTCGGTCACCTCATCTATGCTGGTAAGATCGCCCGTGAGCCAAAAGTAGCTTCCACCGCGTGGGTGTACAGACTCTGCCCACTCATTGCTCCATACCGCCTTGGCCTGTCTACACACCTTAAGGCCTACCAATTCACCCTTAGGAAAGTTAACATTCAAACAAGTACCTGCTGGTATACCACGCTCCAGCACTTGCGCTACAATTTTTCGAATATAGGGAAAAAGCGGAGAGAAATCGGCATCAGCATGGTGATTACAAAGTGAGAATCCAATGGCAGGAACTCCCTTCAGAGCAGCTTCAATAGCAATAGCCATGGTACCCGAATAGTGTACATTGATACCTGAGTTATCGCCATGATTTATACCACCTATAACTAGATCGGGACGCCTAGGGGTAACGGATTGCAAAGCAAGTTTGATACAGTCAACAGGCGTACCTGTACATTTATAAACGACCAATCCTTCTCGCTCCTTAACAAGCGAATAGTGAACAGGCAGGTCGCACGTAATAGCTCCCGAATATCCCGACCGTGCGGTATGAGGTGCAACTACAACCAATTCTGCTACATCGCGTAAACAAGCTATTAACTCATTGATCCCTTTGGCTGTTACACCATCATCATTCGAAATTAAAATAAGCGGTTTTCTCATTTATCATCTATATTTTAGAAACTTTTGTGTAAAGGTACAATGTTTATTTAAAGTTTGAATAAATGAAAACGAAATAATTCAGTTTCTTAGAGAAGCACCCCCTCCAAAAGGGGCAAAATTGAAATGATTTCGCTATCTTTGCCCCATCTAGTTATTAACAAAAGAGATGAGTTATGAACATTTTTGACAATGTATCCGATTGGATAGGGCTCCATCCCAGAAGATTTTTGTTAATTAGCGGTGATAAAAACGACTAAATATGGGAAAGATTATTGCTTTAGCCAATCAAAAAGGAGGAGTAGGTAAAACCACAACTACCATTAATTTGGCTGCTTCACTGGCTACATTAGAAAAGAAAGTTTTAGTTATTGACGCCGATCCGCAGGCCAATGCCTCGTCGGGATTGGGAGTTGATATCAAAGAGACCGAATGCTCTATTTACGAATGTATGGTAAATGGAATCGATGTACACGAAGCAATCTACACCACAGATATAGAGGGGCTGGATATCATCTCGTCGCACATCGACTTAGTGGGTGCCGAAATAGAGATGTTAAACTTAAGTGATCGAGAAAAAACAATGAAAAGAGTACTGGCTCCCATGAAGGAGGAGTATGACTACATTCTGATTGACTGCTCTCCTTCGTTAGGGTTAATTACAATCAATGCATTAACAGCAGCCGATGCCGTGCTTATTCCTGTACAATGTGAATACTTTGCACTAGAGGGAATCAGCAAACTACTAAACACGGTAAAAATAATCAAATCGAAACTCAATCCATCACTCGAGATTGAAGGATTCTTACTCACCATGTTTGACTCGCGCTTGCGACTAGCCAACCAGATTTACGACGAAGTAAAAAGACACTTCCAAGAGTTGGTGTTTCAAACAGTCATTCAGCGCAATGTTAAGCTAAGCGAATCGCCTAGTCATGGCATACCGGTTATCTTATATGATGCCGATTCGACAGGAGCAAAAAACTATTTAGCACTAGCACAAGAAATCATTAAAAACAATACGAAGTAAAATGGCTGTACAAAAGAAATTTGCATTGGGACGCGGACTAGATGCACTTATATCGAGCGAAGAGGTAAAAACTTCGGGCTCCTCTTCTATTAACGAAGTAGAGTTAAGTCAAATTACAGTTAACCCCAATCAACCTCGCCAAGAGTTTGACCCCATTGCCCTGCAAGAGTTAGCAGACTCTATCGCAGAGATTGGCATTATTCAACCCATTACGCTCCGCAAAATAGAGGATGAGAAATACCAAATCATAGCGGGTGAACGCCGTTACCGTGCCTCCATACAAGCAGGACTTAAATCGGTTCCAGCCTATATTCGTACAGCAACGGATGAGCATGTAATGGAGATGGCATTGATTGAAAACATCCAACGCGAAGATTTAAATGCGATGGAGATTTCACTGGCCTACCAACAACTCATGGAGCAATACAACATGACGCAAGAGCGATTGAGCGAACGAATTGGAAAAAAAAGAGCCACTATAGCCAATTACCTTAGACTTTTAAAACTACCAGCTGTTATACAAGTAGCACTTAAAAATAGAGAGATTGATATGGGCCATGCACGTGCACTATTGGCACTGGCAGAGCCTAAAACTCAGATTCGCATTTTTAATGAGATTGTACAACAAGGATACTCAGTTCGCAAAGTAGAGGAGCTTGTAAAGGCACTCGTTGCGGGAGAGAGCATTCAGAGTGGAGGAAAAAAGATTGTACCCAAAGGACAGAAACTAACGGAAGAGTTCACCCTGTTACAGAAACAGTTGTGTGGCTTTTTAGGAAGCAAAGTCCAACTCTCGTGTACTGATAAAGGAAAAGGAAAAATCACCATCCCATTCAGTAATGAATCAGATTTAGAACGTATTATGGAGATTTTTGATTCTCTAAAAAAGTAAGCCTCGTACAAATTGAAAAAGAGATTCATATACCAACTTGCAACAAGCATACTTCTTGCCACTCTTTGTAGTTTGGCGGGAACCCCACTCTATGCACAAAAAGCCAAAGAACGCAGATTGGGCATATTAGCTCCTGACTCTATCCGCAAGGAGATGAAGCTAGAGGGCGATAGCTTGCAGCAACTCATCACCCTAGAAGACAGCACGCTACTAGAGGATCAACTAGAATGGGAAGAGCTAGAAGCACCCATTAATGCCGCCGAATTGGTAGCTAAGAGCGACTCTATCAATGGAAAACAAAAAGCAAAAAAAGAGAGAATTACTTTTGTTCCAGACTCCAGAAAGTCGGTTTGGTACGGTCTCATCTTTCCAGGGGCAGGCCAAATTTACAACCGAAAGTATTGGAAACTACCCATTATCTATGGAGGGTTTATGGGGTGTGTATATGCACTCGATTGGAATGGCAAAATGTATTCGGACTATTCACAAGCCTATCTTGATATTATGGACGACGATCCCAATTCAAAAAGCTACCTCGACTTCTTACCTCCGGGTTACGACATTACTGGCCAAGAAGAGCGATTCAAAACTATTTTTAAAAACCGGAAAGACCTTTACCGCCGCCAACGCGACTTAAGTATTATTGCTTTCATCGGAGTATATCTATTATCCGTAATAGATGCATACGTCGATGCTGAGCTATCCGACTTCGATATATCCAAAGATTTGGGCTTAAAAATAGAACCCGCCCTATTTAACGACAGCCGAAACCGAAGCATGAATGCAGTAGGTTTACAATGCAGTCTTAAATTTTAAAAAACAGATGAATAAACTATTTGCATTATTTCTACTTAACTTAGGGGTAACAACCACCCTCTACGCACAACAAAACATCACAGTATACTCTGCAGAAACTGGAAAAGAAGAGGAGATAGAACTACCCGAAAGCTTACAATCAGAGGTAGATAGCCTATACTGGGATTGGCAAAGCAAAACACACCTTATCCAAGGAGAGGATTGCCAATCAACAGCGACTAGCCCTATCGTTAGCGACTCTATCTATATCGATAGATTGGATAGAATCCCCTCAACAATAGAGATGCCCTACAATGAGATAGTGAAATCATTCATTGAGCTCTATGCCAACAAACAGCGCAACAGAGTTTCGTACTTGCTAGGAGCGATGAACTTTTACACCCCCATTTTTGAGAAAGCACTCGATTTATACGACTTACCACTCGAACTTAAATACCTGCCCATCATTGAATCGGCATTAAACCCCAAGGCGGTATCCAGACAAGGCGCAACAGGACTGTGGCAGTTTATGCAACCTACTGGTAAAGTCTATGGATTGGAGAACAACACGCTAGTCGATGATAGAAGAGATCCTAAAAAATCAACTTACGCAGCGGCACGTTACTTAAGAGATCTATTTGATATTTACCAAGATTGGAGCCTAGCCCTAGCTGCTTACAACTGCGGTCCAGGCAATGTAAACAAAGCAATCAAACGAGCTGGCGACACCAATGACTATTGGGCCATCTACCCTTACCTACCTAAGGAGACAAGAGGATATGTACCAGGCTTTATAGCAGCCACCTACATCATGACTTACTATTGCGAGCACGGCATTGTACCCATGGACAATACCCTACCACTAAGTAGCGATACCATACATATTTCCAAAGAGGTGCACCTGCAACAGATAGCCGAAGTGTGCGGGTTACCCATGGATGAATTACGTAGCCTAAACCCACAATACAAACACGATATCTTACCAGGGAACAGTGGAAACTACGTACTTAGACTACCTAGTACAGCGGTTAGTAACTTCATTGCACTAGAAGATAGCATCTACACACATAAAAGTAGTACCTTCCTAAACAGAAGAAAAACTGTAGCTGTTAAAGAGGTACAAACGGCTACCGGCAAATCAAGAAACTCATTCCACAAAGTTAGAAGTGGAGATACACTGGGAGCACTTGCTAAAAAATATCGTGTTTCGGTAAAACAGCTTCAAAATTGGAATAACCTCAAAGGAACCAATCTTAGAGTAGGACAATCACTAAAAGTAGGATAATAGACCAGAAAAGAAGATTTTACAAAGTAGAAATAGTTGTATAAAGTTGTACGATTCTATTTTTTATCTACTTTTGTAATTTAGACGTTTTTAATAGGGGAAGGTAAAAGTATGATAGACCAAAAAAAGCTACAAGAACAAGCTGATGAAACTTTAATAAACGAAAGCTTTCAAGAGCTAATCGACCTATATTTAGCATCAAAGCACCGAAAAAGGGTGGAAATTATCACAAAAGCTTTCTTGTTTGCCAAACAGGCACACATGGGAGTCAAACGTCGATCGGGCGAACCTTACATTCTACACCCCATATCTGTAGCCCGCATTGCGTGCGTAGAGATTGGATTGGGGTCCACCTCTATTTGTGCTGCACTCTTACACGATGTGGTGGAAGATACAGACTATACAGTCGAAGATATCGAAAACCTATTTGGGCCTAAAGTAGCACACATTGTTGATGGACTAACTAAAATATCAGGTGGTATCTTTGGCGATCGCGCCTCGGCACAAACCGAAAACTTAAAGAAGCTACTACTCACCATGAGTAGCGACATTCGGGTTATCTTGCTAAAAATAGCAGACCGTTTGCACAACATGCGTACTTTGGGCTCTATGCTACCCAACAAGCAGTATAAAATAGCGGGCGAAACACTCTACATCTACGCACCACTAGCCTATAAGCTAGGACTTAATAAGATTAAGACAGAGCTAGAAGATTTAAGTTTCAGCTACGAGCATCCCGAAGAGTATGCCCAAATTGCAGCCAAGCTAAAAGAGTCGGATGCTGAGCGCGAAGAGCTATTTAGCGCATTTGTTGAGCCTATCCGCTACAAGTTGGATCAGATGAAGTTGGAGTATGAGCTACTAGCACGTGTTAAATCTCCCTACTCCATTTGGAAAAAGATGCAAGCCAAACACATCTCATTCGATGAAATATATGATATTCTGGCTGTACGCATTGTCTTTAAACCACGCAATGAGCAAGAGGAGTTTAACGACTGCTTTAGCATTTATGCTACCATCTCTCAAATATACAAGCCTCATCCGGACCGTTTCCGCGACTGGGTAAACCACCCCAAAGCCAATGGTTACCAAGCCCTACATGCCACACTGATGAGCAAGAAGGGACAATGGATAGAGGTTCAAATCCGTAGCGAGCACATGGACGATGTGGCCGAGCAAGGATTTGCAGCCCACTGGAAATACAAAGAGTCGGGCAGTGAAGATGAGGGCGAATTGGAACAATGGCTCAATACCATCAAAGAGATACTCGAAAACCCCGAACCCGATGCACTCGACTTCCTAGACACTGTTAAGCTCAACCTATTCGCGTCAGAGATTTTCGTCTTTACACCCAAAGGCGAGATTAAAACGATGCCACAAGATTGTACAGCACTCGACTTTGCTTTCTCTATTCACACGGCGTTAGGAAACCACTGCATAGGCGCTAAGGTGAATCATAAACTAGTACCACTTAGCCACAAACTACAAAGTGGAGACCAAGTAGAGATTTTAACCTCGAAGTCACAATTTGTACAGCCAGGATGGATGGAGTTTGTTACTACAGCCAAAGCGAAAACCAAAATCGTGGCTGCATTAAAACGCGAAAAACGCCTACTCCACCAAAAAGGAGAAGAGATTCTACGCAGTTTCTGCCTCAAAGAAAAAGTAGAGTGTAATGCCGAGACTAGAGAGCGACTGTGCGAGTTGCACCATTCAGGAGATTCGGAAGAGTTCTTATCCGCATTAGCTACTAAAAAGATTCAACTGGGAGAATTTGACCGCAATGAACTGAAAGAGAAAGGAACAACCAATAATTGGAAACGATTTATCTCCTTTGGTCTAATAGGAAACAATACACCTAAAGAGGATACAAAAACAGCCAATGATACCCCTATCGACAGCAAGAAAATTCTTAAAATCACGCCAGAAGATAGTCCCTCTAGATACTCGATAGCAGCTTGCTGCAAACCCATACCGGGCGATGATGTACTAGGATTTATTGACGACAACAAACGTATCATACTGCACAAGCGTCAGTGTACCGTTGCTACCAAACTAAAGAATAGCTACGGCAATCGAATTTTAGCCATACAGTGGGAAAGTGGACACTCTACTCAGTTCCCTATCAATCTCTATATCAAAGGGATTGACCAACTAGGACTTTTAAACAAAGTTACGCAGATTATCTCTGAGCAGCTAAGCGTAAACATCCGAAAGTTAAATATAGAGAGCGAAGATGGAATTTTTGAAGGACGTGTACAACTCTATGTACACAATGCAAAAGATGTCAGAACAATCATTATTAACCTTAAAAAGATTGAGGAGGTACGCATTGTTACTCGCATAGAAAATTACGAAGACCAGCCCCCTCTATAAACTAAGAGAAGGGCACTTAAAGAGAAATAAAACGGCAAGGAACTAGGTTAAATAATCTAGTTCCTTGCGCATATTAATGAGTTCCTCTTTAACCGCTTTCAACCGATCGATTACCTCGGTCGATCCAGCCGCTACATCGTAGTTTCCTTTCAGCTGCTGTTTAGCCCCTTGAAGCGTTAGACCCTTCTCCTTTACCAAATGATAGATGAGTCGGACATTCTCAATATCCTCTTTGCGGTATTGACGAATTTTCCCTCCCGCCTTTTTAGGAGCAATCTGCGGAAACTCCTTTTCCCAGTAACGAAGCAGTGATTCGTTTACATCAAACATCTCAGCTACCTCCTTAATGGAGTAGTAGAGTTTCAACAATTTTTGTGGATGATAAGCCATTGATAAGTAACGTATTAAATTAGTCAAACACTTTACCATGGTTGTTTGCGATCTCGATCATTTTATCATAATCTTCGGCATTCAAATCCATGAAATAATAATTAATGGGGTTTACTACCTTCCCCTTTACATAAACCTCGTAATGTAGGTGTGGGCCCGTACTTTTCCCGGTATTTCCTACCGTACCAATAATCTCGCCACGCACCACCTTCTTTCCTCTACGAGCAGTCAAATCTTTCAAGTGTGCATAGCGGGTAATGTAGCCAAATCCATGATTAATCTCAATGGTATTACCGTAGCCAGTCTCCCACCCCGATTTCACCACCGTTCCATTACCGGTAGCATAAATAGGAGTACCCTGCGAAGCCGAGAAATCCATCCCACTATGAAACTTCGGAGTTTTGTAAATCGGATCGATACGCATGCCAAAGCCCGAGGCTGTCTTCTTTAAGTCTTTGTTCGATACAGGCTGAATAGCTGGAATAGAGACCAACATCTCATCATTGCTCTTACACAACTCTACCACCTCGTCAAACGATTTAGATTGAATGTAGAGTTTACGCTTCAGCAAATCGAGCTTTTGCGTATTACTAACTACCAGTTCACTATTGGCCATTCCCATCAAATGCTCATACCGATTGGTTCCACCGTAACCTGCGTTTCGAATAGCATCCGATACAGGGTCGGCCATAAATACCACCCGATAGAGGTTATCGTCACGCTGCTGAATGCCCTGCATCACATCGAGCGCCTCATCTAGCCTACGAGAAAGCACATTGTATTGAGCCAGCAAACGAGAGTTTTCAATCCGCAACTCCTTTTCGGAGGGCGACCCAAAGATAAGCAAGAGGATAATAAAACTTCCTGCACCGAACCCCATTCCCACAAACAAACGCCTAGCAATACTCAAGGCACGCTGCCGTAACGTAGGGTAAATACGGTCGTAGGTACGCGTTTTGGGGTTATATTCATAGTACACTTTACGCATGGTGAGCTGCTTTTTTGTAGTTTTTAAAGAGCAAAATAGCGATATTTTGCACAATTAGTAGGGACAAAAATAATAAAACTGATTATATTTGCAATCTGATTTTGATAATATTAACTTGACGACAATAGAAGCAACATGATGACAGCGAAAGAAATTAGAGAATCTTTCAAAAGCTATTTCGAATCGAAAGGACACCAAATCGTTCCTTCGGCTCCCATGGTTATTAAAGACGATCCTACCCTAATGTTTACAAACGCAGGGATGAATCAGTTTAAAGACATTATTTTAGGCAACCAGCCTGCTAAATACAAACGAGTAGCCGACTCGCAAAAATGCTTGCGTGTAAGCGGAAAGCACAACGACTTGGAAGAGGTAGGACACGATACCTATCACCACACCATGTTCGAAATGCTTGGCAACTGGTCATTTGGCGACTACTTCAAGAAAGAGGCCATCGACTGGGCGTGGGACTACTTGGTAAATGTACTAAAGCTAGATCCAGCCAACCTATATGCATCGGTATTCGAAGGAAACCCCGAAGAGGGATTGACGCGTGATGATGAAGCAGCAGGTTACTGGGAGCAATACCTACCTAAAACACAAATCATCAACGGTAACAAGAAAGACAATTTCTGGGAGATGGGCGATACAGGTCCTTGCGGTCCTTGTTCAGAGATCCACATCGACCTACGTACAGCCGAAGAGAAAGCAGCCGTTAGCGGTCGTGACTTGGTAAACCAAGACCACCCACAAGTCATCGAGATTTGGAACTTGGTGTTTATGCAGTTCAACCGCAAAGCCGATGGTTCACTCGATGGACTACCTGCTAAGGTTATCGATACAGGTATGGGATTTGAGCGCCTTTGTATGGCTATGCAAGGAAAAACCTCTAACTACGATACCGACGTGTTCCAACCCATGTTGCAAGCTATTGCAGCCATGGCTAAAACAACCTACGGGAAAGAGGAGAAAGCAGACATCGCTATGCGTGTAATTGCCGACCACATCCGTACCATCTCCTTCTCGGTTACCGACGGACAACTACCAAGCAATGCTAAAGCGGGTTACGTTATCCGCCGCATTTTGCGTCGTGCTGTGCGTTACGGTTACACCTTCTTGGGACAAAGAGAGGCCTTTATGTACAAGTTGCTTCCTGTTTTAATTGAAAGCATGGGCGAGGCATACCCCGAATTGGTTAGCCAACAAGCCCTGATTGAGAAAGTGGTGAAAGAGGAGGAAGATTCATTCCTACGCACACTAGAGACAGGTATCCGCTTGCTAGACAAAACCATGAACGAAGCCAAAGCAGCTGGCAAAACCGAAATTAGCGGTACAGATGCTTTCACCCTATACGACACATTTGGATTCCCACTCGATTTGACCGAACTTATCCTTCGTGAGAATGGCATGAGCGTCAACATTGAGGAGTTCAACAGCCAAATGCAAAAGCAAAAAGAGCGTGCACGTAACGCAGCTGCCATGGAAACAGGCGACTGGATTACCGTACAAGAGGGCGATACAAACTTTGTAGGGTATGACTATACCGAATACGAAACAGCCATCCTTCGCTACCGCCAAGTAAAACAGAAGAACAAAACTTTCTTCCAAGTAGTGCTAAGTGACACCCCTTTCTATGCAGAGAGCGGTGGACAAGTAGGCGATACAGGGGTATTGGTAAGTGAATTTGAAACGATCGACATCCTAGATACCAAAAAAGAGAACAACCTACCTATCCACATCATCGCCGAGCTTCCTAAGCATATCGATGCACCAATGATGGCTTGTGTAGATACCGACAAACGCTTTGCTTGTGCTGCCAACCACACTTGTACGCACTTGCTAGACGAAGCATTGCGCGAAGTACTGGGTACACACGTAGAACAAAAGGGATCGTTGGTAACACCCGATTCATTGCGTTTTGACTTCTCACACTTCCAAAAGGTAACCAGCGAAGAGCTACGCCAAGTAGAACACATGGTAAATGCCAAAATACGTGAGAATATTAAACAAACAGAATACCGCAACCTACCTATCGAAAAAGCAAAAGAGCTAGGCGCTATCGCTCTCTTTGGCGAAAAGTATGGCGACGAAGTACGTGTAGTACAGTTCGACAAATCGGTTGAGTTCTGTGGAGGTGTGCATGCTGCTGCAACAGGCGAAATTGGAATGGTACGCATCATTTCAGAAAGCTCGGTAGCTGCTGGTGTTCGCCGTATCGAAGCTATTACAGGCGAGAAGGTAGAAGAGATGCTAGATACCGTACAAGATACCCTTGATGGAGTTCGCGCGCTATTCAACAACGCCCCAGACCTACGCGTAGCTATCAACAAATACATGGACGAAAATGCAGGCTTGAAAAAGCAAGTAGAGGAGTTTATGAAGGAGAAAGCAGGTGTAATGAAAGCCAAATTGGTAGCAGATGCCAAAGAGGTGAATGGCGTAAAAGTGATTCAAGCAGTAGTACCAATGCCAGCCGATGTAGTGAAAGATATTGTATTCCAACTCAAAGGCGAGATTACAAGCCACCTACTTATTGCTATTGGTAGCATTGACAACGACAAACCACTTCTAACCGTTATGCTAAGTGACGATTTGGTAGAGGGTGGACTCAATGCAGGCAAACTAGTTCGTGAAGCAGCAAAACTTATCCAAGGTGGTGGCGGTGGCCAAGCACACTTTGCTACAGCAGGTGGTAAGAACAAAGATGGCTTACACGCAGCCCTTGACAAAGTAATTGAATTAGCTGCTATCTAATCTGATAGTAACCCAATCAATATCAAACTAATAATAAAACGAGTCTTATTTACGAATAAGACTCGTTTTCTATTTTAGAAGATCTCCCCAAAGGGGCGAATCTGTCTACAAAATCACCATACTACCAAATAGAAAGATAACACCATCTTCACCCATCTATTGAGAATTAATCAAGAAATAACTACTACATAAACTCTACTACAGCTAGCTAAACAGGCACAAAACGCTTTTAAAGGGATTGTTAAAAGAGGCTCAATCGTGCACTTCTATCACTAATTGCACGGGGACTACAATATGAGTGAAGGTGCAACTCACAAAGCGATAAAAAAAAGCGCTCCTCTGCCATCCCAACAACTACTCTACCTGCTCCTTGGGCCAATTCACCAAATAAAGTTTCTCGGTAGCACGCGTAAAAGCGGTATAAAGCCAACGGAAATAATCGGGCGAAATCATCTCCTCCGTCATATATCCTTGATCCAAAAAGACCCGTTGCCACTGCCCACCCTGCGCTTTGTGGCAAGTTACTGCATAAGCATACTTCACCTGCAACGCATTGTAGTGCGGATCGGCCTTCATCTTCTTCATCCGGTCACGCTTTAAAGGGATATCGGCATAATCTTCGAGTATGGTATAAAAGAGCTTATCATTTTGCTCCTTGGGAAGTGCCGGAGTATCGGTATGAAGTGCATCTAGTATCACTTTGACCTCTAATTCAAAATCGTTGTAATCGGGAAAAGTAACCACCACATCGGCAAATCGGCAGCCATACATTTCGCGTATACGTCTTACCCTACGCACCACTACCACCTCACCATTGGCTATAAAATCAATCTCTTTACACTCCTCAGTCCAGTAGTAATTATTCTTAGCCACCAATAAGAGGTCGCCCGCATTGAGCTCATCCTCGCGGTAAAGAATGGTGTTACGAATCCCCTTATTATAGATAGTAGCCCGTTTATTGGAACGACACACCACAATAGTTTGGTCCATTCCCACCCGGTCATAACACTCGTTGATGGTCTCAATCAAATCGCCTCCGTTGATGGAGCAGATATCTGGAAACCCCGCTAGCTTTATTTGCGGAAGCGTATAGCAATCCCCCTCGGCAATCAGTTTACGCAACTCGGTAGCATTCCACAGCATACCCGAATCATGCAGCTGCCTCACCACCTCTGTAAGTAGTGTCGCATAAAGCTCCATCCCATATCCCCGCAATTGCTCCTCGGCCAGTGCCGGACTCTGCTCCTCGCCCACGGGTGGTAACTGTGCCGTATCGCCTATCAACAGTAAGCGGCACCCCACTCCTGCATAAACATAGTGCACCAAATCGTCCAACAAGCGCCCCGTGCCAAAACTACTTCCCGACAAGCCACTGTTAGAGATCATCGAAGCTTCATCGACAATGAAAAGCGTATGCTGATGCAAGTTCTCATTCAACGAAAAATTATCGAGTTCATTCGAAAAGCTACGCTGCCTATAAATCTTCTTGTGAATGGTAAACGAAGGATGTGAGGCGTAATGCGAGAATACCTTGGCTGCCCTACCAGTAGGTGCCAAGAGAATACATTTCTGTTTCAATTGGTCTAATGTCTTGACTAAAGCACCAATAAGTGATGTTTTTCCGGTACCAGCATACCCCTTCAACAAGAAAATAGTTTCGGGTGATTGACAAAAAAGAAACTCTGCTAAAGTTTTAACAGCTTTTTCTTGTTCTGCAGTTGGTTTATAGCGAAAATTTGACTTAATTTGCTGCACTAAATGATCCTTTATCATATTCTGTGTGATAAAAATGCTATTATAGCACTTCATTTTAAGATAATTATTTTATTTTTGCGATGCGAATATAAACTAAAAAACACACATATTTATCATGAAAACAGTAATTAATATTGTATTGGCTGCTTGTGTAGCAGGACTTATCTACGTATGCTACGGTAGTATCATGGGTCCTATCCATTTTGAAAAGGTGAGAAAATCTAGAGAAAGAGAGATTATTACTCGTCTTATCGATATCCGTAAAGCCCAACTTGAATATCGTGGCTTGCACGGTGGTGTTTACACAGCTAGTTTCGATACTTTGATTGATTTCGTTAAAAACGGCAAACTTCCATTCGTTATGAAAGAGGGAGCATTGAGCGATGCACAGCTTGAAGCAGGCATGACTGAAAAGAAAGCGATGGCTATCATCAACAAAGCTAAAAAAACAGGTAACTTTAAAGAGGTAGAAAAAGAGAACCTACAAAACTTTAAACGTGACACTATGTGGGTAGCAGTACTCGATACTATTTACGGTAAAGGATTTAATGCTGACTCTATGAGATTTGTACCATTTGGTAACGGTGCTCAGTTTGAACTAGAAACTCGTGACGACACAACTAAAATTGGTGCGCCACTTCGTCTTTTCCAAGCACAAACTCCTTACATAGTATACCTAAACGATCTTAACAAACAAGAGTTGTTGAACGTAATTGATATCCAAAGCAAGTTAGGTAAATACTGCGGTCTACGTGTAGGTGACATTGAGAATCCAAACAACAACGCAGGTAACTGGGAGTAAATATGATTCCACGTATCGATTTAACACAATCGGAACACTATACATTATCCATCCGCCTGAGTGCGGATGGATTTTCTTTTTCTATCTACTCACTCGAAGATAGAAAAATCATGTTTCGCCCCTACACTGTAAACGAAGCATACTCCATGACAGCCAATATTAGAGAGTGGCTAACACAATCAGACGAGCTCAAATTACCCTTTAAAAAGGTAAACATTGTGGTGGATAGTAACCGATTCACAACGATTCCTTTTGAACTATTTAACGACGAGATGAGCGAAGCCCTTTTCTACCACAACCACACCCCAATCAACAACGAGATTGTACTGTGTAATGTATTGGGCAAAAGCAACCTAGCACTCCTCTTTGGCATGGACAAATATGCCCATCAACTGCTAAACGAACAATTCCCGATGGCTCGCTTCTATGCTTCTAAGAGCACAGTCACAGAGCTCTTGTGCCAGCACACCAATCGCCCTCCCAAAAGCAAAGCCCTCTACGCCTACCTACGCCAAAATCAGCTAGAATTATATGCCTATTCGGGCCATGAACCGCTTCTACTAAACAGCTACCCTTGCCAACAAGGGTCGGACCAAATTTACTACATTCTAACCGCTTGGAATAAACTAGGCCTCTGTCAAGAGAGAGAAAAACTATACCTCATAGGCAATGAGCGAATCAAAGAAGAGATAGTAAGCCAGGTAAAAGAGTATATCAAAGAGGTAGAGATGCCACACTTTACACCCCTACCCAGCAGCGACTCAGAAGCTACCAACGAGATACCACTCGAACTAATAGCTCTACTCTGCTACGAAAGCGAAGAGAAGTTAGAACGTAACAACTAGAATAAATCACCCCTAAAATAGAAAAAAGATGCGAGTAATCAGTGGATTGTACAAAAGAAGACGCTTTAGTGTACCCCCCAATTTCAAGGCACGCCCCACCACAGACTTTGCCAAAGAGAATCTATTCAATGTACTAAGTAATAACTACTTTGACTTTGAAGAGGGTATCACAGCACTTGACCTCTTTGCAGGTACAGGTAGCATTAGCATTGAATTGGTATCGCGCGGATGCGACAAGGTAGTATCGGTAGAAAAAGAGCCTCAACACCTCTCATTCATAGCCAAAGTGATGCAAGAGGTAAAGACTGACAAGTGCTTTCCCATTCGCACCGACGTATTTAAGTACATCGATAAATGTTATGAGAAGTTCGACTTCATCTTTGCCGATCCCCCCTATGCCCTAAAAGAGTTAGATACACTACCCACCCGAATTTTTAATGCAGGGATTTTGAAAGAGGATGGAATATTGGTACTCGAGCATGGCAAAGAGTATGACTTCTCTACCGATCCACACTTCATTGAACACCGCGCCTATGGCAGTGTAAACTTCACTTTCTTTAGAGCAACGGTGCCAGCAACCGAATCATAGACTCCCCTATTTTCTGAATGCGAGGACGTTTTCGCCATTCACGTTTTAAAATACGTGTAGACGATTGCTGATCCTCTAGGAAGAGACTCTTCACCTCTTTGGCAAATGCTTCGTTGTAAACAAAAGCATTTGCCTCAAAGTTGTGCTCTAAACTTCTAAAATCAAGATTGGCAGAACCCACAGAGGCTACTGCATCATCGACTACCCAAAGCTTAGAGTGCAAAAAGCCATCGGTATAGGAATATATTTTTATACCTGCCGATAAGAGCGACTCAATGTAGGAGAAAGAGCCCCATTGAATAAACTTACTATCGGCATGTTGAGGAATCATAATCCGCACATCCACCCCCGATAGAGCAGCAGTTTGCAGCGCCATCTGAAGCGCATCCGTAGGAAGTAGATAAGGAGTTTGCAAATAGATGTAACTGCAAGCACCTCCGATAATCTGCAACAATCCTTGTAGCAGTGTGCGCCACTTACCCACTGGCTCGGAAGTAACAATCTGCACCGACACACTCCCACTATTCATAATAAACGGAAAATAGTCTTGGGTTGTAATGAGGTGATGAGTGGTAATGTACCAATCGGTCAAGAAAGCCGTCTGCACACCATAAGCAGCTTGCCCCTCTATGCGCAAGTGGGTATCTCGCCACTTCCCCCAAGCAACCCCTTTGCAGTAGCGATAGGCCAGATTCATTCCCCCTATAAAGGCAACAGAACCATCAATTACAGCCAATTTACGGTGGTTACGGTAGTTCACCTTACTAGTAAATTTAGGAAACCGTACCTCCAAGAAGGGAGCTGCCTCAATTCCACTTCTCCGCATCTCATCAAAATAAGACTGCGACACATTCCAACACCCCACATCATCGTACAAGAGCCTAACCACTACCCCCTGTCGCACCTTGTCAATCAACAAATCGCGAATCAATCTACCTAGCGAATCATTCTCGAATATATAGAACTCCAAATGTATGTGATGCTTAGCAGCACCTATCTCCTTCAATAGCGCCAATACCATAGCCGAACCATCGGAATAGAGTTCAACACGATTGTCAGAAAAAGGGAAGGCATGGCTGGTCTTGCGGAAGAAGGTAATAAGTGGGGGGTACTTTTTCCCTACTATGGCAGATTTTTGCGACTGATAAGCCAACAAAGGACGTTTCATTAGTTGACTAAAGCCTCTTCGATTGAGCAAACGCTCTTTTCGCTTACTTCGCCCTAAAATGAGGTAAAACAGAAAACCAATGATAGGGAGAGAGAAGAGCACTAAAATCCAAGCCATACTCTTAACTGGGTTACGATTCTCAAGTATAACAATTCCAATCGTAATCCAAATAATTAAAAAGTAAATAGCTTTAAAAGCTATAGGAAAGAGTTCCCAATAACTCCCTGCATTCTCTATTATACTCTGTAGTAAGTTCATTTCCACAAAAATACAAAAAAATCCCAATCTGCCTCAAAGCAAATTGGGATTTTTAAATCAAATCAATAAGAGTTAGAATCCACGACGGCCACCACTATGTCCTCCAAATCCTGGAGGAGGCCCACTTGGGCGTCCCGAACCACTTCCAAATCCACCTTGATTTTCCATTCTATCGCGCGCTGCCTTACTACCAAAGATATTCAATCGGTAGATAAAGTGCACCATACAGTAACTATTCACTGCATTATACTCCGTAACCGATCGTAAATCGGCTGTTAGCGAACGAGTAATGTTGCTCTGTTGTTTTAAGATATCATACATTTCAAAGCTTACAGTAGCTGCCCCTTTAAAGAGCGACTGTGCTATCTGTGCATTCCAAACCAACTCATTTCTGTTCATACTTGCATCGTTATACCCTCTACGCGATTGATTGGTAAAGTTGGTCGAAAGAGAGGTTTTCCAAGGCAATGTGATATTTGTACTAGCTCCGTACGAGAAGGTATAGGGCTCTTGATTGTTATCAGGTCGTAGTTTGTTACGCTCCCAGTTATACTCCAACGATCCCAACAACGAGAACTCGAACCAGTTATTTCGATAAGAGGCATTTACATTCTCTGACAGAACCATGCTGGTACTGCGGTTGCGGTCATCTACTTTCGTCTCATTGTTGTACAAGAAAGCTACTTGATTTTGATAACGCGCACGTGTAAAGGTATTAATCGTAAACTTCTTATTGGGCAAAGCAGTGTTAAACCCAAACATACCAAAAGCATTCCAGTTACCGTCAATATTTTGAGGGGTAGTAGTGCGTCCACCCGTCTCCTCATCAAAAACCGTACTATTGCTGATAGCATTCTGCGTAGCACTTAAGGAAAGGTGAGTCATAATACCCTGTTGCTTCTCTGCATTATAGGTATTATAGAATGCCCGCATTTGATGACTGAAAGAGGGTAACAAACCTGGGTTACCTACGCGAATATTAAGCGGATTGGAGTTGTCCACAATAGGCAACAAGTTATCCATACTAGGCTGACTATTTCTACCGTTGTAGGTAACACGCAACTGGCTCACCTGCGAAAATCGGTAGCGGTACTCAAAATTGGGTGCAAAGTTGAATACAGTACGGGTAGTATCGCCCTGCATCTCGCCACGCTTGTAAGAGAGTTTGGTATATTGCGGTTGCAAAGAGATACCAAAACTTAATTGATACTTTTCGCGAATCATACGCATACCCACCTTTACATCGTGGTTGTAATAGTCATAAAAAGCATCTCTACTCAAGCTGTCTACCACATGAGCCTCGTAACCTGCAGGCAAATCAGCACCTGCATACCAATCTTCGTAATTCAATAAATCATAGGTGCTACGCTCGCTCTCAGTACGTTTATACTGAAAGTTATAAGAGAATTGCAAAAAAGTAGCCTTAGCTATCGGCTCGCTATAGGTAACCTGCGCACTGTAATTATAGTTCTTGGTAGGTGTCTTAATATATTGGTTACGGTATAGAATAGAGTCTTCACCCAAATAGTCTTGAATCTGGTAGTAGCGTGTTTCAGAATCTGTATATTGATCACTATCTCCACGTCCATACCCAAAGGTACCTTTAAAAGTGATGTTTCTACCTTTGTTATTCAATTTACGGTTCACCTGCAAACTAGCATTGGCAGAGAGAGAGTTCGATTCCGAGAGAGAGAGATCATTCGAGGCATTGACACGAATATCCTTCAAGGGATCATTTAGCGGATCAATCGAAGCAAAGTTTAAATAGTTATTCGGATTATCGACCAATGCATAGGGGTCACTATTAAACATACCCGATTCGCTCTCCGACAATCCATTGCTATTGCCATAAGTTACATTGGGACGGAAAATAATATTGGTCATTGAATCGGGTTTCCACTCCATGCGGAAATCCGCATTCAAATCATTCGTTTTTGTTCTAAGGCTACTATTTGAGTTGGTAAACGAGTTGCCTGCTTGCAAAAAACGCTCAGACGAACTGGTACTTACCACATCGGCATCGCGGTAGTTATAGCGAACACTTCCTCCCAACTCTAACTTATCGGTCTCGGTAGCAAAGTTAGCCCCCACCATTTTGGTTGCATTCAATCCATTGGCCTGTCTCCAGCGAGGACCGCCACCACCGCCCGAAAAGCCTTGGTCATTTACGTTGTTACCCGACGCAATCACCGAAAACTGTTTCTTCTCATTAAAATGATTCATCATCATCTTTCCCGAGTAGCGATCCTCGGTTCCTGCAGCCAAATCGACATTACCAAACCACCCTTGGTTCATCCCCTTCTTAACCGAAAGATCTAGTACAGTCTCCTCTTCGCCATCATCGATACCCGTAATACGAGCCATATCCGATTTACGATCATAGGTCTTCAACTTCTCCACCATATCTACAGGCAGATTCTTAAGTCCTGTCTTTATATCGCCACCAAAGAACTCTTTTCCATCGACCATAATCTTCTTCACCTCTTTACCATTGATTTTGATGTTCCCATCATCATCAACCTCGGCACCAGGAAGCTTCTTTACCAACTCTTCAAGCATAGCCCCCTCTGGAGTACGGTAGGCAGACGAGTTGTACATAATGGTATCTTCTACAATTGATACTTGAGGGGCCTCGGCCACCACAATCGCTTCGCTCAGCATAATAGCATCCGATTGCAAAACCAGCGTACCCAAGTTTTGCGTTGGCGTAGACTCTTTAAGGTGCACACTCTTTACCAATGAGTGGTACCCCACAAAGGATATTTTAAGCAGGTAGTGCCCTTGCTTAGCAGCAATCGAGAATCGTCCATTGTTATTGGTCACATTTCCCACCACCATGGCACTATCGGGTAGCGAAAGCAACTGCACAGTTGCCTGCCCCACAGGCTCTTTATCATCTCCATCAATTACCGCTCCCGTAATTGCGATACGGTGGGCCGTTTGCGCCACAGAAAGCATTACGCCAAAGCAACTCAACGCCAATACAAATAACAGTTTTTTCATCTTCAAGTAGTTCGTTTTTATCGTATGATTTTTTAATTGTCTGTTTGACACCTTCAAGGCTCGAAGGTTTAAAGCAAAACTCCCATTTTAATTCAAAAATTGCAATTTTTCACTCTTTTTATGTAATCAATCGCTATTTTAGGGCGCAAAAGTAATTATTCAATTCCATCCTGCCTACTCTTTTCTATTTTTTCCTATTTTTGCATTTCAATCAACAAATTGTAGCGTATGAAAAAGCAAGAGGTTATAATTTGCCACAATTGGCACCAAAATATAGAACAAGCCATTCTAGCATCTCCCCACGATAAACTATTTATCCTAACCGATAAGCATACCCATTCACTCTGCATGCCCCTGCTGAAAGAGGTAAATGCAATTAAAGAGGCAAAAGAGATAATCATCGAAGCAGATGATAACAACAAAACAGTTGAAACTTTGAGCCATGTTTGGAGCGAGTTAAGTAATCACGGTGCTACCCGCCACTCACTCCTTATTAATTTAGGCGGTGGCATGGTGACAGATTTAGGCGGTTTTGCTGCAGCCACCTTCAAACGTGGGTTAAACTACATCAATATTCCCACCACCCTCCTCGCCATGGTCGATGCAGCCGTTGGTGGAAAAACAGGCATCAACTTCAATGGGCTCAAAAACGAAGTAGGCGTATTCTCTCCAGCCGAATCGGTACTACTCTATGGCCAATTTTTACGCACACTAGATCGTACCAACTTGCTATCAGGCTATGCCGAGATGATTAAACACGGACTTATTAGCACCCCCAACCACTGGGCTTCATTACTCCAATTTGATTTCAATACAATAGACTATCTCTACCTCCAAACACTGATAGGCGAATCAGTAGAGATAAAAAAAGAGGTGGTGACCCAAGATCCCTACGAACGTGGTATCCGCAAAGCACTCAACTTAGGACACACGGTGGGACATGCCTTTGAGAGCCTAGCACTCGAAAGCGGAAAACCCCTCCTGCACGGTTATGCAGTAGCTTGGGGATTGGTATGCGAACTCTATCTCTCGCACACCAAAGTGGGTTTCCCCCTAGACAAACTCCGACAAACCATTCAATTCATCAAAAGCCACTACGGAGCATTGTCCATTGAGTGCAAAGAGTACGAACGTCTCTACCAATTTATGACACACGATAAAAAGAATCAAGCAGGTATCATCAACTTCACCCTTTTAAGTGAAATAGGCGATATTAAAATAGACCAAACTGCAACGAAAGAGGAGATTCTAGAGATGCTTGACTTCTACCGAGAGACCATGGGTTAACAGCATTTATCCCCACATCAGCATAAAAGAGGAAAAACCCCACTACTACAACTTTCTCTTTTTTTATCCTTCACCCTTCACACACACTCACTATCAATGAGTTATGGTGAAGGATAGGGGGTTGTAAGCTTCACCTATCCTTCACCACACTTTTACAGGCACCCATAACAAAGAATGGCACCCATAGAGTTTACGCTAAACCCATAAAGTTTCTATTTAAAAACAAAGAATCGATCCTTTAACGGTTTGAACTCCTTCTTATCTGGTTCTTTAGCAGGAGTACCAAATGGCATTTGTGCGACCAATTGCCAAGTAGCTGGTAAATTCCATTCGCGATACACCTCTTGATCGATCAACGGAGCATAATGTTGCAAAGAGGCACCAAATCCACTATCTTCCAACATGGTCCAAATAGCCAACTGATGCATAGCCGAGGTATGTTGCGACCAAACAGGGAAATTATCTTTATAGAGAGGAAAAGCATTTTGCAAACCCTCTACCACCGTTTTATCTTCAAAAAACAGAACCGTACCATAGCCCGCTGCAAAGCAACCATCTATTTTGGCCTCGGTAGCAGGAAAAGCATCGGCAGGCACAATGGCTTGAAGAGATTTCTTGGTAATAGACCAGAGTTTTTTGTGGTGATCGCCTAGTAAAAGTACCACCCGAGCAGATTGTGAATTAAAAGCAGAAGGAACATGTGTTACAGCAAATTCAACAAGCGTTTCAATCTCCTTATCAGATATAGGAGAGCTATTAGTAATGTTGTAATAAGTTCTTCGGTGCTGCAGTGCTTCTCTAAAATTTCTTGACATAGCGATTGGAGTTATATAGTTAATAAATAGTTTCGACCTATTTCACTCTTTCAACGATAGAAAGAGAGAAGAGTTAAATGGTAAACACCTCCTTTATTGCGTTTGTTCAACCTTTGCACCCTCTTTTTGTAATTTATACATTTCGCACACAAAAGACTGATTAACAAACAAGAACAGCCATACAAACCCCTACGGACCCATAGACGAACCTTTTTTTGTAAAAAAAAGATGAATAAACGCTTGTCTATTTAAAAAAAAGAGATACCTTTGCATTCGCAATTCGGGATGTAGCTCAGCCCGGTTAGAGTACACGTCTGGGGGGCGTGTGGTCGCAAGTTCGAATCTTGTCATCCCGACTGAATTGTAAATAAGCATCTGATTATCAGGTGCTTATTTCATTCATGCAAATTCACCCGGGACGAAATCGGGACGGAGTATTCATCTTTTTGTTTTTGCTGCGAAAAAAGCGGGCGAAAACAAATAAAAAAAATGTCCATACCTCACGAAATTAAGAGTTTTACACCACCTGTTCTCCACACAGGTAAAGATTGGTACATTGATTTCTACGCATTTTCTCCTGCTCATGATAAGATGAGAAGGAAAAAAATCAAACTAAACTTCATTCAAAAAGTAACGGATCGGCGCAAGTATGCAAAAGACCTAATGCTACGCCTGTGCGAAAAACTTTACGCAGGCTGGAATCCTTGGATTGAAGCAGAACAAGGCAGTAGCTACATCACCTTTAAAGAGGTTATAGAGAACTACAGAACTTGGCTAGATAAGATGTACCAGGATGATAACTACAGAGAAGATACAATGAAGAGCTATAAGTCCTACCTCAAGAATTTGGTAGATTACAACGCTAGCAAGAAGATTAAGATAACCTATATTTATCAATTCGATAAAGACTTTGTTGTACGATTTTTGGACGAGGTATACATTAACCGTGATAACACGGCCTATACACACGATAACTACCTTGCATTCATCAAGTCATTTAGCTCCTACTGCTTGAGCAAGAACTACCTCAAAGTAAACCCAACCGAAGGAATCCGATCGATGGGTAAACGCAATAAGAAGAAGCAACGTACCACCCTTCCACAATATACACTTGACCAAATAAACGATTACTTGAGCCAAAAGAATAAGTATGTGCTACTAGCTAGCTATATACTTTACTACTGCTTCATCCGCCCCAAAGAGATGGCCAAGATTAAACTCTCCAACTTTAACCTTGCCAAGCAAACCATCCATGTGCCAGATACCGTATCAAAGAACCGGAAAGATGGAGTGATCACCTTGCCTACGAAAGTAATCCACTTGATGGTAGAGCTGGGAATCTTCAACCACCCCAATGATTATTTTCTATTCTCAGACAACTTCAAGCCCGGAAGTAATCCTAAATCAGAGAAAATATTTAGAGATTACTGGAGCTATCACGTAAGGAAGGATTTAAAGCTACCCGATAAATACAAGTTCTACTCATTGAAAGATACAGGCATCACCAATATGCTACGCCATTATGATGTACTATCCGTTCGTGATCAGGCCAGACATAGTAGCATCTTAATGACCGATATCTACACCCCTCACGATATTCAAGAGGCCAATGAGTTGATAAAGAACTACAACGGGAATTTCTAATATGGACTATTTGTTTATGACTATCCTCCCGAGTCCGATATAGGTACTGACTCAGATTCAGAAGAGCCCAAAAAAAGCAGACGGTTAGGTCTGCTCTATATGCGAAAAAGGCAATGTAGTATCTACCTTTTTGTCGATATGCGATACAATAAACTGAGGAGGATTCTGCATAGCCACCTGAATAGTATCCTTCCACTCATTAGTTTTCTCCATTATAGCATCTATTTCTTTCAAACGTTGGATTTGTCCACTGTGCTGCATATCCCTCCTAATGAACGTCTTAAGAACAACAAATGGTGTAGCTATATTTAATGTTAGCCCTAGACCTATCCCATCTCCAGTGTAATAAAGTATTTTACGCTGAAATAAATGATTCCTGCATTTCTTAATATTGGTAAGAATCTCGATCTGATAGTTGCGCTCAAAGTAACATTTTATAAGGTCCTCGCCAGAAAAATCTAGCCTAGTTCTCAACGCAAATCGCTGAAAGAAATGAGGTGTAAACAAGGATAAAAGAAAGCCATCCCCGAATAAATCCACCACTACTGCAATCCTACCTCGCCGAGTTGTATATATAACCACGTATTTAACAAAAGTATCGGATGGTGTGTGCTTCTTAGCTTGAGCATTCCACATTATTAGCCACCTATTGTTTCGTTTTGTGTTGACAAAAGAGTGCAATTGCAAAGGGAACTTCTTGCAGGTCTTAATAAGTCGCTGCACTTTATGTTCTTTTGCTCTTGCAATACCACACACATTAGAATAATCTAGCTTGATTTCTTCGATGCATTCGTGTAAGGACATTGACTCTACTAACATACCTTATTTTATTGATGCGAACGTGTCCTCTATTAAATTTAAAGGTACTTAATATGCGCTAGCCCTCTATTTCAATTCTCCATAAGGCCACGCCGTTGGATCTATTGCATTCAGGGAAAAACATCACATCCTTGCCATTTGATT
The DNA here is from genome assembly GCA_051648565.1 of Phocaeicola sp. Classification (GTDB taxonomy): domain Bacteria; phylum Bacteroidota; class Bacteroidia; order Bacteroidales; family Bacteroidaceae; genus Phocaeicola. The sequence continues at coordinate 2,375 of JBOFFJ010000187.1, read as the reverse complement.
AATTATGCAATTTTAACTATGTCGCAAATATAACGCTATTTTGAAGTCAAACAAACAAAATAAATTCTTTTTCTCTAAAATGTTCGTTTTTAAGTATTTTGGAAAATAAAAAACCCCACTCCTGCAATAGAAATGAGGTAAAAGGTGCTGAGCTGGGTAAATACTAAATATAAGATCTAGCCGAAAGGATAGAGCATAGCTGCATACGATCACTTACTCCAACCTATAAAACACCCCCTCAATAATAGGGTTCACCTTCTTATTACTCAAGGTCAATTTAAACATCTTGGCCAAGTACCGCTGGTTCTTGATAAGGAAAACCTTGTTCACTGGTGGAACCACATTGGATTGAAAATAGAAAGTGTACTCCACATTGGAATTAATGTGTGTCATCTCTGATAACCGCTTACCAATAGAGCACTCCGTAACCTGGTCATACAGACAGAGTGAGTATTTCTCATGTTCACTCTGTTGCCCATCGGTTACCTGGGTGTAATCGGTAAAAGGAATAGGGAATTCATATATGTAGCTGCTGCCTTGAATAGCTATTTTTTTAGGCACCCCGGTATGAATGGCAATCTCCATAATTCCCTTTACAGGCTTCTCATAAATCTGCTCTTCTCCCTCAATCACACTCTGTATATTGATTTGAGTAGCACTATTCTTATAGGTCATTGCATCATTAGCGTATGGAACATTCAGAGATATGGTATCAATTTGCTCTTGCCCTATGCTCTTTTTGTTGTAAAATTTAAACTCCTCCTTCTCAACCTTTGCCGGAACAATTTTAAGTGTAGAGTACTCTTCGGATTCAGGATTTCTAATTAAATCACCATATAGATTCACATTCCGCAATACTTGAGTCGTCTCATTATCTTTCTTATAATTGATGAAGTATCGACCATCATAAATAAAGAGTGTATCATTCTTATCTGCAGTAGACATGGCTTGCCACGCACTCACCATTGCATCATAACTACCATACTCACGCCTTGTAGCATTCTCGAGTACATTCAATGCCAATCGATCATACCCACCTTCGCTGTTACTAGGTAGCTCATATTGCAAATTACCAGATGTTACATCCTTCTCCTCTTGATCGTCATTGATATCTACTTGGTAGTCATCCATGATAGGATGAAGTTCATAGATACCGCTATCAAAATAATCATTGGCATCTACAATACTGATGATCTTATCATCCTGATCAATAACAAACAAGAGACAAAGAGCTTTCTCTACTTCGCTTATAAGTTCGGGTACCGTCCAGTGAGGAAAGCATTTTGATACCTTTTGGTTTTCCCGGCATCCATTTACAATGTAAATATGCTTCAGCCATGTAGATAGCATGTAATTACTCTTGATTGTATAGCCATAGAACTCAACCAGTCGCCTAATTGCGCCAACTAGGTATGGCTGTAAGGAATTCTCAAGTAGCTTGTGCCCAGTGCTTATTTCAAAATAGTCTAAGAAATACCTAAAGTTATTGTAGCGAGTATAACCCGAGTTATCATCTCTTGCTTTTACCCTAACAGGCAGATAAATTCCATCTTCATCATCAGATGGTGGGTACATCTTCGTATTATCGCTATAGGGATAGGTATAGAAGGTACCAACACCTCTGTAGTAGATTTCTACAATACCCAAATCAAGTTCATCTACATAATCATTGCCGGTAAAGAAATTAAATTCCGCATTACCCGACATGAGCTGCACCTTTACCAGCTTCTCCTCCACATTCAGAACCAGTACACTACCATTAATTAACGCTACTCCACTACATCTTTGACCGTGCTTATAACAACTTTAAGATGCTGTATAGGATTCATCAGATAGGTGCATACTTCGTTCTCAGAGCTAAGAAGAATCTTCAATACAAAACTATCAAATGGAAGCGAAGATTACCTAGGAACATACTCTCGGATATGGCCATTGGATTGACAGGATTTTATCCAAAGCAATACTATTCTGAGCCACTTCGGTTGATCAGATACTGGGATGAAGAACAAAAACGTGAGTTTGTTTTCTTAACCAATGCAACCCATATTTCTGCTCTTCAAGTTGCCGAACTTTATAAGAACCGCTGGCAAGTAGAGCTGTTATTTAAATGGCTTAAGCAGCACCTCAAAATCAAAAAGTTTTGGGGGACTACAGTAAACGTCCCAAAAACCGCCCCATAGCAATTAACCACCTATTATTCTAGGTGTTACAGCAGTTGGGGTAATTCTTGAAAATATAAATTTAATGTTATTTTTGATAGTAGCAGGGCAAAAGTGCCACTTTTTGCTCCTCTGTAGCCGTTTTGTATCTTTCTAGTAAATCCACTAGATACTCATACGGAGCTATTTTATTCATCGAACAACTCTCCAGTAGGG
>JBOFFJ010000186.1:0-1507 GCA_051648565.1 Phocaeicola sp. | reverse complement strand
TAACCATTACGGCTTCAGTCATCTTCCATCCTTAAAAGAAAAGGGCCACTAGGGCCCCTGATTAACTTGGCTTTTTCTTCATCCGAGCGCTACCGCCCTTCTTACCACCGGCTGCCTTGCCTTTGGTATCACCTGACTTGCCACCATCTGATTGGTTCTTCGAAGCTGGCCGAATCCGCAGATTAGCACCGTTATTCGAACCACCACTCTTCAGCGGCTTCTTGTGATCCACATGCTCATCGGTATCTAACTTCCGACCAACACGCTTCTCAACTTTACGACGAGCACGGTGTCGAGTAGCATCGCCACTCTTAGAACCGCAGCCAGTCTCTCCACGAGCAATAGCGGTTTTACGCTCCTGCTGGTAATTCCTTTGATATGCCATTATTACTTCCTCATTATAAAGCGGTTACCTCTCGCTATGTCAGATACGGTCTGAAAGGCAATCCCAAACATAGAGGCAATATCTTTGAGTCTCAAACCCTCTTCATTGCGCAGCCTAGAGATTTCATACAGCTGCTCATCCGTGAGCTTGTGTTTACGCTTTCTTCCCAATTCTTTATAAGCATGTTTCTGGTTATCAGATTTAGAAATCCACTCCAGGTTTGATGCATTATTATTTTGCCTGTTTCCATCTTTGTGGTTTACATCAGGCAGATTGTTCGGGTTAGGGACAAACAATCCAGCAATCACTCTGTGGAGCAAATATGTTTTGTTGTCCAAATCCACATACACATAACCACCACCTGCCCCTTTGTCAGCTTTCCGCACTCTTGTTGGTTGCCACTGGGCTTTCCACTTACGGACTACTCCATCGGTACGAGTAGTGGTGTGTTCTCCCTTCCAAATATTTCCGTTATGGAAAACTTTGTATTTACTTCCGAACCATTTGCTGTTCAATAATACATAACCTTTGTACAAGAGAGTTAAGGGTTTGCTCTCCATTGTTTAGTCGTGTGGTGTGGTTTTTATTAGTTTCAAGTAATGCTATGTTAAGTTGGCCTAAGAAGAATGCCCCTTTTCCTAGTACCCACAAGCCAGCAACAGTTGTAGCCATAATCATACATAAATAGTAATAACTTTCTAAAGTCAACAAAAACTCCCTATAAAAATAAATAACCACTTCACACCATATCCTACACTAAACAAGATAACCCAAAACCCCATAAATAAACCAACCAGAATCCATTGCTGCTTGTTTGCCTCCTTGTTTATGACTTTCTGTCTTTTCTCCTTTTCTATTTCCTCTGGGGATTTTTTCAAATCATCCAATATAGATTCAAAGATTCTACCTATTGGTTCTAGGATAATAGCTACACATAAGCCAATTAACAAACCATTAAGAAGGACCAAGAGTCACCCCTCTTTCATAGGCCATCCATGACCTCCTTCTTCTCATACCATCCGCAGTCATTGCAAATGTAGTATTTGGAACAGGGGAAGACTTTCATCGACCCACATATAGGACACTTACCAGTCAAACGTAAACTTGCCATGTCCATTCTTA
>JBOFFJ010000185.1:0-2525 GCA_051648565.1 Phocaeicola sp. | reverse complement strand
CCCACTGGAGCTACAAGCGAAAGCGATGATGAACAAAATATTTACGCATTTTATAGGAAAGAAGAAATTAAAGAATTTAATAATAAAAAAAAGGGCGCTCAAAAAGAGCTTTCTCAAGAGGTGGATTTGGTGGAGATGTTCGAGCTTGTGCCTTCTCATCCATAGCATAGCAATACGGTTTACTTCCATGGGTGTATCAGCTCGCTTTCTGAACAGTTGAATTTGAGTGTAGATGAGATCACACAGCTAGTGGCTAGTTTCCTCGACACGTGCAACAAGAGGTTGCCAGCAACTATTTTCAGATACCTCTGCAAACTTTTTATCAAAGGGAAATACCCAACACTAAAAACAATGAAGAAAAGACGAATCAACCAGACTACGCAGATCTTGTTTCTCTAAACCCTAAGCCAACTAACCAGATGCAACAGTCCAAAGAGAGATATTCACGCTGATCTCGCAGATCTCGCAGATTTTGTTTCCCGAACCCTAACCCAAGAATTTCGTCCACGGATCCACACGGATAAGAGCTTCGTTACCTCTATGCTATGTGTTCAATCACTCACTCGGATCTAAACCATAAACCCTAAACCAAGAGTTTTATCCACGGATCTCTCGGATAAGAGCTTCGTTACCTCTACGCTATCTGTTCAATCACTCACTCGGATCTAACCCATAAACCAAGAGTTTTATCCACGGATCTACACGGATAAGAGCTTCGTTACCTCTACGCTATGTGTTCAATCACTCAATCGGATCTAACCACTAAACCCTAAACCAAGAATTTTTCCACGGATCTATCGGATAAGAGCTTCGTTACCTCTACGCTTGGCATCCGAGGGTCGCTTCGCTTACCCCCGGTTTCCCACATGTTACCCCTTTGGGGTAAAGAGCTATCGCATCGCAGGCAAAATGCAAATTATTCACGCTGATCTCGCAGATTACGCAGATATTGTTTTGCCTAACCCACTAACCCAAGAATTTTATCCACGGATCTTAACGGATAAGATGCTTCGTTACCTCTACGCTATGTGTTCAATCACTCAATCGGATCTAACCACTAAACCCTAAACCAAGAATTTTTCCACGGATCTCTCGGATAAGAGCTTCGTTACCTCTACGCTATGGGATGTTTAGGCTGCATCCACGGGTCGCTACGCTTACCACATGTTACCCTTTCAGGGTAAAGAGCTATCGCATCGCTAGCAAAGATATGTTGAGGCTTCATCCACGGGTCGCTACGCTTACCCGCGGTTACCCACATGTTACCCCTTCGGGGTAAAGAGCTATCGCATCGCTAGCAAAATGCAAATTATTCACGCAGATCTCGCAGATTACGCAGATCTTGTTTCTCTAAACCCTAACCATCTAACCTCTAACCAGATGCAACAGAGTCAAAAGAGAGATATTCTCGCAGATCCCGCAGATCCCGCAGATCTTGTTTCCCTAAACCCTAACCCTCTAACCTCTAACCAGATGCAACAGAGTCAAAAGAGAGATATTCTCGCAGATCCCGCAGATTACGCAGATCTTGTTTCCCTAACCCTCTAACCCTCTAACCCTCTAACCTAACTAACCCACTAGCCCAAACAGCAGCTAGAGAGTCTCCTCTATCCAGTCAGTAGCGATGTTACGCTCCTCCGGAGAGTAGTTGAGGGCTATCAGGTGAAGCTGTTTGCCACTACCCACGAACTGCTCGTAGTACCTCTTGCGATGTATCTGGTCCATAGCTTCTTGTGAGGATGAGTTGTGCTTAAGTTCGAAGAGGTAGATATGATCCGGGGAATGGACAACCATGTCTAGGCGACCCTTGTTAGTGTAGTGCTCTGCTGCAATGGCAACACCTGCCATTCGCAAAAGTAAAAACAGAAGGGACTTGAAGTTACCCTCATTGAGAACAGGGGAATCGTAAGGTATGGCTGCAAGGTGTGAGTGTATAGCATCTATCACAGCTTGTGTATCACCACGACGTATAGCACGAGAGAGGATGCGAGCTGCATAGAGTGACTCCGATGAGTCGCCCGTACCTAATTCTGCCACCAAGTGAGTAGAGAGAGATAACTCAACCTCTTTATTGGGGAAACCGAGGATGAACCACCAACCCATATCATCTTCGTTGTCAGCATCAACTATGGTGAGATAGCCGGTCTGGAAGAGCAGTGAGCGTGCATCTATCTTGGCTGGATCGAAAGAGCCAACAAAGTCTGCAGGAATTGCTCTCTCTAGCATATCAAAATAGCCTATGGGCTTCTTGCGCAACTGCTGTATCAAGAAGCTCGGTGAGCCTGTCTCGAACCACCAATTGTTGAACTCGCCATGATTCATAAAGCGACCAGCCGAGACGGGATTGTAGACCGTGTCGGCTTTTGGATGGAAACGGTAGCCATTATACCAACTCTTGATCTTAAGGGTCATATCCTCGGTAGAGAGGTTTTCTCTACGAGCAAACTCTGCTATCCTATCTCCGAAATGTGACTCTAGCTCCGCCTGGGTGAATCCGAACATAGTGGCGTAATCGATATCCATAG
>JBOFFJ010000184.1:0-1320 GCA_051648565.1 Phocaeicola sp. | reverse complement strand
AGAAAAGGAGGGTTGATGCGGGGTCATACTTAGCCACTGTTGATGCGTAGTCATCCAATGTATTAGATGCGACCTCATATCTTGATGCGCAGAAATTTTAGAGGCCACTTATTAAAAGTCTCTCAGGGAAAGGCCCCCCTATTAAAATGAGACATACCTCATTATTACAGATCCTAGCGACCCATTACGAGGCTGTCCCTCTCCTTGTAAATCCTAAAAGGGGGAAGACCCTTCACAACTCGGCAACAATTCCTCGGCAAATAGAGCGTGCATACTTATGCGGTAGTCCATCCACTCTGATCAGCGGAGAGCATTGATATGTATACTTATGCGGTGTAATGTGCGGGACTTGATGTGAATGAATAGTCATGAGCAGCGACTATCTATGCAGTTATATCGGAGTGTATATATCGGGCATACTGACTCGGGTTGTAACACCGTTAAACTATTGTGAATGAATGAGGGTGCATGAGGTTCCATCCCCTTCATTGTTGCTACTTCTCTGTTACATGCAACACCATTTAACATAACTTATCAGCCCTCTCTCCTTACAATTAACCATGAGGTTTAACATTCAACCACAACCTGTGAGGAATAGTGTTAGAATTATGCATGAGTTGTTACATTCTTTGATCTCTTTTCTTCTTCAGCGTAATAGGAATAATACATGAGTATAACACTGCGCCGTGACTACTTTAACACTTGTTATTATGACGGCGTTATTGACAAACCCTAAAGAGATATGATAATCAAAGACTGACTCTTTATAGCGATTGATAGAAAAGGGGTGATTATCTACCAGGTAGAACGAGTGCTAAATGATTGCAATTAATGGTTGCAATGCAAAATTAGATAGTATCTAATAGCGGCACGGTGAAGGAACGGGGCGAAAGCCAGCGTACCAAAGGGGTTAATCTTCTACTCACTGAAAGGGTTAAAATAATCCTTGCAATGTTCACGATACTATGTAGAATGAGCGGCGTTAACCAAGCAATCCGATAATGAGAAGCGTGTGGGTATGTAAAGGCTCACTAAATAGCGCGATGAACTAGGAAGCGAAAGAGGTTGACAAGCTAACGAAACAATGTAAAAATGAGCGCCATGTTGTTTGACTCTCACAAGACCACGGTTTAGCCGTTGCGTTTGAGTCACTGGCCAAGCCGAGATAACCCGCTAGGGTGTGAGGTAGAGGGACAACAAAAAGCCTTGACAAACAGCGGAAAGCTGGTAAGATAGGCGGCAAGTTAGGGAGTGGTTCGCTACTCACTGGCTAGAAAGAAAAAAGGTTGACATGCTCTGATAGCCCTGCTAGAATGAGCG
>JBOFFJ010000183.1:0-208859 GCA_051648565.1 Phocaeicola sp. | reverse complement strand
AGAATCACTCAATGCTAAAATGAAAGGATTTAGAGCAGAGGTAAGAGGGGTAAGAGACTTACCATTCTACCTATACAGATGCTGCTTGATATTTGGGTAAGCTAAACAGAACAATCCACGGACTATTGCGCATGAGCCCAAATTCTTAATCATACCTTCACCCATCTGTAGGGAATTTCCCAATGTTTCAATCACAAACGACATCTCATTAGCCAGTTGTTCAAAATCTGCTTTTTGTCCAGATGTGAGAAGAGACATTCCCAAATCATCAATTAGTATAAATGGCTGAAGAATCATCCAGAAATATGCCGCTTGTTGAGTGGTATTAAGATTAAAGGATTTAACGTAATTAACACAGGCTATAGCATTAAGAAGGAGACGCCTATTTGAACGCATCTTCATATAGACCATAACTTCATTTTCTGATATCATTTGACTTCTTGAAGCTTCAGAAATCTGTGAGCAGACTTTCTCTGTCTTCTTTGTTATATCAGCCAGTGATATATCCTCCAATTCATTGAGATGAAACAAAAAAGAGCGAAACATAACATCCTCTTCCTGGATAAAGGAAAGCAGTTGCTCTTTATTGAGAATACAATCGCTTCCTACACGATTAAGAAATGAATCGTATAGATTAAGTATATGTTTGGGGGCATCATTATGAATAGAGATTGAATCTAAGGAGATGAAAAAAGATTCAGCTTGTGGGGTAAGAAATTTAAATTCATTCGCACTATTCAACGGAGTAGACAAAGTCATTAATTTATAGGCATCCACATATGTACGTGGAGTAGCAATAATGAGACTCATGACTTGTTGCTTAATTGAATCATGCACCTGATTAAATTCTCTCATTGGGTAATAATGAGCTATATTCGTTGTGTGAACTCCAAGATAAGTAGACACAGAGTCTCTGAGCACTTTCCATTCTGATAATGTTGCTGCGAGGCTTTCAATGGAAGTGTTTTGCTCCTTGTTTAAACTGTATAATAAAGCTCTATATTCATCAAGTGCTTCATAGGAAGATTGAAACTGATGGTTAGTTTTCTGCTCTGAGCATGATGAAAGTACAATGATGACAAACATAGTGGCAAAATTGCTGGCATACCTATTTGCAAAACCTCTTTGCTCAAAGGATGATTTTACCCAAACAGACATACTATAAATGATAGATACTCTCGAAGTGATTGTAAATAGTGAGTACAATTGAGATAAAACGTCCTTCATTTTGGCTCTTTTATTGATTTTAGTAGCACAAACTTAAGAATTATATAGAGCTGTTATATCTCTAAAAATCAAACTTTAAACATTATTCCTATTCATACTTTGCATTGAAGTATGAAATGATAATTAATATCAATAAATAGCAGATATAGAAGATTAAAATAAATCCAAATAATTTAGAGTATGATTAATTTCTTTGAATAATCAGAGTATATTTGTGCTTTAATTATTAAGTAATGAACAATTGCTATGGCAAAAGTAGGATACATACTCAAATCTGACTATTCTGACACTTTAGAAGCAGATAAGAGATGGATGGATGAATATGGGTGTTGTCGCATAGTAGAAGAACTATCCGAACAAGAGAAGCAGCGCCCACAATGGAAACAACTATTGGAGTGCTTAGAGCGAGGAGATGAATTAGTAATTACCAAATTCAGCAATGCTATCCGTGGTTCACGTGAGTTGGCCTTGTTTCTGGAATTATGTCGAGTAAAAGTAATTCGAATCATCGCCATTCATGATAAAATAGACTCAAAGGGGGTACTATTTCCAGAAACTACAATAGTAGATGTTCTTAATATGTTCGGATCACTACCTGAAGAGGTTGCTGCTCTTCGTAAAGCTTCAGCTCATATTGAACAGCTAAAAACAAACTTCAATCTAAGCCTAAAGGCTACAACTAAAAGACGTATATCACAAACAAAGGTAGATAGAGAAAATGGCATAGTGAATATGTATAACAGTGGCTATTCAATCGAGGACATTTGGAAGGTTAGTGGTTTTAGTAGTAGAAGTTCTGTTTTTCGTGTTCTAAACAAATACGGAGTTGATCTAAACAGAGGGAAATTTAAAGGTTCAATCAAGAAAAGACAGAGATAAATCATCTTATTCCTGGTTGCCTTCCATGACTGCTACAGCGCTATGCGCAATGAGATTAATTAAAGATTTATACACCTGATTTAAAGGGATATAAAACAGATTTGTCGTGTATTTTTCGTATCTTTACTAGATATATTAACCCTAGTATAAACCAGTAAACATAACACTTATGGATGATTTGAGTTCAGCATTGGCTATTCTTGCTGTTATTTTTGTAGGTAGAATTGTATTGAAAGCCCTCTGGGGAGGCTGGAAGTCTAATGATTACAATCGAGACAAGTAGGTATGCATATATCAACCTACTAAATTCAAATTATTGCTGTCCGATAAAACTCACTAACACAAAAAAATCCTAGCTCGGCTACTCTAAAACGGTAGTCGAGTTCGTTTTTTATATTCCAAGCCCCCCCTTATTCAAATAGCGATGGCTCTATTGGTATTTCTGCTGCTGCTTTTAGGCTAGCTTCCCAGTCTTTTTCGGGATGGTTGAACAAGCTATAGAAATCAACATAGTACATAAGTGTTATTCTAAACATTGTGGCTAATCCAGAAAAGCTCCACGACCGAGTAAGCCCTTTTTGCATTACCATTATCAATAGATTAGCGATTAAAGTTACCCATATTTGAATTTTAATGGCATTAGCACTCTCCCCGTAGAAGTATTTCAACGGAAAATTCTGTTTCATCTGTTTAAATAGGAGTTCTATCTCCCACCTTTTCTGATAAATAGCCACAATTTCTAATGGCTCTAAGTCCATGTCATTGGTTAGTAGAGGTATTAGTTTCTTTTTTTTGATATCAATATAGGTTATGATTCGAGCTTTATGAGTTAACGGATCCTCATTCTTCTTTTGTTTTGAGAAAGTTACATGTTGTATACGCACCTCCATAAGACCCTCAGGGGTTTGATACATGGTATCATTTTCAATCTCGTATTTGAGATTCTTCTTCATTTTAGTCACATAGATCACACCTTTTTTAGTCATCTGCTCTAGCTTTTGATAGTCGATATAGGCTCGATCCATAGCCATTATGTCCCCTTTGTTTAAAGATGTAGGCTGGAGCATAAAAGAGTCATTGGTTGCTGCAGAAGTAAATTTGACATCCGATGGTACACCTTCATTAGCATGAATAACGGTATGCACCTTTATGCCTCCTTTCTTCTTGCCACTCTTTGGATGGCGACCTACACCTTTAAAAAGCAGGTTTGAGAATAAGCTGATTGTGGTAGAGTCTATTATTTGAAGGCGTTTCATCCATTGAGGCTCTTTACGTTGTCGGCTGTCCGAAGAAAGTCTGGTATGGTATGTTGAATATAAATCACGATAAATAGCTTCAAAAACCGCTTCTGGACGCCTCTTGTTGGCATCTGACAAGGTGCTGCGGGAAGTCATTGTATTTATACTTAGATGACAGAGTTTCCTGGCTTCAGCTTGAAGAGATGCTGTTATCTCACGGAGTGAATCGAATCGCATAATAACAGCGTAGAGCATAACAATGGTGTGTGTCCATCCATCGAAGCTCTTTACATAACGTTCTCCACCATTGGCCTTGCTTATACTTAGAATTTTTGACTTGTCGAGTAGTTTTATCAACTGACTATAGAGCGGCTGTCCGCTAAAATGTGTACTTTTACTCATGGTTATTATAGTTTGTGTTGTGACATCTAAAATAACGAAAAAGGGCTGAATCCAGTATTTGGAATCAGCCCTAATTTTTTGGTATTATAAAAAGTTTTATCGGACAGCAATAAATTCAAATAGGCATTATGAATTGTTCTGAGTTTTTTAAAAAAGTCAGAAGGCTCGGGGCATTATCCAAGCAAAAATCCATCACCTTTTAGCATTAGGTCATGGATTTTATAACATATGATAATTATCTTTTCTTCTCGTATTTCTCCAAATACTCACTCATAGCCTCATTTACCATATCTTTCAATGACATATCTCTATCAATGGCCATATATTTCATGCGGGTGTGGAGACTTTTTTTAATAACGAAGTTGCAATGAACATCACGTTCTTTTTCTGTGGGTACTGTTTTCTTCTCCTCCTTAGTTGACATTGTTGATGAGATTAATCCATTTAATCCACCTTTCATGCTATCTTTAAGTTGCTCACTTTTTGCCATACTATTTTAATTATAGGTTTAACACTTCTTCAGCCAGTGCCAGGTAGTCTTTTGCACCATTGGCCTTACTATTGTAATCAAAAATACTCTTACCGTTTATTGGTGCTTCCGCCAAAGCTACATTGTCACGAATAATTGTCTTAAACATTTTGTCGCAGAATGAATCCTTTATAATATCAGATACACTCCTGTTAAGAGTCTTTCTCTGATCAAACTGAGTGATAACAATACCACCAATATGAAGCTCAGGATTAAGCCTCTCTTTTACAATCCCAATTATATTCATGATCTTTGCCATACCACGCATTGCTAAAAACTGTGCTTGAACTGGTATTATTAACTGATTAGAAGCCGTCAGAGCATTTAGCGTCAATAACCCTAATGATGGCGGACAATCAATAAGTATAAAATCATATTCTTTTGTTTCTGGATGTTTCGCAATAAGATGTTTTAAAATCATCTCTCGCCCAGGTTCATTTATCAATTCTGACTCTGCTGCCGATAAATCGAGGCAAGAAGGTACAAGAGTTAAGCCACCATCTGTTCTCTGAAGAGGAAGTGGATATTCTCCTTTTAAGGCTCCATAAATCGTACATTCTTCTTCAATAGACACACCTAAAGACTCTGTAAGATTAGCTTGTCCATCAAGATCAATAACTAAAACTCGCTTACCTTTGAGTTTTAAAGCAGCTGCTAAATTTATAGTTGTCGTTGTTTTTCCAACTCCACCTTTATGATTAAGTATTGCTATTATCTGTCCCATGTATATTAAAAATTATCAGTTATGCAAATATAGTAAAAATTCAAATTAGTATCAACTATTATTAGAAATAATGTAAATACATATATTAGTATCAACTAATAAACAAGCATTTACCAATCAATAATGATTTCACAACAAATGATACACATCTCCCTATGTTAGATGCTCTATATTCTTTCAGCTTTATTACAAACGTGCAATTAAATGCCAAAAGGACTAAAACAGGAAATGGGTGGGCGTAGAAAGAGGTTAAACTGCCAGTTCAAATAATTGGCAATGGGGTTACGCATACTATATCTCCTGATATGAGTATGGTAACCTCTTTGCGTTTGAACCTTCGAATAGTTGCTTTGGGCTATCTCGATAGCAAAAGTTCCTAAAAGAACAGTTTTATATTCTTTCTACGGGATGGGACGCAAGTTGTATAAGGGTTAGACAGATCCATTGAGCTGATATAAAAGGAACTATGCACAGGGCTGGACGAACAGCAAGAACATGAAGAACTGACTTACAGCAGAAGGCTGCATGTGGGTTCCGTTCTTGCTTTGCGAGAGTTGGCAGTGCGAACGAAGGAGCACTGCTATATCAGTGCAAATTCATTCAGCCCCTTTATAAAAGGGCGAGCACAGTTATGCGGTGCTAAAAACCAATCCCGACTATTGAAATAACCGGGACTTCGTTCAACCTGTCTCTAGGTCTAATAATCGTGAATAGAAACAAGGGATACCTCATGCACATTCATATTCTCAGCTAGTTCATGGTTATCAAGAATATTATCTATCTCATCATAGCATGTAGGTCGCACGCCAGATAGCTCCTGGATAGCATCAGCCAACTGCTCAAAGGTGTCGTAATAGGTCATATCACTGTCGAACTCGTCCAGTAAATAGCGTTCGCTAAAGAAACGTCCCTCCTCGTCATTGGTCTCTAAAATCTCACTGCCAAGCTCTTCGGCAAAGAAGAGTATCTCTACATCAAATTTCTCGGCAATCAGATAGAACAGCTTTCGGCAATCAGCCCATGCGGTCTCGGTGGAGAAACTAAAATGAGCCTGACCCTCTTTGTCAATAACCACCTCGTCGTCCACTGAGGTTATGGTTCCTCTGCACTTCACCTCTTCGGTTGCAGGGTCTATCCCCAATAGGTCGCTCACCAAATATCCCAGCCACGATGGATTTGGCAGAAATGAATACTTCTTATCAGCAAACTCACTACGGTCTGCTTCAAGGACTTTTTTAAACTCGTTAAAGAGATTCTCAACATTTTGTTGATTCCCTACGCTCACATACGAACTTGAACACCAATTAGGCATAATCAAAAATATTAAAGTTAAACAATGAGAGGTTTAATTGATAAGCCCTCTATTTTACGCTGCCTCACTTAGTGCGCTATACGATTTCTACAAACCAAGGGTTCTTAGAGGTTTTTATCCGTAAGGAGTAATAAAAACCTCCAAGGTTCATTGGTGGAATTGTAGCGAACATTCCTTTGCAGCAGAAAACAGAGAGGCTAATTAATCTTCGTTTGTTGCTTGATGCGATTACCATGCATAACGGTATTCAGGTAGATGAGACGGTTAGTCAAGGATATAAAAGAGGAGTCGGTGACACTATAAAAGGGAGAAGCTAGCGCATAAAAAAAGCGATCCGAAGACCGCCTTTTTAGAGGGAAGTAAAATGAATTAGCTTTTCTTTGGAGCCTCTGCTGATTTCTCAGCATCAGGTGTTAGATAGAACTTAGTGGCTACCATAACCACCTTGCTACGAGTGGTGCCATCTTCGGCAGTCCATGCTTCAGGTTTTAGGTATCCCTCACAAGTAATCATTTGACCTTTCTTTAGCGTATCGAAGGATGATTTATGCTCATTCTTGCGCCATGCTTCAATAGAAATGAATGCACTGGTGTATTGAGTTTTACCATCCTTATCTTTCTCGCCACGGCTAACAGCCACTGAAAAGCGTGCAATGCTTGCATTATCAAACTCACGGATTTGAGCATCCATACCAACGAAACCAGTAATAACGAAATTGTTCTGAATCTTTTTCATAATGAACTTTTTTAGAAGTTAGAAAATTAATTTTTACGATGCTATCAAGGAGTACAGAGAGAAGGGTGCAACAAGAGAATAGACCGAATACTCGTTTTCTAGGTGGCCACTACCCAGAAAAAGGAAGATTCTGTCAAAGAGCCTATTGTTCAAGATTTACAATCGTCCTGTAGCCATACGAATGGCGCTGTGCTCTAAATTTGCATCAGGAAAAACAATTGTTACTTCGGTCAAAAAAAGGATGAAAGAGTTTGTGTATAACTTTTTTTGTTGGTTTATAGGTAGTTCGACTCATGCCTTACAATTAATTAATGCATTATCTAGATGGAGTTTACTGAGGGCTTACCTTGAAAGTCACTAGCTGATTATTTTTAGAAGTGAGGTAGATAAGTGGTAGAAGGAAATTATAAACACCAGCCGAAAAGAGGATTCTCATTGAGAAGATAGAATGGTACTGAAATATTTAAGAAAAACCAAAAAACAATGAGGCTGCAATTCATAGGTTTGAAAGACAGCCTCATTGTTTTTACATTAATTTTCAATTAGATTGAATGAATATGATATTCAGAAACTAACATTATCAATCGGTACATTAACTATACAAAGGGAGAATCAATGACGATTTTAGAGCCATCATTTTTATTAGTTAACATAATCAAATTGGTGTTATCAACGCATAGTGCATAGAAGGTACCAATAGATTTTGTCCAAAAATAACCCCAATATAAAAAGACAGATGTAGCAAACAGACGAACAGAGAACAAACTCTTCGTTTTTATATGAGTAATAGTATACTCTTTTTTAAGAAAAACTTTCTCTCCTACAATTAGTTTAATTCGTATAGTATCATTGTCTTCATTTATACGTACTGGCATCCTCAAAACTGGTAACACAATCAATAATGTCGCTATTATGACAACAATTCTTATTAAAGTATTCCCTTCCGTGAACGCATAATAAATAGCATAACCAACAATCGCTGATATAATTATTGAGTATATAATCAGCATTCTAGAAGGCAGTAGTTTCCTAGTAATATTCATGATAAGCTGATTTTGCAATATTTTGTACAATAGCTACTTTATCTGCACTTTCATCAACCAGTGCCTCCGATATAGTGTTATCGATTAAATTATTACTTTCTTTATCCTCTGATATTTGTTTCAAATTAAGAGACATTATATCTCCACTTGATATAGCTTCCTGCAGCTGTGCCCCGTTATCTGCAACAGATGGTCCAATAACTATAACATCAGCTACTACTGCAGCATAAGCCACTGCTACTACTGCCACAGCAGCTGCAAATACCCAAAAGAGTGATAACTGGTCCTTCTGTTGGAAGCTAGCAACACTTTGAACCGCTCGAGTTCTCTGTTCTTTATTTATTGTTCCTTTTTGCTCCAGCAAAGATAAGTAGCGATTTATATCTTTATTTTGTATCGCGGATGCTACTTCTGGGTCAGCCATAGCATTAATAATCTTGACTAGGGGACTAGACTGGTCCATATCGGAAGTGTCTATTGGGTATCCTGCAGCAATACTTCGTGTCTGTATTCCATTATTACCATCAAAATTTAATGTTGCAATACTTTTTGACAGCTTTCGGAAGGAATCTAACTCTTCTTTTTGTTTCTCTGTAATAGTACTAAAATCAAACTGAATGAATTGAGATGAGTCTTTTTTGAAAACATTCTCAGCAAAGTTGTCTCTACTTAAGACTTCGAAATCCTCGTGGCTACTGCATCCAGCCATGACTAGAGCTCCAGCCAATAAAGTTCCGCATAATAATTGTTTCTTCATAAATGTTAGAAATTAAATTAATTAATATATATGAAATTAAATTGGGTAATCCATACCAAGTTGTTTGTTTAGAGAAGATATCTGTCGAGCTCTATTAGCTTCATATTTAAATTCGATTTCTTTAAGTTTTCCAATCTCAACACTCTCGATGGTCTGTTGTAAATTTGGCAACTTTAAAAGTCTTAGACAGTGTTCACACATATGAGCATCTGATGATTCCTTAATTCCTTTCCCTATAATATGTTCCACGATACCCATTGGCCCCTCTGAATATAGCCATAAAGTCAATAAATTATACACATTTTCTTCATATTGTTCGCGAGATGAATAAGAATCAATATGACCAAGTTTCAGATGTTCAGAAAATTCCGCAGCAAAACCACAACACGCCAATAGTTGCCCAGATGGATTTATTTGTATACCTGTAAAAAGGCTACTACACCCACCATGTATCTTTATTTCTTCATCAAAATCTTCGTCTGTGTATTTTTTACGAAAATTCCTCATTTCTATCCAAGGCGATTCTGATATTTGACAACTGAGTTCAGTGCCAAATGTACCTTTAAATTCATCTTTAATAGTTTGTGATGTAATGCGATTTTTCTTATGTTTCTCTAAAGCAATAGTTGAATGAATGCCAAGTTCTTGGACTACCTTAATTGCATTAATAACACTGGGCAATGGAACAAAAAGAGAATGTTCATCACCTGTACTAATGTTTAATTCAGTTAGACCAGAATTCTTCAATTCAGATAAGTAAGCAAATGCAGATTCCACTGATTTTGCCCATACACCATTGGACACAATTCTTACATTACTTATACCGAGGGTCCTTGCGTATGCAATAACCTTGCATATATCACTTTTAGGGAAGCATGACACTTCCCCTCCTGTCAAGACTAGACAGTTGATACTCGGAAATAGTTGTAATGCCTTTTCTATATAGTGAACCATGTCCGACATCTTCATTGAAACTTTTAGCTTAGGACTACAAAAAAAACCACAGTTTGGACAAGAGCTTGTACACTGGTGAGTTGTTATCAAGCATAAAGTGCTGAGAGGTAATTTGTCTTTAATCATTTATTCTCATTTTATTTTAGCGTAAAATAATATTGATTATTTATCTAATAATTGAAAATCTCAAACCAATTACTTTACCATTAAAAATAGTACCTTATATGCAGCATTGCTTTCCTTTTATCAATAAGGTCTGCTATATAATGTACAGGTAAACTATATTCATTATATAAGTCTAAAACAAGAGGATACCTTATCAGAAGGGTATGAGCTTGTTATAATAATAGTATAATTTTCCCCAATAGGAAGTTCTGATAAATTAATCATTAATATAGATGAATTTTCTGCCTTTATATCAGAGCTATAATATACATAACCAAAATCATTAATAATCTCATAATGAATATCTCTGTCTGGTTTTTTATTATAAATAATAATTATACCATCTAAATATTCAGATTGAAAAGGAATATCGGGGAAAAAGCCTTTAATTACCTGTTCATTAGATGTCCAATCTCCTTCCCAACTATAGATTTCTTCTTCAATAGAAAAAACATTTACATTACATAAAAAATAAAAAAGTATAAATGTTAGAACCTTCTTTATAATAACATATTTTAATTTTTGGCATCACAAATTTAATTTAAAAAACTATCTCTGCATAAGATTCTATATTGATTTCACATAGACAAAAGATATAATTTTTTTTTGGCACAAATATATGATATTCAGTATATTATAAATTAAAAAGAAGATTCAATATAGACAAGATATGCCACTAATATTCCCAAAGCCAAATATCAAAGCTCTTTTCAGTTGTCTTGTCAGGTATTTTAGAGAATATTTTGTTTTTCACACGCAGCTTTCTTCTGGAGACAGATGTAGAAGCTATATTAAGGAACAATGAAATTTCTGATATGGAGAAGCGTAGTTTGATCAGACAACATAGTAAAAGTTCATTCTCATTTAATGTTGGGACGTCAGACAACAGCCTGTGAGTGAAATCTTGAAATATACTATCGGTAATCCGCATAATATCCTTCAATTCTTTATCCATCAAGTAAATAGGATTAGAATGGAGTTTATTCAATAGCGGAATCTGTTCCAGTAACAGTGTGCATAGTTCATTTTCTCGCTTTTCAAGTCTATAAAGCTTGTCAGATAATAATTTAATATTTGAAAGTTCGTATTCTTCTACATAATAGGAAGCTATCTTATTTTGCAGAATCATTTTCTCCGAACATAATCTTTTGTTTTCCTCTTTCAAGGACTCAAGTGCTTCCAGCTGTTCTATATAGAAATCTTCTTTTCTGCTGCTTTCATTGTACTGTTGTTGAAGTTCTTCAATATAAGATTCATTCTTGTCAACCTCAAGTTCCATCTGATGCAGCGAAATAGCAAGTTGGGCAATTTTCTCCTCTTTTCTATGTATAGCCATTTTCTTGTGAAAATAGAAGAAAACAAAAGAGACTATGAGTAACAATACTATAACTACAGCAATCATCAGCCAGTTGAAGACATAGGCCTTTTCCAGTTCCAGCCTCTGTTTCTCATTGTCATATTTTTCCTTGTAGGCTATAATCTCCTTGCCCTTGTCAAGGGTTATTATGGAATTATTATAGAATAGCAATGAATCGCAATAGTTTTTCAAATATTTATGGTATTTGGGCTGATTTCCCAATTTGTACAAGAATTCATATACGGAAGTTTTTGTGTATATATTATCAGTGAGCAATGCTTTGTTAAGATAGAAATAGGCTGAATCATATTGTTTGAGATAGAAATAGTTTTTTCCAATCAATGAAAATGACTGGAATTTCAAAGGAAAAGATTTCAGGATTTCCAATGATTCCGAGAACTGTGAATTGTTTTTATAGACAAGAGCTATTTCTGACAGGATGTTATAATAATATGTGCTATTTTCAAGTCCTAACTCAACAGCAATTTTTCTACATTTTTGATAGGTTTCAATAGCTTTGGGAAGTTCATTTAAGATACAATAGCATCTGGCCAGACATTGCAATGAGCCCATCTGATACCTCTTGTTGTAATCCATCACGGCATAATCGTATGCCTTCGTACAGGCTTCAAGAGCATAATCGGCCAGTCTCCGATATAAATACAGTTTTCCTAAAGAAGACATAATCAGATATCCGGTCTTGTAATCAACGGTTTTCTCCACCTCTGTTTTGCCTTCCAGATAATACTGCATGGCTTCCTCTATATTTCCTAAATCATAGTTTATATCCCCCATATAAAGGGCTGACATTGCTTTTCTACGGGCATTGTTTGTAGATTTGTAATAATCGTATGCTATCCTCACAAGGGAATCTGAAGAGATTTTCATAATCAATTTTACTTTTGCCTGTGATGTCAGCAGACACCACAGCGCATGGTTCTCCTTTTTACTGCGTGCAGAAGGCATTGGCATGGATTCGAGGATATGAAGCGCACTGTCCGGATGGTCAAACATCACGGATTCAGCATGAACAAGTTCCGGAAGCGGTGTTTTCTCCATACCGTTTCCGTTACACTGGATATTCAAAAAGGCTGTACAAGCAATCAGAATGTACAGAATATAGTGGGTTATCTTTATCATTTTACGAATTTTGCGGCAAAATTAGAAAAAAAGCGAAATACATAAAATGTATTAAAGAAATAGATGCAGCGTATTTACAGGCAAAACATGAATTTCCGTTTCTTTTCAAGGGAAAGGAAATACCGAAGCAGAAGGCTCCGGTCAGGAGCCTTTTATTATTATCACACAGTCTTCGACTTCGGTGGGCAGACCGAAAAGAGGGTATCGTGTGAAATAGGGTTGCGCTCCTTCTTCATCAGGTGGGGTGCAGACAAGTTCTGCACCTATACGTATCAGTGATTCATCAATCATCCTGACTTCTTCATCTGTCAGACCGGTCATGTCTCCGTTGAAGATGTAACCGAAAGCCCATGTCGGGATTTTCTCTATGCTCTGTTTCATGGTATATAGTTTTAGATTTGTACTATCTTGTTTATTCTGCCGTGAAAGAAGTTTCTCAGTGCTGTCTTGTCGATTGACTTGTATTGTCAGCTTCCCCTTTTTGTCAGCTTCCCCTTTTTAGGACAGGTTATTATTAGACTGCTAATATAGTTGTTTTGTTTTTCATTTCATAATTTGCTCTATATTCTTTGGGAGGCATGCCTCCCAAAGAATCATGCGGACGAGAGTCGTTGTAATCCTTCATCCACCTCTCTGTTTGCTCTCTAACCTCTCCGAGTGTTCTGAAAATATACGCATCAAGTACTCCTCGGCGATAACTTCCATTGAACCTCTCTATATAGCTATTCTGTGTAGGGCATCCAGGCTGTGTGTATCTTATCTCTATGTCGTTTCCCTTGCACCAATCTTGGAACTTATGTGAAATAAACTCCGGACCATTATCGCATCTTATCGCTTTGGGTTTCCCATTTAGCCATATTGCCTTCTCCAATATGCGTATCACTCTTTCAGCTGGCATAGACATTGAGATCTCTTGAATGATAGCTTCCCTATTAAAGTCATCTACAATATTCAGAACTCTAAATTTACGGCCTGAGTTAAGAGAGTCGCTTACAAAGTCCATTGACCAAGTGTTATTAGGAGTGTCTGGCGATAGCAATGGTTGTTTTACTCGTGCAGGCAGGCGTTTCTTTAACCTAACTCGCTTATTAAAGCACATAGACCGATAAACTCTATATACTTTCTTGTGATTCCATTGTTTACCCTGATTACGTAGCCGCTGAAATATCTTCCAGAATCCATCACCAAACTCCGAAGCTTCTCGAATGGCGTCTATTACCTCCGAGTCATCTCTCTTTTCTACGTAATAAAAATATGAACGATGAATCATCATTAGTGAGCACGCCCGAGTAATGCTTACTTCAAACTCATCTACGATCTCTGTGGTAATCTCTTTACGTAGCTCGGGCTCTATAGTTTTTTTTCAATAACCTCCTTGAGAATCTTGTTATCCAATGACACGTCGGCATACATCTGTTTAAGCCGCCTATTCTCTTCTTCAAGCTCTTTTAGGCGACGCACTTGATTTGTATCCATTCCGGAATATTTACTCTTCCAATTCTAAAGGGTCGCTCTTGAAATACCCAAATCTCGACAGATAATCTCCGCTGAAATACCACTCTCAACTTGACCAACAGCTTTTACCATTGCACTCTCTGTGTGTTTGCTATTTTTCATCTCTAATACAGTTTTAATATGACAAATTTAATCATTGTCTAATTATAAACTGTCCGATTTTTAGGGAAGCTGACAATGTTATTATTGACAAAATAATTACTTAAACAAAGGCACAGAGAGTGAAATAGCAACCTCCTTGCTCTTCTCTACATTGTTTACAAAAAGAGCATTCTCGTATATGCTTTTGAAACCATGCTTGTAGTAGGCAGCTATCTCCATACTATTTTTAAAGCGATAGCCCAGTTTAACAAGAACAGGACAGTCAAAAACCTGCTTATTCCCATTAGAGAGCAGTTGGTCTGTACGGAAAAGAAGCGTGGGTTCTACACCTAGACCGATACGCATACCCTGCCAAAGGTGGTAATTGATAACACCGCTAACTGCTCCTCCCCAGAGCCAAGCTTTATCGTTGCAGGAAATTATTCCATTCTCCCCCATCTCTTGGCTATTTACCTCGCCTTGCTGCACCTTACCCAGTATAGAAGCATCGACAGAGTAACGGTCAGATAAATTAAAGTGAAGTTGATAACCCAAGTTGAACCCCATGCCAGGCTTCCATTTTGTAGCAAGGCTGGTTGTTCCATCTGCTCCGTTGTGGTAAGAGAAACTGGTATATTCTCCTAATGTACCTGTAGAGGTTCCTACTACAAGACTTGATGTTTGCGAAAAACAGCTCAGACTAACTGCAAAGCAGGTAGCCAATAATAAAATTTTCTTCATACGTTTTTAAAATTTAGTTGATAACTATTATTTTGGTTTAAATATTGTCTAGCCACTCGGTTTGTATCATTCGTGCCCCCCCAAGCACACCTATACCTTGTTTTACATTGGTATAGCTAGGAAGAATGGGCGAGAGTCCTGAATTACCTAGTTTGTTATTCTCTAACTCATTCAAATTCTCGAGGTAGCGATAGAATGGTTCAGAGAGGGAGTAAAGCGTGATTCGGTATTTATTCTTGTAGATGGAGTGAACATCATCATACACCTCATCGTAGTCAGGTCGGTAATTCGTATTCAAACGAAGAGTATAACTGCGCCCTTGAATGTACGAGTCATCCCAATAATAGAGCTGCCAACGATTACTCTTCGAAGGCAAGAAGATTTCATCCAGCCCCGACACCTCATTCAATAAGGGTTCATCCTTTAGCTCTAATTCAAGTGGGAAACAGCTCTCACTGTATTCCGTATTATACCAAAAGAACTCCTTTCGCTCTATCCGCACACCGTAGTAGTTCGATGTCTCTGCATCGTCACTGAAGGTGATGTGAAACTGTAGGGTATTACTCTCAAAAGGTTTGCGTTTAAGTTCGATTTTTTCGAGTGGAAAAGGGTTGGGGATAACCGTATGCGAAGAGATGGCTGGCAAATTGGGGTGCGAGGCGTAAAGCTCTACTTTGGCTTCGGAATTCCAACTACCCACGGTGTAGTAGCAGGCTTCGGGAATGGAGGAGGTAGCAGTTTCGTTCCAAAAAACAGTTTGCTCTACACCGTCTACTAACAGCTGAATGGTTGCAAGAATGCCCTGCTCGCTTACCTCACTCTTACTTTGAACAGGTATGCTGCGCGAAAGGTGAATCAGTGTGGTATCTGCAGTACCTGGAAAGCTGTAAAGAACCAGTTTTTTGCTGACCTTTATATCCCCCAATTCAAAGGGGTATGAGCATGCTGCAACAAGGAGCACTAGGGGCAGCAAGAGTATAATCATTTCTCTCTTCATTGTTTCTTGTTTTAAAATTTAATGGTATAACTGCATGAGGGGATAATGGGAAAGATACCGAATGCTCTACCTTGGAAGCTGCCATCGGGTAGTTGCTCCACCTCTCCATACAAGGGATTCATACGCGAGTAGGCGTTGTATATGCTTACATTCCATATCTGTTCACGCCCTCGTTTCGTTCTGCTTCGAAAGTTAGCACCCACATCCAAACGGTGATAGGCTGGAAGCGACACATTGTTGGGCTCTTCGTAAATCCACTCCAACGCAGGTGGGTTATCAACACCGGGTATGGATGGTCCATTCACACAGTGCGAAGGCATACTCATTTTGTCTCCGCTGTGATAATTCCACTGTGCATAGACATCTATCGTCTTACTGAATTGGTACCTACCTGCAAGGGTCAACTTGTGGCGATTGTCAAACTTATCGGCATACCACTCGGGGTAGATGTCTGTAAACTTGCGTTTGCTCCACGACAAGGTGTAATAGGCATCTGCCGAGAAATTGGGTGTAAGGTAGCTGAGTGACAGCTCTGCTCCATAAGCTTTGCCTTGCCCTACTTTAACCAAACTCTCCCAATTTTCAGCCGAAGGCTCTAAGCGGCTGCTACCCGTACAGGTTATCAGGTTATTCATCGTGGTGTAGTAACCCTCTACAGCCAATGACAATTGGGGGGATAACCTGCCGTAAAGCCCTGCGGCTATCTGCCTAGAGATTTTGGGGCGAATCTGTTTGGTAGAGGGCACCCAGTAGTCGGTAGGTAAATTGAGGTAACTGTTGGATAGTTGGTGCGTAAACTGACTCATTTGGGTATAAGATGCCTTCACTGTCCACTGGCTCTGGCACGAATAGCTAACTGCTACCCGAGGCTCTAGCGAGTGGTAACACTCTCCTTCGATGCCAAACAGCGTATAGTGCAAACCGATGTTCAGTTTCAATTTTCGAAATAGTTCCATATCATCTTCGGCATAGAAGGTAAACTCATTACTACCATACGTTTTGGAGTAGTCCGAACGGAGCGTATCTATTTGCTCACTTCCCGAAAAGTCCAACGAGCTATTGCTTTGCGGTCTGAAACGGTGATAGAGGTAGTTAGAGCCAAAGCGAAGGTAGTGCTTCGCATTGGGTCGATAGTCGAACGCTAGCCTATACCCTGCATCATTGATGGTAGAGACATTCTGCTGAGCGGTGTGTTGAACCGACACATCTACCCCCTCGTTGCTGTAGCGACTATCTTCCAAATCGCTATAGGATGATTGGCTTCGGGTATAGAGTGTCGTTACATTCGAAAAGAGTTTGGGCGATAGCTGGTAGCTCCAGTTCAAAGAGGTAGTTAGGTTGCCCCACTCCACATTAAATCTCTTTCTGAAATGCTCTTTATCTGTATCGGGAACATAACTCTCAAACTCTTGTCGAGTGTTTGTCTCAAACCCATCCTTACCCGAGTAGAAACTGGCATACAGCTTACTCTTTTCAGAGAAGCGGTGTGTTACTTTGGCATTCATATCGTGAAAGGCATATCCCATGGAGAGGCGGGTCTCCTCTTGCGTACCGTTGTATATAGCCGTAGCTGCCGTGGTAAAGAGGTCGGCCCAGCTTCTTCGCAAGGCAATATTGAACGAGGTTTTCTCTTTTACAAGAGGCCCCTCCAGTTGCACCCTGCCATCTAGCAACCCCACAGAGAGTGAACCGTGGTAGGCGGTCATGTCTCCCTCTTTGGTACGCACATCAATAACCGATGACAACCGCCCTCCGTAGCGAGCTGGAAATCCGCTTTTGTAGAAGTCGACACTCTTTACAATATCTGTATTGAAGGCGGAAAAGAGCCCACCCAAGTGGTTTATTTGGTAGAGGGGAGTACCATCGAGCAAGAAAAGATTGCTATCGTTGTCTCCACCGTGCACATAGAGTCCCGAAATCATCTCCGTACCTGCTGCTATGCCAGGCAGGTTTTGCAAGGTTTTAACCAAATCGGGCGAGCTGAATAGCGCAAACTCCTTGTTGAGTTGGCTGGGGGTAAGCGTTACTTTTCCCGTTTGGGTGGTGTGCAGCGGTGCATTTAAATTGCCTAGCACCACCACTTCATCTAGCAGAGGAGAGTCATCTAAATAAATTTGAACCGTTCTATTCTCTGTGAGTTCCAAGGCTACCACCTCCTCTTTGCAACCCACATACGAGAAGCGAAGTTTGTAGCCTCCCTCGGGTAGGGTTAAACTAAAGAAACCGTGCGCATTGCTCAACGTACCTCTGCCCGAGGCTATATCGATAACGGTGGCATGAAGAAGCGACTCACCATTTCGTTGCGAGATGTGCCCACTGACTGTATAACTCTTCGCCTTGGCACGAGTGGCAAACAGAAGTATGTAGCCATTTTTTACCTCCCATGCAATGGAAGTATGGGCAAACAACTGCTCTAATGCCTCCTTCATAGCCATGCCCGATAGTGGCCTCCCCCGATAGGGTTGCTCTAAATTCAAAGAGGCATCGTATACAAAGTATACCCCCTCTGCTGCCTGCAAAGCCTCTATACCCTCTTTCAGAGTAGAAACGACAGGTTGCTGCCCGTGTAATTGGAGTAACAACAGCATATTTACAAGGAGTAGTAGCCCCCCTCTTTTACCTACGATTCTCTTCACTACTAGGCTCTTTTACGATTTGAATAGCCAATACACGCTCTATCACCTCAATGATTTCATCGAGGTTCTTGTCAGAGAAGGTACCTGTTAGCTCTCTCTTAGCCGAATCTTCCGAAGGGGTAGATAGCTTCACTTGATAATAGTCAGAAAGCTCTTCCAAGACTAACAACAGTGGAGTACGGTCGTACTGAAAGAGGCCCGTTCGCCAAGTCATCTTATTTGGGGTGCTATTGGCTACAATGCGAGGAAGAGCCTCATCATCCTGCAATTCGGCATGCATTCCTTGCGTAAGAATCACCCCCTGCTCCTGATCCTTTGCAGCAAAGAGCACACTGCCCGACTCTACAGTCAGTTCGGTATGGTGTGGAAAGGCATGAAGCAAGAACTGAGTACCCAATACCTTGACCTGCGCTATTTGATCCCTGACAATAAAGGGGTGTTTTGCATCGCGCTTTACATTGAAAAAGGCTTTTCCTGCTATCTCTACGTTACGTTCCTCTTTTTGGTACAGTGCAGTATGGTAGCGCAAGGTGGCGTGGGGTGCCAAAGTAACAAAGGTACTATCGGGAAGCATGCACTCTATGACTTGATTATTGGATGCTATCTCTACCCACTTACCTGCTGGTTGCAAATAGAGGTAAACTCCTAAGGGAAGCATAACAAGTGCAAACAACGCAATCGCCTTTAGCAGTGGAAGCGGAAGGATGTGCGTAGGGCGTGGCGAGAGTTGGTGTGTTTTCAGGAAGCGTTGATAGGCTCGTTGCGTATTCAAACAGTTGGGTTTGTAATGCTTCAGCACAAACTCTAGGCATTTATCTTCTAATCTCTTCATGCGCTTTATCGGTTGGGTTCTTCTCTTCTAAGACAGATAAAGAGCAAAAAACCACTATCTCCAAATGAAAAAAGTTTATCCGAAGAAGAAATAATATATTTTCTCTGCCTTGTCACGCAATACCTTCAATGCTTTGCGCACTTGATTCTCAACGGTATTTACAGAGAGTCCCATGCGATCAGCTACCTCTTGGTATTTTAGCCCATCACGCTTATTGAGCAGAAAGATTTCTCGGCATCGTTCGGGCAAACTATCTATGGCCAACCACAAACGTGCCTCTATGCGGGAGCGCTCTTCGCACTCCTCGTCCGATATTATGCCCTCTGCATCGGTAGGTAGAAGTTCTCGTACCTCGTTCGTGGTTTGTCGTACATGGTCTATGCAGCGATTGCGCACCATCTTGTAGAGGTAAGACTTTACATCGAGTACCTCGCCACTGCGGTTGCTCTTCTCCCACAAATCGGCAAAGCACTCTTGCACCACATCCTCGGCAGCGTCTATATCATTCAAATAATGGTTGGCGTAGAGGTTTAGTGGGCGATAGTAGTACTTAAAGGCCTCTTCTATTCGCACGAGTAGGTCGTCTTTTCTTAGGGTAGTGGTAAACATATAGGTAAATAACATTAATTAATTAGCTAACAATGAAGGGCAAAATTAGACATTCTTTTTTAGTACACAACAGCATAAACAACAATTGTGGCTCTGTAATAAATCAGGGGAACAACCTAAGCATGGCTCTGAGTCAAACCAGTAATTATCCACCCGAATTATCACAGAACCACTAACGTAAACAAAAAAACTCAATCTACTTCACCAGCTCCTCCAGCACATAGACCCCACGGGCAGGAACTGCAAGCATACTACCCTCTACCTTAACAACCTCACCCGAATCCTTATCAATGTATTCCATTTTATCACCTGCATAATCAACATAGACCAGCAATCCCGGTCCATAAATATCTTTTAATAGCGTGCTTGTCTTACGCTTGGAAGCCTTCGTGTTTTGGCTAAAATGATATCGGAACTGGGTAAGGGAGTAAGGGAAATTCACTTGTTTGCTGTATTCTTCCCTATACAAACTTTAGTGTTACATGGGCCTTCTTGGAGCGCCCCATTTCATCGATGATACGGGGTAGCCATTGTTGGAACTCCTTGAAGCACTCTTCTTCCGGATAAGCTGGACTTCCTGCTTTTAGACGGAATTCAAGTTCAATGTCACCAATATTCAGAAGTTGGTCAAGTGACATTGGGTCTGCATGAGACTTGCGAACGTAGTTGCCTACGGTCTCCCGATTTACGCCAACTATCTTGGCGATTTTTCGATGGGATACACCTTCCTGGTCGTATCGTAAGATTTGTTTTATTTTACTCATTTGGGTTGTTGTTCCTGCCATGGCCTTGCGTGATTTTAATTGTTAACGCAAAGTTACAAACAACCTCAGTGTCTATTTTGAAGAAAGTGGCTGGATATGCTCCGTTTTATGCAAGAATTGTTTTCATTGTTTGATAGTTTATAATGTTTAGTATATCTTCATGCTGGTCAAAAAGAACAATATAACCAGTTTACTTTAGTCCTTGTATAATATATGCAAGAAGCAACTAAACTTTATATAATGCTGCATAAGCATATTATGCAGTACCCGTATAGATGATAAATATATTTTGTACAAACATACTACATATTAAATTATTCGTAGTATTTTTGTACAAAGTGATAGTATTAACGTATGGAAAATACCAAAAAAACAATAAATTCACATCTACCTCTGATGTAAAAGAACAGGGACGTGGAGCCTATTACAAGATGCTTGAAGAGGCACGAGAAGGTAATATGGTATGTATCCGTCGTGGTGTATATGCTCGAATAGAACAGCTTGCTGACACTATGATTGATTTGAATTTGGTAATACCAAATGGTGTTCTCTGCTACTTTTCAGCCTGGTAAATAGGTGATTATTAAAATATTACACCACTTACTAGCAACTATAAAGAACCCCTTCACATTGAGGGGGGGGGGGTGCATTTTAACACTTCCTAGTTGGTGTTTGTTATTCATAGATTTGTCATTTAGGTTCTACATGTAAATAATAGATCTCTAAGGTTAACTCATCATCCCCATTAGAAAGCCTATGCAGCATCAACATACGGGTAGTTTTATTTTCCCAATACAACTCAGCTTCTTCTCCTTTTTCAGGTAGACATTTAAATAAGTTTTCTTTCCCTTTGGCATCCTGTCCCTTACCAATATTGTTCTCCATTAATATATTGATGGCTTTTTGCGTTGTTGGTAGAAAGTCAGAATCTGATAGCAGTTTGTGATTTACTGGGATGATTTTAGAATAGGGAGCATTGTTCTTTGCTACAATATCATAAACCTTATATTCATACTCCTTATCCAGCCTGCAGTAGGTTGTAAGGTTCTGCGGATTTTGTAAGACGATTGTACCCCATTCAAGCCCTAAGACGTCGCGTTCATATAGCGCTGTATTGAGAGAAGTTTCATATTCAACCTTTCCATGTCTGTAGCCTTTAAGATGACTCTTTACAGTACCGCTCTTGAAGAAGTATGATTCCCATTGTGTAGTCAGATTCTTTTCTATTCCTTCAGCTGTAGCATTACTTTCATAGACTTTGAACGTGTGAGGAAAATTATCTGCACTCCACACAATAGAATCGTAATATTGTGTAAACTCAGGAAAACCTAAAGGCATATAGTGATCATTTATGTCTGTGATTCTGAATGTTACCAGATCAAGAGGGGCTGGTAATGGACTTTCAATGTGCATCAAGGGAGTGAATTCTGCCATAATCATCTTGAATTTAGCTTGTTCTGGAAAACTCTCTGGTTGTCCTTCTTCATTAAAGATCCTAGTCAAACAGATGGTTATATGTGCTTTTCTCTTCCCATCATTTGCCGAGACTCTAATCTCTTTATACGCATCTGGAGCTTCCGAAACATAAGAAGGAAAATTAATTCTCAACTGATTGGCTTCTATCTTGAGTGTTGCCCATCCACAATCGGATGTGTAAGAATCGTCTGATATAGGATTAAGTACATCGAAATTCTCGCAAGTCATTACAATATCTCCCTCCTTTCCGTTTGCTTTGAAAGAATATTTGGATGTTCCTTCTGCACTAGAATCCATATACTTGACATTATCAGGCGTAAGGATTTTATATGTCCACACCATTGTTCCACTAGGTAAAATATCATCCTTGTCACAAGCCGTAAATAGCAAGCAAACAATCACCATAAAAGGTCTAAACAGTTTGCTCATATTCGTATAACTCTTGCTGAATTCAACTTGCAAATGCAACCGAATTATAGTTAATAATTTATTGAAATTCATTTGATATATTTTTGTGATATTATATGCTGGTACAGTTCTACCTCTTCAAAGCCCTCCAACAGAACTAATAGCAATTAAGTGTTCAAATTTTGTGTCTTAAAATAGCTAATAATCTGTATTATACGCCAAATAACAATCCTTATTAATGAGAATAAAGTAAAGTTTCACTATGATTTCGGAGGCAAAATTATGCAATTCAAAGCGGAAAACTCTTGAACTATTTCAAGGGATTCATTTTTGTAGTATTTTTCTTCGTATATGGCTAACGGTTTCGGGTGTTACACCAAGAAACGATGCTATCTCTTTTAGTGTAATATACTTGGTGAGATTTGGATGTCGCTTTAGCAATGAGATATAACGCTGCATTGGGGTTTCGCAATAGAAATCAAGTAATCTTGCATACATTTGGGCATGAAGCTCTTCAGCTACTAATCTTCCTAATCGCTGAGTATCCTTATTATGCTCCCAATAATTAAATAAATCTTTTGCTGATAATGAATAGATCTTACAATCAGTAGCTGCTTGTGCATTAATAGATGAGTGAGTCCTTTTCATTAAAGCTGCATAATCACATACGTAGTCATTCTGGAAACTATAACCGACTATGTGCTCATTCCCATCACTACCTATACGAGTATATCTAAATATTCCTGTTTCAATAAAGCCAGCATATTTACTCAACTCACCTTGTCGAATAAAATAATCATTCTTTTTTATTTCAACAACTCTCCCTTTCTCCAAACATAGTTCTCGGACTTCTGAGAAATCAATTTCATTTAGATAATCATTAAATATTATCATATTACAATTTGCTTATTTTTACTGAAAACAGTTTTAAAATTCAAAAAAGTGACTACGCCTCATCACTTTCATTTTTTTCGGCATCCATTTTCCGAATTACCTATACACTTAAAACCCTCATAGTCAACATTTATACACGAAAAAAACAGATCACTCTTAAATGAGTTATTTTCACCATGTCTCACATACCCCAGCTGATTGCAAAGTAAAGTTGTTTCCCCAATTACTGTACCAGCCCCCCCATTGTAATGAGTATGTCCATATATCCAGTAATCAATTCCACATTGTTCGATAAAATCATCCATGGGCACTGCAAAAGCAGAATTTATGGTACTTGAAGTAAATCTAGGGTCAGTAATACGAGTAGTAGGTTGATGATGTGTAACCACTATTTTACACTTGGCTGTAGATTTAGCTAATGCTTTCTCCAACCAATCTATACAAACCTGATGAAGTGAAGCATAGTCGTTAGATGTAAATCCAGCACCTTTGTATATGATTCTTCTACAATCAGTCAGTCCCATTTGTACAGGGACAATCTCCGATGGAGGTATCTTAGACCACAGTGTAGTAAAGAAAAACTCAGCATCATCAATTACTACGCTTCGGTTATTAATATAACGTACATTTTCTCTAAGCAGATATTCATAATCATCAAAACAAGTAGATAACTCTATTCCATCATAATACTCATGATTACCAGGTATTATGTATGTCTCTGTATAGTTTTCTGCGCACCAATCGAAGAACGGATGCTTTTCCCAAGCTTTACCTCGAAACACATGTATGTCACCAGCAAGAATAAGAATATCACCTGATACCGTAAGGGGGTGCTTTGCTAAGTAGTCAGTGTTCTCTCTAAATTCTAAGTGGAGATCGGATGCATATTGTATTCTCATAAGCCAAAAGTCGATTTTATTTGCTCTACTATTTGTTCCATGGTTTTCACTGGAGCTGCCATGTATTTAGAAAGTGCCTGCGCATTAATAGGCTCTTCCAGCAACAATTCACAGAAACGATTGAGATCAACCGCTATGCTATTAGGCACTTCAAATGAGTCACCCTCATTGATAATAAATGAGAGGCGATAAATATCTTTCTTGTGTTTATTTATATCATCACTCTGCACATGAGCACCATCTAACTTGCGTTGACGGTTATTGAGATATGCTTTTGCTTTCAATGCCAACAAAGAAGGTACATCAAGTGACATTACTCCGCTTATTTCAACGCTGTGACTTACTGCATAATTGTAATAATCATCATCCATTAGTATAGCAGAAAAGCTTGAAAGGTATTCATCAGTTGGTATATGTACCAAATGGGCATCTTCGGGAAGATTGATGGCATCAGGTTTACGAGAGAATAGTTCTATGTATTCAGGATAGTTCTCATCTGTGGGATTGATAAAACGATAGAAGCAACTGCGTGATTCACCTTCATCGGTTTTAACCTGCCATAGCTGATACCCACCAGATTTGATAAATTGCCAAAAGCTCTCTACATAGTCTGCATTAATAGCTTCACATACCACAATCATATCAATATCTTTTGTGACACGACCTCGTTGACTCTGTAGCTCCAAATTAAGATTTGCAGCTGTTCCACCAATTATTACGTAGTTTGATTTAAACTCACCCAGATATTCTTTGATCTTATCTATTCCTTTCATCATTCTCTTTCTTCTAATCGTTTTTCTATTAATCGCTCTAGCTCTCCATCTACACGCTCATCGTCTTCAATTCTGTAGCACATCCACAATGATAAGGGATCAACAATTCCATCAGTAGCTAATAGTGAGGGGGGATATTTCCAGATTTCCAATCTCACATTTCCCTCCTGAAGACGCAATTCACCCGCTTCTTGAAGCCGTTTGACCAATGGATTTGATCTTTCGATAGCATAAGTTTCCTCAGTAGGGTGAGTTATCATAGTAGCTCGACTAAGAGCAGAATCATAACTATAGCAAAGGGGAACATCCTCCAACAATGATTTAGAGTCCACATAATAGATATTTGCAATAGGTGAAGAAAGCCTTGTTTGAACCTCGGTCCAAATTGTTTTTCTTGATTTTAAAAAACGAACTATTTTAGTGCGTTTATCTGGTTGTGTAATATCACAGACTTCCGCATTTATTAGCTCTAAAACGGCATTACTAACTGTTTTAAGAGCATAACCAACTCTTTGCGAAATATCAAGCAATTTCAAGCCATCTAAAGGCTCTTTGATTAGGTGATAGAATAGTATAACTTGAGCAGCTGGAGATAGCATCTGTTGAAGCTGATTCTTTAAGCCTACACCTCTCTCAGTCAAGAAAAGAAGTAATGAAGGTAAATGCAACTGACGATCTGCCACCACAAAGTTAATACGGTTGCTCGTTAAGGTTCTGCGCATATCAGGATTAATCTCATCCAATACAAGTAAACTGGGAATGTCCAAAGTTTGTTCTACCATATTTACACGCTTTACAAAGATACCTCCAGTAAATTCTATCCCAGATATTGGAATCAATAACATAAAATTGTGTGAATCAATACTAATAGGTAGCATATCAAAACTGCCAGTTACAATAAAAGGAAGTCCTCTTTTATCAACCAAGCCATCTTCTCTTACTACTGGATACCCAGTTACTCTAGTTATATAATCAAAACATTTACCAATATATTCCATATTATCCACTATTAGGTAACTATGCAAATGTATAGATAATATTATTGATTAACAAACACTTTACCAAATATTTCTCATAACATCAAATTCTATTCAAAACTAAACGAGTTTCAGCCAAGAGAAAAGAATCAAGTTTAAGTTTATCCTTATACATATATAAGAAGCTATAAACCTATTTTTAAACTAATTCATCCAAACATTGAAATGTACCAAGGAAAGATGGGCATCCTGAATATCATTAATAGCAGAATCTACCAAAGATATTCGGAGGAAAGTGAAGTGGGTAGAATTTAGAGTTAAAAGCACTACTTTTTTCTTGGCTGAAGAATTTGGAGTTACGAGGAAGCCTATGTACCTTTGTATCGTAAAGCAGTAGTAAATAGGCTATTAATACATATAAATAAGGTTAATTCAGTTAAATCTTAACCCTATTTTTCGTGAGTTCTTATTTTGTACCGTTATCATATCGTTTAACATGCATAATATTGTATATCAACATGTTACATAAACTGTATCGGGAAGTAACACCTTACCTTGAAAAGAA
Source organism: Phocaeicola sp. (assembly GCA_051648565.1). Classification (GTDB taxonomy): domain Bacteria; phylum Bacteroidota; class Bacteroidia; order Bacteroidales; family Bacteroidaceae; genus Phocaeicola. The sequence continues at coordinate 182,230 of JBOFFJ010000183.1, read as the reverse complement.
TAAAATCAGTCACTTCGGTTTTAAACGAAAAGAACACCTAAAGTAACTACCATGAGTACAATTGAAAACAATAAAATCTTAAAGAGTCATTACAAATCACCTCTTTCGGCACTATCACGTGAACTGACTCGAAATGGTTTTATGGATTATCGTGCAACAAAATATTTCTCAAATTCACTAAATGAAGTACTTGATGAAGCGGGAGATAGAGTGGAAGCTGGAGATTTTCTTTCGGCAATCAGTGCTGCGAGTGCTGTACTAGAAGAGGGAGTGAAAGCGATAAATAGATGTGATGATAGCAGTGGCTATATCGGCGAATCGATTAGTCAAGCCATAGACTTACTGAAAGAAATGAGTGAAAGCAGTATGGATAAGAAATCACGAAAGAGTCTCTTTGATTATTGCACAAAGAGTTTTAGCAAAGAACTCTTTATGAATTGGGATTGGCACCTAATGCTGTTAGAAACCGCACTAAATGCAGCTACAACAACTAAGGAATTTCAACTTATTGATACGCTTATTGAAGCAGAAATTCATGCAAAAGATCGTTCGTGGCACAAAGAAGCAGCAATGGAGCTCAAGGTAAAGTTTATCACCAAAACCATCTCGAAAGAGGCTGCAATCACCTATATGAGTAAGCACCTAAATACAGAAGTATTCAGAGAGCATCTCATTAAACACAACCTAGAGATTAACAACCTAACTCAGGCCAAGAAGTTGGCACAAGAAGGATTAGAGAGAGGCAAAAACGAAAAAGTCTGGCGAGAATATTTAGTAACAATTGCCGAAAAAGAGGACAATAAAGAGGAGGTTATAGCGCAAGCTAAAATTCTATTACTTACAACTGATAGACTTGAACAGATGCAGAGTAATATCACAATACTGAGAAGTTGGTTTAACTTTATTGAGTGGATAGAGTTTAAGCTACTACTGAAGGATGAACTAGGTGGCCAGAGTAAAATGAGCAACTTACTATTTCTATTGGCAGAACTTGAAGAGGATTGGGAGTTGTACCTAGAACAACTCGGCAAAGCTAAATGTTGTGGCCTCATCGAGGATGCGGAGGAAAAGCTTCCACAAAGCTATTACCCTGCATTGGCTCAGTTGTATTATGATGCAATAGTGAATGATATGAGCTATCAAATAGGGCGTAACCACTACCAACGTGCAGCGCAATACATCAAGCATATCATTAAACTTGGGCAGCGTGATATAGCAAATAAGCTAACCCTCTATCTTCGCGCTACCTATCCAAAGCGACGTGCATTAATGGAAGAGTTAGATACTATATAGAGGAAGCCAGAGTTAGTAGTTTACACGTTGGCGAACGCTCCCACTCCAAGAGCAACCAAGGCAGTAGATAGCATCGGTGTTAAAACCGGAAAGAGACTCCTCAGTATGCTTAGGTACAATTTCCCCCTCACGAATGACATAGACTAAAAGACGCTCACCAGCCTCATTCTTCAAATAGAGATTAGCAATTAATGTAATCCATATCTATATTTTAAGGGCATCTGTACTTTCTCCATAGGAATATTTCAAGGGAAATTTCTGCTTCATTCGTTTAAAAAGCTTATAACAAGCTTCCCATAAACTCTTTTATAAGAAGCATATCGTTATGAGAAGTGAGGGTATTAACGAAATGGGAAAATTACTGTTTTCTTGACAAATACCTCCTCCACTTCTCATAATAACTTCTCATAATATTATATTATGGTATAGGGAATAATCCCAAGAAGCAAATATAATCAATATGCCAGAAGTTAGAATTCAAGACTTAATGAAGCGTTGTATCAAGTACTTCCAAGACAACTGTTACACGGAAAATCGTATTTCCAAGTACGAGAGTCTATGATGTACAGGCATCATCCGTTACATGTCGGAGCATGACATTGATGATTACTCTCTTTCTGTGGGAGCTGATTTTATGTCAATATACCATTACAATGACGATCTCAGACCTCAGGAACGCGAAAAGATTCGGAGCATCCAAGTCCTTAACGACATGTTGTCTCTTGGACGCATCCGCAAGTGTTGTTTCACTCCTGTTTATCACGCACTCAATAGTATGATTGGGCATGAGATGGAAAAGCTCATCATCCATCTTATTAATCTGTGTAGAAGCCAGGTACACGACTAATGGAATTGCTAACTGTGCATAGAAGCTAATTTTATATTGATCAAATAGAGGAACCCTTTTTCAAGTAAATGTTAGTGATGATATCCAAACCAAATAAAGATCTTTCGAAAGCTTAAACTTTCGAAGGATCTTTATAAAGTATCAACCCTGTTAATAGTAGTTGAGAAAGTGAAGTTACATCTTACATGCTAGGACCAGCACCCCATTGTGGGGCATTCTTATCTTGCCAAGTACGCTCTGTGTTAAGGATAGTGGTATTAGTAGAACCTTGTGGAGTCATGGTATATCCTTGTGCCTGGTAAGCAGCAATTTGAATAGGATACATTAAACTTGTTTCATTAGGTACACCTGTATGGAAACGACGAGGAATTTTAGTTACTTCTACATTATTAGCCGTGTAATCTTCACGAGCAACCAGCGTAGAGTTAAACTTAGGCAATCCTGAACGACGAGCCGTTACGAAGTGCTCATAAGGATACATAGTAAAGTGAATTAACTGTTGCAAGTAAACCTTTTCAAGTTGCTCTGCTTGTGTACCCGTTAACTGATAGTCGGCAGAGTTAAGCATAACCTCAATCTCGCCTGCTTTTAGCTCAATAGTAGCTTCATGCTCATCATAACTGTAGGTATTATTGTAATAGGCTATTTGATTTTTCTCTGCCAATTTATCGTATTCACGAACTGACATTTCAAGACCTCTTTCGTAGTAAGCAGAAGCTGTTTTTTCAAGAGAAGCTCCCAGAAGAGCAAATTCGGCTAAGTAGAGATTAACCTCACCAGCACCCATATACAAACCATACCAAGGGCGATCTACATTTCTCTCAGGAATTACTGGACCACCAGGAATAGTAGGTACCGAGAATGTAGCACGGCCTCTCTGCATTTGATAGTTAAACATAGAGTAAGGCAAGTAGGTTTTTACAGTAGCACCACCTACCTCTTGCAATCTAAATTTATTGCTATAATCAAACCAGTCACCATAATTTGCTTGATCTAAATTAGCATTGTAAGCAAGGGGTAATCCATAATAGCGTACCCAAGGTTCGCCAGCACCTTTCCACGAAACAAATATTTTTTTACCACTACCATCAATTGTATAATTTACATTCTCTTCGACGAAGTGAGGAATTTCTTTTCCTTGATCGTAGAATGCTTGTACAATTTTAGAGTTCCAATTATTTTTTTGATAACAGAAGCGCACACGTGGATCTAAATTATCAACCATGTAGTTAACAAAACGCTCACTAGCTGCATTACTTAACATCACATCGTCGTTCCAGTTATAGATGTAGTTTTGATCACCAACTGAGTTTGCTGCACTTTTATTAAATAGCATAGCATCTGCCAATTGATCAATGTATCCACAAGCTGCATTAACTACCTCTTGAGCAATTTCTAATGCTTTCTCTTTATCTTGAGAAAGCAAACGAACTGCAATTTTCAATTTCATTGAGTTGGCTAATTTCGCCCATTTCGCCACATCACCGCGATAAACAATATCTTGATTTGCTGAGAACTGCTGACCGCTTGCTGTCGTAAATACAGAAATAGCTTGATCAAGTTCATCCAACCACAACGTGTAAAGATCGGCTACGCGATCAAATTTAGGGGTAATTGTTCCACCATGAAGTGCTTTAGCTGCTTCTGTATAGGTAATATCTCCATTAATATCTGATGCACTCAAACCCAAATAGATGGACATCATTTTAGTTGCCGCTTCCGTTTGAGCATGAGCTGCTGCATCCTCTGCAGACATTTGACTGCGTACAAACTCAATTTCACGAAGATACTTAAGAGTACGGATTACATCTACACCGCCAGTAGCTGTCGTTACATTGACATTCTCCGTCATACTATTGGTAGGTACTGCTAACTGGCTCCAGTTATACAACATCGGAGCATCGTAAAACCAATAGGCATAATCGTAAGGTTGAAATTCGAGTGCACCTTGTGCAAATAGATAAGAGGGGTTTGCTGTAGTTACCTGCGAGGGATTGGTGTTAAGATCAGCAAACTCATCGCGGCAGCTGGTAGTAGTAAGTGCAGCAGCGCTCAAGGCTACTGCTGCAATTAGATGATTATATTTTTTCATTTTTCACTTTTTAAATTCAGACACAAATTAGAAACTTGCATTGATAGTAAATGTATAGTTGGCAGTCATACCATTGAAAGAACGCACACGGAACTCAGAAGCTGAAGTACCACGTACAGATTCGGGATTTTCACCATTAGGCATAGAGTTCAACAAATAGCCCAAGTTACGTCCAGAGAAAGCCAAGTTCATATTGGTAGCACCCAACTTCTTAGCGAATGATTGAGGCACACGGTAAGAAAGGGTTACTTCACGCAAAGCAATATAATTCAATTTAGTAAACCAATCATCATTCACCGTACCTGTACCCCATGAATTAGTCCAATAATGCCAAGTAGAAGCGTGTTGAGGGTCAACAATTCCTTTATCATAAAGTGATTGATAGGTCTCACCTCCTTCAGCTACCGTATAACTGCCATTATTAGGCATAGGAAGTTTTACACCACCTTCAATAATACCTACTGGAATTACACCATCATGGTACGTTTTACCATCCCAAATAGAGGTATAACTCATACCGCCATGAGCTTCATCACGCCATTGCATCGAAGTATTAGTCAAACCATAAGCTGTACCGTAACGGCTCGAGTAAGAAGCTACATAACCACCAAAACGCATGTCAAGAGAAGCGTAAAGTGAGAAATCTTTGTATCGTAAAGTAGTGTTCAAAGAGCCCAAGAAATCGGGAACAATTGAACCAAGCTCTTCAGCGACACCACTACGTTGGTAATACATAGCATGCATACTTCCGTAACGTGAAGTAGCATCAAGAACTGGCAATCCAGTAGCTTTGTCTATTTTGGGTTTAGAGTCTGACATGATCAAACCGTAAGCTTCGCCTACTTTGGCAACAGAACCTACACGGAAGTTACCGTAAGCAATATCACCCGAAAGTGTAATATATTCTGCTACGTTCTCGTGCAACTCAATAATTTTACTTTCATTCTTTGAATAAGTAAAGCCTAGATCCCATGTCCAATCTTTGTTTTGGAAAGCAGTTGCATTTAATGCCAACTCAATACCACTATTTTGGATGTTACCCGCATTTACCAATTGGTTTTTAATACCTGACTCATAAGGAACACTGATAGACATGATTTGGTCTGTTGTGTTTTCTCTGTAATAAGTGGCATCTACACCAATGCGGTTATTCAAGAATCTCCAATCGACCCCAATTTCCCATGCATTTTTACGCTCAGGTCTCAAATCGGTAGAGTAAGCTGTAGTAGGTAGTGTTAATCCATATACATTACCACCTGTATCCAAAGAAGAGGTCAGTAAAGAGTAAGCAGAGTTGATAATGTATGAATCTGTATCATTACCAACTTGTGCCCAAGAACCGCGAATCTTAGCAAATGAAATCCAAGAAGGCATCTTCTCTTTAAAAGTTTCGTGAAGCAACCAAGATCCAGAAACTGATGGATAGTAGTACGAATAATTACCATGAGCATCGCTGTATACCAAGGCCGATGACCAGTCATTACGACCTGTAACATCTAAATACAATTGATTTTTCCAACCCACACTGGCTTGGAAAGCCATAGAAAGAATACGCTTTTCGCCTTGAATTAAAGCGCTGTAAGTAGGAGTATTTACAGAGTTACCAATAAAGAATTGATTAGGAATTACCAAACCACCATTGGTGTTTTGCGCCATTGTTTGTTCAATATTGTTGTAGTACTCTCCACGAAGGAAACCACCCAAGCTCCAATCACCAATGGTTTTGTTCAACATGAAAGCAGCATTGAAGTTGGTTTGTTCTTTGGTATATTGACCAATACCATAGTAACCACTAGCAGCACCTGCATAAGACTTACCTCGTTGTTTACTTTCGTGGCGGGTATAGTAGTAGTTAAAGTTACCTTCCGTTCTAAATTTCAACCAATTGGTAATATCAATATTCAAAGTCAAAGTAGGACGTACAGAGGTCTCTTTTTGGGTATATTCATTCTCATACATATCCCACCAAATATCGCGACCCGGATTGTTACCATACTGATCACCATAGTCAGAACTAGCCAATCCACCATGGTTACCTTTGTATTTATCACGATAGTATTGCGTATCGTAGCTGCGCCCCCATGTACCATCGGCAAAGTACTCACCAATATTCATTTGTGCATTTCTAGGATTTGAATTCGCAAAAGAGATAGAGGCTTCAAGCTCTACTTTATTGGTAATTTTATGCGAAGCTTTTGCCATAAATGCCAAACGGTTAAAGCTGTTGTTAGGCAATGTACCATCGGCATAACGGTAAGAGAGTGACGAATAGAATGAAGTTTTTTCATTACCACCGCTTACTTGAACGCTGGTATTACTATTAAAACCTAAGTTGTAAGCATCCTTGAAGTTGTTGTTATTGGCACTGTAAGCCATCGAGCTATAATCATAGTTTTCAATGGTGCGACCATCAAAAGCAGGACCAAAGTGACGAGTTGTAGAACCAATAAGTGTAGGATTTCCTGCAGCATTCAAATAGAATTGATTGGCATTGTCGTAGGCATAATAGTTACCAAAAGGATCTTTTTCGCCGTAAGCTACATTACCCGAATAGTTACCATTACCATAGCTATTTTGCAAGCCAGGTTGTTTAAACATGTGGTCAACGCCAAAAGTTTGGGTTACATTTACCCCAATTCCTTTTTGTCCTTTACCCGATTTGGTAGTAATAACCACTGCACCGTTCAAACCTCTTGAACCATAAAGGGCTGTAGCAGCAGCACCTTTCAATACAGAAACGGTAGCAAAATCGTCAGGATTTAAGTTTTTAAGTTCATTACCGTAATCGGCATCACTAGCACGGTAGTCAGCATCACCATCCTTAATACCGTTATCAAGGATAACACCGTCAACCACGTAGATAGGTTGGTTATTGCCACCCAAAGTAGAGGCACCACGAATCAAAATTTTAGTTGATCCAAACATACCACCATCCGAACCTGAGATTTCAACCCCAGCCACTTTACCTTGTAAAGCCGATACAGGGTTAATACCTTGCTTGTTCAAATCGTCACCTTTAAGTTCAGTTACGGCATAACCTAATGCTTTCTCCGAACGCTTCATACCAAGCGCAGTTACAACAACCTCATCAAGTGTTTCAGAATCTTCTTTTAAAGTAATGTTGATTGTGTTGCTAGAACCAACTTTAGTTTCAACAGAAGAGTAACCAATGTAAGAGATTTGGAGAAGATCTCCAACATTCGCATCTAGTGAAAATTTACCATCAATATCAGTAATTGTACCTACAGTAGTTCCTTTTACAAGGATACTGACACCGATAAGGGGTTCACCTGTTTCATCAATAATTGTACCTGAAACAACGTTTGTTTGTTGCAAAGTACTCACAGCATCACTGCTCGTGTTTAAAAGATGACCCACAGTTGTGGATGTACCAGCTGCGTAAACAGACGCAACGGAAGGAATCAGTAAAGAAGCCATCAAGGCTGTTCTGACTCTTCTGCAGTTTGTCTCTCCAACTGCTTTTAGCAAAAGGAGGGAGTAGAAAGAATTCTTACTCATGCTTTTCAAAATAGTATAGTGTAAAAAAAAAGTATTTAAAAATCATATTTAAAATTTCAAATGAATTGATTCATAAGAAGTGATAGAAAATGTAGAATAATAACACCCTCATTACCATTTAGTGAGCACTAACACTCAACAGAAAAGGCCTTAAAGTAATTATATTAAACACTTACCAAACACCAATCATAAACCAAATAACACTTTATTTTATTTATGAGGCGCAAATATACAATAAATATGTTATTCCAAAAACAGAAATCACTAAAATACGTATTCATATTACATTTCGACAATCGCGCAACTAAAAAACACAAAAGAAATAGTCAAATAATCTTACACATAACTAAATAAACACAAATAAGAATAGAGGAGAATTAAGAATAGATGGATTAATAAAACAAAGCCCTGTAATTCTATGAGAATTTGATTAAATTATAAAAAAAAGAAAAACAAGAAAAAGAAGCTATTCAGTTTGTCAACAAATTTCAAAACACGATTAAAGAAATACGGTATTTAACGAATTCAACGATTGAGAATAGAACCCATTCCAAAGCAGAAGAAAAAAGCTTTAAGAATTCATTTCTTACACGCAAAAAAAACTACCAGAATGAAAAAACTCCTCTGGAAGATAGACTTCCAGAGGAGTTTTAAAGTTATAGCTAATAGTGCAGCTAAGGATTTTGTAAATTTGAGAATTACATATTAGGACCAGCACCCCATTGTGGTGCGCCTTTGTCTTGCCAAGTACGCTCTGAATTAAGAATTGCCGTATTCGCATCACCTTGTACTGTCATGGTATACCCTTGCGATTCATAAGCTGCAATTTGGAATGGATACATTAAACTAGTGGTATTAGGCACTCCTGTATGGAAACGACGAGGTGTTCTAGTTACATCCATAGCAGGTTCAGTATAACTTTCACGAGCCACCAGAGTTGAACCAAATTTAGGCAATCCTGAACGACGAGCCGTTGTAAAGTGTTCATAAGGATACATGGTGAAGTGAATCAACTGTTGCAAATAAACCTTTTCTAATTGCTCCTCTGGAGCACCAGTTAACTGATAACCAGCTGAGCTAAGCATCGTTTCAATCTCACCCGATTTTAGCTCAATAGAAGCTTCAAATGGGTCGTAATCGTAGGTATTATTGTAGTAAGCAATTTGGTTTAACTCAGCCAACTTGTCATACTCACGAACCGACATTTCCAAGCCTTTTTCGTAGTAATAAGAAGCAGAGTTAGGCAAGCTTGCACCCAAAATTTTAAACTCAGCCAAATAAAGATATACCTCACCTGCACTCATGTACATGCCATACCAAGGACGGTCTACGTTTCTTTCGGGAATAACTGGACCACCAGGTACAGTAGGCACAGAGAAAGTAGCACGACCTCTAATCATTTGGTAATTAAACATTGAATAGGGCAGATAGGTCTTCTCAACACCATCAATATTTAATCTAAATCGATTGCTATAATCAAACCAATCACCGTACTGTGCAGCTTGTTGATTGGCATTGTAAGCCAAAGGCAAGCCGTAGTAACGCACCCAAGGTTCACCAGCACCCTTCCACGAAACAAATTTTTTCTTACCACCTACCTCTTGTGTATATTCAACATTCTCTTCCACAAAGTGAGGAATCTCTTTTCCTTGATCATAGAATGCCTGGATAATAGTTGAGCTCCAACCATTTTTTTGGTAACAAAAACGAACACGAGGATCTGAGTTATCAATCATATAACTCATAAAACGCTCACTGGCTGCATTGCCTTGCATCACATCATTGTTCCAGTTGTAGATATAATCTTGGTTACCTGCAGAGTTTGCTGTACTTTTATTGAATAGCATTGCCTCTTCCAATGTTTCAATATATCCACAAGAAGCATTCGCCACTTCACTAGCAATAACCAATGCCTTTGACTTGTCTTGAGAAATTAAACGAGCTGCAATACGCAACTTCAAAGAATTAGCCAATTTGGCCCATTTTGCAACATCACCACGATATAGAACATCTTGACTTGCCGAAAAAACCTGTCCACTAGCAGTTGTATAAACAGTAATTGCAGCATCCAACTCAGCTAACCACAAATTGTAAAGATCTGAAACCTTGTCATACTTAGGCGTAATTGTACCTCCATGAAGCGCAGATGCAGCCTCTGTGTAAGGAACATCTCCATTAATATCTGTAGAAGCTAAACCCAAATAGATTGCCATAATTCGCGCCGAAGCCTCTGTTTGAGCATGGCTTGCCGCATCAGCTTCAGACATCTGAGAACGCACAAATTCAATTTCGCGCAAATACTTCAACGTTCTAGTAAGAGGTATACCCCCTGTAGCAGTAGTAAGTAGCGAACTTTCAGTCATACTCGAAGTGGGGACAGCAAGCTGACTCCAGCTGTACAACATGGGAGCGTCATAAAACCAGTAGGTATATTCGTAGGGTTGAAATTCAAGCACACCTTGTGCAAACAAATATGAGGGATTGGCCGTAGTCACTTGCGAGGGGTTGGTATTTAGCTCAGCAAACTCGTCACGACAACTAGTTGTAGTAAGTGCAGCTGCGCCCAAAGCTAGGGCTGCAATGAGTTGATTATATTTTTTCATTTTTTGCTTTTTAAAAGTCATACACAAATTAGAAACTTGCATTGATAGTAAATGTATAGTTTGCAGTCAAACCATTAAAAGAGCGCACACGGAATTCCGAAGCATTGGTACCACGTACTGATTCAGGATTCTCCCCATTAGGCATGGTATTTAATAGGTAACCCAAGTTACGCCCAGAAAGTGCTAAATTAACATTCGTAGCACCCAATTTTCTAGCCAATGTTTGGGGAACACGGTAAGAAAGAGTTACCTCACGTAAAGCAATGTAGTTAAGTTTAGTAAACCAATTATCATTAACTACACCAGCTCCCCAAGAGTTTTGCCAGTAGTGCCAAGTAGAAGCATGCTGTGGATCAACAAGTCCTAAATCAAATAGCTCTTGATAAGATTGACCACCCGCTGGAACAACATGGCTACCACCACCAGGAAGAGGAAGAGTTACACCACCTTCAACAAGACCTACAGGAATGACACCGTCATGATACGTTTTACCATCCCAGATTGATGTATAAGTCATACCACCATTCGCTTGGTCACGCCATTGCAATGAGGTTTCAGTCATACCATAAGCAGTACCATAACGGCTTGCATAAGAGGCAACATACCCACCAAAACGCATATCAAGAGAAGCATAAAGCGAGAAATCTTTATATCGCAAAGTTGTATTTACAGAACCCAAGAAATCTGGAACCAAAGAACCAATCTCTTCGGCAACTCCACTACGTTGGTAATACATAGCACGCATGCTTCCATAGTAAGAAGTAGCATTCAAAACAGGAAGACCAGTTGCTTCATCAATTTTAGGTTTTGAGTCTGACATAAGCAAACCATACGATTCACCCACTTTAGCTACCGAACCAACCCGGAAGTTACCATAATCTATTGATCCAGAAAGAGTTATATACTCGGCTACATTCTCATGCAATTCAATAATTTTACTCTCATTACGCGTATAAGTAAAACCTAGATCCCACGTCCAATCTTTATTTTGGAAAGGAGTTGTATTCAACGCAATTTCAATACCACTATTTTGAATATTACCCGCATTGATTAATTGATTATCAATACCCGATACACTTGGAACACTGATTGACATAATTTGATCGGTTGTATTCTCTTTGTAGTAAGTAGCATCAATACCAATTCGATTGTTTAAGAATCTCCAGTCAACACCAACCTCCCAAGCATTCTTGCGTTCGGGTTTTAAGTCAGTAGAATAAGCTGTTGTAGGGAGCGAAAGTGCATAAGCAGTACCACCACTATCCAAAGAAGAGGTCAATAAAGAGTAAGCAGAGTTGATAATATACGAATCAGTATCATTACCTACTTGTGCCCAAGAACCACGAATTTTTGCAAAAGAAATCCAAGAAGGCATCTTTTCTTTAAACGTTTCGTGAAGCAACCAAGATCCTGATACAGATGGGTAGTAGTATGAGTAGTTACCATGACCGTTGCTATAAACCAATGATGAAGACCAGTCATTACGACCTGTTACATCTAAATACAGTTGATTTTTCCATCCCACACTCGCTTGAAACGCCAATGAAAGAATACGTTTCTCTCCTCCAATCGTAGCACTATAAGTAGGTGTATTTACCGAGTTACCAATAAAGAATTGATTTGGGATAACCAAACCACCATTGGTGTTTTGACCCATAGTTTGCTCTCTATTGTTATAAAACTCTCCACGAACAAAACCACCAAGGCTCCAATCGCCTACGTTTTTATTCAACATAAAAGCAGCATTCAAGTTGGTTTGTTCTTTCGTATATTGACCAATACCGTAGTAACCACTTGTTTGACCTGCATAGCCAGTACCACGTTGCTTGCTTTCGTGACGTCTATAATAGTAGTTAAAGTTACCTTCGGTTCTGAATTTCAACCAATCGGTAATATCAATATTTAAAGTCAAGGTAGGACGAACCGAAGTCTCTTGTTGGGTGTACTCATTTTCATAAATATTCCACCAAACATCACGACCAGGATTGTTACCATATTCATCGCCATAAGAAGCACTTGCTAAACCACCGTGGCTACCTTTGTATTTATCACGGTAGTATTGCGTATCATAGGTACGTCCCCAAGTACCATCGACAAAACGCTCACCGATGTTTTGTTGTGCATTTCGTGGATTAGAGTTTGCAAAAGAGATAGAAGCTTCTAATTCTACGCGATTTGTAATTTTGTGTGACGCTTTCGCCATAAAAGCCAAACGGTTAAAGCTATTATTAGGCAATGTACCATCTGAATAGCGATAAGAGAGTGACGAATAGAAAGAGGTCTTTTCATTACCTCCACTAATTTGTACACTGGTGTTACTATTAAAACCTAAGTTATAAGCATCTTTGAAGTTACTCTCGTTGGCACTGTAAGCCATGTTTGTATAGTCATAGTTTTCAATAGTACGACCATCGAATGAAGGACCAAAGTGGCGACCAGTCGAACCAATTAAAGTAGGATTACCGGCAGAGTTTAGATAAAACTGACCTAGGTTATCATATGCATAATAGTTACCATTCTCATCTTTTTGACCATAGCCAACATTACCTGAATAGTTACCATTACCATACTCGTTCTGCAAATTAGGTTGCTTGAACATGTGATCAATACCAAACGTCTGGGTTACATTTACCCCAATACCTTTTTGTGCTTTACCCGATTTTGTTGTAATAACAACCGCACCATTCAAACCTCTCGAACCATAAAGTGCTGTTGCAGCAGCACCCTTTAGTACAGAAACAGTAGCAAAGTCATCTGGATTCAAGTTTTTTAATTCATTACCATAGTCAGCATTGTTGGCATCCCAGTCAGCACTAGCCTCTCTAATACCGTTATCAAGGATTACCCCATCCACCACGTAAATAGGTTGGTTATTTCCACCTAATGTAGAAGCACCACGAATCAAAATTTTGGTAGAACCAAACATACCACCATCCGACCCCGAGATTTCAACCCCAGCCACTTTACCTTGTAAGGCAGCTACAGGATTGATCGCTTGTTTGCTCAACTCATCACCCTTGAGTTCGGTTACCGCATAACCCAGCGCTTTTTCTGAACGCTTCATACCAAGCGCAGTTACAACCACCTCATCCAAAGTTTCAGTATCTTCCGACAAAGTAACCTTTAGTGTATTCGATGTACCTACTTTTTGCTCTATGGTAGAGTAACCAATGTAAGAGACCTGAAGTACATCTCCTGCTTTTGCATTCACAGAGAAGTTACCATCAATATCAGTAATTGTACCTATAGTAGTTCCTTTCACAAGGATACTCACACCAATCAAGGGTTCACCTGTTGAATCGACAACCGTACCCGAAATGACATTGGCCTGCTGAACAGTACTTACTGCATGATTGGCAGGATTCAAAAGATTACCCAAGCTACTGGATTCATCATCTGCAGCAACAGATGCAACTGCTGGAATCAGCAAAGTAGCCATTAAGGCCGCTCTGACCCTTTTGTAATTGTTCTCTCCACTTGCTTTTAGCAGAAGGAGAGAGTAAAAACGATTCTTGCTCATGTTTTTCAAAATTGTATAATGTAAAAAAAATACTACAAAAAACTGCTATCAATTCAAACTTGCCATGAAGTAAGCATGAAAGAGAACAGTCTTACAAAGGATTTTAAGAAAGATTTATAATTAACTCAAGCAATAAAGCAATTTGTCTTAATGCAAAAAAATACAACAACTTTAAACAGCTGTAGCTAAATTTAAAATCACAGAAGCAAATATACAACTAAAAACACAATATTTAGCAAACAAATACAATATATAAATTTTAATAGGCCTAGAACAAAGCTGGCCCACTGCTTGCAAATTCTGTTAAATTGTAAACTTTCATGCACTCTGAACAACTCTTTGGAATTGTAAAAATGCTAATCCTGAATGGATTATGGGTAGAATTTTATGCAACCTTTCTTTTTAGCACCCTTTAGATGCCCTCCTATTCCTTATAAGCAGCAAATTGGAGAATAAAAAAGATGGTAGTGGAATCTGCACTTCATCTATTTAGGCTGTCCATTCAGGCGACTGTCCGATTAAAGGTGTACTTTAATCCATATTAGTTACACTTTTATAGTGAAAATTAAGACAAAAAATAGGCTGAACTCCTACAATGGAATTCAGCCTATTTTAAAAAAAGCGTTTTTATCAGATAGCAATATAGAAAAGAGTCTACTAGATTATACCTTTCTTCTTCTTAAATTGCGTAGGGGTAATCCCCGTATGTTGCTTAAATACCGTACTAAAATAACGTGAAGTAGAAAAACCCGTAGTATCAGAAATTTCATTGATAGACAATTCATTATTCATTAACAACCTCTTAGCCTCTTCAATTCTAAATTTAGTTATGTAATCATTAACCCCCATACCGGTCAGAGCTTTCAATTTATTATATAAAGAAGATCGACTTACTGCCATTTCTTGACTTAAGAGTGGGACACCTAATTGCTCATTATTTAAATTATCCAAAACAAACTCATTAAGCTTATTCAAGAAGGCTTCATCTGCAGAACTAAAAGTACTCTCCTGGATTAGAGGTAACTCTCCAGCTTTCGAAAAGGAACCACGTATACGCTCACGGTTTTTAAGTTGGCTACACATCAAAGTATATAATACATCCATCTCGAAAGGTTTTGTTAAATAAGCATCTGCCCCACTCTTATAACCAAAGGATTGACTATTTTGATTATTTATAGCAGTTAAAAGTATAATAGGTATATGACTTATTTCAAAATGTTCTTTTATAGCCTTGCATAATTCATATCCATTCATATTGGGCATTTGAATATCACTTACCACGATGCTCGGTTTATATTTTTCACAAAGAGAGAACGCCTCTTGCCCATCTGCTGCTACCCACACCTGCTTAAACTTCTCAACAAAAACAGCATAAAGGTAGTCTGTTAATTCTTTGTTATCATCAACAACCAGCAATGATAGCTCTTTTGTATCAAAAGTGATTCTTGGGTACGAAAGGCTATCCAAAAACTCATGATCAGATGGGAGTAAAAGTAACTCATTCAAATAAGACTGAGGTCGAATTAACTTATCGTATACCTTTAAATCGGATGGAATTTCGAACCAAAAGGTAGCACCAACTTCATTCTCGCAATCATAAGCACCAATACGACCACCTTGCTGTTCAATTAAAATCTTTGAGTAAGAAAGCCCAATTCCCGCACCAGGAAGGCTGTTTGAACCTTGATAGAAACGGGTAAAAAGATGATCCATATCCACTCCTGCCAGTCCATCACCCTGATCAGTTATGGATATCCGAATACTATTGGCATTCTCAGATAAGCTAATTCGCACAGTAATTACACTATAATTATGGGTATACTTTACAGCATTAATTAAGAGATTGGTAAGTACGGTAGTACATTTTTCTTTATCAAAAAAAAGAGTAGCTACAGATGGATGGGGTTCATAGTTCAACAAAACCCCTTTAACCGATGCTTCAGATCTAAAATCAGCGATTAGCTGCTCAATCCAGCTATTTAAGTCTACCTCTTCAATATGAAGATAACTCTCTACCACCTCCATTTTATGAACATCTAAAACCGTATCCAATAAGTTCTTCATTCGTACAGACTGATTGCAGATACTTTTTAGAATGGGATATTGTAGATCATCAACATCCATTTTGGCCAATAACTGCTTTAAGGGTGCATGTATCAATGTAAGGGGCGTACGAAGTTCATGATTAATATTAATCAATAAACGAACCTTCTCCTTGTAAGTATCTTGCTCCCTTATCATTAATAGCCGATTCATTTTTCGATTATTTCTCTTAGTTAGCCAATAAAGTGAACCAGCAATGGTACTAACAAAGAAAAGGAATAGAATCATTCTAAACCATTCAGTCCGATACCAGAGAGGAAGAATTTCGAGGGTAATAATTTCATAATTTGGACTCCACCCCCCCATGCGGGTACTACAAGCAGCAAGTAATTTATAAGATCCTGTAGGAAGCCTATTCAAATTCATTTCAGGATTAGAAGAGTAAGAAACATCCTCACTTAATCCTTGCAGGGTATAGCGAAATATGGGAGTACGGAAAACATCATTATTTCCTGCAATAATGCGAACAGCTAGCGACTTTTCCGACTCAATTATTTTCAACACTTTCTTTTCATCCAAAGACCTATTCACACGATCCCCACCTATCCAAATATCAGCCAAGCGCAAAATAGGGGTATCTTCATATTCGAGCAAATCATCTACGTTTATAGTGAGTAGACCATTTACACCACCCATATAGACTTTCCCATCTGTAGAAAGCAATCGGGGACGCTCCAAATACTCATTAATTTGGACTCCATCAGACTCATCATATAAAATAAAATCACCTTCATTAATTCGATATGCCAAAAGTTTTTTAGAAGCACCCAACCAAACCTTTCCCCTCCTATCACACACAAGAGAACGAACCTCACTTATCAATTGACTTTCAATAACATAAACCTTTTCATCTTCAAGAGAATAGTAGCTCAATCCCTTATTGCTTCCAATCCAAATAATACCATTTTCATCCAATGAAAGAGAGTTTAAAACAGTATCACCCGAAAAAGAAAAAACAGTCTCTAAATGGTTATTTTCATTGAGCCTAAAGATTCGATTATAATCAAAAAATAGACTATTAGTTGAGTCGTTACAAGGCGTACGAAGAAGGCCTACTATCTGATAATTTGAATCATAAGTTATGGGAGTAAAAGTACGCTTTGCAAGATTATATTTATAAGGGTACTTAGATAAGAACAAAATATTTCCCTGCTTATCATTCAGCAAGTTTACCGATTCACCCTGCTTACAAATTCGATGATTAATGCTATCATTTACAAGAATTAAGGGAGTATATTTACCTCCAATCTTATCAAAAAAGTATACTCCTTGATTGAATAAAGAAACGATTAGTTGTTTATTATTAAAATCAATAATAGAGGCTATTTTGTCACCCATTGTGGATGGGAAGTGGGTAAAGGAGTCATTTGGGATATTTAATCGATTAATACCTCCCCCATCTGTGCCAATCCAAACAGAGCCATCTTTGTCTTCACAAATACTTAATACTACCTTATCACTGAGTCCGTACGCTCCACCAGGCAAAGCCTCTGTATAACTCTTCATACTGGCCTCCTTAATATTAATCAATCCGCCTCTCACACTACCTGCCCAAATGGAATTCTTGCCATCGCCATGCAAATAGAGTATCGTGTTTACAGGTAATGAATTGGGGTTGCCTGGAGTCCTTTGTAATTCTGTCATAACACCTGTTTTACAAGTATATACATATACACCTGCTCCATCGGTTGCCATCCATAGTTCTCCATTTAATTCAGCTAGATGTAAAATAACATTCGATTTAAGTAGCGAATTACTGGTATGAAAAGCGTGTAGAAGTACGCCATCTCTATCATAACATTTTACACCTTCATTGTAAGTAGAGATCCAAATATTATTTTCAGAGTCAATAAGAGAAGTAGCCAAGTTATAACTCTCAAATGGAGTTGATGACTCCTCACCTGTTTTTATATTAATCAAGACTCCATCTCTATGCCTTCCAGATGCTAGTAAGGTGTTATCATCCCACATCTGTAGTACATTTATATTATACAGGCTTGATTTAAGTAGAGAAAGTGGCTCAATTAAACCATCTTCATATCTATATTTATACAATTCATTATTATCTCCAAATATAACTCCATCTGCACTTAAACAGATTGTATGTGCTCGTATAACTTTGCTACTACCATCTGTAGGCATTATAAATAGATCATCCACCTCATCATAATAATAGAGTGTATCATTCGAAATAGCCCAAATTCGATTCTCCCTATCTTCAATTAGGTGTGTTGCTTCAACTTGAGAGTATTTTCTCAATTGGTATCCATCAAATCGCTCTATGCCTGAACGAGTACCTACCCAAACATAGCCAGTTTCACGACTTACAGTTAAACAAGGTATAGAAGAGGAGAGGCCTTTATCAAGAGTGACTTGCTGAAACAGGTATTTTGAAGAGTTAGCTGCATGCTGAGGTATAAGCAAAAGAAATAAGCAGCACACAAGGATGTAAAAACGTTTTTCCATTTAATAGAACTAAGGTAATAATTACAGTAAAAGAAAATACAACACAAATTAAAAGGTTTAATAATTCTCTCTCTATTTAAAAACAACTTATGATGGAGTATATAAGCTGTTTTTGGAGTAAAATTAGTCATTTCTTACGGCTTTTTGATATTTACATGGATAAATTTGTAGTATCTAACAACATTATTAGAAGCAGCTATATCTAAAGAAATCGTTTTCTATAATTGCAAAAGAAATATCTAATGTAGAAACAATATAGCATAACATATTAAAGAACAAGGTTTTTTGATATAAAAACAGACTAAGAAAGTAAATTCACATCACAGGGTAGAAAGAAAAATAAATCACAAACAGTTTTCTAAATCATTTTTAGAAAACACTGCCACCAACATAAATATTACATAATATCAAAAGAAATACTTTTTTAAAATAGCGATTTCTGGAGCTTATTTAGAGAAAAACGAACCTCTTATCAAACATATCAAGTTACTTTTGCATAGTTTAAAAACGTTGAAATTTCATTAAATATTGAATTTCTGTTTTAGTTTTAAAAAAGTATAGTGAAAAAAGAGAACTAGTATTTAGTTATCTTAAGGTAAATTGAACAAATCAGGATTTTGTAAAAGTAAACAGAACTTAGCATAATTGAATAGTTTAAAGAAATTCGTGAGAACATAGAAATAAAGGGCCAGATCAACCAACTTAAAATAACAATCAAAAAAACTAATAGAACCAATATTTCATCTACTGATAATGAAGTTAGGTTCATAACTATTTTTATACACTATGAAGAACAGAAGAAAACTTGCATTTAAATGCGCTTGTTTAATGGCTGCTGCATTTATGAGTAGTTCATGTAACGATTTCTTAGACAAACTGCCACTCGATGCAGTTACTCCCGAAGTATTTTTCACCACTGAATCAGATTTAGCAGCCTATGCTATTAACATGTATGGGTTTACTGTCCATTCTGGTTATGGACTAGGAGCTATACTTCGTGGCGATGATAATACAGATAATCAAGCCACAAGTAATGCATCGTATGCCCGATGGTCTAAAGGAAACAAACGTGTTCCACAGTCAGGTGGTGATTGGGATTTTGGCCGCATTCGTAATGCGAATTACTTTTTTGAGCAATGTCTACCTAAATGGGAATCAGGTCAAATTCAAGGGTCTGACAAAAACATTGAACAATACATTGGTGAGATGTACTTCCTTAGAGCTTTTGAATATTTCAATAAGCTAAAAACTTACGGAGATTTTCCCATCATAAAAACAACGCTTAATGACAATGCGGAAGAATTAATAGAAGCTAGTAAGCGTAAACCTAGAAATGAAGTTGCACGCTTTATCTTAGAAGATTTAGACAAAGCAATTGCTTTAATGAGCAACTCTCCTATAGGAAAGAAAAACCGATTGACAAAGAATGCAGCCCTACTATTCAAATCAAGAGTAGCTCTATTCGAGGGTACTTGGCTGAAACATCACCAAGGAACTGCACGTGTACCAGGAGGACCCAATTGGCCAGGTGCTACGATGGATTACAACAAAGGATTTACAATTGATCTAGCTAAAGAGATTGAGTTCTTCCTAACAGAAGCAATGGATGCATCAAAACAAGTAGCTGATGCTACAACATTGACTAGAAACAGTGGAATAACTAATCCAGATGGAACATTTGGTGGTTGGAATCCCTATTTTAATATGTTTAATGCAACCAGCATGGAGGATTTTGAAGAGGTTCTTTTCTGGAAAGCTTATTCAAACACTGTTAATGTAGTTCATGGTGTTACTACCTATATTCTTACAGGTGGTGGAAATACAGGTTTCACAAAGAGTTATATGGATGGCTTTGTGATGAAAAATGGGTTGCCTATTTATGCAGCAGCTTCTGGCTATGCAGGTGATCATTCACTTGAAGATGTTAAAGAGGAGAGAGATAGTCGTTTGCAACTCTTTATGATTGCTCCTAGTGACCACCGAACAATTAATGTAGAAGATCCAAATTTAGAATTTGGAATTCCAACGATACTTGAACAGACTGAACAAAAATCAATTACAGGTTATAGAACACGCAAGTGTATGACTTATGACCCCTCTCAACCGATTACAGGTACAGGTCTTTCACA
Organism: Phocaeicola sp.; assembly: GCA_051648565.1. Lineage (GTDB taxonomy): Bacteria > Bacteroidota > Bacteroidia > Bacteroidales > Bacteroidaceae > Phocaeicola. The sequence goes on along the minus strand of JBOFFJ010000183.1, from coordinate 161,658 downwards.
ATTCTATGGATGTATCGTATTCCGCTCAGTAGAGGCTTATCTGAACTACATTGAAGCATCGTATGAAAAAAGTGGATCGCTAGATGCTACAGCTGAAAAATACTGGAGAGCCATTCGTGAAAGAGCCAATATCAATCCTGACTTCAACGTCACTATTGATGCTACTGACTTATCGCAAGAGGGTGACTGGGCCAAATATTCAGGTACAACTTTAATTGATGCTACCCTCTTTAATATTCGCCGCGAACGTCGTAATGAGTTCATTTCAGAGAGTTTTAGATATGATGATTTAATCCGTTGGAGAGCATTAGATATGGTAAAAGATTACCAAATTGAAGGGTTTAATCTATGGGAAAGTGAATATGCTGGAATGTATGTAGATAGTGAGGGAAATAATCTTCTTATTGAAGAGGGAACTCCTGACAAACAACCCAATGTATCAAGCCGCAACAGCAGTAAATATATTCGTCCAAACCAAATAATTAAAGCTAATAATGAGGTTTTCAACGGATATAATTGGAGCACAGCAAACTACTTAGAGCCTATTGCTTACCAACACTTCTTAATTACTGCAACAGGTGGTGACATTTCAACATCTACCATTTACCAAAATCCGCAATGGCCAATAGAGCCCAATGCTCCTGCACAGGATTAATAAGACCTTTGTCATACATAAATAAAAATACGAATTTTATGAATAATCATTCATTCCGTCCTATTATCAATCAAAAAATACAGAAAGAAAAAATAGTTAACTCTTTCAAATATATGCTTATAGCTGCACTCATTGCTCCAATTCTTCCCATTAATAATTTGGAAGCAACTAATAGCATGGAACTAAATGCAAGCATATCTGGCATAGCCCAAACAAAAACAATTAAAGGTACAGTGATTGATCAAACTGGAGAGCCTTTGATTGGTGTAAGTGTTGTAGTATCCAATAGCACTTTAGGTACAGTAACCGATCTAGATGGTAATTTCTCACTTGCAGGAGTATCAGCCAAAGATGTAGTAACCATCTCTTACCTTGGTTATCTATCCATTACTCAAACAATTGGAAATCAATCTCTTTTTAGCTTCACAATGAAAGAGGATTCTAAAACACTTGATGAGGTAGTAGTTGTAGGATTCGGTTCACAAAAAAAGGTAAATCTTACGGGTGCTGTAAGTCAAGTATCAGCAGAAGTGCTTGAAGCACGTCCTGTACAAAATGTATCACAAGCCTTGCAAGGGGTTGTTCCTGGTTTGAATTTTAGCACCGGTAGCGGTGGTGGTGAGCTCAATGGAACAATGAATGTAAACATCCGTGGTGGAGGTACTATTGGTGATGGATCTAACAGTTCACCACTTATTTTAATTGATGGTATTGAAGGCAATATGAATGCCATCAACCCCAATGATATCGAAACAATCTCGGTACTTAAAGATGCAGCTTCTGCAGCAGTATATGGTTCACGTGCACCTTTTGGGGTAATTCTTATTACTACAAAAAAGGGGAAATCGGGACGTACTTCCATCAATTACAACAACTCGATGAGATTCTCTGATCCTGTGAGAACACCTAAGATGATGGATTCATTTACCTTTGCTACTTACTGGAACGATGCAGGTGTTAACGATGGTCAAGCACCCACCTTTAGTCAAGAAGCATTAGAACGTATTCAAGCATATCAACGTGGTGAATTAAAAGAGGGAACTACCTTAAATCCAAACAGCAATACCTGGAATGAATATGGAGGCGCAAATGCCAATACAGACTGGTTTCAAGAACACTATAAGAGTTGGGCCTTTTCACAAGATCATAGCATTAGTATTAATGCAGGAAATGATCGTCTAACCTCTTTCTTCTCGGCCAATATAATGGATACCAATGGATTGTTAAGACATAGTAATGATAACTATCAACGCTACTCACTGAATGGTAAAATTAATGCCAAGCTATACGATTGGGCATCTCTTTCATACAGTGCACGCTGGGTACGTGAGGATTATGATAGAGCTACTTATCAAACAGGACTCTTCTACCATAATATTGCACGTCGCTGGCCTGTAAATGCAGTACATGATCCAAACGGAAACTACATGGAAGGAAGTGAAGTTATTCAACTTCGTGACGGTGGTCGTGATAAAGATCAAAAAGATTGGATGTACCATCAAGTTCAATTGATGCTGGAGCCAATCAAAGATTGGAAAATCTATTTAGAAGGAAATATGCGTATTACGGACCGTTTTAATCATTGGGAAGTACTTCCTGTATATGCTCATAACGGTAGTGGTGATCCATATGCCATGCAGTGGAATAGTGACTACTCTGCAGGAGCTAGTCGCGTAAATGAGTATGCATGGAAAGAAAACTTCTATACTACCAATATTTACACAGACTATTTCAAGCAATTTAAGAGTGGACACTATGTGAAAGTAATGGCTGGTTTTAATGCAGAAACATTAGATTCTAGAAATTTAACTGGTAGACGTGACGGATTGATTTCTTCAAATGTACCAACGCTAAATACAGCTACTGCGAATCAACGTTCTAGTGGCGGTTATGCACATTGGTCAACTGCAGGTTTCTTTGGTCGTATTAACTACAACTACCGAGAGCGTTATATGCTTGAAGTGAATGGTCGTTACGATGGAACATCTAGATTTACAAGAGATAAACGTTGGAATTTCTTCCCTTCATTCTCTGCAGGTTGGAACATTGCACGTGAAGAGTTTTGGGGATCACTTGAAAACCATATCAGTACCTTTAAGCTAAGAGGTTCATTTGGAACATTGGGTAATCAAAACACATCCTCATTGTATCCTTTCTACCAAACCATGCCTTACACAACAGCAGGTAGCGGATGGCTTATCAACGGAGAACAACCCAATACAACCTCAGCTCCAGGTTTGGTTAGTTCAGCATTAACATGGGAACGTGTACAATCTTGGAATATTGGTTTTGACTGGGCGGCATTTAATAATCGACTGACTGGTTCATTTGACTACTTCGTACGTAATACGTTAGATATGGTAGGCCCTGCCCCAGAACTTCCTGTTATTTTAGGTACATCGGTTCCTAAAGTAAATAATGCGGATATGAAATCATCAGGTTATGAAATTGAACTTTCATGGAGAGATCGCGTAGGTGAAGTAACTTATGGTATCAAAGGAGTGCTTTCAGATTCCCAACAAAAAGTTACTCGCTATCCCAATGCAACCAACAATATCAGCAATTGGTACGATGGAAGATATTCTGGAGAAATCTGGGGATATGAAACAATCGGCATTGCTAAATCACAAGAAGAGATGGATGCACATCTAGCTACCCTACCTAATGGTGGACAAGATGCACTAGGTCGTAATTGGGGAGCTGGTGATATTATGTATAAAGATGTAGATGGCGATGGAAAAATTGATGGAGGTGCGGGCACACTAGGAAACACCGGTGACCGTTCTATCATTGGTAATTCTACTCCACGTTATAACTTTGGTATTACCCTCGATGCACAATGGAAAGGACTTGATATCTCTCTATTCTTCCAAGGAGTAGGTAAAAGAGATTACTTTGTTGGCGGAGCCTATTTCTGGGGAGTTAGTGGTGGTAAGTGGCAATCAGCTGCCTTTGAAGAGCACTTGGATTACTTTCGCCCTGAGGGACACGTACTGGGTGCTAACTTAGATGCATACTATCCTCGCCCATTATTTGATAGTGGTGGTAAGAATCAACAAACTCAGACAGGATACTTACAGAATGCTGCATATATCCGTTTGAAGAATGTTCAATTAGGATATACCATTCCTCAACACCTAATTGCTAAAGCAGGTATTCAATCTTTACGCTTCTTTGTATCAGGTGAAAATCTATTTACAGCTACAAGTCTAAGTTCTGTATTTGATCCAGAGATTTTAGGAATTGGATGGGATAATGGTAAAGCTTATCCATTATCTAAAGTAATTTCATTTGGCTTGAATGTAAACTTCTAATCCGTCAGATTCCTAAAAACATTGTATTGCCACACTTTTCGTACTGAGGGGTGTGGCAATTACTTTTAGACAATTCTATTACCTATGAAAAGAATAACAACCCTTACACTACTCCTACTAACCCTACTTATCAACTTAACTGCTCAAAATTGGAAGCTCGTTTGGCACGATGAGTTTAATGGAAATCAAATAGATAGTACTAAATGGACAAAAATACCTCGCGGACCATCAGATTGGAACAACTATATGTCCACTCATGAATCACTCTATGAGGTAAAAGAGGGACATCTACTCTTAAGGGGAGTAGTAAACGACTTCTTAGAAAGTGATACAGCCACCTATATAACAGGCGGTGTATATACCAAAGAAAAGTACAACGTAAAATATGGCAAAGTATCCATCCGAGCCAAACTTCCCAATGCAACTGGCTGTTGGCCTGCTTTTTGGATGCTACCTGCTGTACGCGAAGCATGGCCTAATGGAGGAGAAATCGATATCATGGAACATCTCAATCATGACACAATAGCCTATCAAACCATTCATACAGAGTATACACTAAAACTAGGGTACAAAGAGAACCCACGTTCACACGGTACAGCCCCCATGGACAAAGAGGGGTACAACACCTACACCGTAGAGAAGTGCAAAGAGAAATTAGTCTTCTATGTAAATGATGTAGTCACTTTTGAATATCCACGTCTAGAACCCTTTAATGCAGTTCAATACCCCTTTGATGAACCCTTCTATGTTTTGCTTGATATGCAGCTAGGTGGCGAATGGGTAGGTAAAGTAAATCCCAAAGAGCTACCGATAGAGATGCAGATTGACTGGATACGCATCTATGAATGCAGTGAGTGTGAGAAATAGATTACTCTTTTTCTAATTTCTACTATCTTTGTTTCTCATTGATCTCAGCATATAGAAAAGATGATTGAGAGTAGGAAATCAGTGGGAAGCCATTCAAAATCTCTCTTCTTTAACCCTCAATCAAACCAACGAATAAAACCATCTAAATAACTCATATGAAGAAAACAAGACACCTTTTTAAAGTACTACTTCTAGCAATAGCACTTCACGTATCAACTGCTCTCCAAGCAGAGGGATATCAGCCCTCCTACTCTACAGCAGGTTTCTATGCATTACCAAAAACAGGGCGAACCGTTTACAATATGAACCCCGATTGGAAACTCCACAAAGGAGTTATCGTGGGTGCAGAGCAGCCTCGGTTTGACGATTCCAGTTGGGAGTCTGTTTCACTGCCCAATGGCATTGAACTCCTCCCCTCCGAAGCGAGTGGTGGTATTAACTACCAAGGTGAGGTGTGGTATCGTAAACGCTTCACACCTCAAGCCAATTTAAAAGGAAAAGAGCTATCACTCCATTTTGAAGCCATCATGGGCAAATCCAAAATTTGGGTAAATGGACAATTGCTTAAAGAGCATTTTGGTGGTTTTCTTCCAGCCATTGTCGATGTCACCTCACACCTTCGCATAGGAGAGGAGAATATTATTACCGTTTGGGCCGATAATAGCGATGATCCAACCTATGCTCCAGGTACAAAACAAGAGATGTTAGATTTTGTCTATTTTGGTGGAATTTATCGCGACTGCTGGCTTATTGCCCATAACTCCATCTTCCTAACCGATCCCAATTTTGAAAATGAAATAGCAGGTGGGGGCCTTTTCGTATCGTACGATCAGGTGTCGGACCAATCGGCCGATATCAACCTCAAAGCACATGTCCGAAATCGGTTAAACAGACCATTTACAGGAGTCATTGAGTATATTTTAGAGGAAAAAGGGGGAGAAGAGCGATTCTTACTGCATGATAAGTTCACCGTTCTTCCTGGCGAAGCCACCCATATCACGAGTAAAATAGGGTTGGATAATCCCCAACTTTGGTCACCCGATGCTCCCTATCTATACAACCTAAAGGTGCAAATTAGAAATAATAAAGGAGAAATTGTAGATGGCTACTACCGTAGAATTGGAGTACGCAGCATTGAGTTTAAGGGGAGCGATGGGTTTTGGCTTAATGGAAAGCCCTATCCACACCCATTGATTGGTGGCAATCGGCACCAAGATTTTGCCGTGATTGGCAATGCCCTCTCAAACAGTTTACACTGGAGAGATGCCAAAAAACTACGAGATGCAGGTATGCAAGTCATTCGTAATGCACACTACCCCCAAGATCCTGCCTTTATGGATGCCTGTGATGAGCTAGGTCTCTTTGTAATTGTCAATACACCGGGATGGCAGTTTTGGAATGATGCCCCCATCTTTGCCGAAAGTGTATACAGTGACATACGCAACATGGTTCGTCGGGATCGCAACCATCCTTCGGTTTGGATGTGGGAACCTATTTTGAACGAAACCTGGTATCCCGAAATCTTTGCTAAAAAAGCCCTTGAAACAGTAAATGAAGAGTATCCCTACCCCTACTGTTATTCAGGATGTGATGCCGAAGCAAGAGGGCATGAACACTTCCCTGTGCTCTTTAGTCATCCGGTAAATGGAGCGGGCGGAGCTTTTAATGCAGAGAGTCTAGATCCAAAAGTGAGCTATTTCACGCGCGAGTGGGGAGACAATGTGGATGATTGGAGTTCACACAACTCACCCAGCCGCGTAAATCGCCTATGGGGCGAACATGCCATGCTGCAACAAGCGGCAGGATATGCCAAGACCGATTATCAATACACCTGCTACGATGCCTTGTATAGAAACCCCAGACAACACGTGGGTGGCTGCTTGTGGCACTCTTTTGATCATCAGCGTGGCTACCATCCCGATCCTTTTTATGGAGGGATAATGGATGCCTTCCGCCAACCCAAACTCTCCTACTATCTATTTACTTCGCAACGTCCTACCAGCGAGAGCGAGTTATTACTAGCCGATCAAGGTCCCATGGTACATATTGCACACGCCATGACCCCCTTTTCGCCCAAAGATGTAACGGTCTATAGCAACTGTGACGAGGTAAGGTTACAAGTTTTTGAAAATGGACAAAGCTATACCTACCACAAAGAGACAGAGGCCGAAGGGATGCCTTCACCCATTATCACCTTCAAGGATGCTTTTAATGTGATGGAAGATAAGAGTCTGGCACGCGCCAGAAAACATACTGAATCGTATCTGTTAGCCGAAGGGATTATTGATGGAAAGGTGGTAGCTACTCACAAGGTAGTGCCTTCACGCAGAGCCACTCGTTTACTTCTTTGGGTAGATGACGAAGCAGTTCAAATGGAGGCCAATGGATCCGATCTAGTTACTGTTATCGCTGGAATAGCCGATGCAAATGGGACTATAAAGAGACTTAACAGCTACGAAGTACACTTTGAGATAGAGGGAAATGGCACACTTGTAGCCGACCGGGAGAACTTTACCAACCCCCGACAAGTTCAGTGGGGAACTGCTCCTATCTTGGTACGATCTACCACTACACCTGGTAAGATTAAAGTGCGTGCATCGGTTGTACATGGAGGCAAACATACCCCTATGGCAGCAGAACTTATCCTAACCTCTGTTCCTAGTCAACTTCCTCTTATTGAAAGAATAAACAAGTAGTACCTCTTCAATTGGTTACTTGCAGGAAAAGAGAGAACTAGAAGATCATAAGGGTACGTCAAGATACCTAAAATATAATTTAGCCCTGTTTGTTAGATCATTACAAACAGGGCTAAATCTAGAACAACTAACTTTGCATGGACAATAGGAGTTGATATTCAGTATGAGTACATGAGCTAACACACTATCTTCATACTACCTATCCAAAGTAACATGCATTAATCGAAAAATTAGATAATACGTAGAGGACACAGAATTAGTAGTTTACAAGTCGACGAACGCTCCCACTCCAGGAGCAACCAAGGCAGTAGATAACATCGGTGTTAAAACCGGAAAGAGACTCCTCAGCATGCTTAGGTACAATCTCTCCCTCACGAGTGACATAGATTAAAAGACGCTCACCAGCCTCATTCTTCAAATAGAGATTAGCAATTTTACATTTGGGACACAATACTTTTTTCATACAGCTATTTTATTTATTATACTAAAAGGGTCACATACTACGATAGTATAGTCACCAAATAAAACCTATAACTTCTTAAACTAGTCGCTACCTGATGTATCATAGTAGGCTTCTCTAATTCTTTTTGACAACTTTTTCATCACCTCTTCAACGGAGTGGTTAATCCAATATTTGATCGACTCATCATGCATCTGCTGGTTTGTTACAATGTTATTCCAATACCTCTTATTGAAGTGAAAAGCAGGGGTAACACAACTATATTTTTCTCGCAAATCAATCGCTAGGTCAGGATCACATTTCAGCGTAATATTGGGTTCTAAGTCATCAAGTGGAATCAGTGCAAACATCTTCCCACACACCTTATAGACCAAATATTCATCACCAAAGGGCATCTCTTCAACAGCCCCTTTTACGCCAAGGCAATAGTCTCTTAATTCTTCAATGTTCATTATTCTAAATTTGTTAGATCTCTCTTGCAGTTCTACTCTCCTATGTGACTTTATACATCTTGCCACCTGTTAGAAGGTGCACAAACCAGCAAACTATCAGAAGGAGAAGGACCTTCAACAAGAGGGTCAGTAATGGTGGAAAGAATCTATATTGTACTATACAAATATAAACAATTATTGTTTATGACAACAAACCTACTTAAACAAGCTACCCTATTAGTTGGTGCTTTTATGCTCTAAAAGAGTAGTTATACTAGGTGATACCTCTCTTGGATATCGGATAGGATATATAGTCACATCACTATGTGATATGCTTGATGAAACAAAAACAATTCAAAAAGAATGAATATATTTGTTTATTCTAAAACAAAGAGCTACTTTAGGAACCAATTATTCAAGGCTAATTTTACCTTAGAACCTAAAAATCAGATTATATGGAAAGAACATTGGTCATATTAAAGCCATCGACTGTTCAGCGAGGCTTGATAGGAGAAATCATCACTCGTTTCGAACGTAAAGGGCTGCGCATAGCAGGGGCAAAGATGATAAAATTAACTGAGAAACTTTTATTTGAACACTATGAGCACTTAACTGATAAACCCTTTTTTCAAGCCATACTCGAATCGATGATGGTAACTCCTGTACTGGTAATCTGCTTAGAAGGTATTGACGCAGTGGAGACAGTCCGCTTGCTGGCTGGACCTACCAATAGTAGAAAGGCACAACCTGGAACGATACGTGGCGACTTTAGTATGAGTTACCAAGAGAATATTGTACATGCCTCCGATTCATTGGAGACAGCAGAGGTGGAGTTAAAAAGATTCTTTAAGCCCGAAGAGATATTCAACTATAAACGGATTACTTTTGGGGCTTTATATGCAGCAACTGAATCGTAAAAGAGATAGGGTGAGTTTTACTTGACCGAACTACCGTACTTCCGTAACCTTTTCCTATCTTGCACTGTTTTAAGTTGAATACATAATTAAAAGAAGCTATGAAACAAGTAAAGATGTTCTACCAAGAACGATGCCCCTTTTGCAAACGGGCCTTCCAATACATTGACGAATTAAAAAAGGAGTATCCTGAGTTTGCCACCATCGAAATGGAACTAATTGATGAGCTAGAGGAGCCCGAACTAGCCGATAAGTTTGATTACTACTACGTACCAACCTTATATATAGATGGGAAAAAGGTACATGAGGGTGGAATATACAAACCCGAGATGGAGAAATTACTCCGATTAATCATCTCCTAACAATTGCGTCATTACCTAAGAGTAGGTTACAGTTAGCATCCAAACAGACAACTACTTACTGGGGCTGGATTTATCATCCAGCCCCAGTAAGTAGTTAGTTTGTATGGGTAGTTGCTGCTGGAAGCCTCTACTACGCTTCCTTAAAACCTTTTAGGGGTACATTTCGTTACTCCTCTTATTTTTCCTCTCTCTTTGTAGCCTCCATTTTACTCAAATGAATCTCGAGTGCTTTCACCGAGATAACAATCTCTTGAATTGAAACGCCTAAAGAGGCTATCAGCGAAAAAAGACCAAGCCCAAATATATATACAGCAGTTGTGTATAACCCTATGTAGATTAAGAACATGGTAATCACACAAAGAAAAAGGCTTACAATGCCTAGTACCTGCATCAATTGAATAAGGTAAAGGCGTTTACGCAAATTAAGAATTTGTGCCTCTAAATCGTGCGAAGGATGAACTTGATAATCTTGAGCTAGGTTCCGAACCAACTGCGCATACGAGATGAATCGGTTGGTATAGGCCAACATAATCAAAGAGACTGCCGAGAAGAGCAGTGATGGGGTTGTGAGTGTTAATTCCTCCATTTTTTTATTCCAAATAATGATAAACAATTCAATTGGCAATCAGAAACAAGTTTATTGATCCCATTTAGTTATGGTCTTACGAGGTACTTAAAGCATCCCTCTGCTGGTAAATCATACAGACTCATATAGCCTATAAGCACAAAGATAACGCTTCTTTTGAGCTTTTAAATGGTTACTCTGTATTGTTTTCCTCTGCCAACCTACACCTAACTAACGCTAATGCGTTAGTTTCTTCGCCATACCATGGAAGATTACATAGTGAAGAGGCTTGGTACTAAGCCAGTAGAGCCTACCGCTGATTCCCCTGGGACGAAAAGTTGCTTTAATAGAGAGATGCTCCTTCTGGTTAATCTCTTTGATGGTAAACTCTAACCAACCCTCGCCTGGCATAACCATCTCGGCATAAAGCAAGAGCCTCCCTCTTCGCTTATCGGCCACCAATACGCGCCAGAAATCAATCGCATCTCCCACAGAGAGGTGGTGCTCATTGGTACGGCCTCGCATACCCATTCCTTGGCTCATTAAATCAACCCATCCACGTGCATGCCACAACCAGTTGGCAAACCACCACCCTCCTCTTCCTCCTGTTTGCCATATTCGCTCTATCACCTCGGAACGAGCTATTGCTAAGGGACACTCCACTCCATAAGTGAGTGCACCCGTTTGCGGTACTGAAATGGCATTCGATATCAAAAAGTCCAAGCCACTACTACTAAATGAATCTTTCCAACTCGAAAGAACATCGTCCGTAGATAGCTTAAAAAGGGCCACTTCTACCATCTCTTTAAAAGAGAGAAGAGGTTGTGGTAAAAGGGTAGCAATTCGGTTTTCGGAACATATTTCATTATTCTTCATACTGTCCGATAAGCTGACTGCTAAATTGGAGGAGACAGAGGTTATAAAATAGAACCAATGGGCACAGAGGGTGGCCGATATCCAAGGAACAGTATAAATGGTGCGCCGAAGTTTGCGCACCTGAGCTATCTGCCGTAACATTTCACGGTACGACAATAGTTGGGGACCTCCTATCTCAAACTCCTCACCCATACAGTCGGGGTGGAGCATGACTCCGCGTAGGTAATAAATTACATTCCGAATGGCAATGGGCTGACACACATTATTTAATGTATTTGGACCCACCATCAAAGGAAGTCTATCGACTAAATCGTACATAATCTCAAAAGAAGCACTTCCTGAGCCAATGATAATCGCTGCCTTAATCACCGTAAGAGCATAACGACCCTGAGCCAAAACATGAGCCACTTGCTTACGAGATTGCAAATGAGGTGAGAGGTGAGAATCGGAAGTAATTCCACTCAAATAGATTACTTGCTTTACAGTAGTTTGCTCCATATAGCGCACAAAACATTGGGCTTGCCGCTGCTCTAACTCAATAAAATGGGTACGTGAGTCTACCATGGAGTGAATAAGGTAGAAAGCAACATCTATTTGAAGAGGCAACACCTCGTAGTTAGGGTGTAGGAAGTCAACCTCCACTACTTTTAGGCAAGGATGATTCAAGTAACGCTCTGGAAAGCGAGCCCGATCACGAATGCAAGCATACACTTGGTGCCCTTCCTCGAGTAGCGTAGGGAGCAAGCGGCCACCTATATAACCCGTTACACCAGTAAGTAATATATTCATGAAACTCTTTTTTGAAGAAGATAATCCTTTTAGTTATAACGAGGAAAGAGTTGGGATTGTTTACAATCCGATGGTGGTGTACAAAAAACCTTTTTCTCTCTTTTACCGTTTCTGATAGAAGAGAGAATCAATACTATTAAGAAGATGAGTCGTTACTTAGATACAATCAGACCGGAAAGAGTGGTTACACTAAACAACAAAGAGATGCAGCGCGATGGTAAAGTTGTAATATACCGCATGCAGCATTCTCTACGGGTCACCCATAACCTAGCGCTGCAGGTGGCTATAAATTTGGCTCAACAAAATGGATGCCCGTTAAAGGTTGTCTACCACCTAAAGAGTCAACTACCTGAGCATAATTACCGACACCTTACCTTTTTGCTGGAAGGAGTGATGGAGGTAGGCGAAATTCTTGCAGCAAATGGTATTGAACTCAAACTACTATTCGACTCTTTTGAAGAGGATATGAAGAGACTATACCCCGAAATGAGTGCGGTAGTAATTGACAAAGGATACCTAAGATTTCATAGAGAGCAAGAGGCGTGGTTAATTGAGCACCTGCCTTGCAAATTAATCTGTGTAGAGGATAATCTATCTATACCCATTACTGCTGCATCCTACAAACAAGAGTGGGCCGCACGCACCATACGTCCGAAGCTAATGGAAAAGTTACCCTATTTCATCAACGATAGAGGAGCGGATGGGGATAACATTCAGTTTACTAGCAAAACGCTCCACTTTAATTGCGAAGAGAAGAGGGTACTAAACTTTATGGAGGAGGTCAAACAGACCCAGTTTGTACCCAAATCCCAGTTTAGAGGTGGCCAAAGAGAGGCCGAAAAAAGATGCCATGAATTTATAACTACCCAATTGGATCACTATGACAGTAACCGCAATCACCCTGAACTAATAGCCACTTCACGCTTAAGTCCCTATCTCCATTTTGGTATGATTTCACCGCTTACCATACTCCAACAGCTAGCAAACAACCCACTGGCTAAGGGATTTATTGAAGAGCTGGTAGTAAGACGAGAATTGGCTCACAACTTTGTTTGGTACCATCCTACTTACGACCAATACCTATCCTTACCCGATTGGAGCAGAAGAACGCTCGAAAAGCATGTTACAGATAAACGCCCCATTCTCTATACCCTAAAAGAGCTAGAGGAGATGAAGAGCCACGATGCCTGCTGGAATGCAGCTATGTACGAAATGGTTACAACGGGGTATATGGAGAACACCATGCGCATGTATTGGGGAAAAAAGATAGTAGAGTGGAGCTCAACACCCCAAGAGGCCTACCAAACAATAGCTTACCTCAACAATAAATATGAGCTAGATGGCAATGATGCCAATTCTTGGGCAGGCATAGGCTGGTGTATGGGACTACACGATACTGCTTGGAAAGAACGACCTGTTTTTGGTACAACTCGCTACATGAACGAAGCAGGGCTACAAAGAAAATACAAGATGCAACATTATATTGACCGAAATAGGTAAATAATTCTGTAACGAAAACGACTAAGAAAGAGGCTTTAAAAAAGACTCACTACTACGGCAAACAAAAAAAAAAGCGTAGCTAAAGCCTCTTCAGACTCATAGCTAACGCTCTATAATAAAAGGAATAATCAAGAAGAAATGACTATTTCTTTTTTGACAATTTGTCGAAGGCATACCAGTACCACCCTCCAACAAAGAGGGCACCACCTAAAATATTACCCAATGTAGCTGGAATAAGATTCTTCACAAACATGGTATAGCAACTAATATCAGCTCCCTCTAACATAGCCATCGGAATAAAGAACATATTGGCAATACAGTGCTCATAGCCCAACGTAACGAAAGCCATAACCACCCACCAGATACCCACAATTTTACCCGTTGTATCTTTGGCAGACATACCTAACCACATAGCCAAACAAACCATCCAGTTAGCCCCTACCCCTTTGAGGAAGGTTACGATAAAAGGATTAGAGGTTTTAGCTATGGCGATACTCTTAATGCCCTCTTGCCAAGGTGCATAGTGCAACAAGCCAGGTATACTTACTAGGAAGTAGGTAAAGAAGAGTGCTCCTGCAAAGTTGCCCATCCACACCAGTGACCAGTTGCGAAAAGCAGAACGCCACGGTTGCTCCTTATTCATTACACTCGGAATAAAATAGGCACAGTTACCCGTGAATAGTTCACCCCCTGCAAGCACCACCAAGATGAGTCCTAGCGGAAAGGTAGCCCCCATCAATAACTTAGGAAGTGCAGGATTGGCTGCCGAAAGTCCAGGAAAACCATACCCTACAACCACAGAGAGTAATCCACCCATGGTAATATAAACACCAGCTAAAAAACTGAGAACTAATGTTTTTTGAATAGTATACTTCCCCTTTTCTAAAGAGGATTTTGAAGCATACGCTACAATTTCTTTTGGTAAAAGCATTTTTTATAAACTTAATAAATACGAATCGGGGCGCAAAGGTACATAAAAAAACAATAGATTGAATCGATGCTACGAAGTGAATCCACTTATAGCCCCCTATTGTTACTCTTCAGACCAATTTATGGCTCTTTTTTAGCTCTAAAAAGAGCATCAATCCTTCTCTTGAATCACCTTACAAGGAATAAAAGCCCAAAAAAGAGAACCTTTTCCCCTCTCAGATTCAAAACCAATCTCACCTGTAAAAGCCTCAACAATAGCTTTACAAATAGAGAGACCCAAGCCAGTACCCTGCACAAAGTCATTTATCTTTTCAAAACGCTGAAAAATACGAAGTTGATCCTCTTGTGCAATTCCTACTCCCGTATCTTTCACGAAAAAACGAATCCCATCCTCTTGGCAGGAGTACCCTATGGTAATGGTCCCGCTGGTGGTATTCTTAATGGCATTGATAGTAAAATTGGTCAAAAGCTGTATTATGCGATTGTAATCCAAATCTACCCAATTAGATTGACTTGGAAGTTCAACTACTAACTTTAAATCGATCTTGTTATCTAACCGAGGCTGAAGAGAGTAAGCTAGGTTCTCGACCAACCCATTCAAGTTAAACTCTTGGTAGTGCATCTCAACCACTCCCGACTCTATTTTAGAAAGGTCCAATATGTCATCAATCAACCTCAATAAGAGTTCGTTGTTGCTGTTTATAATCTCCATGTATTGTTCACGCTCCTCTACCACATCGGTGTGTTGCAACAAATCACTAAATCCAATAATAGCATTTAAAGGGGTGCGAATCTCGTGACTCATATTGGCCAAGAAAGCCGACTTTAGTTTATCGGATTGTTGTGCCTTCTCCTTCTCTTTGTTTAAACTTATTTGCACCTCAATCAAGTCGGTTATGTCACGTATCATACCTGTATACTTTACCACCCTGTTCTTGGCATCATAACTGGGTGCACCATGGATAATAACGTGACGCCTTAGTACATCATCAGGCGCACTCTGCTCTACACGAAAGGGAGGTGCCTCTCCCTTCTCCATCAATTCAAATCGAATACGGGACTTTTCTTGATTAGCAGGAGCTATCTGAGCCAAATACTCTTCGACCGTTATCTCCCTATCAGGTTCATTGGTATTGGTAAAGAAGGTTATTTTCTTTGTCAATAGGCTATACTCCCAAATAATAATTTCACTAAATTGAAGAATCTCCTCCATCTGATGCAAGTAGCTATATACCTTCTTAGTTTCCGATTTCACCCTACGCTTTAATAGAATCACAAATAAATAGAGTATGAGTGAGATGAGAATTAACCCTCCAATAGTAAGATAAATCTTTGGAGAAACAACCGATGGATGAGTAGGATGAAGCCAGGTATTACGTATCTGTTCATAGGTTCCATCCTCCCTAATTTTAGCAAATGCATGGCTCAAACGAGCCATCAATCGTTCATCTTTTCCTGCAAAACACAAATCAATTTGAGGTAAATCTATAGGCGAAAGTTGCAGTTCACTGAAACCGTAACGAAAGATTATGGCACGAGCTATTTCACCACCACACAACAAAACAGCATCGGTCTGCTCAGCCAGTAGCCTAAAGCCATCGATTACTCTGTCTACCAAAATAAGCTGATTACCATACTCCTCTTTCAAGTAGTGATGACACGCATCTTCTTGCAAGACAATAATCTTTTTACCAGCTAAATCACTTTTAGTTGTTACCAAAGGGGCACTCTTGTGAGTAACTGCATTGGGAGTAGCATGATTGTGTATAGGACCAAACGTAAACTCCTCTTTTCGGCTACTAATGGCTTCAATAGTGGTAAGTAAGTCTACATTTCCCTCTCTGAATTCCTGAAAAGTTTTGTGGTAAACATCCAATTCAATCTTGTAGGGTATATCCACCTCCTTCATAATGGCATGGATTAGCTCAATGGCAAAGCCATCGGGCTCTCCGTTGATATTGATAAACTCATAGGGTGGAAAATCACAATCTCCTTTAATAAGGAGGGTATCATTCTGGAACTCTTGCGTAGAAATCGAGCCAACTCTTGTGGCCGAATGGAGAGTCTGAGAGGCTAAGAAGTGTACAAATAGTAAGGATATTACTCGTAGAAACATGCTAATATAGAGGTTATCTCTGACAAACTAGAAACTGTAAAAAGTTAACTAGTCCATTCAAGTTTAATTTAAAATAATATTGGGGCGCAAAAGTAGAAATAATAATTGACTGATTATCAAAATAACCCAATCAATTATCTCTTTTTAGGCTATTGTAATACTCCTATCCATTCCCCTTTTTTTGAGCTCTCTTTTTGCCAATTAAAATAGAAAAAGATGGTGATTGATTACTATTAACATCGATACTTACTTTAAAAGAAATCCCCCCTTCTCATCTCATCATTATTCTTTTTTTTTACTAAAAAAGATACTATTCAATATCCCTAAATAGTTAAAATAAATAGGTGCTATATCACGACTCTTTATTAAATCGTGATACAGCACCTATTAATATTAAACAGCATATTACGGTAGTAGCTTTCCACGTAGCCCCACCGCAACTACTCCATAAAGTCTATTTAGCAATCAGCTACATTTACTTTCTCAAACTTATAACCCAAACGCTTTAATTCAAGCGCAGCTCCAATCCTATACATTACCTTTACCGCACGCGAGAAGGCATGAAAAGCCATAGGGCTTTGTGGTTCTATCTCTTCGCGACGAATCAAGGTAACAACCGTTTGCCCACAGTTGCGAATAATCATCTCCAACTCTTTCGCCTCTTTACCATCGAGTGGTAAGTGTAACAAATCGCGCACAATATGCTCGTCCATATCGTCAAAGCCTTGCTCACCATAAAAATAGCTGTAACCTGCCTTAGAGAAAGTGGCCCAGTGAGTATCCCATCCAAAAGCAACGGCCAGTCCCAAATAGGCTGCCCAGGCAACCGATACCGTAGGGTATTCACTTATTTGTGGTACCGCATCGGCCATATATTCGGGTGCCAATTGGTTCCAATGTTCATCAATGTCATCTGTAGCCAACATTACACCACTTAGCATACCATACGATGTACATAAACGAAGCAACTCTTGCTCTATCTTCTTTTCAAAACTATCTAAATAGGGTTTATCTACCATGATACTTATTATTCTTATTCTTCTAAGTTAATTCTAATTTCTTCTCAGTTAGCTCTCACTATGCTATCTTAACACTTCCTCTTCTAGCATTATTAAACTCACTAGAAAGATTGCATATCACACAGTTTCTTGTAATACCCATCAAGAGCCAATAATTGGTCGTGTTTACCACGTTCTACAATACGCCCTTCGTGCATCACACAAATTTCATCGGCATTGCGAATGGTAGACAAACGGTGTGCAATGGCAATGGTTGTACGGTTCTTCATCAGTTTCTCCAACGCATCTTGCACCATGCGTTCGCTCTCCGTATCGAGTGCCGAAGTGGCCTCATCTAAAATCAAAATCGGAGGATTCTTTAAGATGGCCCGCGCTATACTGACACGTTGGCGCTGTCCGCCCGATAATTTGCCCCCTCTATCTCCAATCAAGCTATCATAACCATTCTCAGTAGCCACAATAAAGTCGTGTGCATTGGCTATCTTGGCCGCTTCAATCACCTGCTCTAAGGTAGCATTTTCCACCCCAAAAGCAATGTTATTAAAGAAGCTATCATTAAAGAGAATCGCCTCTTGGTTTACATTCCCCATGATGGCACGCAAATCGTGCAGGGTAGCATCTTTAATGTTGACACCATCAATCAATATTTCACCCTCCTGTACATCGTGGTAGCGAGGAAGCAGATCGACCAACGTCGATTTACCCGACCCCGATTGACCAACGAGTGCAATACTCTTACCTTTGGGAATGGTTAAATCGATGTTCTTAAGTACCCACTCATTCTCGTACTTAAAACTCACATTACGAAACTCTATTTGATCCCGAACCGGTACAATGGGTACTGGATGCTCGGCTATCTTCATCTTATTCTCAGCCAGTAAAATCTTATCGATACGCTCCATACTGGCCAATCCTTTGGGAATGTTATAACCTGCCTTCGAAAACTCTTTCAGCGGATTAATGACACTGTAGAGCATGACCAAGTAGAAAATAAACGAAGGAGCCGTAATCGAATCGTGGTTATTCAAAATAAGCACCCCACCAAACCAAAGCACAATGACAATCAGAATGGTACCCAAAAATTCACTCATCGGGTGAGCCAACTGTTGACGCACGTTAACACGTCCTATCGTATCACGAAACAGGTTACTTGTTTGCAGAAAACGGTGATTCATTTTACCCTCTGCATTGAAAGCTTTAATGATGCGAAGCCCCCCTAAGGTCTCTTCCACTTGCGACATCAAATCACTCCATTGGTTTTGCGCCACCAGCGATCCACGTTTCAATTTCTTACCCACACTGCCCATAATCCATCCCATTAAAGGAAGCACAGTGAGTGTAAAAAGGGTCAATTGCCAGCTAACAGCTATCAAGGTTCCAAAATAGAAGAGAATCAATATGGGATTCTTAAACAACATATCGAGCGATGACATAATCGAGTTTTCTACCTCATTCACATCACCACTGATGCGTGCCATAATATCGCCCTTACGCTCTTCCGAAAAGAAGCCAATAGGTAAACTTAAAAGTTTATCATACAATTGCATACGGATATCGCGAACAATTCCGGTACGAATAGGAATCATACTAGCCGATGAGAGAAAATAACAACCCGTTTTTAAAAGCGTCATCAAGGCCAAAAAGAGTCCCAAGAATAGCAGTGTAGTAGTACCGCCATAGGTATTAATCAGCTCCGACACATAATAATAGAAGTTATTAATCACAAGATCCTTCATCGATTCGCCACCATCCCAAGGCATGAATGAGTAGGTAGTATCCTCTATTTTAAAGAGTATCTGCAAAATAGGCACCAGCAGTGTAAACGAGAAGATATTAAGGATAGCCGACAAAATATTAAAAACAACATTCTGTATCAAGTACCTTTTGTAGGGAGGAACAAATCTGCGCAATATGCGCATAAACTCTTTCATAAACGATTCTAATTTTAATGAGTATGGGGGCCAAAGTTACAAAAAAGAGAGTAGTAACCCAAAGATTACCACCTACTATATTCTATCGTAGATAGCCCAAAGCTATGGAGCTGAAAAGAGTTTATGCATGTATCACAAGTAGCAGACCATTTAATTGTGCACCTACACACGTTAAATTTATCATAAAAAAGAAGGATTCTCTTTTTAATTTACATTTAATTTCTATATTTGCTAACAGACAATAAAAAAATAACTTAACCATAAAACAGATATACTTATGGCAAAAATAACCAAAGAGGCTGCCCTACTCTACCACTCACAAGGGAAACCAGGTAAAATAGAGGTAGTACCAACCAAACCCTACAGTACCCAAACCGATTTATCGCTAGCCTACTCACCCGGTGTGGCCGAACCTTGCCTAGAGATAGAAAGAGACCCACAAACTGCTTACGACTATACAGCCAAAGGAAACTTAGTAGCTGTTATATCAAACGGTACAGCGGTATTGGGATTAGGCGATATAGGTGCCCTAAGCGGCAAACCTGTGATGGAGGGAAAAGGATTACTCTTTAAAATATATGCAGGCATCGATGTGTTCGATATCGAAGTAGACGAAAAAGATCCCGAAAAATTTATTGAGGCTGTCAAAGCCATTGCTCCCACTTTTGGAGGAATTAACCTAGAAGATATCAAAGCCCCCGAATGTTTTGAGATAGAACGCAGACTCAAAGAGGAGCTAGATATACCCGTGATGCACGATGACCAACACGGTACCGCCATCATCTCATCGGCTGGACTACTTAATGCGCTCGAAATTACAGGAAAGAAGATAGACCAAGTAAAAATAGTGGTAAACGGTGCCGGAGCATCGGCCATATCGTGCACCAAACTCTATGTAGCCTTGGGTGCGCGCAAAGAGAACATCTTAATGCTCGATAGCAAAGGAGTGATTACCAGCGACCGTCCCAACCTAGATGAGAGCAAGAAAAACTTTGCCACCGACCGCCGCGATGTACACACCCTAATCGAAGCCATCCAAGGAGCCGACGTATTCTTAGGCCTCTCTAAGGGGAATGTACTCTCGCAAGCCATGGTACAAAGCATGGCCGCCTACCCCATCGTCTTCGCCCTAGCCAATCCTACGCCCGAAATCTCCTACGAAGATGCCGTAGCCGCACGCCCCGACATCCTCATCTCGACAGGACGATCAGATTACCCCAACCAGATAAACAACGTTATTGGATTCCCCTACATTTTCCGTGGAGCCCTAGATACCCGTGCCAGCGCCATTAACGAAGAGATGAAGGTGGCAGCCGTTTATGCCATTGCTGCACTAGCCAAACAACCTGTGCCCGATGTAGTAAACGAAGCCTACCACGTAAACAACTTCACCTTTGGCCCACAATATTTTATTCCCAAACCCGTTGATCCCCGTTTAATTACCGAAGTATCGGTAGCAGTAGCCAAAGCAGCTATGGAGTCGGGGGTAGCTCGCAAAGAGATTACCAACTGGGAGGAGTATAGAATGCAACTGCGCGAATTGATGGGACACGAAAGCCAACTCACTCGCCAACTCTACGAAACCGCTCGCCGCGACCCCCAACGCATCGTATTTGCCGAAGGAATTCACCCCAACATGCTCAAAGCTGCCGTCGAAGCGAAATCCGAAGGCATTTGTCATCCCATTCTATTGGGCAACAGAGAGCGTATCATACGCCTAGCCGAGGAGCTTGATCTAAACCTAGAGGGAATTGAAATTGTCAACCTACGCAATGATTGCGAAGCCGAACGCCGCGAAAGATATGCCCAAATATTGGCAGAGAAAGGGGCACGAAAAGGAGCCAACCTGCAAGAGGCCAACGATAAGATGTTTGAACGCAACTACTTTGGGATGATGATGGTAGAGACGGGCGAAGCCGATGCCTTTATTACAGGACTCTACACCAAATACACCAATACCATCAAGGTAGCCAAAGAGGTGATTGGCATACAGCCAGGCTACAACACCTTTGGAGCCATGCACATCATTAACTCCAAAAAAGGAACCTACTTCTTGGCCGACACCTTGATTAATCGCCACCCCGACACCGATGTATTGATTGATATAGCACGTCTCTCCGAAAAGACAGTACGCTTCTTTAATCACACCCCTGTTATGGCGATGCTATCTTACTCCAATTTTGGTTCGGACAGCGAAGGAAGCCCTGCCAAAGTACACGAAGCGGTAGAGCACATGCAAAAAGCCTATCCAGCACTAGCCATTGATGGAGAGATGCAGGTAAACTTTGCCCTCAATGCCAAACTGCGTGATGAGAGATACCCTTTTACCCGTTTAATAGGTAAAGAGGTAAACACCTTAGTATTCCCTACCTTGAGTTCGGCCAATGCCTCCTACCAATTGCTACACTGCATGAGCAGCAGCACCGAAGTGATAGGCCCTATCCAGATGGGACTCAACAAACCCATTCACTTTACTGACTGCGAAGCCTCGGTACGCGATATTGTTAAAATAACAGCCATTGCTGCCATTGATGCCATTGTAGAGAAGAAAAAGAAGAGCGAATAAGAAGATAGAAAGACTCCCTTCACTGTTATACAGCGAGGGGAGTCTTCTTTTATAGATCATTCAATTGTCATACAAAGTAAAAGAGGAGGTGATCAAAGAAGCCCAAAAAAGAGAAAGAAAAAAGTGGAAAAGAGAATCTTTATAGCTATTTTTGTTGAACAATAATCACATCTACATCAACTAAAACGAGATAGCCTTACATGAAAAAGCCACTCAATAACAGACAAGCCATTATACTAGCACTCCTTTGGGCAGCCATGTGCTTCATTATTCTTACTGGATCCGAAAAGCTAGATGGTCCGCTTATTCTATCCATGCTGATATCAGGAGCCTTGGTTTTTATCCCTATTATAAAAAGCTATCGCCAGCGTAAGGAGTAATCCTACCACTGGCGATAACTGTTTCGTACCGTTTGGTTACTTCACCAAGCTACGCAACCAAGAAATCTCTTCTGCCCAACAACTCTCATCGGGAGTCTCTAAAATAATAGGCATATTATCAAAACGAGCATCATTCATAAAACGCTCAAAGAAAGGATTACCAATTAGTCCTTTTCCCAAACTATCGTGGCGGTCTACACGCGTTCCCAGCGCCTTTTTTGACTCATTCAAGTGAATGGCACAAAGGTATTCACCCCCCACTACCTCATCAAACTGAGTAAAAACCCGATCGTACTCATTGGCTATATCATAACCCGATGTATAGGTGTGGCAAGTATCTAAACAGACCCCTACCCGCGATTTATCCTCTACCTGTTCAATAATGGCTTTGAGATGCTCAAACTCACACCCCACATTGCTACCTTGACCCGCCGTATTCTCAATAACCGCTTTTACACCCTGAGTTTGCGAAAGCACCCAGTTGATAGATTGGGCCACTCTAGCCAAAGACTCCTCCAGCGAAATCTTATTGAGATGACTACCGGGGTGAAAGTTGAGTAGAGATAAGCCTAACTGCTCACATCGTTTCATCTCATCTAGAAATGCCTCTCTACTCTTCTGCAGCCCCTCCTCTTCGGGATGCCCCAAGTTAATTAAGTAACTATCGTGTGGTAAAATGTAGTTCGCATCCAATCCATTTGCCGCACATCGCTCCTTAAAGAGTTCAATACTTGACTCTGTCAAAGGTTTGCTGACCCACTGACGTTGATTTTTTGTAAAAAGCGCAAAAGCATTTGCGCCAATTGCTGTAGCATTAAGCGGAGCATTCTCTACTCCCCCACTAGCCGATACATGTGCACCTATATATTTCATATTCCTTAAAATGATTGGTTATAGGGTAGCAAAGATAAGAGAAGTTGGGGCTTCTCAGCCATAAAAGAGGTTATTATGGGTTGTAAAAGGTATTTTAACACAAAAAATATACGCTACCTATTGTAGATTTTAAAAAAAGCCCTACCTTTGCACTCGTAATCAAGAAACGATGTTTGAAACGAAGTTTTAAGATACAATGTGGGTCCATTCGTATATCGGTTAGTACTCAAGATTTTCATTCTTGCAAGGGGGGTTCGACTCCCCCATGGACTACAAAAGGAGAGAGAGTTTATCAATTGATAAACTCTCTCTCCTTTTTATGGATAAGTTAAACTTCCAGAGAAAGGTGAACAAAAATAGAAAGAGGCTTGTTTTATTCAAAAAAAGCTACTACATTTGCCTTATAGAAAGAAAGAATTTAAGCCGCATTAGTTAGATTGGGAAACTCATCAAACTAATCTGAAAACCGAGACATTAGCTTCATCTTCCAATGGCGGGCCACAACCTTCGGGTAGCGTATGCCGGTGGATTACAAAGGAGGAGAGCACTCAAAACCTGTCATCCGGAGTTTCATCGCATCACTGGTGCGGCTTTCTTATAAGAGCGACACTACCTTATACTAGGTGGTGTCGCTTCTCTTTTACCCCCCCACTACAAACAGACGCTTCATAGCTGAAGCAATATTTCTAATAAAGCAGCTATCTAAACTTAAAAAAGCTGTTTAAAACCGATTAAACGGTCTTAAACAGCTTATAAGCAGATACAACGTAACAGTTCCGAAAAACCTAATCGTCTAACTTGTGGATAACTAAACCCGAGCGAAGCTTGGGTTCAAACCACGTTGTCTTGGGAGGCATTATGTTATTTGTATCAGCTATATCCATTAATTGCTGCATCGAAACGGGATAAAGTGCCAGAGCAGCCTGCATCTCGCCACTATCTACCCGCTTGCTCAACTCTTCCAAGCCACGAATACCCCCTACAAAATCAACTCGTTTATCCGAACGAAGATCTTTGATACCCAAAATCTCATCCAAGATTAAACGCGAAGAGATAGTCACATCGAGCACCTCAATAGGGTCTTGATCGTTGTAAGTAGACGAATGAGCCGTAATACTGTACCACTTACCCCCTACATAGAGGGCAAAATTGTGCAACGAAGTAGGCCGATAAGGATCTACTCCCTGCTCTTCCACCACAAAGTTGCGAGCAACTGCCGCCAAGAACTGCTCTACCGAAAGTCCATTCAGATCCTTTATCACCCGGTTGTAGTCAATAATAGTCAGTTGATTGGCTGGAAAGCAGACTGCCATAAAGTAGTTGTACTCCTCCAAGCCTGTATGATTCGGATTATGCTTGGCCTTTTCGGCACCCACCAAAGCAGCTGCCGCCGAACGGTGGTGCCCATCAGCAATATAAAGAGCAGGCATCTTGGCAAAGTCAGCCGTAATGAGTGCCATATCCTCCTTACCATCTACCACCCAGAAGGTATGCCCAAAGCCATCTCCTGGTGCAATAAAATCATAAATAGGAGGCTGTGCCGTGTATCGCTTAACCACTGCATCAAGCGCTTCATTATCGGGGTAGGCAAAAAATACCGGTTCAATATTGGCGTTTGCTACACGCACATGCTTCATCCGATCCTCTTCTTTATCCCTACGCGTTAACTCATGCTTTTTAATTACTCCATTCAAGTAATCAGGTACATAAGCCCCCACCACCAAACCATATTGCGTTTTGCCATTCATGGTCTGCGCATAGATATAGTAGCACTCCTCCCCATCCTGCAACAACCAGCCATTGGCTTGAAACTGCTCGAAGTTGTGAGCCGCCTTCTCATAAACAGCGGCATCGTGCTCATCTGTTCCTATTGGAAAGTCTATTTCGGGTTTTATAATGTGATAGAGTGATTTCTCATTTCCTGCTGCCTCGTGACGAGCCTCATCCGAGTTAAGCACATCATAGGGACGCGAAGCAACCTGCTCTACAAGCGATTGCGGCGGGCGTACCCCTCTAAAAGGTTTAACAACAGCCATAGTTTAATCGATTTAAGGTTTCCATCTTAGCTACCTACAAATATAATACAATAGCACCTTTATGCAAGGATAGATGGTGAATTTTATGCAAAAAAGAGTCTAGTAGCGTTACTTATTCACACGGAATTTTTCGCATCCATCCTTCAAGAAAGATACTATTTGGCGAGCCGCTGCAATCCCTGCATTGATATTGGCCTCTGCAGTTTGCGCCCCCATCTTTTTAGGAGTTGAGAAGTAACGGTTGGCCAGTTTTGCCGAAAAAGCTTCGTGCGCAGCAGGCATAATATCGCTCAGATATTTCAAATCGGTACGCTCTTCCATCAATTGAATAAGTTGGTCTTCGTCTATCACCTCTTTGCGAGCTGTATTAACCAAGATACCCCCTTTAGGCATTTTACCAACCAAGGCATAATTAATAGACTTCTTCGTTTCGGGCGTTGCCGGAATGTGCAAAGAGACTACATCACAAGTAGCATACAACTCCTCCACACTATCAAGCGCTTTCAATCCATCTGCTTCAATTACCTCCTTGGGGCAAAAAGCATCGTATGCATAGAGCTCCATACCAAAACCTTTGGCGATGCGTGCCACATTCTTACCTACATTGCCATAGGCGTGAATCCCCAGCTTCTTTCCTTTTAGTTCAGTACCCGACGTACCGTTGTACATATTTCGCACACCCATTACGAGCATACCAAAAACCAACTCGGCTACGGCGTTCGAGTTTTGCCCAGGTGTATTCATCACACAAACTCCTTGAGCTGTGGCCGCCTCCAAATCAACATTGTCGTAACCGGCACCGGCACGTACCACAATTTTCAACTCCTTAGCAGCTGCCAACACCTCGGCATCTACAATGTCACTGCGAATAATAATGGCATGTACATCCTTTACAGCCTCTAGCAGTTGGTTTTTCTCTGTATATTTTTCTAGCAATACTAGCTCAAAACCAGCTGCTTCTATCTCTTTACGAATACCTGCCACAGCAACTGCTGCAAAAGGTTTATCGGTAGCAATTAGTATCTTCATTTTCTTATCTATTAAGGTGGTGGTAAACTGAAAAGAATCTCTTGAGTGAAGAAGAATATTGAGAATTAAATGCTAGCTTTCAAAGATAGCATTCAATTCTCAATACTATATTTCAGGAGTTAATGATTTTTCTCAAACGCTTGCATGCAATCAATCAAAGCCTGCACACTCTCTTTGGCGATAGCGTTGTAACAAGAAGCGCGGAAACCTCCTACAGAACGGTGCCCCTTAATACCTACCATACCCTGCTCGGTAGCAAACTTCAAGAAGTCGGCCTCAAGTGATTGGTAAGCATCATTCATCACAAAACAGATATTCATATAGGAACGATCGACCTTATTTGTCACCGTAGCATGAAACAGTTTGTTACGATCAATCTCAGCATAAAGCATTTCGGCCTTCTCTTTGGCACGTGCTTGCATAACTGTTACCCCACCTTGCTCCTTAATCCAACGCAACGTTTGAAGCATGGTAAAGATACAAAACACAGGAGGTGTATTAAACATCGATCCATTTTCGGCATGTACACGGTAATCCAAAATAGTAGGAATGTAGCGAGACACCTTGCCCAAAGCCTCGTTTTTCACCACGATAAAACTCATACCAGCAGGTGCCAAATTCTTTTGCACCCCCCCATAGATACAGTTGTACTTAGATACATCGATAGGGCGAGAGAAGATATCCGAAGACATATCGGCAATCATCGGTACGGGCGATTCTAAATCAGTATGAATCTCTGTACCGTAAATGGTATTATTGGTCGTAATATGGAAATAATCAACATCGGCCGGAACGGTATAACCCGTAGGGACGTAGTTAAAGTTTTGATCGACAGACGAAGCTACCTCAACTACCTCACCCAATGCTTTGGCCTCCTTGATTGCTTTTTTAGCCCAAACACCCGTATTGAGGTAGGCCGCTTTTTTCTCTAAGAAGTTGAAGGGTATTCTGCAAAATTCCATGCTAGCCCCCCCACCTAAGAAGAGTACCGAATATCCATCAGGGATGGAAAGAAGTTCTCTAAATAGAGCTTCGGCTTCGTCTACTATGGGCTGAAAGTCTTTCGCACGGTGGCTAATTTCTAGCAAAGAAAGACCAGAACCATTAAAATCGAGAACAGCTTGCGCTGCCTTCTCTATCACCTCCCGAGGTAAAATAGAGGGTCCTGCATTGAAATTATGCTTTTTCATTGATAGTTGTTTTAAAAATAGATTTCAAATATTAATATTTGGCAAAACTACATATTATTTTGACCTACACAAAAAAAAGAGTAGTAATTTTAAAATAATCAGCTCAAATAACTTTCAAATTATTCAAAATTGCACAAAACAACTAACAATATGCAATTTTAAGCAAGTCGAGGCTATTAACACTTATCTCTCTTTTTATCAAAATAGCTCAACAAAGGGGCTTTTAAATAGCATACCACAACACTTACCAGTCTACTAAGTACCGGTTTTCCAATGAAAGCAGCTACTAGAGAGAGGCCTACTTGGCCTCTTCTATAACTGTTTTTAAACCTTTAATTTTCTCATCTCTTACCAAAGAGAGAGCCTGCTTAGATTTTTTACGAGATACTGCCACAAAAGCGTAGTGATCTTTCACATCGATGCGACCAATATCCTCTTTGCCCAACTGCCCCTTCTTCGAGAGGAAGCCTACAATATCTATCTTATTGATTTTCTCTTTCTTTCCTTTTCCAATGTACCAAGTTACATAGTTAGGCAACAGGGGCTTGGGAGTTGTTTCGGGAAAAACAAAATCTTCCACCTCTTCGGTTACATAATCGGGTAGCTGCTCTTCGCCATGCAAAATAAGGTAGGCATTTCCATCGGCCTCCCAACGTGCAGTACGCCCATTTCGGTGAATATACCCCTCCTTATTGGCAGGTGTATGGTAGTGAATAACGTGACCCACATCGGCAATATCCAATCCACGAGCCGCCAAGTCGGTACAGACCAACACGTAGCAACTTCCGTTTCTAAACTTATAGAGTGAGCGCTCTCGGTCATCTTGCTCCATCCCCCCGTGAAACATACCACAAGGCAATTTTTTAGTTTGCAAAAACTTACCTACCCTATCTACACTCTCGCGGTGGTTACAAAAAACCAAGGTCGATTCATTACCCAGCGTACAGAGTAATTGGTAAAGCGTATCAAGTTTATCTCTGGATGGAGATTGAACTTTGAAGAGATGCAAACGCTCTTCTAGCTCCTCCTTGGTGTGTAAGAAATCGAGTTTTACATGCTTATTTACCCCCGTAAAGAGAGGAATCTCGGCTGCATCGGTAGCCGAAATAAGCATCCTACGGTTAAGCGAAGGAAGTTGTTCGATAATGGTAGCCATCTCCTCTTGAAAACCAAATTCGAGGCATTTATCAAACTCATCAATCACCAAGGTAGTAACGGTTTTAGCATCAAAGTTCTCCTTGCCCAAGTGGTCGTTCATACGTCCAGGGGTACCAATAATTAACGCTGGCTGAATACCCTTCATGGTGCGGTGCTCCTCCATAGCGGGTCTACCTCCATAACAACTCATACATTGAAAGCCGGTATTCATCGACTTAAATACTTGGTCTATCTGCAGTGCAAGTTCACGCGAAGGAACCAGAACCACCGCTTGAACCCCTTTCACATCGGGTTTAAGCGCCCCCAATAAGGGCAGAAGATAGGCCAATGTTTTACCCGAGCCAGTAGGCGAAAGTAAAATAAGGTCTTTTCCAGTTTGATAAGCCTCAACAGAGGCCTCCTGCATGGCATTAAGTGACTCTATTTTCAGGTTCTTTACGGCATTGGCTATGTAAGCGGGTTGTTTCATCTCTATTCTTTTTAGTATACATACAAACATACTGAAAATATATTAGATATGTTTAGTATAGGAGCAACCTTTAAAGAAAATATAGGCTAAAAAAGAGTTCTATCACCTTTACAGAGCCACTCTAACACCTCCCCCTACTACTATTAAACTCTTTTTTTAAGCTTCAATCCTTCACACTATCTACTAATCAGCCACTTACGGTGAAGGATAGCCCCCTCTATCCTTCACCTATCCTTCACCAACCCTTCACCGCAAACTCCAGCAATAATCTATCAATGTTTTACCACTTCTTTACCGCAAACTACATCCCCCCAAAAAAGAGTCAATCTCAACTATTTACCCAAAAAAAGGAGCTAAGAATGTTGGTATAAGCTCTTAAGAATATTATCGTAAACACTTAAGAAAGTTGGTGCAAAGGTCTCGCCCTTTTAACCGCGCCACCTAGGTGCCCCACCTGTGCCACCTAGGTGCTCCGGGTGGGGCACCTAGGTGGCGCGGTTAAGAGCTGGGTATATTTGGGATGGACTTCTTCGATGAAATGGGGCTTTTTTGCAATCAACATCAACAACTTAAAACAGAAAAACACTTAGATAGGCAAACAACATATAACTTCTTAAAGGCTTTCTAATCAACTCTTCCATCTTATTCTATTTTTTTTACGCACCCCTTATAAAGCATATCTCAAAAAGGGAATGTAATTTTGCAACTAAATTTAACCCCAATTATATGTTAATAGAAAAACTCCGTAAAGCCACCTTCAGAAGTGCACTCTATGCAGTAGCTGCTGTGGGAATCACCGCCTGCTCCCCACAACCCAATCACTCCTTCACCTCACCCAATCAAGAGCTAACTCTTACACTCGAATCGCTCGACAATGGATTCTTAGCTTACAACCTAATAAAGGGAAGCGACACCCTATTGGCACCTTCTAAAATAGGATTGGTACTTCAAGGTGGCGACTCTATCTGCCGCGACTTAGTCATAGAGAGCGTCACAAAAAGCTCCTTTGAGGAGGATTGGAGCCGTCAATGGGGCGAAAACAAAACCCTACACAACCACTACAACCAGGCCTTAGTTTCGGTGATACACCAACCTACCCAAAGAAAATACCGCATCAACTTCCGCCTTTTTGATGATGGTGTAGCGCTTCGTTACGAGTTCCCCCAAGAGTTCTCGACCGATACCCTCGTTGTAATGGACGAAGTAACCGAGTTCAATATAGCCCACAATCCACAAACATGGTGGAGTGATGCCGATTTCAACACCTACGAAAAAGAGTTCAAAAATAGCCCCCTCGATAAAGTAAGTGGAGCAGCCACCCCTATGACCATGCGCAAGGCGAACGGCACCCACCTCTTTATACACGAAGCCGCCATTGTAAAATACCCCGATATGACGCTAAAGAACATGGGCAAAGGGGTAATGAAATGCGAATTGACTCCCTGGAAAAATGGAGTAAAAGCCTACGTAGTTGCCCCCTTCCACACACCGTGGCGCATGGTAGTGGTATCGCCAGATGCCAAAGGATTGGTAGCATCGGCCATGATGCTCAACCTAAACGAACCCTCACAATTAAGCGAAGAGGAGTGGATTCAACCCATGACCTACATGGGTATTTGGTGGGAGATGCACCTTGGAAGCAAAGAGTGGAAAGAGGGAAAAATGCAAGCAGCTACTACCGAAGAGGCTAAACGATACATAGACTTTGCAGCGGCTAATGATATTCCAGCCATCGTAGTAGAGGGGTGGAATACCGGCTGGGACAAATGGGGAGTAGAGGAGGCATTTGATTATGTAACCTCGGCCAAAGGATACAACCTGAAAGAGGTGGCAAACTACGCCAAAGAGAAGGGAGTATGGCTCATTATGCACCACGAAACGGGAGCCGATATTCATGGTTATGAGGCCTTAGTCGATTCGGCCTTCACCCTTTGCCAAGAACTAGGCATCCATGCTGTTAAAACAGGCTATGCTGGCCCCGTATCATCGGGCGAAAACCACCACGGTCAGCAGATGGTGGAGCACTACCAATTGATTGTAGAGAAGGCAGCCCAATACCAAATTATGCTCGATGTACACGAGCCCAGCAAAGGATCGGGATTAGAGCGCACATGGCCCAACCTGATGACACGCGAAGGGGTACGTGGCATGGAGTGGGAAGCGTGGAGCGTAGGAAACTCTCCTCGACATACTACCACCATTCCCTACACCCGAGGATTATCGGGGCCAACAGATTATACACCGGGCATTATCGACATCCTACTAGAGGGTAAAAAAGGTGAACGCAAGCAGTGGAACGACCAACTAAAGGATATCTCACTTACACGTGTACATAGTACCCTTTGCCACCAATTGGCCCTTCTTGTTACCATTTATAGCCCCCTACAAATGGCTTCAGATCTACCCGAGAACTACCAAGGGCATCCTGCTTTTCAATTTATCAAAGAGTACAATGCCGATTGCGATGAGTCGGTTGTAGTCAATGGAGAGATAGGTGAATACATAACCATAGCCCGCCGCGCTGGCGCCAACTGGTTTGTTGGGGCTACCACCAACGAAGAGGCGCGCACCATGGAGCTCTCTTTCGACTTTTTGAATGAGGGTAAGTACCTAGCCACCATCTACCAAGATGGGAAGGATGGAGATTGGCTTACCAATCCCACCGCCTATGAAATTAAAGAGGTAGCGGTAAATAAGAATAGTACCATTACCATCCCCATGGCAGCTGGTGGTGGATTTGCCATCACAGTTAAGCCAGTAGCACAACCTTAATAGAGGTAGCTACTAAACTAAAATGCTCCCCAGCAAACTGCAATAGTTTGCTGGGGAGCATTTTAGTTTAGTAGCCATTCTCTATGCAATAAGGAACCGCCTCCATCCAAAGCTAATGCTGCAATTATCAAGGTGTATTCGGGAGTTATCACCCATGCTGGGTCAACTAAAAAAATGTCCCCCCTAGAAATAGGGAGGACAAATTAAAGAATCTAATACCTCGTTTGTTCAAACAAGTTCTATTTACGATAGGGTAAAAGTGTAAACTCAAATGTTTTCTTTTCTACAGCTACGCGATATTGTGGAAGAATACCAGGACCACAAGTTGCAGTACCCACTCCCGCTTGTTCGCTATCAAGATGAACGGTAATAGTTCCTCTATCTTCAAGCTGATTAAGATGTGTTGCCGTTTCTAGATTTTCATCTTGATAAGGAAGTGCACTAAATTCAAAATGCTTATTCGATACCATACTCAAACCTACTACTTCCTCATTGGTAATCTGTGCCCAACGAACATCTGTTCTATTTCCACAAGCTTGTGGGTTTACATAACCTACAAACATATCTTGAGCCGTTGTTTCATAGATTCCTACACGTCCATACTGTTTACGATCTACATACGTCTCTTCATCGCCTCTACCTAAGTATTTCACTTGGTTATAAGCTGCAGGAAGATCAAACGTAACACCAGCACGCGCCATTCTGTGAACAAGAGCTGTATCGGGTACCAACGTACATTTTACCTTTAAATGACCCGATTCACCTAAAGTATAATTTACCGTTCCCGTAAAGAGTACAGCACCTTTGGCATTTTCTAATACCACTTCCGAGCTGATTTCAATCCCTTTACCTTGGCGTTTAACATCTACCTTCTTGCTCTTTTGAGTCAATTGATTCAATCCCTCTTTTTGCCAAATTTTACCATTTGACCAGTCACGATTGTCATTATCAGTCAAAGGTCTGTATACACTAAGTAACATGGGGTTTACCAACATCTCTTGCCCAAATACCTGGTAAGAGGTAAGTGCGCCACTTTCGGTAGATACCTCCATAGCAAATAGTTCATTGGCTACCTTCGTTCCCTCTACAGCCAATTTACCACCAGCTGTTTTAGTTGATTCAGGAACGATACTTCCGCTAGCTGCAAAGACAAATTGATTTTCAGAGATGGCATAGTCAGTTGCTACAAAAGGGGCAGCTGTACGTCTGAACCACTCTAAGTTTAAGTAATACTCACCTACTCCTTTCAATTGAGCAGCGCTAGGCTGTGAAGGAGTAAATGTAATTTCTTGATGGGGTGCACAAGTAAGCACTTCGCGGCCCTCTTTCAATACAACGCCTTGGCTACTCACATATTGCCATTTCAGCTCAAATGCATTTAAGTCGGTAAAGTCGTACCAGTTTTTAATCGTTACCGTAGGTTTCTTAGGATTTACCAACTTAGCTTTGATGTACTGATACACCTTTTTCACCTCTTTCAAATGTGGATAAGGTACACGGTCACTGCTTACCAAACCGTTGCAGCAGAAGTTGCCAAAGCTAGGAATATTTTTGGGTCCGTAATCGCCTCCATAAGACCAGAACCATTTACCATTCTCATCAATTTCTCTAAAACTTTGATCTACCCAGTCCCAAATACAACCGCCTTGTGCTTGTGCATTCTCTTCGAAAGTAGTCATGTAATCATTCAAAGCACCACAGCTATTTCCCATTGCATGTGAATATTCACACAAAATAAATGGTCGATCAGGAGTACTCTCTTGATTCACATACGATTTAATATCGCCAATGCTGCGATACATGGGGCTATAGATATCTGTAAAGGGTTGTTTTTCGGCACGTTCGTACTGAATAGGGCGGTGCTTCTCTACCGTTTTAAACCAAGCGTAGGTGCGTTCAAAGTTAATACCCATACCCGCTTCATTACCCATAGACCAAACAATGATAGAGGGGTGATTTTTAGAACGGTGATACATGCGTTGGTTACGTGTAAGGTGCTGTTGGAACCAAGTTGTATCTTTGGCCAAGCTCTCTTTCCCATAGCCCATACCATGTGATTCTACATTGGCTTCATCAATCATATAAAGACCATAGATATCACACAACTCATACCAACGTTTATCGTTTGGATAGTGCGAGTTACGTACCGTATTTACATTGTGTTGTTTCATCAACTCAATGTCACGAATCATCGACTCTTCAGTCACAGTTCTACCCAATTGCGTATGTTCGTGTCTGTTTACTCCCTTTATAATAAGTGGAGTACCATTTACATGAAGTCTACCCTCTTTAATTTCTGAAGTACGGAAACCAACTTTACAACCTGTAAGTTCGGTTACTTTTCCAGCACCATTAGTCAATTCCAATAGTAATGTATAAAGAGCTGGATTTTCGGCACTCCATCTCTCTACATTTGGAAGTTTTGAAGCAGCAAATGTTACCGATTCACCTTGAATAGATTTAGTCTCTGCAAGTACCGACTCACCTTTTGCATTCAACAGCTTATAGCTTAATTTATCGTTACTTTGTGCAGTACCCACCTTCACATTCAAGGCAAACTCTCCATCGGTATAGTTCACTTTATCGAGTGTAGATACCACCTCGTAATCTTGAATATAGGTTTTCGGTGTAGAGTAAAGATAGACATCACGTTCAATACCGCTCAAACGCCAAAAATCTTGACACTCTAGGTACGAACCAGCACTCCAGCGGTAACACTCTACAGCTAGCGTATTGTTGCCCGGTACCAGTTTGTCGGTAATATCCCATTCGGCTGCCGTTTTTGAATCTTGGTTATAGCCCAATAATTCACCATTCAACCAAATATAGTAGAAAGAGATGGCTCCTTCTAAACAAAGTACTACACGACGTCCTTCCCACTCTTTCGATACAGTAAAGTTGCGGCGATATGAACCTACCTCGTTGTATTTATGGGGTACAGTAGGAGGAGTTGGCTTCTTCATGTCGAATAAAGGGCTCACAAATTCATACTCTTCATTCACATAAATAGCCGTACCATATCCTTGTCTTTCCCAGTTTCCAGGTACATTGATCTCTGCCCAATGTTTAACCGAATAGCTAGGTTTATAAAAGTCGACAGGTCTATTATCGGGGTTCATCACCCAATTAAACTTCCAAGCACCATTGAGTGATTGATAGTAAGGAGAAGAGGTGTAATCACCTTCTACCACTTTACTCGCATTCTCATAAGGAAGCACATAGGTATGAGGGGTTAGTTTGTTCAATCCCATTGCGTATTGACTCTGCCATTCGGGCAGTGTAGCAAAAGCACAAAGGGGAGAGAGAATAAGCAGACATAGTTGCGTCAGTTTCTTCTTGTTTATCTTCATGGTTAAATAATTAAAAGATGCTCTACTTCTTATTTCAGCATCAGGGTTAGTTTGTTTAATCTATATAAAAAAGGGTTAGGCTTTATCAGGTTATCTCATTCGGAAAGAAAGATACTCTTTTTAATTTAAATTACCTAATAAATAGCTATTTCATCCCAAGCAATTCTACCAAATTGCGCTTCTCGAGGTGCCCCAAGAGGTATAATACCAGGCCGTTTTACTCGTATACGAATATGTTGTGCCAGCGTTTTAGCGAACTCGTTAAATACAATTTGCACCTTAGTAAAGCTATTTGGGAATCGACTCTGTTCATCGAACTCCCTCTCTGCCAACGGGTAATAATGGATTCCATCCAGTGAGTGCTCCAACTGAATGGATGCTGGATAACTCACTCCCATACCTGCGTGCAAAAGAGAACCGATTTCCACTTTCGAAAGCGTATGAGGGGTATGTAAATCGAGTGTAAACTCTAAATCACGGTTGTAGAGATCTAGATACTCCCCATCGGTGTAACATTCGCTCCCATAAATACCATTAACCAAACACTCCAAACCTATCGCATCCCCTTTCGGCACTGCTCCTGTTGACAAACTAGGGGAAGGATGGATTAATAAAGGTTTTCCTTTCGTAGCATTACCTTGAAACGTTTGAGCAATGAGGTGGCTCTGATGAGGTACTCGAAGAGTCGATTCATACAAGAAGGAGACTGGAGTAGGTAAGGTACCATCGAGTGTATATCGAATCTCTACATCGGGTCGAATGCAACTCAAATCTATATTTAGCCCCTTCTTCTCTGCACGCACTTGGTGAGCAAGGTTAAACATAGAGGCGGCATGAGTCAGGTGTAGTTTATCATAAATCTGACACATGCGATCCATCCGTACGAGAAACTGATTCCAGTCTTTAGTCTGTTTACTCCAAGCTCTATCAGCCAGTGCAGCCAAACGAGGGAATACCATGTAGTGTAGCTCCTCTTTGGAGTTAACAAACTCGGTCCACATAGAGGCTTGAAGTCCTCGTAGACGAGGCTCTAACTCAGGAGTAATGCCGCTTAAAGCAGGCTCATATTGATAGACATCTTGGAGTGTATTATTACCAAAATAGGTAAAGGGCTCAAACCATTGTGGCCCTTGGTAGCGAATGAGGTAAAGAGCACGAGCGGGAGTAAGAACCACATCATGTCCTCTCTTTGCCGCTATGGCAGCAGATTGCCCCATACCGCGCCAACCAAAGATGGTAGCCCCTTTGGGAATTTCACTATCTGTTAATTCATCCCAGCCCATCAACCTCTTTCCTTTGGATTGCAAATAGCGATTCATGCGACGAATAAAGTAGCTTTGTAGCTCCTCTTCGTTAGGGATTTGCTCCTCTTTCATACGCTTCTGACACAAAGGGCACCTCTCCCAATTCTCTTTCCAAGCTTCGTCTCCTCCTATGTGAAGGTAAGAAGAAGGAAAAAGTTCTGCTACCTCATCAATTACATCTTCTAAAAAGGAGAAAACGGCCTCATTACCGGCGCAATAAATGATTGAAGCTTTCTTTCCTCCTATGCCAGGAAGGGTACCAACAAACTCATTCACAATCGGACAAGTTAGGTGTGGATAGGCAGCCAAAGCAGCATTGCTATGCGCAGGCATTTCAATTTCGGGAATTACCTCAATGGAGCGCTCCTGAGCATACTGTACAATCTCTTTAATCTCTTCTTGGGTATAAAAGCCACCCACGGGAGTAGGCTCTCCTGGAAGGGGATTGGTGCGATTTTGAAAAAGTCCTTCACGCTTCACTCGGTAGCCTCCTACACTACCTAGTAAAGGATACTTCTTGATCTCAATACGCCACCCATTGTCATCGACCAAATGAAAATGAAATTTATTAATTTTATGAATTGCTAAATAATCAAGTAACTCCAACACATCCGCTTTCGGTAAAAAATAGCGAGACACATCGAGCATAAAGCCACGATAGGGATACTTAGGTGCATCAGAGATAGAGAGAGCAGGCAGAGACCAATTGACGGATGAGGTGGTAACACCTCCAAATATTTCGACAGGGAAAAGCTGAAGAAGAGACTGCATGGCATAGAAATAGCCTGCAGTTGTTGAAGCCTCTATCAAGACTGTTTGCGAAGTAATCTGTAAATTGTATCCCTCCTCGGGAAGCGTAGAAAGATGCCTTAACACCATTCCATTCTTCTTCAGAGGTTTGTTACTTTTTGACAATCGAAAACCCATAGCAATCTCTGCCTGATCTAAAAAGAGGGAGAGAGCTGCTTCTTGCTCATCCGTTTCACAGTAAAAGCGGGTTTGTGAATCAAATTGAAAACTACCCGATTGGAGTTCTATCTGTTCGGGTTGAGGAAGTAGCGTAATTTGGGACCATAGATTTCCACACAAAGCTACCAAAAGGGCACATATAACCTGTTTTTTCATGACAATTGGGCTAAATGAGAATGAGTGGATAGATGGTGATACCATTCGATAGCATTTTCTCACAATACGGGTAATCTAAAGATAAGATGTTTGGATAGCAGAGAGGCTGGAAGTTCATATTTTTCATAAGGGGTAAAATAATAGTATTCTTTGAATAGATGAGATGAAAAGCAAATTTAGATAAACTCCTTTTTATTGCTGTTCAATAATCATTCAACTGCTTCCAAAAATAGACAGTCAACTCCAAAATTATCCAAAATAAATCCACGCTTGTCATTTCTGTAAATGACAAGCGTAGACACTCTTATTTTACATTTGACAAATAACTATTGTCAACGTTAAAATTACAATGGCACATACTCTACAAATGCCTCCATAGCTTCGTAGCAAGCCAAACCTAATTGGTGATACAACTGGGCAGTACCTTGGTTTCTAGCCTCACTGCGTTGCCAGAAAAGACGATCGTCATTCCCCAAGAAGGGAGCACTCTCCATCTGAGACTGATGTTTTAAGATAGAAGTACGTTTTGAGCGAAGCTCTTCGGGACTAAAAGGAACAACCATCTCAATATTCTCAATTTCCCACTCAGCCCAAGCACCGCGGTACATCCAAATACGGCAATCTTCCAACCATTTGGCACCTTCGGTTTTCTCTACATCGATAGCAGCAAAGATGGCATCCGTACAAACACGATGGGTACCGTGAGGATCTGCCAAATCGCCAGCCACATAGATTTGATGTGGTTGAATTTCACGAAGAAGATTCAAAACAATCTGAATGTCAGCCTCACTGATGGGGCTTTTCTCAATCTTGCCCGTCTCGTAGAAAGGAAGGTCTAAGAAATGACACTTCGTAAGTGGAATTTTGTTGTAAGTACAAGCCAAGCGAGCCTCGCCACGACGAATCAAACCTTTGATTGTAAGCAAGTCGCGAGAGTCGAAATCACCCTCTTGCTTCTCGGCAAGAAATGATTTAATTTCGCTGTATTTATCTTTGATTACATTCGCTTCATCCCCATTAAACAACTGGTTAAAACCGTTGATAAAATGCATAAAACGGGTAACCTCTTCATCACCCACAGCAATATTACCCGAAGTTTGATAAGCTACATGCACATCGTGGTTCTGTTGAACCAAACGGCGCAAAGTACCTCCCATTGAAATCACATCATCATCGGGGTGCGGAGAGAAGACAACCACACGCTTGGGATAGGGAGTAGCACGTTCAGGGCGATTGGTATCGTCTGCATTGGGTTTACCACCAGGCCAACCTGTAATAGTGTGTTGTAGATCGTTGAAAATCTTGATATTCACATTGTAAGCAGAACCATACAAAGCAAGTAGTTCACTCAAACCATTCTCGTTATAATCCTTGTTGGTCAACTTCAAGATAGGTTTATCCAAACGTAAGCACAACCAAACAATGGCACTACGAATCAACTTATCACTCCACTCACACTGAGTAACCAACCAAGGGTGACGAATACGGGTAAGGTGACCAGCTGCAGCTAGGTCAATGCAAACTGAAACATTGTTGTGTGTTTGAAGATACGAAGCAGGAAGGGTATCGGTTATAGGACCTTCAATCGCTTTGCGAAGAACATCCATCTTCTCATCACCCCAAGCAACCAAGTAGATTTTCTTAGCACTAAGCAGCGTAGTCACACCCATACTAATGGCACAAGGAGGGAAGCTCTCTGTACCATGATTGTGAGAGGCCTCCGCACGTGAAGTACCATTAATCAAAATCAAACGCGTTTGAGAGTTCAATTGAGAACCCGGCTCGTTCATGGCAATGTTACCTTCACGACCCACACCCATAATGACCAAATCAAGGCCACCGTAGGTTTGAATACGTTGTTCATAAAGGCGGCAGTAATCCAATAAAGCCTCTTGAGGAAGGGCACCATCCAACGTAAAGACATTCAATTTATCAATATCAACGTGATCAAGCAACTGCTCTTTAAGTTGAGAGTAGCTACTACCAACAGTTTGAGGAGTAAGGGGATAGAACTCGTAAATATTAAAAAGAATCACATTGCGCAAGCTAACACCCTCCTCCTTACAGCGGCGAGCAAGCTCTCGGTAAATAGGGCGAACTGAGCTACCCGTACCCGCACCAATCACGCAGAATTTACCTTCACGTTGGCGTTGAATAACCTTAGCAACAATCTCATCCACAATCAGGCAAGTAGCCTCTTCCATACTCTCGAAAATATTGGTAGGAATTTTCTCAAGTTGAGTTAAAACAGAGCGCTCAATAGCTGTAGCAGGCTTGTAATATTTCGTAGATACCCGATTAAGCGAGATCTGCGAGCTTAAATTCGTTCTCATAATAGAATGGAAAAATTAAAGGTTCTCTTTTTCAATATCTTTAAAGTAGTTGTAGGTACCCACCTTCAACTCTGCACAAGCAGCTTCATCACAAACAATGATACCTTGGGCATGCATTTGCAAAGCACTGATGGTCCACATTTGACTAATACCACCCTCAATAGCTTGTTGCAAAGCACGCGCTTTGCTATGACCGTTACAGATAATAAGTACCTCTTTGGCAGAAAGAACCGTACCAACACCTACAGTTAGGGCTGTTTTAGGAACTTTATTCACATCATTATCAAAGAAACGAGAGTTAGCAATAATCGTATCGGTAGTCAACGTTTTAACACGCGTACGTGATACAAGAGAAGAACCTGGTTCGTTGAAAGCAATATGACCGTCGGGGCCAATACCACCTAAGAAAAGGTCAATACCACCCACTGCCTCGATAGCAGCTTCGTATTCAGCACACTCCAGATCCAAGTTACTGGCATTCCCATTCAATATGTGAATATTCTTCTTATCAATGTCAATGTGGTTGAAGAAGTTGTTGAACATAAAAGAGTGGTAGCTCTCTGGATGATCTTCGGGTAAATTTACATACTCGTCCATGTTAAAAGTAACTACATGTTGGAAAGAGAGATTGCCTGATTTATGAAGGTCAATAAGGGCTTTGTACATTCCAAGAGGAGAAGAACCAGTAGGCAAACCCAATACAAAGGGTTTATCAGAAGTAGGTTGTGCCTCGTTGATACGCTTGGCTACATAATTAGCCGCCCAAGTAGAAATAGCTTGGTAATTGGGAGAAATAATGAGTCTCATAAGTCGTTTTTATTTTTTTATGAATAGTAAATTAGTAATTAGGTACTAGAATAAATAGTTACCTTATATTTTTTTAGCAAAGTCCCAATTGGTATTGGAGGTACGTTGTTTATCCATTAATTGAATAAGCGCTTCTACCCTTTTAGGATATTGAGAAGCTACATTGGCAACCTCTGCAGGATCTTTGGCTAAGTTATATAACTCCAAGCGTGGGTTAGGAGTGTTCACTCCCAAACGAATTAACTTCCAATCACCTTGTATTAAGGCTTGTTTTCCTCCTTGCTCATGGAATTCAAAATAGAAGGTATTGTGCTCTTTCTGCTTACCCACACCGGTTAGTTGAGGAAGGTAAGAGATACCATCAATAGATGGGGGCTGTTGAGCACCTATCAAGTCGCAAACAGTAGGAAGAAAATCCCAAAAAGCACCTGCGTGATAAGAGACACGCCCTTGTTGCATATGTTTAGGAAAGGAAGCAATAAAAGGGGTACGAATACCTCCTTCGTACAAGTCACGCTTGCCACCACGGAAAGGACCATTACTGTCAAAGAAATAAGGATCGATTCCTCCCTCTTGGTGTATACCATTGTCCGAAGCAAAAAGAATAAGCGTATTTTCGTACTCCCCACTCGCTTTCAATGCCTCGATTACAGCCCCTACAGTTTGGTCAATTCGAGTAACCATCGCTGCGTAGGTAGCTCGAGGTTGCTCTTGGGCACGATAAGGACCCGGATAATTAATCTCAGGAAACTTATCTTTATACCCTGCACGATCCTCTTCGGGTACCACCAAATCGGCATGTGGAAGGGTTATAGAAAGATATAGAAAATAGGGATTAGTCGATTCTGATTGAATAAAATCGACTGCTTTTCCAGCTATCAAATCATGTGTATAAACCTCTCTATTCAATACAATAGGAGTATTGTTCTCAAATAGTTGTTGGGGATAATAAGAGTGCGCATTGGCCTGACCTAGATAGCCATAAAAGTAATCAAACCCTTGCTTATTGGGGTGTCCTTCGGAATCGGGGCCACCCAATCCCCATTTTCCAAAGCATAACGTTTTATAACCATTTGCTTGAAGTACCTCACCGACTGTTATCTCTTCACTTTTTAAAGGAAGGTCATAAGGAAAACCATCGGTATGACGATACCCAATATTGCCACGAATATAGGTATGTCCGGTATGCTTCCCAGTCAATAAAGAGCAACGAGAGGGGGCACTTACGGTAGATCCTGAATAGTGATTAGTAAATAAGACCCCGCTACTAGCCAATTGGTCTATATGGGGAGTTTTAATAATGCGTTGCCCGTAACAACCTAGGTCACCAATGCCCAAATCGTCAACAAGTATAAAAATAATATTGGGTTTCTCTTTGGGTTGTGCTGCTGCTACACTCAAAGCTGCTAAAGGTAAAACAATACTGCTTACTAACTTTCTTTTTGTGTTCATCATTTATTTGTTATATGGGAAATCTGTTATTCCATTTCACAGTAGATATAGTAACTAATCATTGAAACTCTGCAAGCAATCGATTGAACATTTGAATGAATTTATTCTTTCTCTTCAATCGATTCCTCACAGAGTTCTACTAACCACTATCCCATTACAGTTATCTCTATTAATTCACGTTTATTTCGTCCACAAAGATGTAAGCTGGATTACCAGCTCCACTGTGCCAAGAAGGAAGTTTATCACCCTTAATAAGCACACGAATATAACGTGCATTCACTTGGTCAAAAATTACTTGATGTGGATAAAGCCCCTCTTTATCGGTCGATTTCAAAGAAGGTATCTCTTGATTAGCAACTTGCTTGAATGATTGACTATCTTCAGACACCCATACAGTAACCCCTCTTGCACCCATAATCCAGTCGGCAGGTACAACATTGGTATTAAACGATACATGGCTAACTTCAACAAGTTCTTTTAGGTCGATCGTAGCATCAACGTCTCTACCTTGAAAACCTAACCAACGGCCCGTCTTATAATTAGAACCACCACTTAATCCATCAATCAATACAGCTGCACCATTGAAGCTGTAACCACGGCTAGGCTCTTGTACCAGAGTGATTGATTTAGCAGTTGCCTTACCAAAGCTAATATCTTCAGACAATGTACGGCTATGAGTTCCGTTGGGTTGAATAACAACGGCTCTAAACTGAACACTCTCATTGATAGGCAAAGGTGATTCATAAATAGCACTTGTAGCCGTTGGTTCACTACCATCAAGTGTATAGTGGATAGTTCCTTTACCCAAAGTTGAGAGCGTTATTAGCACCTCTTTTTTCTCGGTATTGGGGCTAAACTCCGCGTGCACATCAAAAAGATGTTTGGCATAGTTGTAGCCTAATTTATCATAAAGAGCTATGAGTTTAGGAATACGTTGCAAGAAGTTGCTATACTCTTTTTTAGCAGGTTGTGTCCATTGAATCTCGGCCAAAGCAGCAATACGTGGCATAGTCATGTATTGGTTTTGTGCTACATTAGGAAGGTACTCCGCCCACAAGTTAGCTTGTACGCCTAAAATGTGTTTCTGCTCACTCGAAGTCAATTCCTGGGGAATAGCATCGTAGCTATAAACCTTCTCTAAAGAGTTATATCCACCAATAGCTAAAGGCTCATTGTCCGTTTGAGTAGTTTGGTAGTGGTCAAAATAGAGGTATGAGTTAGGTGTCATAATCACATCATGCCCCTGTTTTGCAGCCTCAATACCCCCTTGAATACCTCTCCAGCTCATTACCGTAGCATTTGGCGCCAATCCACCTTCAAGAATTTCGTCCCAACCAATGATTTGACGACCTTTTCCTGCTAAGAATGTCTCCATACGAGAAATTACGTAACTTTGCAAATACTCTTCAGCAGAGTGTTGTTTATCGCCTTTAATACCCAATGATTTAATACGAGCTTGGCATTTAGGGCATACTTTCCAACGTACTTTAGGACATTCGTCTCCACCAATATGGATGTATTTGGAAGGGAAAAGCTGAGTCACTTCATCCAACACATCTTCAAGAAATAGCAAGGCTTGTTCATTACCTGCACAAATTACATCGTCCGAAATTCCCCACTCTCTCCATACTTCGTAAGGTCCACCTGTACAACCCAGTTCTGGATAGGCTGCCAAAGCAGCTTGTTGATGCCCTGGAAGATCAATTTCAGGAATAACAGTGATAAAATGTTGATCGGCATAGGCCAGAATCTCACGAATATCTTCTTGCGTATAAAATCCGTCGTAAGGTTTACCATCAAACTCACCCGAGTTTCTTCCAATCACTGTTTCGGTACGTTTAGCACCCACCTCTGTCAGTTTAGGATACTTCTTTATTTCAATACGCCATCCTTGATCATCGGTTAAGTGCCAGTGCAGTCTATTTAGGTTGTGCAAAGCCAAAATCTCAATGTAGGTTTTCATCTCCTCTACATTCAAGAAATGACGACTCACATCAATCATCATGCCCCGATATCCAAAACGAGGTTCATCGTTTATTTCGACTGCAGCAAGTGCTACATCCATTGATTGGGTAGTTACTGGCAATGATTTTCGTAACGTTTGTACGCCATAGAATAGACCCGCTTCAGTAGATCCCACAATTTCAATTCCCTTTTCATTCACTGACAAACGATACCCTTCTGGGTTGGTAATCGAGCTATCAAGTGTTAACCGAATAGCAGAATTACTGCCCTGAGCAGTGGCTATCTTAAGTTCATAACCAACCGATGTTTGGATATAAGAGTTTAAGAAAGAGGCTATTTGTTGAATTTTCTCATTACCTTCTGTGTAAACAATAACAGAAGCAGGTGAT
Organism: Phocaeicola sp.; assembly: GCA_051648565.1. Classification (GTDB taxonomy): domain Bacteria; phylum Bacteroidota; class Bacteroidia; order Bacteroidales; family Bacteroidaceae; genus Phocaeicola. The sequence goes on along the minus strand of JBOFFJ010000183.1, from coordinate 117,035 downwards.
AAAAGGTAAGGAGCACCACTTTGTAGAGTGATTTCTTGTGGCAGGGGGATAACGTTAAAGTCACCTTCTATTTGACCTCTCTCAGCACATGCACCCAAAGCAAGGGTTGCAGTAAGGAAAAATAGACATTTTTTAAAGTTGTTCATCTGAGTTTTCATGATTAGGGTATTACATTTAATTTAAAGTTGTTCGATTCATGATAAGTATCCTAGCTATGCTAACAAGAGCTTTAGGATGTAATGGAAGAGGGGCTATTCTAGTAATTGACTATCTCAGTCAATGCGCTGGCCAACCGCTGGATTACTACTTCTACAAACCTCTTTCCTTTGTCTGCAGTAGCCTTTCGAGGATTTCCAACACCGGTATCTTCCGAAATCTCACTCCAATTACGAGGCATCCAAACCGTTCCATCCACCAGTGGCTTTAATCGAGGTAAATGAGTGATGCCCTCACCCGCTTGATTCATATCGACTAGTTCGGGGTGATAGTGCAACATAACTGAAGTTTCCAATTCGTGAGCATGTTCTCCTTTCTCCTCAAAGAAATCACACTCTTTGGCCAAAGCAAACCACTCACAAGAGCAAGCCAGAAAATCGGGATAAGCCACTGCTAAGTCACGTATCATGTTGCGAAAAGAGTTTCCACCATGTCCATTTACAATCAACAATTTACCAATTCCCTGATGATGCAGTGATGCAACAATATCAGTTAAGATAGCATATTGTGTTTCGTATCTTCCATGGATACAGAAAGGTAACTCTCGCTGTCCTGGATTTTGAGAACCGTAAAATACGGGAGGTAGTACCATTACCATGTTACCCGCTTGTTCGAAAGCAAGATTAGCAGCATCTACAGCTATTGCATGCGAAAGAATGGCATCTGTTGTATAAGGCAAGTGAAGATTATGTGGTTCAATGGCACCCCAAGGTAAAATAGCAAGTTGGTATTTTTTACCAAGTATATCGCCATAGCTAGCTTTCGTAAGATCGGTATGCATGTGGGTTATAATTTAACTTTGGCAATCATTTTTCTTATCTTACCAGTTCCAATTAAAGGAGCATGTGCATCTTCGGGATAAACAATGGCCATATCATACGGTTTTAGTACTATATAAGTGGTGGGAGTATCAGCTGTCAGTGCACAATCCTCATCGGCCTCATAAGGCTTTGAGTAAGAAGTAATCTTATCTGTAGGTAACCAACCCATAGACTCCTTACCTGAGAAAAGCATATGTACATCGATATAGCTTTCGTGAAGCTCCAAAGGCTGCTCCTCTTTGGTGAGAGCAGCAGGCTCTACATTATTAATAAAAAGTTCTTCACCACAAAGTTCTATACGCCCAAGAGGCAGATGAAGAATTTCAGTAGACTTCATATAATCAAAAAGCATTTTAAACTTTGGGTGCAAATTCTCGTAACGAGAACAATCTTTCAGTGTGGTTATTATCATAATAAATCAAAGATTAAGCTTGCTCTAGAATTTCTTTACAAAGTAAATGAGCCTTTACAAGCATTCTTGGAATATGGAAGGGGCCTTTAAAAATATTTCCTTTAGCAGGTTGAGCTACACTACCATCGCGGTGTAAGTAACCATACCACTCACCAAACTCTTTATCTTCGAGGTGTTTATAGATCCATTCATGAATCTGCTTGTGCATATCAAGGTATTTTTCATCACCACTTATCTTATAGGCATAAAGCGCGGCAATTAAGGTTTCACATTGTGGCCACCAAAATTTCATATCCTGTGAGTAGTCTTGATGTGGAAAGTTCTTGCAATCCTTAAAATTGATAATTCCACCAAATTCCGTATCCCATCCCCACTCATACGACCAGTCTAAAATGGTTAAAGCTATTTGATTAATATGCTCTCTATTTTCAGTAACCTTAGCAGCCTCCATCATAAACCAAGCTGTTTCAATACAGTGCCCAGGATTTATGGTTCTGCCCGCACAAGTATCAATCAATTCTCCTGTAGGAGAGACCATTTCAAGCAGTGCTTTGTATTCGGGATGCATAAAGTAGTGTTCAATATCATATAGAGAGTTATCAACTTGCTCATTGAGAATATCGTCTTCGATCACTTGCTTAATGACCACAGCTACATTAATAAGCATCATGGTAATAGAGTGCCCACGTGCCTCTACCGTAGTCTTAGCCTCTAAGAAGCCAGGTGTGTTAAGCATTTTATGGATTGATTTAAATAAAGCAAGCGCTTTTTGAGCATAGCCTTTATCGCCCGTTGCCTTGGCATACTCAGCCATAGCCATCGCCGCAAAACATTCAGAGAACACATAGCGACGCTTTTGCACAGGTGAGCCTTCTGCAGTAACTGTAAAAAACATATGCCCATCTCTATCAAAGGCATGTTTCTCAAGAAACTCAATACAGCTTAGAGAAGCCTTGATCCATTCATCGTTACGCTCAATGTGATTAAATGCATAGGCACAGATATAACCAAAGCGGCCTTGAAACCAGACCGATTTAGTGGTATCCATCAACTTGCCCTCTCTATCAAGACAAGTATAGAGACCACCATGAATGGTGTCGAGGCCATTCTTTAACCAAAATGGCATAATATTTCCCGTTAAATCAGATACATATTTATCACTACAGGCTTGTAGATAGGTTCGTTTGTCAGAATTCATAATATATAATGTGAGAATCAAATGAAGGAATATCAAATCAAAAAAAGAGTAAAAATACACGATTTTGATTTGATATCCTAAAGTTTATTAGAATTTATTGCAACGTTCAAAGAAGTTGATAGCCTCAAGCTCTTGCTTCATAGCAAATTCTTCAGCGTCCGTTATGTTGCGGAAAGGAGTACGATTAGGGCCTAAATCAAGACCAATCAGCTTCATAATACGCTTGCCGCCCACAATATTACCACGGTAGTTACAAATCACATTGATTACCGCTTGAGAAAAGTTTTGCTTTTCGCGTGCCAGTTCAATATCACCTGCTTTCCAAGCATCGATAATTCCTACAAGTTCTTTTCCGTTATAATTGGTTGTTCCACCAATCCCCCCTTGCGCACCTCCTTGTGCCAAACTTGGAAGAATAGTTTCGTCCTGACCGTGCAACATATCATACTTACCATTGCTATAAAGACGACATTGGTTGTACTCATACAAATTTTCAAAAGTATACTTAATACCTGCAAAGTTTTCAATTCGCCCATCTACTGCTTTCAAAAGATCAAGCATAGGTAAATAAACACCACTAAAGAAAGGAATATGGTAGTAATAGAAAGGAAGAGAAGGAGCTGCATTGGCAATTACTTCGCAATACTCTACCAACTCTTCAACACGACCAATTTTTGGAAAAGGAGGAGCCATAGCACCTACACCCCATGCACCAATTTCCTGTGCATGAGCAGCCAACTTAGCACACTCTTTGACACAGCAGCTTCCTACGTGTACAATTACTTTAAAACCAACGGGGGCAACAGACACCCATTTCTCAGCCAAAATCATACGCTCCTCGGCAGTTAGCATAAAGCCTTCACCAGAAGATCCGTTTATAAAAACACCTTGTATACCATTATTTGCCAACATTTTTGCATAAGCATCAATGGGTGCAAGATTAATTTCACCATTTGCATGCATAGGCGTAAATGGCGCATTTATAAGTCCTACTATTTTCTCCATATTATTAGATTTATTTGTGAATATATTAAAAAGAGATTACATGCTAATAAAAAACGACGCAAATATACAAATCAATTCTTATATGTACTACAAATAGAACCTATTTTCTCATTCAAGAAATAACCCAAGCAAAGGTAATTTTAACAATCCAATAAATTACGATAATTCTATAAAACAGACAGATAAAAAGAATAGAAAGAAAAATAATTATAATATTAGAATAAAAAAAACAACCATACAAATACTACATATTAGGAAATCTTTCTATCTTTGCATTTAAAGAAACCTTATAATAATAACCTAATAAGCGAGCACTAAAAGTTATCTAACCACCATATTCTACTTATATACTATGAATAAATCACTTAAATTATACATTCTATTGACTTTTCTTTGCTTTTCTATGTACACTTGGGCAAATGAAAGCAAATCATTACAAATTACAACTCAATCACTACAAAAAAACATACAAGGAAATATTGCATTCACCTCATCCTCAAACAACACAATCTATTTAGGACGAGACACTTGCAGCACAAACACACTGTGTTATGTAGAGTACATTGAGTCAATTAACCTAGAGACTAAAGAGATTAGTAAAGTAAAAGAACTTAAAACCCCACGAAAGAACTTCGGCTTTATTCACTACAACCGTCAAATCATACTAATTGGAGGTGAAACTCCTGAAGGAATTTCTGCAGGAGTTGTTTCATACCAAGAAGAATCCAGCGAAATAAGCGCATTACCCAACCTACCCAAACCATTAATTCACCCCATTGCATGCATCATTGCTGACCAATTGGTTGTGACAGGCGGTAAAGATAGTAATGGATTTAACCAAGAGGGATGGAAACTAAATCTAAAAGAGCCCAAAGCTTCTTGGCAAACTATAGCACTGCTTCCCTACAGTGAAACAGTCAACAAATTCAGCGTGATACAGAATAGTGGAGACGAAGACCTTCTTTATCTTTTTGGTGAGCAAGTACTTTCTTATTCGATTAAGCGCAATGAATGGAGAAAATCAGAGACTCGCATTCCTGAGACTATAAACATTTTCAAACAGCAGCCTATAGCTTTGGGAACACATCATATACTCTTCTTAACCCCTTCAGAAGAGTACTGTACTTATCACACAGTGACCGGCCAATGGGACTCATATGCATCCAAAGGCACCACCTACAACACCACCTATTTATCTAAATGCGAGGATAAGTATATTATGCTTCACGACGGAGAGTTAAGTGAAGTATCATTTACAAACACGGTCTCTTTTGGGTGTCTAAATTACAGTGTTTTAATAGTCTACATGTTACTTATGCTAGGCGTTGGCTTCTTTTTTAGCCGGAGAGCAAGTACCTCTGAGCACTTTTTCAAAGGAGGGGGGCAAATACCATGGTGGGCTGCAGGAATCAGCATTTTTGCTACTACCTTGAGTGCTATAACCTTTATGGCATTGCCAGCAAAAGCCTACACAACCAATTGGCTTTATTTCCCCATGTCGTTCTCGATTTTACTGATGGCACCCATCGTTATTAAATGGTATTTGCCATTCTTTAGAGGCTTAAATCTTACTACCGCATACGAATATCTTGAAAAACGCTTTAATCTAACAGTACGTTTGACATCGAGTGTGTTTTTTATCATCTTCATGATAATGCGTATTGGAATTGTACTCTATCTACCATCGGTAGCACTCTCTACAGTAACAGGCATAGATCTATTAGTCTGTATTCTAGTGATGTCAGCTGTGACTATTATCTACTCAACTATGGGGGGAGTAGAAGCTGTGGTATGGGGGGATGTTATTCAAGGAGGAATTTTAGTTGTTGGGGCACTTATCTCAGTAGTCTATTTGGTTTTAGGAACAGGTGGCTTTATGGAAACCATCTCAATAGGTATGTCGGCCGATAAGTTTAAAATGCTAGATTTCTCTTTCGATTTTACACAACCCACCTTTTGGGTTATTTTCTTTGGAGCTGGTTTAGCTAATTCGTTAATCACCTACACCTCAGACCAAACCATTGTACAACGATACTTAACGACAGCAGACATGGAGAAAACACGTCGTAGCCTTTGGTTAAACGGAATAATAGCCCTTCCGGTACTTGTTTTGTTCTACTTTATCGGAACAGCACTTTATACTTTTTTCTATACGCACCCCGAATTATTGCCTGTTACAATGAGTAATGCAGAGGGAATATTTCCTTACTTTATTGTAAATGAATTGCCCGCTGGAATTGCAGGCTTGCTTATTGCAGCTATTTTTGCAGCCACGATGTCTACCTTATCATCTAATATAAACTCTGCCTCAACGGCTATTACCGTAGATTTTGCCAAACGAATATTTCCTTCTATTTCTGATAAAAGCCAAGTCAATACGGCTCGAATCAGCGGAGTAATAGTGGGAATTTTAGGGACCTATTTAGCCATTGAGCTATCTATGATGAGTGTCAAATCATTCTTTGACGAATTTAACACATTCATTGGGCTACTTACTAGTGGGCTTGGTGGACTATTTGCCATTGGAATCTTTTTGCCCAGAGTACGTGGATATGCAGCTTTGCTCGCTCTAGTTAGCAGTGTATTTATTTTACTTTGGATACGTACAAACTCCTCGATTAACTTTATGCTTTATGGATTAGTTGGCATCTTATTAAGCCTTGTATTGGCACTGCTATTCAGCTATATACTTCCAGAGAAAAAGAAGAATCTAGAAGGCTTAACTTGGAAACAGAAAAAGAGAACTAATTAAGACAAAGAATGAACATAGTTGTTTAATTCTCTTACCCTAAAAATAACAATAAAAATAGTTTAGAGTATAATGAGGTCTCTCTAAACTAAATCTAAAGACTAATACTAAAGACCTCTTGTCTATTATTATGAAGAAACATTTATTAACCCTCATGTTCTTGACCTTGTCATTAGTGACATTTGCTCAGACAAAACAGATTACGGGCATTGTGCTTGAATCAACTAAAGAACCTATCATTGGAGCTACCGTAGTGGAAGAAGGGACCTCTAACGGTACAATAACAGACTTTGACGGTCGTTTTACATTAACAGTAGGTTCAAATGCAAAACTGCGCATAACCTACGTAGGATACGAAGCGTCAATAGTTAGTGTAGTTGGAAAAACCGATCTAGCAATTACATTGAAAGAAGATTCTGAGCAGCTTGGTGAAGTCGTTGTAACTGCCTATGGTGGCCGCCAGTTACGCTCAAAAGTGACCAATTCTATTGCTAAAGTTAATGAAGAGACACTAAGTGTAGGTCTTTTCTCAAACCCTGCGCAAGCCTTATCGGGTGCTGTAGCTGGTTTGAAAGTGGTACAATCATCGGGTAGTCCGGGTGCTTCACCTACCATTACCCTTCGTGGAGGTACTAACTTCGACGGATCGGGTTCACCACTTATTATCGTCGACGGACAACTTCGCGACAGTTTAAGTGACATCAATCCTGAAGATATTGAATCAATGGAGGTTATGAAAGATGCAGGTGCTACAGCCATCTATGGTGCACGTGCTAGTAATGGAGTGGTGCTTGTTACCACGAAAACGGGTAAAAGCGGCCGTAGAGAGATTAACTTCAAAGCCAAAATGGGTATTAACTATGTAAACTCACCCTACGAATTCCTAGGGGCACAAGATTACATTACAGCTGTGCGTACAGCCTACTCTAAATCGGGTTTTTACTTAAACGATGGTACGTATCACTCAATTGCACCCCTAGGCAACTTAACCAATGCGAGCCCACTGGGTACAGGAAACGTATTGAATGATAGAACCATGTGGAATATTATGGGAAAAACAGCCGACAATGCCTACCTATTGAATAAAGGGTGGCAAGAGATGGCAGACCCGCTAGACCCTTCAAAAACAATTATCTTTAAAGATTCAAATCCAGCAGATTACAATCTAAATAATCCATCATTCTCACAAGACTACAATGTTAATATGTCGGGTGGTAATGATCACGGTAGCTACTACGCAGGTATTGGTTATAACCACCAAGAAGGGCTACCAGTAGAAACCTTCTACGAACGCTTTAGCTTTGTATTGAATGGAAGCTATAAAGTAACCGATTGGTTAACAAGTACCTCTAACTTCAACTTTGCACGTGCTAATTGGAAGAACATGCCAGGTTCACAAGGCAGTGAAGCCAACTACTTTGGCCGTATCATGTCAACACCTCCTACCGCTCGTTTCGAAGACGAAGAGGGCAATGCACTTCTAGGTCCAAACTATGCGGATGGTAACCAAAGCTACCAAGCAGACAAGTGGGAAAATTTTAACCAAAGTGATAAATTTACAATGGTTCAGACCTTCCAAATTGATTTCTCTAAAAATCTATCACTAAAAGCATCGGCTAACTGGTATTATTCAGAATCAGTAGCTGAAGCATTTACCAAAGATTACGAGAATACACCTGGAAACTTTGTAACCACTCGTAGAACAAGCGCTAGCTTTAGCCGCGACTTCTCACAAACGTACAATGCGGTATTAAACTACAAGAATACATTCTTTAGACGCCATAATGTAGCTGCAATGGCAGGTATGGAGGCATTTGACCGTACAAGCCGCGCCTTTAGCGCTGCAGGTCAAGGAGCACCCACCGACGATTTTGGCGACTTGGGACTAACAACAGACGAAAAAGGGATGCGTAGCATCGACTCTTCACACAGTCAATACCGCATTCTATCTTATTTTGGTAAGATTGACTACGACTACATGGATAAGTATATCTTAAACATGGTATTCCGTCAAGATGGTTACTCTTCACTTTTGAACAATCGTTGGGGATTCTTCCCAGGGGTTTCGGCCGCTTGGGTATTTGGTAAAGAGAACTTTGTAAAAGATGCAGTTCCATTCTTAACTTTTGGTAAACTTCGCGGTAGTTTTGGTATCAATGGTAATGCCTCAGGTATTGGACCCTATACACTACAAGGTTCTTACGGATCACAACAGTACAATGGGAATGTAGGTTACCTTATTGGAACCCTACCTAATCCAAGCCTTCGTTGGGAAAAAACACGTACAGCCGAAGTTGGTTTAGATTTAAGCTTCTTCCAAAATCGCTTAACAACCAACTTCACCTACTATGACCGCTTAACTTCAGACAAGTACGCTAGCTTAAGCTTGCCTTCTACTACTGGTTTCTCGTCAATTACAAGCAATAACGGAAAATTCAGTAACCGAGGTTTAGAGATTGAATTGAGTGGCAAAATCATTCAACAAAAAGATTGGAGCTGGGAAGCGAGTGGAAACATCTCGTACAACAAGAATAAAGTGATGTCTTTACCCGATAATGGTTTAGAGCGAAATAGACAAAGTGCTGTTCAAATCTATACAGGTAGAAAAAATGCAGACGGAACCGACGAAATGAGATGGGTTGGTGGCTACCAAGAAGGTTATGAACCGGGGCTATTAGTGGCTTATCAAGCCGATGGTATCTACAAGAGCTATGATGAAATTCCAGGTAACCTAATTGTACATACAGGTAACAATGGAGGTAAAAAACAATACGGTCCAGAAGCGTGGAAAAATTTGACTACAGAACAGCAAAAAAATGCAATTCCCATTCAACCAGGTGATGTGATTTGGAGAGATATCAATGGCGATGGAGAGATTGATGTATATGACCGTGTAGAGGTAGGAAATACAGCACCTCGTTGGTTTGGTGGTTTCAACACCAAACTGCGTTGGAAAAACCTTCAACTATATGCTCGCTTTGATTATGGATTAGATTATTGGATTTATGACAACACACGCCCTTGGATTTTGGGTGGTGGTCAAGGTACCTACAATACAACTACAGAGTGGTTTGACACTTGGTCTGAATCAAATCCAAATGCTTCATTACCTAGATACACCTATGCAGACTACCTATTAACAGGTAACTACAGCCGTGGTTCGACCATGTTTGCATACAAAGGTAATTACCTAGCTATCCGTGAGATTTCACTTACCTACTCTTTGCCTCAAACCATTGCAGAGAAACTGAAGTGCAAACGCTTAGATTTATCAATCACAGGTCAAAACCTAGGATATATTACAGCTGCTCCGGTAGCAAGCCCTGAGGTATCAAGTGCAGGATCGGGCTACGCGTTACCTCGTACCGTACTATTCGGTGCTAATCTATCATTCTAATACCTTATCTAATTCAGCTTAAAAATATGAAACGATTAAAATATAAATTACTCACATTGGCTCTTGGAGCCTCTACGCTTGGAATAACCACTTCTTGCTCGGGTTATCTTGATTTAGGGCCAATTGATTACTTCGGTAGTGAATCTTACTGGAAAACAGAAGCGCATGCTACAGGTTACATCGATGGTATACATAAACACTTAAGAGATGCTGCTTGGCAACACGTGATTACGTTTGGTGAATTGCGTGGTGGACACTATAAAAATGGAGTGGGTTCGGATGGTATGACGCTCTCGGGAGCAAATATTGTTCTTCAAAATTTTGACGAAGTGAACACAGGCGTCTCGAAGTTTGGAGATGTATATGGACGCATTACCAACCTCAACCTATTTATAGCTCGCATTACCGATGCTACCTTCTTGCCGGAAGAGAAAAAGAATTACTACCTCGGACAGGTTTATGGACTGCGGGCTTTCTACTATTTTGATCTATTCCGCATCTATGGTGGAGTACCTTTACGTTTAACTCCAGATGTAGTAGACGGGGTGGTAGATCCTACGCAACTATACATGCCACGCTCTACTCCAAACGAAGTTATGACACAAATAAAGAAAGACATCGATACCTCATTGGAGTACTTTGGTACGCAAAACAGCTTCGATCCATTTAACCGTAACAATCGCAAATCGTATTGGTCAAAAGCTGCCACAGAGTGTTTAAAAGGGGAAGTATATCTTTGGACAGCGAAAGTTAGCACAGGAGATCAAACAGCAAATCCAGCCGATTTGGCTGTTGCTAAAAGTGCATTTACAAGTGTAAAGGACAACTATGCACTAAGCATGCTTTCTTCATTTGCTGGCGTATTTGACGCAACCAATGCAAAAGGAAACAATGAGGTTATCTTCGTTGTCCGCTATGCAGAGGGTGAAGCGACTAATTCGTTCAACTTGTATCTTTATAATAATGCAACGGGATCATCTAAGAACCGCTTCCTCGAAGATGGAACAGTATTTGGCGATGTCGTTGCAACAAACAATACAGCCAGCCAAAGCTACGAATACCAAAAAGAGGTCATGACTATGTTTGACAAAGAGGATACCCGACGCAATGCAACCTTTGTGGGCTCTTATGATAAAGATGCAGAAAGTGGTGAATTGACACTTCACGGCACACACGTTCGTAAGAATATCGGCTATATAAATGCACAGGCCAATCGTATCTATGCAGGTGATATAGCTTTCTACCGTTTACCTTGGATTTACCTTTCATTAGCAGAAATTGCGAATCAAGAAGGAGATAATGGAAGTGTAGAGACTTACATCAATCTAGTACGTGAACGTGCGTATGGAGAACATTTCAATACGGGAGACTATCGCTACACAGCGGGAGACTTTACACAAAACGAACTTGCCATCTTAAAAGAGAAGGACAAAGAGTTTGTTCAAGAAGGACAACGCTGGTGGGATTTACGTCGTATGACGCTTACAAAAGGTGGAAAACCATTGGCATTCTGCATTGAAGGCGATTTAAAAGGAACAGCTCCACTTTTAAATGAAGCTACTGAAGCACACAAATTATTGTGGCCCATCGAAGTGGGTATGCTAAATAATGACCCAGCTTTAACACAGACACCTGGTTATTAATTTTTACAAGAATGTACACAGGGCTCTCTTTTAAATAGAGAGTTCTGTGTACATTTGTACTTACTAAACCTAAACAAAAACCCATTAATTAAACAATTGAATGAAAAAAACAATCTTTATGCTTGCTATGGGAATGCTATCGACAACAGCATTTGCCCAAATGGACACGGTACGTGTAAAAGAAGCGCAGCTTCCTATTTTGATTAATCGCAATGATAATCCATTGGTTTACTTCCGTATCCATGCTCAAAACAACAAGAAGCTCAATCAAGTGGAGTTTAGTTTAGGTAAAGAGGTAAACCTAAAGGAGATTAAATCCATCAAACTTTACTACTCAGGAACCGAAGCTCCGCAACGCAAAGCGGGTACTTACTACTACCCTACCCAATACATTAGCCGCGAAACACCGGGCATGACCCATGCAGCGAATCCCTCGTACAGCCTACTAGCTGGCGAAATCAATGCACCCAAATCACATAAAATCTCTTTTACAGCCGATAAGAATCTCTACCCAGGCGTAAACTACTTTTGGGTAAGTATAGAGATGAACGAGAGTGCTTCACTTCTCTCTACCCTTACACTCGATGTAAACAAAGTGGTACTCGATAACCAACAAGCACCCCTATTGGAAGCCGATTTAACCACCAAAGTTCACCGCATGGGAACGGGTGTACGCTATGCAGGCGATGATCAAGTACAAGCCTACCGCATTCCCGGTATGGTAACATCGAATGATGGAACCCTTTTGGCAGTATACGATGTGCGCTACAACAACAGCGTAGATTTACAAGAGAAGGTCGATGTTGGATTAAGCCGTAGTACAGACAAAGGACAAACATGGGAGCCCATGCAAATTATCATGACCTTTGGTGAAGAGGGTGGTTTGCCACACGGACAAAACGGTGTAGGTGACCCTGCCATCTTGGTCGATGAGAAAACAGGTACCATCTGGGCAATTGCTGCTTGGACGCACGGTATGGGTAACTACCGCGCTTGGTTTAACTCAATGCCAGGTATGGAGAAAGAGGAGACGGCACAATTGGTACTTAGCAAAAGTACAGACGATGGAAAAACATGGAGCGCACCTATCAACATCACCAAACAGGTAAAAGATCCATCTTGGTACTTCTTACTACAAGGACCAGGTATGGGTATTACAATGGAGGATGGCACCTTGGTATTCCCCATTCAATACATTGATAAAGATAATGTACCCAATGCAGGTATCATGTACTCAAAAGATAGAGGCGAAACATGGGCCATTCACAACCACGCTTGGACCAACACCACAGAGGCGCAAGTAGCCGAAGTAGAACCAGGCGTATTGATGTTGAATATGCGCGATAACCGCGGTGGAAGCCGTGCCGTATATACCACCACAGATTTGGGAAAAACGTGGGAAGCACATAGCTCAAACCGCTCGGCGCTTCAAGAATCGGTTTGTATGGCTAGCTTAATCAAGATTAAAGCAAAAGACAATGCATTCAAGAAAGATATTCTTCTCTTCTCGAATCCAAACACCACCAAAGGTCGTCACAGCATCACCATTAAAGCGAGCTTAGATGGCGGTAAAACTTGGAAAGAGGAGCACCAAGTGCTACTTGACGAAGGTCATGGCTGGGGATACTCTTGCTTAACATTGGTCGATAAAAACACGGTAGGTATCATTTACGAAGGAAGTCAAGCACACATGACTTACCAAAACGTAAAGTTAGCCGACCTTATTAAATAGATCGCAATAAAGTGCTCCAGATGCAACCCACTCTCTCGCGGTTGCACGGAGCACTTTTTCCTATTTCAACGCACTACCCCCTTCTTTCACCTACACACCTTTCCCAATTTGCATTCGCACGCTTTGTCTCATTCTTTCTCTTATTTCTATTTTCATTCTTGAATTCACCTTCACTAAAGCCACTTGGAACCCATGAAAAACAATCCGCTTACCAAACTGCTCCATGCACTCTTCGTTGCAGGAGTAACATTCGCCCCCACGTATGCCCAAAAAACGCTTTTGCCTCAACCCCAAAAAATAGTCATTCATCAAGGAGCATTTAAATCAACACTTACACTTAATCAGAAGAGCTCTAGCTATGCCGAGATGGTAAGAACCTCGGGTATCCAACTAGCAGAAAAAGGAAAAGAACTACACCTAAGCAGGGTTTCAACACTCCCAGGCGTAGAGATGAATTTGGAAGAGGCTTATAAACTGCATATTGAAGAGGAGCGAATCACCCTAGAGGCAACCACCGAAAAAGGACTATTTTGGGGGCTTCAAAGCCTCTCTCAATTGCAAAATGAGTACCCCAAAGGAGATATTCCGTGTCTAGAGATTCTAGATTGGCCGGCATTTAAAGTACGCGGATGGATGCAAGATGTAGGGCGTAGCTACGTCTCTATGGAGGAGCTTAAAGAGCAGATTGCTACACTCGCAAAGTACAAAATTAATCTATTTCACTGGCACTTAACCGAGAATCAAGCCTGGCGATTGGAGAGCAAAGTACATCCCGAGCTGGTAGCAGCCAAGAACATGACCCGTATGGAGGGTAAATACTACTCGCATGAAGAGGCCAAAGAGCTGCAAGCTTTCTGCAAACAACACAACATGATACTTCTTCCCGAGTTTGACATGCCCGGACACAGTGCCGCTTTCAAACGGGCTTTTGGGGTAGACATGCAGACAGCAGAGGGAATTAAAATCTTAAAAGAGCTCATAAACGAAGTATGTGAAGTATTCGATGAGGTGCCCTACTTACACATCGGTACAGACGAAGTACACTTTACCAACCCCACCTTCTGTGATGAGATGGTAGCCTTTATACGTGAAAGAGGTAAAAAGGTTATTTCATGGAATCCAGGGTGGAACTATAAAGCGGGCGAAATTGATATGACACAAATGTGGAGCTACCGAGGAAAACCAACGCCTGGGGTACCCGCAATTGACAGTAAATTTCACTACTTAAACCACTTTGATACCTTTGCCGATATTGTAGCCCTCTACACCAGCCGCATAGGCAATGTAGCAAAAGGATCGGATCAAATAGCTGGAACCATTCTCGCTCTGTGGCACGATCGCTACATGGATAAGGAGGAGCATATGAACCTAGAGAACTACCTATACCCCAACATGCTGGCTATAGCCGAACGGGCTTGGTTAGGAGGCGGGTATCAGTACTACGACCAACAGGGTACCAACTTGGTACCAGGTACCGAACCCTTTGAAGCATTCAAAAACTTTGAAAAGCGACTGTTGTGGCAAAAGAAAACAAATTTCGCCCACTTACCTTTTGCCTATGTAAAGCAAACCGATGTAAAATGGAACATTACCGATCAGTTTCCCAATGAAGGCGATCTATCAAAATCGTTTGAGCCCGAGAATGAGCTAAAACCTTCTTATCAATGGAATGACGAGACCATCGGAGTGAACGAAGCCATTGGTGGAGGCATCTACTTACGCCATGTTTGGGGAGAGAAATTGATTCCAGGATTTTACCAAAAACCACTCGAAAATCATACGGCCTATGCTTGGACCTACGTTTATTCGAAGAAAAAACAAGAGGTGGGCTTGTGGTTCGAAACCCAAAACTACAGTCGTTCGGAATCCGATTTGGCCCCTTTGCAAGGTACTTGGGACTATCGAGAGAGTAAAATCTGGCTCAATGACCAAGAGGTAGCCCCGCCTACCTGGAGTGCTACACATACCAAACGGTCGAATGAAATTCCTTTGGGAAACGAAAATATGGTAGGCCGTTCACCCCAACGCGTACAGCTAAACAAGGGATGGAACAAAGTGCTAATAAAACTACCCATTGGTAAGTTTAGCGTGCCACAAGTCCGATTAACGAAATGGATGTTTGCGGCCATGTTTGTCACCATGGATGGAAAAGAGCGAATTGAACTCATTTATTCGCCCGATAAAAAAAAGTAACCAGCCGCAGTTTAGTTGACTTATTTAAAACATGTTTTAGGTATTCCTTTGCAGTTCTAGTTACCAATAATTATGTATAAGCGTACAGGGTTGCATGTATAAGCGTGCAAAAGTTACATCCCGGAGCATGTAAAAAAAAGCCTAAGAAATACCTATTTATCAAACAAAAGAACATTATCACATAACCACTTGCAAACAGAAAAAATCATGAAAAAACTTCTACTTTTCTTTATGCTAACAGCAGCTAGCTGCATCACAGCTCAAGAGCGTAGCTACTCCACCTATTGGCACCAACGTACCACTCTATTTGAAAAACTACCTATAACATCGAAAGATATTGTTTTTGTAGGAAATAGCATTACTGATGGAGGTGAATGGTTTGAACTACTCAACAATAAGCATGTAAAGAACCGAGGGATTAGTGGCGATGTATCGATGGGGGTTTATGATCGGCTAGAAGCTATCACCAACGGAAAACCCAAAAAGATATTCATTCTTATTGGGGTAAACGATTTGCCCCGTAAAACCGCCATCGAGGAGATAGTAAGCAACATCAACCAAGTAATTGGAAAGATTAAAGAGCAATCGCCCAAGACTAAAATCTACTTACAAAGCGTACTTCCTATGTCGGACGAGAAAAACATGTTTCATGGCCACACAGAGAGACATGCCGATGTGGCTCCACTCAATAGCCTCTTAGAAGCTGTAGCCCAGAAAGAGCAGATTACTTACATTGACCTCTATTCGCAATTTATCAACCCCGAGACCGGAAAGATGGATTTGCGTTATACCAACGATGGACTTCACCTGTTAGGTGCTGGTTACGAACTATGGGCATCGATTGTTAAACCTTATGTAAACAACTAATGAAAAGAGCGCTACTTGTATGGGTTGCCAGCTACTTTGCACTCCTCCCCCTGTGGGCGCAAGTGAAGGTGGCCTGCGTAGGAAATAGTGTAACCTACGGATATCTACTTGAGAATCGTGAAAAGGAGGCCTATCCGGCCCAACTCCAATCGCTTTTGGGAGAGGGCTACCAAGTAGGGAACTTTGGTCACAGTGGTGCCACACTACTCAAAGAGGGGCATCGTCCGTATACCTCACTCGAGGCTTATAAAAATGCCCTTGCATTTAAGCCCGATCGGGTAATTATTCATTTGGGGCTTAATGATACCGATCCGCGTTCGTGGGCGGCACACCGCGATTCGTTTCTCGAAGATTACAGTTCGCTTATTAACGCATTCAAGGAGGTAAACCCAGCGGCAATCATCTCCATTTGCAGATTATCGCCTATTTTTCATTGGCACCCTCGGTTTCAATCGAGTACACGCGATTGGTATCACCAAGTGCAGCATGCCATTGAGCAGGTAGCACGGATTAATCAAGTAGAGCTTATCGACTTTCAAGAGGTGTTGTACAATCGCCCCGATCTAATGCCCGATGCATTGCACCCCAATGCCCAAGGAGCGGAGATGCTGGCCAAGCGAGTATACAGTGCCATTACAGGAGATTTTGGCGGCTTGCAGATGAGCCCTGCCTACTCGGACTACATGGTGTTGCAGCGTAACCAGGCTCTCAAAGTAAAGGGGATGGCTCATGCAGGCGCAAAGGTTAAAGTAAGCTTCCATAAACAGTCGCACAAAACGGTTGCAGCTTCAAATGGTGCTTGGGAGGTAGAACTTACTCCCCTGAAAGCAGGCGGTCCGTACACACTCAAAATAGAGTCGGATACCCAAATAATCGAGTACAAAGAGGTATTGGTAGGCGAAGTATGGCTCTGTTCCGGACAGTCAAATATGTTCTTTCGGGTAGATCAAAGCGAAGAGAAAGAGGAGCTGTTGGCCGATGTCGACCAAAGATCGTCCATTCGCATACTCGATCGGAAACCACGCTGGGAGACCTACCATGTAGAGTGGGATTCACTTACCCTGCACGAACTGAACGAATTGAACTACTTTGAAACAACGGGATGGAAAGCAGCCTCCACCGAATCGGTTAAAGGTACAACGGCCATTGGCTATGCATTTGCTCGCAAGTTAAATGACTCGCTGCAAGTACCTATTGGCATTATTCACTGCTCGTTGGGTGGATCGCCTGCCGAAGCATGGATCGATAGAGCAACCCTGGAGCAAGAGATTCCAGCACTCTTATACAACTGGAAGGAGAGTGATTTCTTGCAGGCGTGGGTAAGAGGGAGAGCCTCAAAAAACATAGCCCAAGCAACCAATCGCTTCCAGCGCCATCCGTACGAACCAGCGTACCTATACGAAACAGCGATTCAGTCATTACAGGATTACCCCATAGCCGGCGTACTTTGGTACCAAGGCGAATCAAATGCACACAATACAGAGTTGCACGAGAAACTATTCCCGATGCTTGTGGATAGCTGGCGCAGAAGTTGGGAAAATCCGGCATTACCCTTTCTCTATGTGCAACTGTCCAGTATGAATCGCCCCGAATGGCCCCTCTTTAGAGATAGCCAACGTAGACTCCTTGATTCACGCCCGCATCTGGGCATGGCCGTATCGTCCGACCGAGGTGACTCACTCGATGTGCATCCGCGCAGAAAAAAAGAGGTAGGCGAACGGTTAGCTGCTTGGGCATTGAACCAAACCTACGGCCGAATCGCTCTCCCATCGGGACCACTCTATAATCATTTGCGTAGAGAGAAAGAAAACATCTATGTTGAGTTTCAGTATGCAGAAGGCTTAACCACAGCAGATGGGAAAGCACCCTGCTCCTTTGAGGTGGCAGACGAGCGTGCAATTTTCCATCCAGCCAAAGCAGAGATTGTGGGCAACGAAGTACGTGTATGGAGCCCTATGGTTAAGAGCCCCCTCTACGTACGCTATGGCTGGCAACCCTTTACACGTGCCAATTTAGTGAATGCAGCAGGACTACCTGCCTCTACCTTTTTATCCGCACCTTATTAAAAAACAGATGAAACAAATCGCTTTTACCATCACCCTTGCTTGGGTACTTTGCACCTTTACGCAATGCACTACACCAAGCCCAACTGAACTACAAGTCACCCCCCTAACCCCTCTACCCATCGGTTCATCAACCACGGTAAAGGGTGTCTCGGCCCCTTTTGCTACCGCCTATAACGGAGCCATGTGGGTAGCAGGCGGCTGCAACTTTCCCAACCAACCCGCCTCCGAAGGGGGTAGCAAAGTCTATTACGACGACATATACAGTTACAATGAAGCAATGGATCGATGGGAACACAAAGGAAACCTACCTACCGCTTTGGCCTATGGTGCTTCGGTGCTTTACAACGATCGGTGGATTTGTATAGGAGGAAACAATGCACAAAGCCCTTCGGCAACCGTGTTATCAATTGCACTCGATAAAATGCCTTTACAGGTCGACACACTTCCCGCACTACCCATTACCATGGACAACACGGCGGCAGTACGCAGCCAAAACTACCTCTATGTAGGAGGCGGTATTTGCAACGGCAAACCAGGTACGCACTTTTACCGTCTGAATCTAGACCAACCCGAAGCGTGGGAAGCATTGGCTAACTACCCCGAGCCAGCACGCGTACAGCTACAGCTAGCTTGTGGAAGCAACGAGGAGATACTCCTATTAGGAGGATTTAATGGAGGAACGATTACTAAAAAACCGGAGATGCCTCAAGAAGTATGGAGCTATTGCCCTCAAACAAACGTTTGGAAAGTGGTAGCCAACCTACCTATCTGCTCCAGCGAGAACTCCGCATTGGCCCTTGTAGGAGGATTCGTAATTCCACAAAATGACACCCTGTTGTTGGTTGGTGGCGGAGTAAACCGAAATCTATTCCAGGAGGCACTTATGACAGGTCATCACCTGCTTTTGGCCAAACAAGCCAATGACCAACTCGCCATTGATTCGCTTACCAAAGCACAGCGCAACTACCTACTTCACCCCGTAGAGTGGTATCAGTTCAATTCGGAAATCTTTGTATTCAATACGCAACTAAAAGAATGGACCAACTCCTTTACGGTTCCAGCCGCTGCAAGAGCTGGTGCAGCCGTAGGCATTAGTGGTGAGTCGCTCTATGTAATAGGCGGTGAATTAAAACCAGGAATACGAACAGACGAAGCAAACCAAGTGATATGTACTACAAGATAAAATCAAAAAAGTCATACTAATTCGTTTTAATTTGAAAATTAGGCTAAATTTTATGCAATAATTAAAGAGTTCTTTAATAACTTTGTGGGCGATTCTTTTGTGAATAATGGGGCTTTTTTTACGATAAGCCTACAATTTGAATGATCAAAGAAGGATTTACAAACATAAGGGAGTACTAATTTGATAACCTTAATAAATTAAAACAAGAACTCAACTACGTGTTGAGTTCGAAACAAAACTTACGTATGGAAACAACCCAGAAAAACTTTATGGTGCCTTTGGCTTTTGTCGGCATGATGTTCTTTGCCATTGGATTTGCACTTGGTATCAATGCCTTTTTGATGCCAGTACTCGAAAAATCAATGCAAATGTCGGCAGCAGAATCCAATCTTTTACTTGCTGCAACTTTCGTTCCTTTCCTTTTGTTTGGTATTCCAGCCACCAAATGCATCGAGAAAATTGGTTACAAAAAAACAATGGCACTTTCGTTTGCCATATTTGCAGGTGCATTTGGCCTTTTTATTCAAGCAGCAGCTACGGCTTCTATCACTTGGTTTTTAATTGCTTCTTTTGCCTGTGGTGCAGGTAATGCAGTACTACAAGCATCGGTTAATCCCTATATCACCATTCTAGGCCCTATTGAGTCGGCTGCAAAACGCATATCGATTATGGGTATCTGTAACAAATTGGCTTGGCCAGCTACTACCTTATTTATCACCATGGTAATTGGTAAGACCATTGACAACATTACCATGGCCGATCTTTATCAACCTTTCTGCATTATTATTGGGCTTTTCATAGCACTGGGTATTATGGCGCTTATGGCTCCACTACCTGAAGTGAAAGCAGCAGGTGAAGAGGATAGCAAAGATGCAGAAACCACCGAAGTATCTTCGTATGCAGAGGGTAAGAAATCTATTATGGAATTCCCTCACTTGCTTTTAGGAGTCGTTGCACTCTTCCTTTACGTAGGGGTAGAGACCATTGCATTGGCTACTGCCACAGGTTATGCGAAATCACTCGAACTACCTGGTGACAACTATGGATTTATTCCATCTATCGGTATGATTGTAGGATACATTTGTGGTGCACTGCTTATCCCTAAATATTTAAGTCAAGCTACAGCCATGAAAATCTGTGCCATCGTAGCCATTATTGGTTCGGTATTGGTAGCCGTAGTTCCGGGTGAGTTCTCGGTTTATTGCATCTTCTTTATGGCACTAGGCTGTTCATTGATGTGGCCAGCACTTTGGCCCCTTGCAATGGCCGATTTGGGTAAATTCACCAAAGCAGGTTCATCACTTCTTACCATGGCTATTGCCGGTGGAGCAGTAATGCCTTTCGCACGTGGCTTAATACAAGATGCAACGGATTTCCAAACCTCCTTCTGGATTTGCGTTCCTTGCTTCTTGTTTATCCTTTACTACGGTATGGTAGGTTACAAGATCCGCACAAAAAAATAGATCCATATTCTCTTCCTCCCCAGCATTCGCTTTGGGGAGGAAGATCTTTACATTTGCCTTTAGTAAACACTATTCTATAAACTATAATTAAAAAAACATGAAAAAACTAGGATTTTTTGCGCTACTTCTTGTAGCCATGGTAAGCTGTACTGCTCCTACCTCCAAACAAGAGTGTGGCCCCATCCAAACCGTCGTTCCAGTACGTCCTGCTGGACAAACCGATGTTATTCAACTAACTGCTCCTAAAATTGAAACCGTTCGCGTAGGCTTTATCGGTCTAGGTATGCGTGGTCCTGGCGCAGTAAACCGAATCACACAAGTTCCTGGAACACAAGTGGTGGCATTGTGCGACTTAAGCGCTGAAAACGTAGAACGTACACAAAAAATATTAGATAACAAAGGATTGGCTCGTGCTGCAGAGTATTCGGGCGATCAGGATGCTTGGAAAAAGATGGTAGAACGTGATGATCTAGATTTGATCTATGTGGCTACCGATTGGTATACACATGCTGCCATGGGTGTTTATGCAATGGAACAAGGCAAACACGTAGCGATTGAAGTACCTGCTGCCATGACTTTGGATGAAATTTGGCAATTAATTGATACCTCAGAACGTACGCGCAAGCACTGTATGCAACTTGAAAACTGTGTGTATGACTTCTTCGAATTAACTACATTGAACATGGCTCGCCAAGGTGTATTTGGTGAAGTACTTCACGTAGAAGGTGCATACATTCACAATCTAGAAGATTTCTGGTCTTCATATTGGAACAACTGGCGTATGGATTACAACCGCAAACATCGTGGTGATGTCTATGCTACACACGGCGTAGGTCCAGCTTGTCAACTATTGAACATCCACCGTGGTGACCGCTTGAAAACCTTGGTAGCTATGGATACAAAACCTGTTAATGGTCCAGCAGTCATCAAGAAAACAACTGGCGAAGATGTTACTGACTTCCAAAACGGTGATCAAACAACAACACTTGTTAATACAGAGAATGGCAAAACTATGCTAATCCAACACAATGTAATGACTCCTCGTCCTTACAGCCGCATGTACCAAGTAGTAGGTGCTGATGGATATGCAAGCAAATACCCTGTACAACAATACTGTTTGCGTCCTTCTCAAGTTGATAGCAAAGATGTTCCTAACCACGAAAACTTAAACTCACACGGTGCGGTACCCAACGATGTAAAAGAGGCATTAATGGCTAAGTACAAAGATCGTATTCACGTAGAGTTGGAAGAGACAGCGAAGAAAGTAGGTGGACACGGCGGTATGGACTTTATCATGGATTACCGTTTAATCTACTGTTTGCAAAATGGTCTTCCTTTGGATATGGACGTGTATGACTTGGCTGAGTGGTGCTCATTTGCCGAGCTAACTCGCATCTCTTTAGAGAATGGATCAGCACCTGTAGAGGTACCTGATTTCACTCGTGGAGCTTGGAACAAAGTAAAAGGTTACCAACACGCTTTTGCAGATTAATTATTTAAAGATCTTGATGAATAAAACAGTTAAATCATTGGCACTTGCACTAGGCTTTACCAGCCTGGGTGCAAGTGCCCTATTTGCTTCTAGTGAAGTCGTAAATCAACCCTACTGGAGAGATTTACAAGTTGTTTCGGTGAATAAAGAAAAACCTCGTTCTTCTTTTATGACCTATGGTGATCGCTCTACCGCACTAACCGGTAGGTTCGAAAACAGTGAATACTACCGCCTACTCAATGGTACGTGGAAGTTCTATTTTGTAGACTCATTCACCCAATTACCCGAAAACATTACCGACCCCTCTACTTCAACAAGTAGCTGGCAGGATATTCAGGTTCCAGGAAACTGGGAAGTTCAAGGACACGGGATAGCTATTTATACCAACCACGGATATGAGTTCAAAGCCCGTAATCCAGAGCCTCCACTTTTACCCGACGAAACGCCAGTTGGTGTTTATAGCCGTGATTTGGAAGTACCACAAAATTGGAAAGAGAGAGATATTTATCTTCATCTGGCAGGTGTAAAATCGGGAACCTATGTCTATATCAATGGAAAAGAGGTGGGTTATAACGAAGATTCAAAAAACCCTGCTGAGTTTTTAATTAACCCCTATTTGCAAGAGGGTAAGAATACATTGACTCTTAAAGTATTCCGTTGGAGTACGGGTACCTATTTAGAGTGTCAAGACTTTTGGCGTATCAGCGGTATTGAACGCGATGTATTTATCTATTCGCAGCCTAAAACAGCCATCCAAGATTTCCGCATCAAGTCAACACTGGATGATACCTATACCGATGGTTTGCTAACCCTTTCACTAGATGTGCGCAACCGGGCAACTGTGGGTAGTAATGCAACCATTAGCTACGAACTGGTTGATGCAAGCAATAAAATCGTTGCTACGGCGAAACAAAACGTTACTTTGGATGCCAATTCTGCACAAACTGTTCGTTTTGAAGAGAGCCTTGCAAATATCAAAAAATGGAGTTCAGAAGCACCCAACCTTTACAAGGTATTGATGAGTATAGAGCAAGATGGCAAAGTTACCGAGGTAATTCCTTACCACGTAGGCTTCCGCCGCATTGAAATCAAAACAACCGATATTATCGCTGGTAATGGTAAGCCCTATACTTGTTTCTTTGTAAATGGCCAACCCATTAAATTGAAAGGGGTAAATATTCACGAACACAATCCACTTACCGGCCACTATGTAACCGAAGATATCATGATTCGTGACTTTGAGTTGATGAAGCAAAACAACATCAACAGTGTACGTTTATGTCACTACCCACAAGATCGCCGTTTCTATGAATTGTGTGATATCTATGGGCTTTATGTCTATGACGAAGCCAATATTGAGAGCCACGGTATGTACTACGACCTTAAAAAAGGAGGAAGCTTGGGAAACAATCCCGAGTGGTTGCTTCCACACATGGATCGTACCATCAACATGTTTGAGCGCAATAAGAATTACCCTTCAGTAACCATCTGGTCATTAGGGAATGAAGCTGGTAACGGGTACAATTTCTACCAAACCTACCTGTATGTAAAGGATGCAGACAAAGATTTAATGAATCGTCCGGTTTGTTACGAACGTGCCCTTTGGGAGTGGAATACCGATATGTATGTTCCACAATATCCAAGTGCAGGCTGGTTGGAGCAAATTGGGAAAGAGGGAAGCGACCGTCCAGTAGTTCCTTCGGAGTATGCTCACGCAATGGGTAACTCTACTGGTAACTTGTATGGACAGTGGCAAGCGATTAACAAATACCCCAACCTACAAGGAGGCTATATTTGGGACTGGGTAGACCAAGGTATTTTGGCGGTCGATAAAGAGGGTGTAGAGTACTATACCTATGGTGGCGATTACGGTGTAGATATGCCTAGCGATGGTAACTTTTTGTGTAACGGTTTGGTAAACCCCAATCGCGATCCACACCCAGCCATGGCAGAGGTAAAATATACACACCAAGATGTAGGCTTCGAAGCCGTTGATTTAGCGAAAGGCGCGTTCAAAATAACCAACCGCTTTTACTTTACCAACCTAAGTAAATACAAGGTCGTTTACGAACTACGTGCCAATGAAAAGGTACTTGCTAAGGTAGAGTCGAAACTAGATTTGGCTCCTCAAGCTTCGCAAGTAATCACACACTCACTAGCAGCTTGTAAACCCCAAGCAGGCGTAGAGTATTTTGTTACATTCAGAGTCTATACCACACAAGCCGACCAGTTGGTTCCTGCCAATCACCTGATTGCTTACGAACAGTTCCAAGTGCCTGTCGTAGCCCAAAAGGTAGCTTACGAAGCAACAGGTGCCAGCTTAAAAGTAACCGATACAGAGAAGGAGGTATCTATTACCTCTTCGAAAGTAAACTTCGTGCTAAATAAAGAACAAGGGGTGGTTACTTCGTACAAGGTAGACGGCGTAGAGTACTTTAAAGAGGGCTTTGGTATCCAACCCAACTTCTGGCGTGCTCCCAATGATAACGACTACGGTAATGGAGCCCCCAAACGTTTGCAGGTTTGGAAAGAGTCGAGCAAAGAGTTTAACATTACACGTGCCGTAGCCCAAACAGAGGGTAAGAACGTAGTACTAAGAGTGAACTACCTATTGCCTGCTGGAAATGAGTATATCATGAGCTACAAGGTTTATCCCAATGGGGTGGTTCATGTGCAGGCACACTTCACTTCAACCGATTTGAAAGCTGAAAAAGGAGAGGTTTCCGAAGCCACTGCTACCGCTACATTCAGCCCACGCAGCAAGGATGAGAAGGGAAATGCATTCCTCGAAGTACCTCGTATTGGTATCCGCTTCCGTATGCCGGCAGCCTACGAAAAGCTAGCCTACTTTGGACGCGGTGGTGAAGAGAACTACATTGACCGCAAACACGGTACAATGGTAGGACTTTACGAAACAACTGCTTCAAAGAACTACTACCCTTATGTACGTCCGCAAGAGAATGGACACCATACCGATACACGTTGGTTAGCACTTACGGGTGGCAAAGGAGGATTGGCTATCGTTGCAGATGAGGTAGTTGGCTTCAATGCATTACGTAACTCCATCGAAGATTTTGATTCGGAAGAGTCTACGCACATCTACCAGTGGAATAACTTTACTCCACAAGAGATTGCCAACCGAAGCGAAGCAGCTGCAAAGGATGTATTGCGCCGTATGCACCACATCAATGATGTAAAGCCACGTGATTTTGTAGAGGTTTGCGTCGATTGGAAACAACAAGGTGTAGGAGGATATGATAGCTGGGGATCTCGTCCAGAAAATGAATTCCAAATTCCTTCCAATCAACATTACCACTGGGGATTCACTTTGGTACCTGGAGCTTCGAAAGAAAATGTGAAAAAGATGTTGAAATATAATTTCAAATAATAGGAAAGGGTATTTTTCTAGTAAAGAGAGAACTTACCTATATCAATTTAATAGCCCTATTCATACTCAAATGAGTATATGAATAGGGCTATTTTAGTCTGGAAATAGATACCTTATTCGGTCACATCATTCGGTTCATTAGCACCATACAAAGAGTCTAAAAGCCACTCACTGACAGCAAATAAATAAGTATAACTATACCATTCTAAAAAGATAAATTGCTATTTTTGTAGATGTAAAGAGTTGTGCTACTCTTCAGTAAAAAACAGAAAAAATCATCAATCATAGCAAGTAGTAATAGGGTTAAATATATGAAAGAAATTCGAGTGGGAGTTGTGGGTATAGGATATCGTGGAAACTACCTTATTCACTTAATAAAAAATATACCAGCCTATAGAATCATTGCGGTAATGGATGTATCTACACAAATAGTTTTACCCGATGGGATAGATGCTACTTCCTATTCTGATATAGACCAAATGCTCCAATCGGAACTACTCGACCTCGTATTTATTGCTTCCCCCTGGGAATTTCATTATGAACAAACACTTAAGTGCATTAAATATAAGATTAACATTGCCCTAGAAGTAAAAGGTGAACTCTTTGAGAAGGAGTATTTTAATATTAAAGAGGCTGCTTATCAAGCAGGTGTTAAGATTTATCCTCTCGAAAACATGTGCTTTGCCCGCGAAATTATGTCGGTAGGCGAAATGGTTCGTAAAGGGTTATTTGGCGAAATTATTACAACCAGAGGAGGTTATTATCACGATATCCGTCCCATTTTAGTGGGTGAAAAGGGCGACTTTGGTGGCTCTACGCTGCACGAATCTTCGTGGCGATACAGATACTATAAAGAGCGAAATGCAGATATCTACCCCACTCACGGCATTGCTCCCATCACCTACTGGCTCGGTATCCATCAAAAAGATCGCTTTAAAACACTGCATGCTTTTGCTTCAAAATCAAGAGGTATCAAACAGCGTATTCTAGAACTAGGTGGAGAAAAGCATCCAGATGCGAAGGTCAATTATGCCATGAGTGATATTATTACCTCAGTTATTGAAACAACAACAGGCATACAAGTTGTTCTAACTCACGATACCACGCTTCCGCGCCCACGTGAATTCAACCTAGAGATACAGGGAACCAAGGGAATGTGGAAAGGAGAAAACCGAAAAATCTACATCGAACATCAATCCCCCTACGAGTGTTGGGAGGATGATGCAGTTTACATGGGCACCTATGAGCACCCTTTGTGGCGTTCACACAAAAGTGAAGCTTATGCGTTTGATGCCCATCACAAAGGAATGGACTACATTATGTTACAAGCCATTGTGTGGGATGCATTAAAAGGAATTCCCTACCCACAAACCATTGAAGATCAGATGGAGTGGAGTTCTATTACCACGCTCTCTGAGAAATCAATCAAAGAGTGCAAGTGGGTAGAGTTTGATTACTAAGGCAAACTAACTGGTCAATTAATAACTAAAAAAAATCCTATAAAGACAACCACTATCAAATGATAAGAGTCATTATCATTTAAGTATTCGCTTCAAAGACTCCTCTACGAGTCATATTATGACTCAACATAAAGAATGTATTTCACAAAGAGCAATTGATATAGGTACCCATAAATAAAACTACATACTCAATCATTCGATTGATATTCGGTATTTCTACCTGCAAATCCTCTATTAAAATAAGAAGTATATTTTTCTGTTTAACCTCTATTACATCTCCATAGCCTCCATGTACAGTAGTAAAAGCGAATAGCGTATATATTAATTTTCTAATAATTAATGGGCTAATAATTCACTATTATTTAGTAAAAAAGAAATCACAGAATATTCTTTTTTACTAAATTTCTATTTTTTCCAAGCAGTATCTAAGATCATACTTAATTGGAGTAATATCTTAAATATTTAATTGTCAAAAAAACATTTCCTTTCAATATATGTCATTTATGCACGCTTATATGTGCAAGCCTGCATACATAAGCATGCAGAGCTGTATCTATACGCCTTTCTAAAATCAAGAAAAGGGGGCTATTTTACTAAAGAATAAGAGAAATCATAAAGAATTTCCCCCCTCACACAATTTGTTAATAAAGACAAACAACTCTCGCTTTTTTAATGAAAATCTTGCTCCTCTTCATTAAACATCTTTATTTTGTCAGACAAATAAGATAAATAGAAAAATAAATTAATTTTAACGATAAAATGTTCCCTTTGCAGCATCAAAAACAGGTGGTTACTTTGGTAGATCAAGTAGAAGATAGCTTGCTCACTTACTTTCGAGAACATAATTTGTGCATAGGCGATGCAATTCCCAACGAACTAGTGTTGGCTGCAGAGCTTAAGGTTGCTCGAAGTGTTCTACGCGAAGCACTAAGTCGTTTAAAAATGATGGGAATGATTCAAACACGCACTCGTAAAGGTATGATTCTTACCGAACCCGCTATTCTTGGAGGGATGAAGCGAGCAGTTGATCCACGCATACTAAGCGAAAATACCCTCTTCGATCTTTTAGGATTTCGGATTGCACTCGAGATAGGTATGTGCAGCGAGCTTTTTGAACATATAACCCCAGCCGATATAGCAGAGTTAGAACGAATAGTACACATGGAGGAGGTTTTAGAGAATAACGAATACACACCTATAAGCGAATCAACATTCCACGCCAAACTCTATTCTATTACAGGAAATAAAACCATTCAAGAGTTTCAAGAGATAGTACACCCAGTGATGCTTTTTGTAAATGATAAATTCAAAACCCTGCTTGAGCCCATTAATATAGAGATTAAAAAGAGTGGAGAAATTGTTACGCATAGCGATCTACTGGAGCAAATTAAGCAAAAAGACAAAGAGGGGTATAGAGAAGCCTTAGAAGGACATTTTGCTCCTTACAAAATAATAATGAGCAATCGGAGAGGAGAGAAACAACTTCAAAATCAATAAGAATAATAAAAAAAAAACAATGAAAAACTACAAAAGATTACAAGGCTTAGTCGCAGCTACATTTACACCCATGGATGGTGAAGGAAATGTAAACCTATCGGCAATCAAAAAATATGCAAAACTCATGGCTACCTCAGGCATATCGGGGGTTTTTGTATGTGGAACAACTGGAGAGTCACATTCACTTACTACGGAAGAACGTAAATTGATTCTTGAAGAGTGGGTAAAAGTAGCCAATGGAGCTTTTAAAGTAATTGCGCATGTAGGCTCAAACTCTATGCGCGAAGCGATGGAGCTTGCTGTTCATGCACAACAAGTGGGCGCCGATGCGATTGCTGCAATGGCTCCTAGTTTTTTCAAACCTGCTACAGTACAAGATTTGGTCGACTTCTTCACGCCTGTTGCGCTAGCTGCATCAGAGTTGCCTTTCTACTACTACAACATGCCAGCTATGACAGGAGTTTCACTCCCCGTAGCACAATTCTTGGTAGAGGGAAAGAAAAAAATGCCTAACCTAGTGGGTACAAAATTTACACACAATAACTTAATGGAAATGGGCGAATGCTTGGCTCTAAACAACGGTGATTTCGAAGTGCTACACGGTTATGATGAAATTTTGATTGCAGGGCTATCATTCGGAGCAGTAGCGGGTGTAGGTAGTACTTATAACTACTTGCCTCATGTATATCTAGCTATTTTCGATGCTATGAAGAAGGGCCATATCGAAGAGGCACGTAGATTGCAGCAACAATCCATTGAGGTGGTAAAAGTTATTATTAAATATGGTGGAGGCGTACGAGGTGGAAAAGCCATTATGAACCTTATTGGTATAGAGTGTGGGGATTGTAGATTACCCATTACTCCCTTTACTGCTGAGGAGATGCAGACACTAAAAGAAGATTTAGAGGCTATTGAATTCTTTAAATAAAAAAGAAAAATGGGGGAGTATAGCGACTCTTTGTCTTTGTTCCCCTGTTTTCTCGTAGTTTAACCTATATTGAGAAACAAGTAACCGGCTGTAATAACCAAAAAATGATGAAAAACCTTATTATTCTAATTCACATGCTACTTGTAGCGACTCCCCTATTAGCACAACAGGAGAGACCCAACATGCCTTGGGTAGATCTATCCGACCAAAAAGATAGACAAACCATCTTAGCCGAAGGAAAAGCCAATCTATACAATGGCCATCCTACCACCATCCTATTTGATGATAATAAAACAATCTTGTGCACCTGGTCATCCGATCACGGTGGGAAAGCCTCTTTTCTAGCAGAAAGCAAAGATGCTGGAAGAACTTGGGAGAGCCGAAGAACCCCAGCAGATTGGCAAAAGATGAGCAACTGCCCCAGTATTTATAGACTAACCGACAAGGAAGGGAAAGAGCGTATCTTTGTATTTTGTGCACACCCCGAAATGGGACAAAGCTACAGCGAAGATGGGGGAAAGACATGGAGTCCAGTTCGAAGCCTAAACAAACCCTGTATCATGGCATTTGCAAGTATTGTGAAACTCAAGAATGGAAATTACATGGGGCTTTATCACCGCGGGCAAGATGGAATAGATGGAAAAAAACTAACGCTTTGGAAATCGATTTCGACCGATGGAGGCCTGACTTGGGATGAATCCGTATTGGTTGGAGAGATGGCTGGACGTGCACCTTGCGAACCCTTTGCTTTTCGCACACCTGATGGGAAACGACTTGTATGCATAGCGCGTGAAAACAATCGTGTAGGTAACTCGCTGATGATGTTCTCGGATGATGAAGGAGAGAATTGGACCCCGCTTAAAGAGACTCCATGGGGCCTTTCAGGCGATAGACACATCATTAAATTTACACCCGATGGCCGAATGGTGGCACTCTTCAGAGATATGGCAGCTAACAGCCCTACCAAAGGGCACTTTGTGGCTTGGGTAGGTAACTACAAAGACCTACGCGAAGAGACATCGGGGCAATACCGTATTAAACTTCTTCATAGCTACGAAGGTTCTGACTGTGGATATCCTGGCTTAGAGATTCTTCCCGATGGAACAATTTTAGCAATTACCTACATTAAAATACGACCAGGCAAAGAGAGACACTCCATTGTAGCCGTTCGCTTTAAACTGGACGAAACAGATGCTATGCTTAAATAATCTCAACACAAATAAGATAAAAAAACATGAAACACCGAATTCAACTTCTTTTAAGTACACTAGTAATGGGGTATACACTCCTACCTGCACAAGTACAAGTTACGGTAGAGCAACCGGTACTTCCAGTACTTACGCAAAAAGAAATTAACCCTGTTTTAAAACTAGAACTCGTTAAGAGTGGTAAAGAAGATTGTACCGTAGAGGAGATCAAATACTCCCTAAAAGGTACAACGGAGCTATTAGATATAGAGAGCATTACGCTGTATGGAGCAACCCAAAGCGGGTATTTATCGAGTAAAAATCAACTTACTGAACCGCAGGCTTCGGCTAAAAGTGTGGTCTTTAAGAATCCATTGGTACTGAAGGCCGATACAACCATTCTTTGGGTATCACTTAAACTCAAAGAGCAAGTAAAACTATCGAACAGACTACATCTAACTTGCTCGAGTGTAAAAACGACACAAGGAAAAGCCAAGATTGTGACTCCCACTACTTCCATTGCTATGCGCCCAGGGGTAGCTGTACGCAAGCTGGGAGAGGATGGTGTAAATACCTCGCGCATACCTGGTCTTACTACCTCAAAAAAAGGTACACTACTTGCCGTATATGATGCACGGTATGAAAGTTCACGCGACCTACAGGGGCACATGGATATTGCACTCAATCGTAGCTTTGATGGTGGAGAGAGTTGGGAACCCATGCAAGTAGTGCTCGATATGAAAGAGTGGGGTGGCCTTCCCGAAAAATTTAATGGTGTGAGCGATGCCTGCATATTGGTAGATGAAAATAAAGGTGACATCTATGTGGCAGGACTCTGGATGCACGGAATACTCGATCGAAATACGGGAAAATGGGTAGAAGGGTTAACCAATGATAGCACACGATGGATTCATCAATGGCATGCCAAAGGTTCGCAACCAGGGGTAGGTGTTAAAGAAACCTCGCAATTCATTATTACTAAAAGTACAGACGATGGCGCAACTTGGAGTGAGCCTGTAAACATTACTGCACAAACCAAACGCCCAGAGTGGTGGTTGTATGCACCAGGACCTGGACATGGTATCACGCTAAAAGATGGTACATTGGTATTTCCTACGCAAGGACGAGATAAAAATGGACTTCCATTTTCTAATATTACCTGGAGCAAAGATGGAGGAAAAACATGGGTAACCAGTAACGCTGCCTATCACGATACAACAGAATGTATGGCAGTTGAGCTATCAGACGGCAGCATCATGCTAAATATGCGCGATAACCGTAACCATGGCAAAAAGGAGAACAATGGCCGTAGAATTTGTGTAACATCGGACTTAGGAGAGAGTTGGACTGAGCACCCTACTTCACGCAATGCACTTATTGAACCAACTTGTATGGCAAGTATCCACAAACATACCTACACAGTAAAAGGCGAGGAAAAATCAATTCTTCTCTTCTGTAATCCTGAATCATACAACAGTCGCGATCACATGACTCTCAAGGTTAGCTTTGATGATGGAATGAGTTGGGCAGACGATAAGAAAATTCTACTCGATCAATACGGTAGTTTCGGCTACTCATGCATCACATCGGTAGACGAGAATACGATTGGTATTTTCTATGAAAGTAGCCAAGCACAAATGGCTTTCCAACAAGTAAAATTGGAGGAGCTTCTTAAATAGTAAAAGCTACATTCATCGAGTCAGGAGTAGAGAATTCTACACCCGACTCGATGAACTCTTAAGTAGTAAGAGTATACTAAAAAAGCATCTCTTTTAATCCTATACTATACAGAGATTCAGACTAGGTATAGGTTACTTATCCACAACCAATCTTCGGATCAAAGAGAGGGGTAAAATTGAGTAAACCTCTATCAAAAAAACATCCACATTACCTTAAATCAATCATCCATGAAGAGAAACAAATTCCTCTATTCACTCATCCTTTTGGGTGCCCCTTCCCTACTCTTTGCCCAAGAGGGGATTACACAGTTTGGGCGAACAACAGGTCAGGCACCCTACCCTATTTACGACTACCAAGAACTCACCGATCACAATCAACCCGATCCTGAAGCGTGGAAAAAGGTGAAAGGAGTACAAATAAGTTGGGCCAACGCCAACCTTCGCTATGCAAAACACAATACGCCTAGCCAGGGATTACTTCAAGCACAACAAGCCACTGCCT
This sequence comes from Phocaeicola sp., assembly GCA_051648565.1. GTDB lineage: Bacteria > Bacteroidota > Bacteroidia > Bacteroidales > Bacteroidaceae > Phocaeicola. The sequence continues at coordinate 83,957 of JBOFFJ010000183.1, read as the reverse complement.
GGCGAGGAGAGAGTGTCAATGCACAACTACTTCTTTGGAGCAATCAAGAAGCAGGCGAAATCAGCTTTAGTTTTACTCCGCTAAGAAATGGCTCGAATGAGATTCCTGCCTCCTCGCTATCGGGTGGTTTTTTACGCTATGTGCTCACCGACCAACTTCTTGAAGGAAACAATTGTGCTTCACGCGATCATTCAAAAATCGATTCTTCACTGGTTGCCGATGTGATTGATCATCTAACACCTGCATTAAAGCTTACGGAGATGATGACTCAGCCTATTTGGGTAAAATGTACGGTACCTACCGATGCAAAACCCGGTAGTTACAAAGGTGCAATTGAGGTAAAACTCGATGGGAAAGCATTTAAAACGCTCCCATTCACGGTGAAGGTACTCAACCGATCGATTGGTAAACCAGCCGATTGGTCCATTCACCTGGATTTGTGGCAAAGTCCCTTTGCAGTAGCTCGTTATTACCAAGTGCCTCTTTGGAGCAAAGAGCACCTCGATGCAATGCGTCCTACCATGATGCAATTGGCACAAGCAGGCCAAAAGGTAATTACCACAACCATTATGCACAAACCGTGGGGAGGACAAACAGAGGATCCCTTTGAGAGTATGGTCAACTGGACCCGTAAGCTAGATGGCAGTTGGAGCTTTGAGTACGATGTATTTGACCGCTGGGTAGAGTTTATGATGGAGTGCGGGATTGATCAACAAATCAATTGCTATTCCATGATTCCTTGGGCACTCTCTTTCCAATATTTCGACCAAGCTTCAAATCGTTTACAAGCCTTAAAGGTGAAACCAAGCGATCCTGAATATCACGAAGTTTGGACAGCCATGCTTCACTCATTCGTAAAACATCTAAAGGCAAAGGGTTGGTTTGATATAACAACCATTGCGATGGATGAACGCCCGATGCGAGATATGCAGCAGGCACTTAGCATTATTCGCAAAGTATCACCCGATTTAAAGGTTTCACTGGCAGGTCACTACCACAGCGAACTTGATGCTGAAATCTATGACTATAGCATTGCCATTGCACAAAACTATCCCGAAGGGGTTCTTGAGCGTAGAAAGAGCGAAGGAAAACATACCACCTATTATACCTGCTGCACGGAAGAGAGGCCCAATACCTTTACCGTATCTGAACTAGCCGAGGCTCCCTGGACTACACTCTATTGTGCCAAAGAGGGAATGGATGGCTATCTACGTTGGGCATTCAATAGTTGGGTGAAAGAGCCACTCCTTGATTCTCGTTTTCGTACGTGGACAGGCGGTGACACCTACATGGTTTACCCAGGTGGGAGAAGCTCAAATCGATTTGAAAAGTTTATAGAGGGAGTTCAGGCATATGAAAAGATTCAAATACTTCGTAAGGAGCTGAAAGAGCAGAATCGCCTAAATGATTTAAAGAAAATTGAAGAGGGACTTGCACAGTTCGAGTTGGGTAACTTCCCCGAAGGAGGAGCCGAGAAACAAGTCAATCAAATGCAGCAGCTACTCAATTCCATTCGTTAAGTCAAATCAGAACGTATGCCACTCAGCTAGTAATAGATTCTTACTAATTAAAAAAGAGAAACAGTAAACAACCAGACAGTTACTAGAAAGCCCTATCAAGCTCTATTATAGAGTATTGACAGGGCTTATTATTTCAAATGGGTGATACCAGTCAAACAACTACTTCTTCACTACAATTAGATAATTGGAACACCAAAATTGTATCGAAAAACCCATTCTTGAGCGTTTATGGTCTCTTCTTTTGTAAAGCCATTAAATACTTTCTAACCGGTAGATCGTAAAAGCGAAGTGATAGGTATGCCAATGCCATAGAACCGAATAAAACAGTCAAAGCTCCTGGCCAAGATTGAGAGAAAGGCAAGTTATTATTTTGTACCCATGCAATGTAAAGATAGATAAAAGGGTAGTGAACAATGTAGAGGGGGTATGAAATATCTCCTAAGAGCTTACACAATTTCACTCCGACTGGATTGGTCATTTTATCGCTCATCCCCATGTAGACAATGGCCGGAAAAAGCAAAGTAATAAGTGCCATATCGTACAAACCATTGGCCCAAAGTGACGTTTCATCACCAATACGAGGCATAGCTAAAGCAATGGCTAAAAGAACCGAACCTATCCAGAAGGAGTTCTTAACCTTACCTGCACGAACAACTCTAAACATAAGCAAGCCCAAAGAGAAAGGGAAAAGCATACGGAGTAGGCCAAGTGGAAAGTGAACTTGATCAAATTTCCAACCATAAGCTACATCGCCTTGTTCACCAAAGAGGGCAAAATAGCCTAATAGCATGCCTAGATTGATAGTCCAGACAGTAAGCACCTTTGTTGAGAACTTCCGTATAAAGAGTGCATAAAACAGATTACCAATATACTCAAAGAAAAGTGACCAAGCGGGTCCATTCAATGGATAGGCTTCGCCCAATCCTCGTACATCAAAGCTACTCGTAATAGGTATTAAGAGCATACCAAGTACCATCGAGATAATTACATGAGCAACGGGTACGGTCGATACATCCCACCATTCACAACCTTGCGTATAGAAGATAGCCGCACCAATTAACGAACCTAGTATCACCATGGGGTGAAGGCGTATCATACGGCGATTCAAGAAATGACTGACAGTTAACTTATCCCACCGACTATTGTAAGCATACGCAATTACAAAACCTGAGAGGATGTAAAAGAAATCGACAGCTAAATAACCGTGATTAATAATTTGGTCGAAACGACTGGTGGCATACCCTTCAAATAGGTGATACCACACTACCAAAATAGCAGCAACTCCACGCAATCCATCCAAAATAGGATAGTGCGGTTTTGAATCAGAGAAAGCAGAAACAGAATTTTTTATCATAGTGATTATTTTTTGCAAAATTAGAGAATCAATTTAACAAAAAGTTTGTCGTACGACAAAATCACTCCTCACCGTTACTTCTTATTCTACTTAATGTGGGAAGCGTGGTACCAATATAAGAAGCGATTAAGCCTAAATTCACCCGTGAGCATACCTCGGGAAATTGAATTCTCATTTGCTGATAACGCTCTTGAACCGTCAGTGTCAAACGCTCTTTGTGAGTTTGGTGAATACGTCTGTATTCGTATTGATGTATTTTTCGAAACCAATTGGCTAAATCTAAATTGGTATCAAGTAATCTATTTAAATCATCAAGTGATATTTTATAGAGTTCTACCTCTTCAATAGTCTCTACAAACTCCTCACTTAGTTTGCCAAAATAGAGTTCGTCCATACTAAAAACAATTCCACCTTCGGTAGAAAAAGAGGTGGTAATCTCCTCTCCATCTACCAACCAGAAAGATCGCGTAATGCCTCTCTCTATAAAATAGGCTGCCTTACAAAAGCTCCCCTCTTTAATCAATTGATATCTTCGAGGGAAACAACACGGAATTAGGCATCGAGTAAGTTCAGCAATAGCCTGGTCGGATATAGTAGGATGGTGAAATTTTAGAGTCTCAATTATTTTTTTCATAAGTAAATCAGAGGAGGTAGAATCGATAAAGAAGAAAGAGAGTGAAAATGAGGGGTTGTAAAGTAAATCAGAAAAATGAGATGGAAGAGTTTCTATTTAAATTTACCGAATAGATAAGGATTAAACATGCTGAAAGTCGCATAGTGTTCCACCTCAGGTAGCCCCAACCATACGACTTTCAACATGTTATGCTAAGTTATTTTAAGCCAAACAGCTCTTAATAAATTCTTGCATATAAGCAGTATTCTCTTCTACACTTTGTAAAAGTTTAAACTGGGCCTTCGTACGTACTAAGTTATGCTCAGGGTATTTAATTTTGTAGTATGTGTCACCATTGATATAATCGGCCAAGAAGCGCACACACTGCATATAGGGAAAGAGTGCTGCTGCATAAGGAAGGTTCTCAATTTCAATGGGAGTAAGGAAAGAAGCTGCTCCTTTTAAATAACCTTTGGTGAAAGCCTCAAAAATAGGAAGATTAAAGCTTACGTTCTCCAAATTCTCATCATCCTCTTCGCCGGTATTGGCACCGGTACGTAAGAAGTCTCCGTAATCAGAGAAGATAAAGCTAGGCATAATGGTATCAAGATCAATGATGCAAAGTACGTTGTCATTTTGATCGAACATCATGTTATTTACCTTTGTATCACAATGACAAACACGTTTAGGTAGAAGCCCCTCACGTCCTAAACGCTCTGCTTTACACATCTCGTCTGCCCGCTTTTCAATCTCATCGATAAAGAATTGTACTTCAGCCAACCGACCCACTTTATTAGCTGCCACCGCTTCACGAAGTTGTTTTAAACGGAATTCCATATTGTGGAAATCAGGAATAATTTCACCTAACTGAGCAGGAATATCGGTTAGCATGGCTTGAAACTCTCCAAAAGATTCTCCTGCTGCATAAGATGATTCGGGATTTACTGCCTCCTTCGTTACAGCATTGGGAATAAACTCCATAATGCGCCAGTAACTCTTATCATCGGCTACAAAATAAAGTTTTTCATCACTTTTTGTGGGAATAAAACAAAGGGTAGTCTTTCCTGTTGACTCACCTGCTTGTTTAAGTTTCGTGCGAATATGTGTAGTAACTGCCTCAATATTGTTCATCAACATCTCTACATCTTGAAAGATGGTATTGTTAATGCGTTGTAATACATAATCGGGTGTTATCGTTTCTATTGTTTTTACAATGAAAGTATCATTAATAAGACCTGCTCCAAGTGGTTTAATCTCGCTTACAGCTCCTTGGATGGTAAAGTGGGATACAATTTCGTTCAATTTGGCGTTTTCCATAAAGATTCTTTAATTAATACAGATAGATTTAGTTAATCAGTTGCCAAAGATAGAAAATAAATTATTGTTGTCCACTAAACATTCACCCAAATTCATAGAATATTTCTATGAATCAGCGCAGCACATATATTTCATAGGTAACACACAAGAGAGTTCCATCCCCTTGCTTAAAATGTCTAAGAAAGTAAACACAAAGCTCCTCACCCTTTAACCGCGCCACCTAGGTGCCCCACCTGTGCCACCTAGGTGGTCCGGGTGGGGCACCTAGGTGGCGCGGTCAAGAGGTGGGTACATTGAGGATGGACTTCTTCGATGAAATGGGGCTTTTTTGCAGGTGAATGATTCATCTTCAAGGCTAAGTTAACTTAACAACCATACTCTCTCTGCCATTGGTTTACAAGGAACAGCTTCTATTCTCCAACAAGTGCTCTTTGTTCTAATCGTTTACTTTCAGCCATACAACCTGCTGCACAGGGAGTTACATCAACTGAAACCATTTTTCAGGTAACTAAAATTGGAGGTATAACAAGCTATACCCATAGAGTTTGCAGCGACTACTAATATTCCAGCCAGTAGCACAACCTTAATAGAGGTAGCTCCTAAAATAAAATGCTCCCCAGCAAACTGCAATAGTTTGCTGGGGAGCATTTATTTTATCGATCTTCAAATTGAAGGAAGAGGGTTACTTACGAACCGAAATCATCAAAGTGAATCATGTTAGGCTCTACACCTAGGCTATCAAGCATGCGTTTCACAGCATCCGACATAGGGCCAGGACCACACATGTAGTACTCAATATCTTCGGGAGCTTCGTGATCCTTCAAATAAGTTTGCTCAATTACTTGGTGTACAAAACCAGCCGTGTACTTCACACCAGCAGCATCAGCTGCAGGGTCTGGACGGTCAAGCGCTAAGTGGAAGGTAAAGTTCGGGAACTCCTTCTCAATAGCCAAGAAATCTTCCAAATAGAATACCTCATTCAAGGCACGTGCACCATAGAAGTAAGTCATTTTACGATTCTTCAAGCCAACTGTTTTGGTTAAGTGCATGATTTGTGCACGTAGAGGCGCCATACCGGCTCCACCACCTACCCACATCATCTCTCTACCTGAATCCATAATAGGGTGGAAATCACCATAAGGACCACTCATCGTTACTTTATCACCGGGTTTAAGGGTAAAGATATACGAAGAGGCAATACCCGCAGGTACATCCATAAAGCCAGGACCTTGCTCTCTAGGTTTGAAAGGAGGTGTAGCAATACGTACAGTCAACATAATACGGTCGCCTTCGGCAGGGTAGTTAGCCATGGAGTAGGCACGAATGGTCTCCTCTGTATTTTTACATTTCAAGCCTAGTAGACCGAAGTCTTGCCATGCTTTCAAGTACTCTTCGCCAATCAAATCTTTATCGATATCCTTGTCGTAATCCATATCATACGCAGGAATCTTGATTTGTGCATACGATCCAGGAAGGAAGTCCATGTGTTCGCCTTTGGGAAGCTCTACAATAAACTCCTTGATGAAAGTAGCCACGTTCTTATTGCTAATAACGGTACACTCCCACTCTTTCACACCCATCACCGATTCGTCTATTTTGATAGATTGGTCGCCTTTAATCTTTACTTGGCAACCCAAGCGCCAGTTGTCTTGTTGCTCTTTGCGTGAGAAGTGTCCCTTTTCAGAAGGAAGGATTTCGCCACCCCCTTCAATAACCTGACACTTACACTGTGCACAAGAACCTTTACCCCCACAAGCCGATGACAAGTAGATGCCATTCACCGAAAGGGTATTAAGCAGTGTAGCTCCTTGTTCCACATCGAGCACTTTATCGCCGTTGATGGTCAGTTTTACATTGCCACTAGGAGTCAAGAAGTTCTTGGCTACTAGCAAAATTACCACAAGCAACAGAACAATTCCGAGAAATACCCCAATGCTTGCTATTATTAAATTCATATCCATTGTTATTCCTTTCTTTTAGATTTTCAAACCAGAGAAACACATAAATGCCATAGCCATCAAACCTACTACTACGAACGTAATACCCAATCCACGAAGAGGAGCTGGAACGTGTGAGTAAGCCAATTTCTCGCGAATAGCTGCCAAACCTACGATGGCTAGCAACCAACCGATACCCGATCCTAATGCATACGTAGCTGCTTCGCCAACACCGTCGAAGTTACGTTGTTGCATAAACAATGAACCACCCATGATGGCACAGTTTACAGCAATAAGCGGAAGGAAAATACCGAGTGAGGCATAAAGCGAGGGGCTAAATTTCTCGACAATCATCTCTACCAACTGTACAATGGCAGCAATTACGGCAATGAACAGAATCAAGCTCAAGAAGCTCAAGTCTACCCCATCAACCAATGCGTTTGCTTTCAGTACATAGTTCTCTAGCAAGTAGTTTACAGGAAGCGTTACAATCAACACGAAAGTAACGGCCAAACCCAAACCTAAAGCTGTCTTCACGTTTTTCGATACTGCCAAGTAAGAACACATCCCCAGGAAGTATGCGAAAACCATGTTTTCCACAAAAATGGACTTTACAAATAAACTTAAATATTCCATGTTTTTTTTGTTTTATAGATGGGGATTAGTTGCTTGACTCTTGCAACGACTTGTTCTTAGCACGTTCGTACCAAATAATACAAGCACAGATAATCAATGCCATAGGAGGCATCAACATCAAACCGTTGTTGATGTAACCTGCCTCGTACAGAGATTGAGGAATTACTTGGAAACCAAAAAGGCTACCAGCACCCAACAACTCGCGGAAGAAAGCTACAATAATCAAAATCTTTGCATAACCCAAACCATTACCAATACCATCGAGGAACGACTCCCAAGGGCGGTTCATCATGGCAAACGCCTCTAAACGACCCATCAAGATACAGTTGGTAATGATTAGACCAATATATACAGAAAGCTGTACGCTTACATCGTAGGCAAACGCTTTCAACACTTCGCTCACAATAGTTACCAAGGTAGCCACTACCACCAATTGTACAATGATACGAATACGGTTAGGAACGGTATTGCGCAACAAAGAGATTACAAAGTTGGCCATAGCTGTAATGATCACTACCGAAAGGCTCATTACTACAGCAGGCTCTAGCTGAACCGTTACGGCTAGTGCCGAACAGATACCTAATACTTGTGTAGTTACCGGATTGGTTAACCCAAGTGGAGCCAAAAGAACTTCTCTATTCTTTTTAGAAAATAATGCACTCATTTCTCTCTCTCCTCTTATTTATTAGTTAGAAATTTGGTGTATACGCTCAAGCAATCGTGAAGCATATTGGCTACCCCTACCGATGTAATTGTACCCCCAGAGATACCATCGACTTCGTAAGCACCATTCACCACTTTACCATTTTTCACCACCGTAAGGGCTACTTCGCTATTGTCAAAAACTTGCTTACCCACAAACTGATCTTGGAACTTAGCTGTAGCAATATCGGCTCCCAAACCAGGTGTTTCACTCTTGTGTGAGAAGTAAGCACCGTAAACAGTTGCTTTGTCCTCATTCAAGGCTACATATCCCCAGATAGGGCCCCAAAGACCTGCACCATAAATAGGAAGTACATATTTAGTGGCTCCCTCTACTTGACATACAAATACGTGGAAACGGTTTTCGTCCATTTCGCCTTTGTAAGAAGATTGAAAAGCACCTTCGTAAGCAACCAAGCTACCATCGGCTTGCATCAACATATCTTGTTGAACAAACTTGCTATAATCGGCAGCTGCATCGGCACTCTTACGTACATTTAAAGCAGCCAATATTTGCTTTTTTCCATCTAGCTCTACATTGGCATTTTGGGTATCTTTCAAGGAAGAAGATACAAAAGCCAACAAGAAAGCTACTATAATAACCATTACCGAAGCATACAGAATGGTATAAGAATTACTATTAGTATTCATACTGTTTCGATATTTAACGGTTAATCATTCTCTTTTCGCGTGCCGTAATGTTGCTTTGAACTACGTAGTAGTCAATCAATGGCGCGAAAATGTTCATTAAAAAGATTACAAGCATCATCCCCTCTGGGTAACCAGGATTCAATACACGGATAATGATGGTAAACATACCGATTAAGAAACCGTAGATGTATTTACCCGTTTCGGTACGTGCAGAGGTAACCGGATCGGTTGCCATAAAGACTGCACCAAAACAGAAACCACCCAATGCCAAGTGTTGGTACCAAGGTAGCGTAGCCATCATGTTCTCTTCCGAACCTACTGCATTAAACACAAGAGCCATAAGGATACCCCCTACAAATACAGAACCCATGGTTTTCCAGCTAGCTACACCGGTCCAAAGCAATAGGATAGCACCTAGTGCAATGGCAATCACACTGGTTTCGCCAATAGAACCGGGAATGAATCCCAATACCATATCCATCAAAGTGGCTTGTGTACCGTCAATGTTTACCAAAGCAGTACCTGGAGCACTGGTAGCTGCTTGACCTAGCAAAGTAGCTCCGGTGTAACCATCGACCAAGTTGCCACCACCCATGCCAAAAACAGATTCCGTACTTACCCATACGCTATCGCCCGACATTTTAGTAGGGTAAGCAAAGAATAAGAAGATACGTGTACCAATGGCTGGATTGAAGATGTTCATACCTGTACCCCCAAAAATCTCTTTTACAAAGATCACCGAGAAGGCTACCGCAATGGCAAGAATCCACAACGGACAGTCTACAGGCACAATCAAAGGAATTAAAAGACCCGACACCAAGAAACCCTCTTGAATCTCCTCTTTCTTCCACTGTGCAATGATAAATTCAATTCCCAAACCTACTACATACGATACAATGACCTTAGGAAGTACGGCTAGGAAACCGTAAACAAATTTCTCAATAAAGCTTGCCTCTTGGCCCACTGCCAAGTAGTGCAAGTAACCCACATTGAACATACCAAACAACAAGGCTGGTACCAATGCGATTACCACGATACTCATGATGCGCTTGCTATCGATGCTATCGTGAATGTGAACACCACTCTTCGACGTAGTATTGGGGGCGAACAAAAATGTTTCGAACCCATCAAATACCGAGTGAAGTGCGTGCAGTTTGCCCCCCTCCTGGAAGTTGGGCTTTATCTTGTCTAGATAATTTCTTAACGCTTTCATTATTTTAAATGATTCTTAGTTTGTACTGAGCTTAACACATCTCTTTGCGAAGCATATCCAATCCTTGACGCACGATGCGTTGCAACTCTACCTTCGAAGAGCAAACAAATTCACACACGGCAAAATCTTCGGGTGCCACTTCGTAAATACCCAAAGCCTCCATGCGGTCAATATCGCCTGCGATAATTGCTTTGAGCAGGAACTCTGGATAGATGTCCATAGGGAATACCTTATCGTACTCGCCAGACATAATCATGTGACGCTCTCCCCCTTTTAGACGGGCATCGAGTGCATACTCTTTCTTGCCAAACAACCAGCTGAAGTAGCTACGACTTACACTGAATTGGTCAAAACGAGGCATCACAAATCCTAAGAACTCGTGGATATTCTCTCCATCGGCAATGACCGTAAGGCTAGTAGCATGAGCAGCTAGGTAACCATTGGCTTTCACTTGTGTACCGGTAAGTACATTGCCATTGATGTAACGGAGGGGTTGATTTTTAGTAGTAATGGCAGCAAACAACTCAGTAAGTTGAGCACCTACCTTCATCTTGGCATAAGCAGGAGCTTTTACTTCCGAACCTGTCAAGGCTACCGTACGAGTCAAGTCTACTCTACCTGTATTAAACAAACGGCCAATGAAGATCACCTCTTCCGCACCAATTGTCCAAACTACCTCCCCTTTGTTGATGGGGCTGATGTGGTTAATCTGTACACCTACATTACCGGCGGGGTTAGCACCTTCGAATGCAGTTACAGTTACATTTTTAGCAGCGGTTAGTGCACTACTTTTTTGACAAGTACAAACGTTTAAGTACGTCTTCGCCATCTTAGCCAAGGCATCTAAGCCAGTTTGGAAATCTTTCTCCTGTCCTTTCAGCACAAACTCAAAATCGGCAGCTAGTGGGTTTGAATCCCATGCCGAGATAAAGATTGCTTTAGGCGTTGCTGTGGGGTCGGCTACCACACTGTAAGGGCGTTGCGTCATAAACGCAAAAAGACCAGCCTCAAGCAGGTCCTTCTTCACCTCTTCGCCAGTCATCTTCGACACCTCTTTTTTTCCAAACTCTGCATAATCTTGTTCAGCCGCAGCTGCTACCGAGATGCTAAGAATTTTACGACGCTCGCCTCTTTCAATGCAGGTTACTACACCACTTACTGGAGAGACAAACTTCTTTTCGGGGCAGTTCTTATCGACGAACAATACACCCCCAGCCAGTACATACTCCTGCTCTTTTACCACTACTTTAGGGGTTACTCCGTAAAAATCGCCAGGAATCAACGCATAGATCTCTGGTTGTTTTACATCCATAACCTCCTGAGCGGCTTTTCCCTTCAGGTTGATGTTCAGGCCTTTGCGTAATTTTATCACATTTGCCATGTTGGGTTATAAAAAATGGTTTTTAATTTGTCGCAAAAGTACATAAAAATTAGGGAATAGAAGAAAGGATTGGCACTTAATTAGAGAAATATTTCTGCAATATAGTTTAAAGAGTCGCCATCTCCACTGCCACTCCCCTCCTTATGTAAAGAGTACAACTGGTAATAAAACCTATTCAACATTCTAATTGTTTACAAAAAAAGAAGAGAATCACAGCTTTAGCCAAAGGGGAAAGTTACTTAAAAGAGGCTTTACACTTACATTTATTGAAAAAGAAATGTATATTTGTAGCTTAGACTCCTATTTTATTACGAAACATACCTAAAAAGAGATGATTGATTTAACCAACATTACTCAGCTTTTACATAGACATCGATTGAAAGAGGCGATAGAAGAGTTAGCATTTCTATCAACAACCCTACAAGACTGGCAGTTACGAAGCGATATTGAAGAGTTGCAAACGGCATATAGCTACATGCTGCAATACATGAAGCAGGGCGTGGAGGATCCTAATCGCAAAGATCTCTACCAAAAGCTTACCCAAAAAGCCTACAAGCTAAAAGATAGATTACAACTAACCTACGATATCCAAACCAACCCAAGCTCCTATTTTGAAACCATTCGTAGGAAGCAAAAACATCCTGGCAGAAGCTTTAGCGAATTACTGCTGCTCATAGAGATGCGAAACAAACCATTGACCAACTACTCGCCCGAAGGCAAAAAAGCAGCGGCCGAGCAGCATGAAAAAGCATTGGTAGAGCTCTTCGAAAAAGCATGGTCACTTACCACTTGGAAAGAGTCGGAAGCAGAGGAGATATCGGAATTCATCACATCGATCGAAATAGCCGACAGCGACCTAGCACTGCTAGTTAGTGCCGTAACCATGAGTTCTCTACGAACATTTGATCTACATAAACTAAACTTCTTATACGAAGCATTAGATCACGAATACATCCTAACAAGCCAGCGCGCATTAGTAGGGATTGCACTCGTTATCCTGCAACACGACCAACGCATTAATCAGGACCCACAAGCACGCGCCATGATTAAGCAATTGGTAGCAACACCCCATTTTATGAGTAAGCTACACCAGGTGCAAATGGAATTACTCTTAAGTAGAGAGACTGAAAAAGTGGATAAAAAGATGCGCGAAGAGATCTTGCCCAATGTGCAAAAAGCTGCCAAAGAACGAAAGAGCAAACTCAACTTTGACGACACGGAGGAGTTTGACGAGAACAACCCAGAATGGAGCGACCTGTTAAAGAACTCCCAAATGGAGAAACAGGTTAGAGAAATAAGCGAACTACAGATGTCGGGGGTAGATATCTATATGAGTAGTTTTGCACAACTCAAACACTATCCCTTTTTTCAAACCATGGCGCACTGGTTCTATCAATTCGACAGGAATCAAGCGGAAGAGACGCAACTGAGCAGAAACAAAGAGGGCAAACTCTCTTTCTTTGATCTATTGCTCAACTTACCCGTTTTCTGCAACTCAGATAAATACTCCTTCTATTTCACACTCATAGAGCTTTCAGGAACACACCAAGAGGCGCTCTCAATGGGATTAAACCAACAACACGAAACACTACAAGAGGAGGAGCGTGAGCTGTTAAATAAGTTCGCTAACCGAGAGCCAACCCCCGAAGAGGTAATCAAACAATACATTCATGACCTCTACCGCTTCTTTAAACTTTGGCGAAATAGAACCGAAGAGGTTGATATTTTCAACAACTCATTCCATTTGTGGGAGTGTAATTCATTAAAGGAATATTTTACCAACCCCACAGAACTAAAGGAGATAGCCGATTATTTGCTTAAAAAGGGCTACTACAAGGAGGCTGCAACACTGTACGATCAAATCGTACAAACTTGTTTTACAGAGGCCGAAATTTGGCAGAAAGCGGGATATGCCTACCAAAAACAGAAAGAGTTTACAAAGGCTATAGAAAACTACCTACAGGCCGACTTGATACAACCCGACAGCCTCTGGGTAGACAAAAACCTTGCTCAGTGTTACCAACGATCAGGAAACATGGAGAAAGCCTTAAGCTATTACCGCAAGGTAGAAGAGCTTGAGCCAGCCAATCTATCGGCTACCCTCCATATAGGACACTGCCTGGTAGAGCTTAAACAATACGAAGAGGCTTTGCCCTACTTCTTCAAAGTAGAGTATTACCAGAAAAATGCTATAAATGCACAACGAGCCATAGGTTGGTGTTCCTTTGTATTAGGCAAGTACGAAGAGGCAACGAAGCAATACGAAAAGGTGTTGCTAACAGAAAAAGCAACCACACAAGATTGGCTGAATGCAGGACACGCCTACTACAGCAGCAAAAAAGGCGACGAAGCTATAGCCTGCTACAAGAAAGCACAAGCTACAAGCAAAGATAAAGAGCAATTTATAGCCACCTTCTTAGCAGACCAACCCATACTAGAGAGTCACGGATTCAGCCAAGAGACTATCTATCTACTACTAGACTTAGTGAGTTAAGGGAGATACTCAAAAGCATACCGAGCCAAGAGCTGCTGTTCATTTTTCAGCAGCTCTAGCCGGATAATATTATCTTCTGCAAAGTGATAATTTTCCGCTACACGATAGAGTTTCTCTCCTCTATTTACATTGTAACTTAAATCATTTGGAAGATTTGTTGAATTTACTACATCGCCTATATTGAGTAGAAAAAAGAAAAATTCATCAGGCTCTTTGACACCCATAGAATAAGCACTTAAATTTAAGTTAGCCTTATATTGGATATTATCTTGGTAACCATAGAAGGTGTGACAAGATACAATGGTATCATTCATACCATCGCTAGAAGAGATCATCTCGACAATTCGCTGCTGACTATCCAACACACATTTACGCCTAACCGCCTTAACCAAGCGATTGGTGGAAGTTAAACGATAAGTAGAAGAGATAAATAGGGTATCAGCAACGCAATCGTAATTGGTTTGTTTATCAACTACTTGCATGGTATTCTCATCATCAACCTGCATCGTATAGCTTGAGAAAGACTCTTTTACCCTACCTTTACTAAGCATCAGGGTGATAGAATAATTGCGATAAGAGTGGTTTTCACTATCAACCGTTCGATTGATGTTTATTTGGTTGTTCCCATAGGTAAAATTCATCGCACCGTACCGAGACATACGCCCTTGCGAATCATACTCCAACAGGTAGGCAAGCTCTTTATCATACGATGTAGCATCAATCACACGAGAGACTACTGGAGTATGCTCTACATTTCTACATCCGCTTACTACACAAAGTAGCATCCAAAGCAACAAACCGTGCCAAATAGTTAACCTTCTTATCATAGTATCTGCAAAATTAATTAATCACCGCAAACTGCTCTAAATGTTCATCTACATATTCGGCTATCTTGGCTGTAATCAACTCTTCCATGTCCATAAACTTCTCTTCCAAATCATCAAAGACTTCATACTCCTCATACATAGCCATAAACTCTTCGTCGGTGCACTCTTTTTCCAAATCGGCTCTATGCTTATCATACACCTCTTTGGCATCGTATATCAATTTAGAGAACTCTTTCAATCCAAACAATCGCATTGCTTTGGCAAAGGGGTTATCAAAGGTGTAAGGACCATACCCATTTTGAATAAGCTGCACAAAACCACCTTCGTTTATCTCTTCCCGGAAAAAGTGATATCCCAATAGAGCATGTTGGTAACCATTTAAAAGCGGCATTGTATCTGCATTGATTACCCCTCCAATCACCTCCAAGTACTTATCAATAAAAACTTGAAGGAATTCATCCATACCAGCTTCTGCACCTTGGCGAAGTACTTGGTCATTAATCTCTATCTTTGTCATTTAGTCAATTCTATTATTAGCGTTCATTATATAGGCAAAGGTAGTCATTTGACAGACATAACCACCATACCTTTCGATGAAAAAAGAGAGAACGGAAAGCAAAAAATCAGAAAAGAAAGAGCTTTTGCAACGTGGAGTTTGCAAAACAAGATATACACAACAATTTTATAATTTTATTATTAAAAAGAGGGTGCAAGGAGATTGGAAACAAAGAAGAAAAGGAGTAACTTTGTAGGCGAAATGATTTTTAGAAGTCATTTCATGTGGTTTACGAATATTATTTTATTATTAAAAAACGTAAGAATATGACTTATTCACACGAAGTAGAACACATGTGTGTTGTGAAAAAAGGTCCTAATCACGGACCAGCACCCATTCCAGAAGAGGGAAAATGGGTAAGATCAAAAGAGATTTCAGACATCTCTGGTTTAACACACGGTGTGGGCTGGTGTGCTCCTCAACAAGGTGCTTGTAAATTGACATTGAATGTTAAAGAAGGTATCATCCACGAAGCATTGATCGAAACGATTGGTTGTTCAGGTATGACGCACTCTGCAGCAATGGCTTCAGAAATCCTTCCTGGAAAAACAATTTTGGAAGCATTAAACACAGACTTAGTTTGCGACGCGATCAACACAGCTATGCGCGAATTGTTCCTTCAAATTGTTTACGGACGTACTCAATCGGCTTTCTCTGAAGGTGGTTTGATTATCGGTGCTGGTTTGGAAGATTTAGGTAAAGGTCTTCGTAGCCAAGTAGGTACTCTTTATGGCACATTGGCTAAGGGTCCTCGTTACCTTGAAATGGCCGAAGGTTACATCAAACACATCTATCTTGATAAAAACGATGAAATCTGTGGTTACGAATTTGTACACATGGGTAAATTCATGGACGAAATCAAGAAAGGTACAGATGCTAACGAAGCTTTGGCTAAAGTTACAGGCACATACGGACGCGTAAAAGAAGAAGATGGTGCAGTTAGAAAATTAGATCCACGTCACGAATAATAATAAGGAGGAAAAAGATTATGATTAGAGAAGTAAAATTCGAAAGCCAAGACCGTCGTATTGTGCAAATCCTTGCTACATTGAACGAGTATGGTATTAAAGATATCGAAGAGGCAAATGCTATCTGCGATGCTCATGGATTAGATCCTTATATGGCGTGTGAAGAGACACAACCTATCTGTTTTGAAAATGCGAAATGGGCTTACGTAGTAGGTACTGCTATCGCTATCAAAAAAGGTTGTACAACTGCTGCCGAAGCTGCCGAAGCAATCGGTATCGGTTTACAAGCATTCTGTATCCCAGGTTCTGTAGCTGCAGATCGTAAAGTAGGTATCGGTCACGGTAACCTAGCTGCGATGTTGCTTCGCGAAGAGACTAAATGTTTTGCTTTCCTTGCAGGACACGAATCTTTCGCTGCTGCCGAAGGTGCTATCAAAATTGCTGCTAAAGCTGACAAAGTACGTAAAGAGCCTTTGCGTTGTATCTTGAACGGTTTAGGTAAAGATGCTGCACAAATCATCTCACGTATCAATGGTTTTACTTATGTACAAACTCAATTTGACTATGCAACTGGCGAAGTAGCTGTAGTGAAAGAGATTGCTTACTCAGACGGTCCTCGTGCCAAAGTAAAATGCTACGGTGCTGACGATGTTCGTGAAGGTGTTAAAATCATGTGGAAAGAGGGTGTAGACGTATCAATCACTGGTAACTCTACAAACCCAACTCGTTTCCAACACCCAGTTGCGGGTACTTACAAGAAAGAGCGTATCGAAGCTGGTATGCCTTACTTCTCAGTAGCTTCGGGTGGTGGTACAGGTCGTACACTTCACCCTGATAACATGGCTGCTGGTCCTGCTTCTTACGGTATGACTGACACAATGGGCCGTATGCACGGTGATGCTCAATTCGCTGGTTCTTCATCAGTTCCTGCTCACGTAGAGATGATGGGATTCTTAGGTATTGGTAACAACCCAATGGTAGGTTGTACAGTAGCTTGTGCGGTTGATATCCAAACTGCTTTGACGAAGTAAGAAATTACTTTAGCAACATATAAAGTCCCTATAACTGAGAAGTTATAGGGACTTTTACTTTATAATAGAGCAGTATTACACCGATCCTTCACAACATGTTCCAACAAACAACTAGAACAGTACTCTAACAACTAATGGCTGAGTCAAACAGCGATAATAGGCAGATAAATAACTCTCCCATTGAGCAGAACTATTGAGCCTCCCCACTCACCAACAGCAACTCTTCGGGCAGGTAACCACTGCGGATGCGCCACTCATTAGGGTACAAGTTGTTGGCCCGATTACCCACTTGCTTCACAAAACCCAACGGTATTCCTTGGTAAGTAAGCAATACAAAGCCACGCTCCACCCCCTCTTCCAATACAATGCTTTCGGTACGCAAGTAAGCGATGGCTTGCTGATAATTGACTTCGGCAGTGACAAAAGCATCTCGATTCAGTGCCACACTCATAGCCAGTGCATGCTGCGGTACGTAATCCTTTCCCTTCAACTCACCCAACGTAATACCAGCATGGATTACTTTAAGGTGAGATTTGAGCCGTTCGTAAGTAGCATAATGTGCTTTTGAGAAGGCAGTCACTACCCCACTCTCTTCGGTTAATTGATACGATTCACTCTCCAACAACCATTCAGCAAAATAAGCAGGTAAGGATACAGTACTCTTTATAGGAGAACCTTTTACAGGAGCACCCTTTCCTTTTGAAGAGGATTGCTTTCCTCTACCCGATTTCCCTTTCGAAGTACGCTCCCACTCCTCTTGCTTTCTCCCCTTTTTATCTCTTCTCTGCCCATAATCAGAGCCTATTCCTCCTGTTACTAAGGAAGAAGAAAGAGAATCATAAAGCCCATCCGATGCTGCAGCATAGAAATGGTTCTTACCCCCTAAATGAGAGGAATCAGAACAACGGCTCTCAGCAGACTCATTAGGGAGAGTAGCAGCAGACTCCTCTCTTTTACGCAGCAAGGCCAAGAAAAAGCCTTCACCTGCGGTACGGTGCGGCATGAAACGATAGACAGGAAAGGAATCATTCAGCAGGTTACCAGTGATATTCCAATCATCCGAGACCTCTAAAGGCAAAACATCGGCACCTAACTCGGAAGAGATCCAAGCTACATTCTCTTCATTCTCCTCGGTATTGTAGGTGCAGGTACTATAAATAAGCAAACCACCCGGCTTTAAAGAGGGCCAAATATTGGCGATGATCTCACGCTGGCGCTTCCAACAGAGGGTTACATTCTCTTCGCTCCACTCTTCGATGGCCACGGCATCTTTGCGAAACATCCCCTCGCCCGAACAGGGTACATCGGCTAGTATCACATCAAACAGATCGGTCAAGGAGGTAAAGTGGCCAGATTCATTGTTGGTCACCACCACATTGGGCTCTCCCCACTTAATTAGATTCTCCGCCAGCACCTGTGCACGAGGACGCATAATCTCATTCGAGACCAACAAACTTCCAGCTGGAAGATTTTGCCGAGCCAGAGTCGACTTCCCTCCTGGAGCGGCACAAAGATCGAGCATCACAGCAGGTGCTGTGACATACTGCTGCAACGCCTGCTCCACAAACATAGAGGAGGCCTCTTGCACATAGTAAGTTCCTGCATGAAGGTGGGGATCGAAGGTAAAGGTAGGACGTTTCTCTAAATAGAGCCCCTCTTTACTCCAAGGTACGGGAGTTCCTGCAACTGGGTAGCTACACTTAGTACGGTTTATACGAATGGTAACGGGCGCTTCGCTAGACAAAGCAGCCTGAAACTGGGCATACGCCTCAGTACCTAACAGTGCACGGGTGCGTGCAACAAAAGGGGCGGGTAAATTCATCTTCTTCTATTTAGAGGGACAAAAATAGAGGTTATATTTGGTTTTTCTCAAAAATAAGTACTCTATTTGCAACCAAACGAAGAAGAGATGCGTCTAACAAACAACGAACAAATTTAAAAAGATTAAATAAGTATGAAAACAATAACCACCCTTTGCCTACTTGTAATAGGGTTACTAACCACCCTATCGGCCCAACAAATCCAATTAATACCATCGGCTACTGATAGCACCCGCATGGATACCTTGGTAATAAGCGAGATGATAGACCAACCCGATACCTATACCGACGAAGAGGATAGCACACACAGTTATACCTTTAGCTCTACAATAGGGAGCGACACCTTTGGAGGAGCAAAAGGGATGACGGCAATGGTTCCAATTGTAGCCATTGTATTCACTTTTGGCTTTCCCATCGTTATTGTAGCCTTGGTACTTTGGTTTAAATACAAAAACAGACAAGCCAAGTACAAATTAATGTCACAAGCATTGGCAGCTGGACAACCCCTACCCAAAGAGTTTTTAAACGAAGTAGAGGCTACAGATGCAACCGACTTCTACAACAAAAACAACAAGCTAAAGAACAAAGGGATACAATCCATCTTCCAAGGAGTTGGGCTAGGGGTCTTTTTATGGCTTTTAACTGATAGCATTGGACTAGCAGCCATCGGTTTTATGCTCATCTGTATAGGTGTAGGACAGGTAGTAATGGCTTATACCCATATAGAGAAAAAAGAGAAAGAGGATTCAACAAGAAAATCAGCTCCAGAAGAGAATCAAGATTCAACAGCCAACTAGAAAAAGCTCACACAAACAAGGGTTAGCCATAAGAAGCTACAACGAGAAGCAAACAACAAAGAATGGGACAATTGAACGACATAGCATTGATAGCGCAGGTAGTTTTGCTAAAAAACAACCAAGCGTTTGATACGCTGGTAAAAAAGTATCAATCGCCCATTCGCCGTTTTTTCATGAACCAAACCATGGGAGATGAGGAGTTGAGCAACGACTTAGCACAAGAGGCCTTTATCAAAGCCTATACGCGACTAGCCACTTTCAAAAATCTCTCCAGCTTCTCGACGTGGCTCTACCGCATTGCATACAATGTTTTTTATGACTATATTCGCAGCCAAAAGGAGACATCGGAATTGGAAAGTTGGGAGGTAGATATACACCACCAAACTGTACAACGAAATGTAGGCAAAGAGATGGACCTCTATCAAGGGTTAGCCACCCTAAAAGAGGGAGAACGCACCTGCATTACCCTCTTTTTTATGGAAGATTTGCCCATTGATAAGATAGCCACCATCACAGGACTACCCACTGGAACCATCAAATCGCACCTATCAAGAGGAAAAGAAAAATTGGCTCAGTTTTTAAAACAGAACGGATATGAAGGATAAACAAGATCAACTCATTAAGCAATTCATGCAGAGCCACAAGCATGAAATAGCCAACCATGGCTTCTCACAAAAGGTAGCAAATAAGTTGCCTAAACCCCTCTTACACCGATCCGAAATAGTTCATGCACTTTGCTGGGTAGCACTCTTCTACCTACTCATACTGCTTGATTTATTTACCATTTTACTAAATGCAATTGATAACTGGCTTGCTACCACCTCCTTTAATCTATTAAGTGGCGAGAACTTACTCCCCGCAGCCGTAGCACTCCTTACTTTCATACTAATCGGAGTACAAAAGGCGTGTTCAACTCGCTAACTGCTCTTTGCGCAGGTATCAAAAAATCCTTTGCTTTCTAGCTAAATTATTGATACCTTTGCACACCTATAAACATCCTAGACACCACTTACATGAAGCAATATAAAGATCTCTTGCAACGCATTTTAAGCGAAGGAGCAAAAAAAGAGGACCGTACAGGTACGGGAACCATCAGTATTTTTGGACACCAAATGCGATTTGCTATGGAAGATGGTTTTCCACTCATCACCACCAAAAAACTTCACCTAAAATCAATTGTACACGAATTGCTTTGGTTCTTAAAAGGAGATACCAATGTGAAGTATTTACAAGAAAACGGTGTGCGCATTTGGAACGAATGGGCAGACGAGAATGGAGATTTGGGACATGTATATGGCTATCAATGGCGTTCATGGCCCGACTATAATGGAGGATTTATTGACCAAATAAGTGAGGCCATCGAAACCATTAAGCACAACCCCGATTCTAGACGAATCATTGTAAGTGCTTGGAATGTGGCAGACCTTCCCAACATGAATTTGCCTCCCTGCCATGCCTTCTTCCAATTCTATGTAGCCGATGGTAAATTGAGCCTTCAACTCTACCAACGCAGTGCCGATACCTTTTTAGGCGTACCCTTTAATATCGCCTCGTATGCGCTATTATTAGAGATGGTAGCTCAAGTAACGGGACTTAAAGCGGGTGATTTTGTACATACATTGGGCGACACACACATCTATACCAACCACTTGGAACAGGTACAAGTGCAATTGGAACGAGAAGTGCGTCCACTTCCGCGTATCAAACTCAACCCAGCTATCAAGAATATCTTCGATTTTACCTACGATGATATTGAGTTGATTGATTACCATCCACACCCACACATACCAGGCAAGGTTGCTGTTTAAACTAGATTAACAGCAACGCTATCCATCCTAAAAACAGTTATCTTATGACTCTTTCAATGATTATGGCTATTGCAGCCAACCAAGCTATCGGCTTTGAAAATAAATTACTCTACTGGTTACCCAATGACCTTAAACAATTCAAGGCACTTACTACTGGACACACCATCATTATGGGGCATAATACCTACCTTTCACTCCCCAAGGGAGCACTTCCCAATCGCCGCAACTTGGTATTAAGCAGAAGTGCACACCAATACCCTAACACAGAGGCCTTCAATTCACTCAGCCAAGCATTGGAAACATGTAAAGCAGAAGAAGAGGTCTTTATTATTGGAGGAGCCATGCTCTACAACGAAGCTATCAAACAAGCGGATAGACTCTACGTAACACACATCAATGATACTCCGAAAGAGGCTGATACCTTCTTTCCAGCTATAGATCCAACCGTATGGATAGCAAAAAGTAGAGATGATCATCCTGCGGATGATAAGCACCTCTACTCCTATAGCTTTGTTACGTACGAACGTAAACCTTAATTTCAGTCTGTTAAGTTCAAGATAGGCATCTGTCTCTTAATTGCCTCATTGAATGAGATAATAGTCTCAGAACGAGACAACCCTAGCGGTTGAAGCTTATCGTGAATAACACTCAACAAATGGTGGTTGTTCTTTGCGTAAATTTTGATAAACATATCATACTGGCCTGTTGTATAGTGGCACTCTACCACTTCGGGTATATTTACCAATGCTTCTGCAACGGCATCAAATTCACCCGGATCTTTCAAATACAACCCGATGTAAGCACAAGTCTCGTAACCTATCTTCTCAGGATCAATAATGTATTCAGACCCTTTCAGAATACCCAAGTTGGTTAACTTCTGAATACGTTGGTGAATAGCTGCACCCGATACGTTACAAGCACGTGCTACCTCTAAAAAAGGAATACGCGCATTGCTCGCTATCAAGCGTAAAATTTGTTCATCTAAACTGTCTAATTGATGGTGTCCCATTCCGTGAATTATTTTATATTTGTGCAAAGATATACATTTTTCAAAACATCATTCACACAAACTATTACTTTTAGTATATCTTTTACTATAAATTAATAGAAGAGCGTAAATAAAAAAAGAGAAAATATGAAAAATTTCGTAACACTTGCTCTGTTAAGCTGTTTTTGCACGACCAGCTTTTCACAAACCTTCGACGATCACTTCACCAACCAAACACTCCGACTAGACTATCAGTTTGTAGGCGATTCGGCCCACCAAGCCATCTATCTAGACCAACTACTCGCTTTTCCCACTTGGGCTGGTAGAAAACATCAACTAAGCGAATTGCCTTTAGCTGGCAATGGACGTATTATAGTAAAGGAGAAAGAGAGCAATCAAACCATCTACACCACCTCATTTTCGAGTTTATTTCAAGAGTGGATTTGCGAAGAGGAGGCCACACACACCCAACGTAGCTTTGAAAATGTATTCCTCATACCCTATCCTAAAAAAGAGGTAGCCGTTACCGTAGAGCTAACTAACAAATACCACGAAACAACAGCCTCATTTACACACGTGGTAAAGCCAACTGATATTTTGATACAACAAAGAGGAAATGATAGCGTAACACCTTATCGGTATCTCCTACAGTCGGGCGAGAACGATCAGTGCATTGATATAGCCATTGTAGCCGAAGGGTATAGAGCCGAAGAGATGGAACTCTTTTACGAAGAGGCAGAGCGAACCTGCGATGCCATCTTTAGCCATGAACCATTTGGCAAGCACCGTTCTAGCTTTAATGTAGTAGCCGTGGCCAGCCCCTCCCTAGAGAGCGGGGTAAGCATACCGCGAAATGGAGATTGGAAAGAGACCGCACTAGGGGCTCACTTCGATACCTTCTACTCGGACAGATACCTTACCACTAGCCAAATTAAGAGGTTACACAATACCCTATTAAACATACCCTATGAGCATATTATTATCCTAACCAATGCGGCAGTATATGGAGGAGGAGGAATCTACAACTCCTATACCATAGCAACCAGTAATAAAGATTCATTTCGCCCCGTTATCGTTCATGAATTTGGACATAGCTTTGGTGGATTAGGCGATGAATATGCCTATGGTGACGAACCCAGCCCCTACCATCCCTATTCAGTAGAGCCTTGGGAGCAGAACATTACCACACTAGTCGATTTTAAAAGCAAATGGGAAGATATGGTGCCTCCCCATACAAGCCGACCAACACCTCCCATAGAGCAGGGAGAAGAGAAATACAAGCAAGTAGGCCTATACGAAGGAGCTGGATATACCAGAAAAGGGATCTATCGCCTTACAACCGATTGCCGTATGCGAACCAATGAGGCACCCGATTTCTGTCCAGTATGCCAACGGGCATTAGAGCGACTTATTAATTTTTATACCAAACCTAACCCCAAAGAGTAAACCATGATTAAACTTAGAAAGATTAAAACAACCGATGAAAAGGAGTATACCTTTGTAGAGAATTTATTAGTGACTGCCTTTCCCGAAGTAGAACGAAGAGAGAATGATGCACAACGCTTCTATACCGATAACAATTCCCACTTTCACTGCTATATAATAGAAGAGGAAGAGCAGCTTATAGGGTTTGTCAACCTGTGGAAGTTTGACATTTTTTGCTACGTAGAGCATATAGCCATTGATCCTAACCTACGCAACGGAGGCTATGGGAAACAGCTCTTAGATAAAATCAAAGAGATTGCCGGAAATCTCCCCATCATTCTAGAGGTAGAGCATCCCAATGACGAAATGAGTAGCAGAAGAATCAACTTCTACAAACGAGCTGATTTTACGCTACACGAACTGCCCTATATACAGCCCCCCTACCGAGTAGGAGGCCAAGAGCTACCACTCTATTTAATGAGCTATGGCAACATCAACATGGAGCGGGAGTATAAAAAGATTAAATCGGAGATTCACAGAGAGGTATACAACCAACTAGGATAGAGCACCATTTTCACAATCGTAAGATGATATCATAATAGAGGTTATTGCTGCTGGTGATTAGCGTGAAAAATCATATCTTTGCCAGCTAGTAAAACCTCTATTTATCAATGCATATCAACGTTAGAAACAGTTCATTCATGTGTAGACTTCTTCTTGTATGGCTCATCTGCTCCATTTTACCGACCAATTTACTCGGAAATGAGTCAACAAGGAGATTAATCGAGATTGATCCCGAAACCTTTCTATCGGAGAATGAATTCTCTTATTTTGATGAAAAAGTAACCATCCGGTTTAATCTAGCCAGAGGAAAAGAGTCGACCGACTTTAGCTTCTTCTTGTTATCAGCTACTACCTCACAAAAAGAGACAATCTATTTCATTCTAGATGGAGAGCCTAAATTAAACAGTTTAAACCTTCTTTTTGGTAAGAACATGACACTAACCAAAAAGAGTATACCCATAGGTTCCTCTTTTTTTGAGGCAACTAGCATTCCCATTTTAATTGAATTCGACATGCGCAAAGATCTGGTAAAACTCTGCGTAGGAGAGAATAATACCATTGAGATAGGGCAGACTGGACTTTCGGTTGATTACGGGTATAAATTTGCCATTCATCTAAATACAACCCCTTCTAATCACTCCATCCAAGAGAGAGATGGTCCAACCATTCAAAATTTCAGCGTAGAGGCTGTCCAAGATTCACGAAAAGGAAATTCAATTATCTGGTACATAGTAATTATTGTACTTGACATCCTGATTTTCTCATGGATGTACTACCGACATCGGAAACTAAAAAAAGAGGGAAGCAGTAACTTGAATGAGGTATCTTTAAGCTCTCCTATCTACCTAAGCAAGCCCCTACTTCCTACTAAATCGGCTATCTACCTCTTTGGTGGAATGCGCATCTATAACAAAGAAGGCGAAGATATAACCAAACGATTCTCTCCCATTCTAAAAGAGTTACTGGCTCTTCTGATTCTCCATTCGGATAAAAAAGGGATTTCGGCCGAAAAGATGAAATCTTATCTATGGCTGGATAAAACAGTAGCCAGTGCGCGTAATAACAGGGCAGTAAATCTAGGAAAACTACGCAACCTGTTAACAGAGGTGGGCGACTTTGAAATCACGAACGATGACAGCTATTGGAGCATTCAAACGAAGGACGCATTTATAGACTATTTACAGTATCGTACAACCTTAGGAGCAGTAGGATTACGATCCAGATCGGAAATCGAACTACTCTGTTCATTGACTGCGCAAGGAAATATACTTCCTGAGCAGCCATACGAATGGCTAGATGAATTAAAGGGTAACATCTCGAATGAACTCTTTGATAAGTTTCTAGCCTATTCGGCCACCATGAATGAGAATCATACAACCGATATCTACATTGGAATGGCCGATGTAATGCTTAAATTTGAAAGTATCAATGAACAAGCTCTCTCTTTAAAATGCAGAGCTTACGTAAAATCAGGAAGACACTCTGCTGCTAAAACCTTCTATGATAAATTCTGCCAAGAGTATAAACAGGTCTATGGAGAAACCTTTACTCTCTCTTTTGCCGACCTCCTAAAAATGGCCGATTAACCTCCTCTCTCAAACCCATTTCTTCTACTCTCTTTACCTCTTTTTTCTCCCTATGCTACCCACTGCCTACCTCATTAACCTAGAGGTTGGCCATCCTTTCATACCCTTTCACAACACCTCAATAGAATCTGCCTAATTACCCCAGCAGGAATACATTTTAGCCATAAATGGTTTATTACATAGAAGTTAACAAACAAATAGGAGACAATTATGTTTGGTATTAATGTTTCGTTAATGGCTATATTCACCTCTTTATTTATGGTTTAGCCTTTACTTTGACAGCTATAACAAAAAAAATCATTCAATTAATAAAAAGTAAAGATGAGAAGAATTACACACCACTTCATGCTCCTAATCGGGTTTATCTCCTTTTTCTTCAGTTGCTCTACAGAAGATGTTCAATCATCAGTAGAAGAACCAGATGAAACAACCTTATACCCACTCAGTGACGTAGCATTTGCCGAATACTTAATTTATAACACTACGTTAGCAGCAACAAGCGAAAATCTATTACCCTATGGCATCTGTATCAAACAAGATGATAATTTTCTACTCGATACAACTAAAGCAAAAGAGGTAAAAGCACTATACCTAGTAAAAGATGCAAAGCGCATTGAAGCACTCGAAGCAGCAGGAGTAGCCTCGGCAGCTGTAAAAATTAGTAACTTAGATGGAATTCAATATTTCACGCAATGCAGCAACTTAAAGCTAACCTCAAATTCAGTCGAAGGGAAGTTGGATTTAAGTGAACTTACCCAGTTAGACACGCTTGAAATGAATGCCAACTTGGTCAATGAACTAATCCTTCCTACCTCGATTAAGCGATTAAGATACAGTGCTAGCTCAAGCGCAACCGAGAACCAACGACTTACAGCCATTGACTTAGCTGGAAATACAAAAGCCGAACACATCTATCTAATCAATCACCTCATTACGAAAGAGGGATTAAAGCTGCCTACTTTGTATGCGAACTTAGTCGATCTAGATTTATCAGGAAATACAGGTGCTAACTTCCCCATTCCACAAGATCTATACGACCAATTAATAACCAAAAAGGGAGTTGAACCAGCCGAAGATAACAATGGCGAAACACCTTCGGACAAGGAGTACCTAGTCAAAGACCAAGCCTTTGCAGACTATCTGTACTACTTAATGAATAATGTGGAAGATGCTACTTTGAAATTGCCAGAAGGAGTTGTGATTCTTAAAGAGGATAAAATCTATATCGACACCGAGATTGCAGCCACTTATACAGGTATTCTAAACATCAGTAAAGCGAGCGCTTTTATTACTAAACTAGAAACAGCAGGCATAGCTACTGCAGCTGTAAAAATAGCCAATGCAGATGGGCTACAACTCTTTTCGGGAGTGACTGAAATTATAGCTACCTCTAACGCCTTTACAGAGGCTCTTCCACTTGAGAACTTAACCGAGCTAAAATCACTTATTGTACGTACGGCAGGCCTTAGCGTATTGGATCTATCGAAAAATACTAAATTGATCAATTTAGATATTCAAGGATCAGCATCAAGTTCACTCGATCGATTAAAAGCGGTAGATCTAAGCAAAAATAGTCTCCTAGTTACTATTAATTTAAGCGCCAATGAAATAGTACCAGCCGATTTTATTCGGCCAACAAGTTATGCCAATTTAAAAACACTCAACATGGGTAAGAATAAAGTTGATGGTGTTGAAGTAACCTATACGGTACCTGCTGCTCTTTACGACCAACTAGGAAGTGGAAGTAGTGACAAGGCAGGATTAGTTAGAGGAGAATAGTAACATTACAAATACCTATATATATATGACACTACTAGGAGTAATAATAGCCGTTCAGTTTATCATACTCACGGCTTATTGGCTATATAAAAAATACAATCCACAGGTGGTACTTTTGGTCACTGGTATTGCCATGCTAGCCATTGCAGGGCTACTTGGGCAATCGCTTGAACC
Organism: Phocaeicola sp.; assembly: GCA_051648565.1. Taxonomy (GTDB): domain Bacteria; phylum Bacteroidota; class Bacteroidia; order Bacteroidales; family Bacteroidaceae; genus Phocaeicola. The sequence continues at coordinate 55,816 of JBOFFJ010000183.1, read as the reverse complement.
AGTTAAACCTACAGGTGGGGCCTTCTTTGACCTATTCAAAATTGTAGTAGAGACCTTCTCTACCAACTTAGTGAGAGTAGGTTTAATGATTATGTCTATCGGAGGCTATGTGGCCTACATGAAACAAATTAAGGCTAGTGATGCGTTGGTCTATGTATCAATGCAACCGTTATCACTCTTCCGTAAATACCCTTACATGGCAGCTATTTCAATCATTCCCATAGGACAGCTACTCTTTATCTGTACACCCAGTGCAGCGGGATTAGGGCTGCTATTGGTTGCCTCTATCCTACCCGTACTGGTTAATCTAGGAGTAAGTAGATTGACAGCCGTTTCGGTTATCTCGGCTTGTACCGTTTTCGATATGGGACCTGGCTCAGCCAATACAGCAAAAGCATCGGAACTATTAGAGATGAACAATGTAATGTATTTCATTGAGCACCAACTACCTATGGCTATCCCAATGACTATATTGCTAATGATACTCTATTACTTCACCAATCGATACTTTGATAAGAAAGATCTAGAAGCGGGTAAAATAGTGGCCGAAAAGCCTATCCAAGTCACTGAAATGAAACTGGAAGTACCCCTTATTTTTGCCCTATTACCGGTTCTGCCACTCTTAATGTTGATTCTATTCTCCAAGTATTTGCAACTCTTTCATCCAGCTATAGAGTTAGATACAACCACTGCCATGGTGGTATCGCTCATTATTGCTATGCTGTTTGATTTATGTCGCACCAAGAGCTTTAAAGATACCTACAACAGTATTAAGGCTTTTTGGAATGGGATGGGAAAAGTATTCACCGATGTAGTTACACTCATTGTTTGCGCAGAGGTCTTCTCAAAAGGGCTTATTAACTTGGGGCTAATCAATGCATTGGTAGAGGGTGCCACACACGTAGGCTTCTCGGGAGTGGCCATTGGAATAGCCATTACCATTCTTATTTTCTTTGCTGCCATGCTCATGGGAAGCGGTAATGCCTCTTTCTTCTCATTCGGACCACTTGTACCTTCGATTGCACAAAAATTGGGCATACCATCGGCAGACATGATACTACCCATGCAACTCTCGGCCAGTATGGGTAGAGCTACCTCCCCCATTGCAGGCGTTATTATTGCCATTGCCGAAGTAGCAGGTGTCTCTCCATTTGATTTAGCCAAGCGTAATTTCATCCCCCTCGGAGGAGCGTTGATTTTTATGTTATTCTACAACTACTTATTCATCTAATGCACCATGTTTAAACTTATAACAAACGCACGCCTTTATCACAGTGTAGAGGCCGATTTAAAACAGATTCTTATTCACAACAATAAGATTGCTGCCATTGATAGTTGCATCGATACGGGCAACTTAGAGGTAGAAGTAATTGATGCAGCAGGGGCCTGGGTTACTCCAGGATTGATTGACATTCACGTACATGTGATTGGCGGCGGTGGCCAAACAGGTTTTAGCTCATTAGCACCCGAGGTGCAAGTACAAGCATTAGTAGCCTGTGGCACCACTACCGTAGTAGGGCTACTAGGTACAGATGGATTTGTAAAGAAACTACCCCAGCTCTATGCTAAAACCATGTCATTAAGAATGAATGGACTTTCTGCCTACATGCTAACAGGCTTTTATGGTCTTCCTACGCCGACGCTCACCAACTCGGTAACCGAAGATTTAATCTACATCGATCCAGTTATCGGGTGTAAGATTGCCATCTGTGACGACCGAAGCTCACACCCCACCGAAGAGGAATTGCTACGCATTATTAACCAAGTACGTTTGGGTGGCTTTACATCGGCCAAAGGAGGAGTGATGCATGTTCACCTAGGAGGATTGCCCGATGGCATGTCGCTATTACTCGATATAGCCAAGAAGTATCCCACACTTGTTCATTACATTTCACCCACCCATACCATCCGAACCGAAGCGCTATTTAATCAAGCAATTGAGTTTGCCAAGTTAGGTGGCATGATTGACATATCTACTGGAGGAACCAAATTTACAGAGCCCTATAAAGCGGTACTGATGGCATTGGAACAAGGAGTCGACATCAGTAGAATCTCTTTCAGCAGTGATGGCAATGCAGGTGTAAGACGCATTGACCCAATAACAGGTGTAGATACCTACAAGTTGGCACCCTTGCATCTAAACTTAGAGCAGACCATCAAACTCATTACCGAAGGAGGAATGCATCCCAAAGATGCCTTTAAGCTGGTTACGGAGAATGCAGCCAAGAATATGAAATTGAAAAATAAAGGTGAGATAAAGGTGGGCTATGATGCCGACTTCTGCTTCTTCGATCAATCATTCAGACTCACGCATGTCATCTCTCAAGGCATAGAGTTTATGAAAGAGCAGAAGATGGTTCGCAAAGGTAATTTTGAAGTATAATCCATTTAAATCATTCAACATGAAAATAAACAAACTAGTTCTATTTATCACACTCTTCCTGCTAGGAAATATGGGCGTTCCTCTATTTGCACAGACGGATGAAGATGTGTCGATTGATTTCGATGACCTACAAGATGGAGACTATGCAGAGGATCTCTACCAAATGAAAAAGAGATTTCAATTAGATAGCTATACATTGGGAGATGGTATCTCACTTCTCTCCACTACCGATTCCTATGGAATGAACCTGAGTGGCTATATTCAAACCACCTTTCAAACCCAAATGTACCCTGAAGGCGATGAGCTCTATTCACGCTTTAGGGTAAGACGTGCCCGCCTTAGACTGAATGGGAAAGCCTTTAACAACAAAATAAGGTACCGATTGGGACTAGATATGGTAAAGGGAAGTGAAACCGATGCCGAAGGGGTTGGAGCGATGCTATCCGATGCTTTTGTAGCCTATCACCCTTGGGGAAATAACAAACTCTCCATCTCTTTTGGACAACGTTCAACCCCTACCGACAACCGCGAGTTGCAGATGAACTCTGCCACCCTGCAGTTTACAGACCGAAGTAAGTTAAGCTCACTCTTTGGTACCATCCGAGAAATTGGTGTGGTTGCTTCAGGCACTTACAAAGTGGGTACCTCTAGCTACCTGCGCCCCTCGGTTTCAATAACCGATGGCGATGGGCCCATCAGTGCCGAGAAGAGATACGGTGGATTAAAATATGGTGCACGCCTAAACTACCTTCCCTTTGGCCTCTTCCGCCTAGCTGGCGAAACACGCCAATCTGATCTAGCTTTCGAGATTAAACCCAGATTGGTTATAGGAGCTTCGTACAGCTACAACGATGGAGTAAGTGACCGTAGAGGCGGACGCGAAGGAGGAGCTATTCTTTACCAAGATGCCGATAAAAGGAGTGCACTACCCGATATGGGTAAGCTTACACTAGACTTTATGTTTAAGTGGCAAGGATTTAGCATGTTGGGAGAGTATGTAAAGACCTGGGCACATGTTCCTTCATCTATTGCTTACCGCGTACGTACAGACGGAACTGTATCGTCAGACTTTACGATTAATGGAGAGAATAACATAGAGAACTACATCAAAAATAGAATGATGATTGGTTCGGGTTACAACATCCAGGCAGGTTATCTGATGCGCAACTTCTTCTCGTTCGATGTGCGCTACACCCACCTTATGCCTGATGAATATTCATTCATGAACAACGATCTTTTCTTCAACCGAAGCGATTACATGGATTTCTGCGTGACCAAATATTTAAGTAAATCGTATGCCGCCAAAGTACAAGCCAACTTTGGGCTAGCCAAGACCAATGGAACGATTCGCAACCCCAATGAGGAGTCAGTAAGTGGATGGGAGAAAAGTTTCACCTTATTATTCCAACTCGCATTTTAAACGAACAAGATTATGAACAAAAAACTATATCTATTTCTGGCCTCTATACTATTTAGCACACTCGCTGCGCAAGATTTAAAAAAGGTTCAACAGAAATTCTTTCCCAATCCCACCCAGTGGGAAACAAAAAGTCCCATTGGTTCAAAATCAACAGGATATACCTCCTTCAAAGAGATGAAGAGCTATCTGTTTGAGCTACAAAAGGCTAACCAGGAGATTATGGAGGTAGAGGAGGTAGGAAAAACACAAAGAGAGAGAGAAATTCTCTTGGTGAAACTATCTAACAAACAAGCAGCAACTACCAAAATGAGGGTGCTTTACATGGCACGTATACACGGTGACGAACCAGCGGGTACCGAAGGGTTGTTGCATTTTATTGAAAAAGTGACTTCAGACCCCACCATGAAAACTCTTTTAGAGAGGATTGATTTCTACATACTTCCCATGGTGAATGCCGATGGTGCTCAACGTATGACACGTCAAACAGCCAATGGGATTGACTTAAACCGTGACCAAGTGCGCTTAGAAACACCCGAGGCAGTAGCACTACGCAAGGTGGTAAATCAAGCCGACCCACATGTTTGCATCGATTTTCACGAATACCAACCCCTTAAGAGTGCCTATTCACTCTTGTCGAGTGAGGTACTCTCCTTACCGTGGGACGTGATGTTTTTAACCTCTGGCAACCCCAACGTAGCAAGCCCCATTAGAGCTTCTGTAGAATCACTATTCATAGCCAATGTAAAGCAAGTATTGAAGGAAAATAACCACTCTTCACACACCTACTACACTCCTAAGAAGACAAGCAGTGGTGTGGTAATGAACCTAGGAGGTACTTCACCCAGATCAACAACCAACTCACTTGCACTCAACAATGCATTTACCATTTTAACAGAGACACGAGGCATCGGACTGGGAAGAGCAGGCATCAATCGAAGAATTCAAAATGTATACTTGCTGGCCCAAAGCTTTGCACATACAACCTACAACAACAACGAACAGCTACTAGAGGCCATCCATGCAGCTAGTAAAGAGGTAAAACCAGTGGCTATAGAGTTTAGTTCAGAGAGAATAGAAGAGTACCCTCTTCCCTTCGTAAACCAACTAAAAAATAGGCTGGATACACTGAATTTGACGGTTTCGAATGCCATGAAGTCAGAAATTAAACAGGCTAGAGAGTTACCAACTAAATACTTTATCCTCCCAACAGAGAAAAGAGCCATCGAAACGCTTCATAAAATGGGCATCGAGACAATCCAACTAGCAGAAGCCATGGATGTAGAGGTAGAAGTTTTCAAGGTAACTAAGCAAGAAGAGGAACAAATATCCTTTGCTACATTTACACCTATCAAGGTAACTACCACCCTTCAGAAAAAGAGCATTCAGCTACCTATAGGTACACACATAGTACGTACCAACCAAAAAAGAGGTCGATTGGTGGCAGTGATGCTCGAACCAGAATCATCAAATGGATTTGTGAATTATAAAATCATTGAAGCCCAAGAAGGGGAGCAGTTACCTGTTTTCCGCTTCATGAATTAGTGTCAAACATCTTACAGACATAAAGGATATGAAAAAAATTATAACTATACTATTTGCAACATTTGCAATGGGTGCGTTGGCACAAAACAGTCGCACCAACTTCCAATTAGGAAATGGATTAACGGTAGAACTCAACAAAGGGAAACACTATTTCAATGTAGGTGGCTTTGTTCAGGCAGGAGGAGCCTATTCAGAACTCAAAGGAACAGATGCCGAATACCGATTCGACATTAACCGTGCCTATCTAGGCCTAAGTGGTGGACTGAATGATGAACAGTTTACGTTTCAGCTTCAAATGGATTTCACCCGTTCGTATCCACTACTAGATGCATGGATTGGCTACAATCCATTAAAGAACCTATCCATCAGTGTCGGTCAAAAACAATCCTTTTCGGGTACACGCTCCATGATGTTTTATGATCAAGCCTTAGCACTGGGAAATAGAAGCTTAACCAACCGTACTTTTTACAATACAGGACGCGAACTAGGACTCTTTGTAGAGACACGCCTTCCTCTACAAAAAACAGGATTCGACCTAGGGGTAGCTGTCACTACTGGAGATGGAATTAACTCCTTTGGTAGCTCATCTACCGATTTCGATTTAGGAGGATTAAAGTACAGTGCGCAAGCCACCTTTTATCCAATGGGCTTCTTCGCAGAAGGGAATCACCTAACCGATACCGACTTTGCGCGCGAGAAAACCCCTAAATTACTTATTGGGGGATCGTATAGCTACAACCGTGGAGCAAGTGATGCCATTGGTGAGGGACATGGCAACTTTATGATGTACGATGCAACTGGCAAGAAAGCATTTCCCGACTACATCAAGATGTCACTCAACTTGATGTTCAAGTACCAAGGATTTACCTTCCTAACAGAGTATGTAGATGCTTGGGCCCGCAACCTAGACAATCTCCACTTGACAACCAGCTCCAGCTCTAAACTTCAACCTACCCAAATAGCCGATTACTTGGTACTAGGTAGTGGCATCAGTGCACAAGCGGGATACCTTTTCCCGAAGAACTGGGCCATTGATGTTAGATACAGCCATCTGACGCCAGAGTGGAGAGAGAAGCAAAGTCTCATAAAGAAAACTGACGGAATAAGCTTTGGTGTAGCCAAATACATCATTGACAACCGCCTTAAGTTGCAACTAGTAGGACAATACGAAAACTACTCAGACCTTGACAAAGAGAATAAACTCTTTTCGGTAGGCATTAACACCCACATTGTATTCTAACACTAGATCATGAAAATAACCCAATTAGCTCACCTCCTCATGCTGCTTGCCTTGACAAGCTGCTGGGGAGGTGATCCCATGGAAGAGGGCAACAGTGAAATCTTTCAGCAAGGCACAGGAGTAGTAACCTACAACAAATACCAGCCATTGGCACAAAAACCTGTTCAGGTACACTACTACATTCCCAAAGGAGATATAAGCAAGATGCCCATCCTATTCCTTTTTCCCGGAGTAAACAGAAATGCAGATGACTACCTCGAAGCTTGGAAAGCAGGAGCCGACAAGAAAGGGATTCTACTCTTCGCACTCGAATTCTCCACCAAGTTTTATCCCTCTGCCGATTACATCGAAGGAGGCATGTTTCTGAATAAGAAAGAAAAAACAGAAGCAGAGTGGACCTTCTCCCTCATTGAACCGCTGTTTCAATACATCTGCCAAGAGCTCTCCATCCAGCCCACCAGTTATGACATGTGGGGACATTCGGCAGGTGCACAGTTTGTACATCGCTACCTCCTATTCAAACCCGATGCCCCCATTGGCCAAGCCATCTCCGCCAATGCAGGGTGGTATACCGTTCCTGACTGGGAGGTGGAGTTCCCCTACGGACTCAAAGATTCGCCAAGCAATGTGACTAAGATTAAAAAGGCACTGAGCAATCAGCTGATTCTACAACTGGGGCAGAATGATACCAATCCCAATGATGCCAACTTAAATCATTCGCCAGAGACAGATAAACAAGGGCTGCATCGATACGAAAGAGGGCTTTACTTTTGGGAGCATTCATCCACTTTAGGAGCCGAGTATGGCAACTTTAACTGGGAGAAGAGAGAAGTACCAGGCGTAGCACATAGCTACACACAAATGGCTGCAAATGCCATCTCAGATTTCTATTAAGAATCACCCTACTTAAAACGTTCGATAAACAAAAAAAGAGAGGATTGTTCCTCTCTAAAATCATTCTCCTATTCATAACGAGGAAAAGTATTCAAAAGCATTTACTACTCATTAAAGCCAAAAAAAAAGAGATTGCAGTTTTGCAATCTCTTTTTTAGTATGGATTAAACTACTGACGATCTGTAGCAGAGTAGTTAATTCTTAAAGCATACGCTTGACGAAGTGCTTGTTTCACATCCGTTACAACACCCATTTTAGTCTCTTTATCGACCTTCAACGAAACTGTCATAAAGGGTTGATCCTCTTCTTTCATATTCAAACGCTCTTGAGTAATATAGTCCTGAACGGCACCTACATCTTCAAATTTATCGTTTAACTGAATACGACTTTCAGCACCCATCTTCTTTTGGAACTCAGGCATTGGCTTACCAATATAGATAAATGTTACCAATGATTTCTTTTCCAATTTTTCGAGCTCAGTACCTTGTGGTACCTGAAATTGAACCTTTAAGGTTACCTCACGCATGGTTGTTACAATCATAAAGAAGAACAACATGGTGAAGATCAAGTCAGGTAGAGATGAGGTATTCAACTCGGGCATTCCACGTTTTCCCGTTTTATTAAATTTTCCCATTACTTCTTGCCTCCATATTTTTTAGGTTCAGCTTCAGAAATCTTTTGTGGATAGAAATCACGTATCGCTTTCTGTTGGTCTTCGTTACATGAAATATAAGATGTTCCAAATTTTGATTTTGCCAACTCGTCTCTCAACTCATTGTATGCAGCAATCAACTCATTCTGAGCCTGAAAGTAAACATCATAACTTGTACCAACGTCTGTTTGTACAGAAATAACGTGCTTCTCAGTAATCATACAATCTCCCAACAAGATAATCTCTTTTCTATGTTTTTCAGGAAGATTTTCATCATCATACGGATTAGCAATAAACTCTTTTGCTTTATCTCTTAATTGCTTAATTTCCACATAATCCTGTCCGCACATAATCATATTATCCTTGTTAAGGCGAACTTGGAGTACATTACGTTCCTTCACGATAATGTTGTCATCTTTAGTTTGCTCCTTTTCCGGTGGTTGTGGCAAACGTCTTGCCAAACCGCGGTCGGTATCCATTGATGTTGTCGTTAGGAAGAAAATAAGCAACATAAAGGCAATATCGGCTGTTGAGCTGGAATTGATTCCAGGCATCACTCTTTTTTTTCCTGCCATTATTTACTCTTTTTTTTTTTTACTAATGTGATACTATTATCTCTTAAAGATACCTGATAGGTTTACAAGCGTACCAGCAGATGCTACCATCAACAAGAAGTAGATAGCATAAATCATCATGTCAGTAACTTTTAAATCAACTGCATCTGTAAAAAGACCATCACCAGTCATAATTGGCTCAGTAGATCCCATGTTATAGGCTACTAGTAGAACAGCACCAAACAGTACAATACCAACTAATGATTTGATAGCACCCTTAGGATTGTCTCTTAATGCTGCAAGAAACTGTGCAAAAGCCCCTAAAAGGGTTGCTACAACACATACACCCAACATAGCATACATAAAATACATAAGAGTTTCAGTATGTTCTGGGAAATTATATTCTCCAACAATATTATGATATCCTACAGTATAGAAGACACCAAATACCACAAAAAGAAGTGCGATACAAGCATATAATACATAGTAAGATACTCTATATGATAACTTTGTCATATTCTATCTATTTTTTGAATTTCAAGTTGTATTTCATAACCATATCAAGCAATGTAATAGAAGAGTCTTCCATTTGGCTTGTGATAGCTTCAATTTTAGAAAGAATATAGTTGTAGAATACTTGAAGAATCAAAGCTACAACCAAACCGAAGATTGTTGTAATCAAGGCAACTTTCATACCACCTGCTACTACTGTAGGAGAGATATCACCCGCTTGTTGGATTTTATCAAATGCCATAACCATACCGATTACAGTACCCAAGAAACCCAAAGATGGAGCCATCGCGATAAATAGTGTGATCCAAGAACATCCTTTTTCAAGGTAACCAGCTTGTACACCACCGTAAGATACTACAGAACGTTCTACTACGTCCAAACCTTCGTCTACACGCATCAAACCTTGGTAACAGATAGAAGCTACAGGACCACGAGTGTTACGACATACTGTTTTAGCACCTTCAAGATCTCCTTTTTCCAAAGAAGCTTCGATACTTTCCATCAATTTTTTAGTATTTACTTCAGCAAGATTCAAATAGATGATACGTTCAATACAGAAAGCCAAACCTAAAACCAATGCGATAGATACCAATGACATAAAGTCAGCACCCCCCTCAATATACTTAGTTTTTAACTCTTTGTGAAGGCCACCACCCTCTTCTACTACCACTTGTTCTGTTTGAGCGGTCTCTTCTTGTGCCATAGCTGGTTGTACAGATCCTAAAGTAAGGACTCCCATCACTGCAAGAATTGCAAATAACTTTTTCATTGTGTGTCTAATTTTTTAAGATTAAATAATTAATTGTTTTTATTTTTGTTTTTTATTTCTTCTCTGTATTACACAGCGGAGAGAGCGGGATTCGAACCCGCGATACGCTTTTGGCGTATACACGCTTTCCAGGCGTGCCTCTTCAACCACTCGAGCATCTCTCCTTGACAGTAGGCTACCTCTTTTTTCTTCCCCATCTGTTAAATCGGGTGCAAATTACGAAGAAAATCGATAATAGCAAGCATTTACGGTCACAAATGTACCCTTTTTTTTCATTGAACAAGTTTTTCCTATCAGCTATATTGAAGCATACAACTTGAAATTAATATATTTTAAAGGGTTATCTTTACATTTTGAACAGTTTTGTACCATTTGCACTGGTTACAGCAGCTACTACCTCTGGAGAGACCTCGTAAATATCACTCAGCTTCTGTGCCACATACTGCACATGGCCACTCTCGTTTCTGCGCCCTCTAAAAGGCATAGGCGACAAATAGGGCGAATCCGTTTCTAGTACCAGTCTATCCAAAGGGAGCTGTTTCAAGGTTTCGGGCAAGGTAGATTTCTTAAATGTTACAGTTCCATTAATTCCGAGAAAGAAACGAGGATACTCTAATAACTGTTGAGCCACCTCAACACACTCGCCAAAACTATGAAAAACGCCACTTAATGGCTCTTTTTTGTACTGCTCAAGCAAGGCTAACAACTCGGGATAAGCCTCGCGACAGTGAATAACCAAGGGCAAATCATACTCCAAAGCCCAACCTATTTGGGTATGCAAGGCTGTCTCCTGCTCTTTGGCATAGGTTTTGTCCCAATAAAGGTCCAATCCTACCTCGCCAATGGCTACAAAAGGGTGCGACTGCGTTAAATAGGTATGCAAATGAGCCAACTTTTCCTTATAATCTTTACCTACCGAAGTGGGATGTAGCCCAATGGTGGGGAAACAGCAAGTAGGATAAGCATTGCAAACCTTCAACATAGGCTCTACCGAATCCTCGTCAATATTAGGGAGAAAGAGCTTTTGAACACCTGCCTCTTGCGCACGCGCTATAACAAGATCCAAATCTTCGGCAAACTCTTCGGCAAAAAGGTGTGTATGGGTATCAATTAACATCATACATCTCTATTAATAAGGTTGGAAACAAACTGGCGCAACTCGGCCTTGCGCTCTTGGGGCATATCTATCGCATCGAGTATGGCGAACCCACGGTTGTAATAGGCCTCAATCTCGGCTTTGCAGCACGCTTTTATTCCCAATTCGTTGTAAAGAGCGGTTACCGCAGCAATCTTCTCCTGCGGAACATAGGCTACCGCATCTAACCACTGCGTCAATCGTTGTCGTTGCTCCTCGTTGCATCTAGCCAGTGCCGTAATGAGCATAAAGGTTTTTTTGTTACACAAAATATCTCCTCCAATGTTCTTACCAAAAACAGCAGCATCACCATATACATCCAAGTAGTCATCCTGCAATTGAAAGCCCAACCCCATTTGAATACCAAATTGGTAAAGTGCTTCCGCATCGGCTGGCGAAGCATCGCCCAGTATAGCCCCCATTTTCAAAGAGGTAGCTACAAGCACCGATGTTTTGAGTCGAATCATCTCCATATACTCCACCACCGTCACATCTTGACGTGTTTCAAACTCCATATCCCACTGCTGCCCTTCGCATATTTCGATATTAGTCTCGGTAAAAAGCGATAAAACAGCTGGCAAATAGGCAGGGTTACACTCCCCCAACAAACGGTAAGAGAGTAGCAACATGGTATCGCCCGAAAGAATAGCCGTATTCTCATCCCACACCTTATGTACCGTTGGCTTACCCCGTCGTACATCGGCATGATCCATCAAATCGTCATGCAACAACGTGTGATTGTGGTACGTTTCAATAGCCAAAGCTTGCGGAAGAATAGCCTTTACATCCTCTTTATAGAGATTATAGGCCAATAGCATAAGTACAGGACGGATACGTTTACCACCCAAAGCGAGTATATATTCAATGGGTGCATAGAGCTGTTGTGGCTGGCGCACATAGGAGATGGTTTGCAAATAACCATTTACCTCATTTAGTAATTGAGATGCAGAAATCGTAGACATAAATAGGGAGCTATTATAAAAGATAAGACATCGAGTTTCTCTTTTCCACCAGCAAGGCTCTTTCTAAAGAAGCTACCAGAGAGTGAGGTTTTCTTCTCGAAAGGCACAGAAAGCGAAGCGGGTGAGAAATAGAGTGGAAGTGAACAGAAAAGAGGCTACTTTAAAAGCAGCCTCTTTTTCTTTATATGTAATAAGGAGTATTACTGTAGTTTAAACGTTACAGGTACGGTATATTTTACACGTACAGCTTTACCACGTTGTTTACCAGGTTTCCATTTAGGCATCAAAGCAATTACACGAAGTGCTTCTCTATCCAAGTAAGGGTCTACACTACGTACAACCACGGGGTCAACGATAGAACCATCTTGGTTTACAACAAATTGTACAATTACACGACCTTGTACACCATTTTCTTGAGAGATAGTTGGGTATTTCATGTTTTTAGCCAAGAACTTCAAACATTCGCCCATACCACCAGGGAATTCAGGCATCTCTTCTACCACTTGGAAGATTTGTTGCTCTTCTACCTCTTCTTCCTCTACTTGTACAGGAATATGTTTTACCTCTACAGCTTGTCCAGTCTCTTCAGAAGCTTGAATCGTACTCTCTTCTACCTTCGCATCATTTTCTACGATTTCAAGTACCTCTTCTACGGGAGGTGCTTCGGGTGGAGGAGGCGTTTTCAGCTCTTCTTGCTCTGTAATAGGCACAATTTCTTCTTCAAAAAAGACTTCGGTGATACCTGAATCTGCCGATACTTGTTTGTCGCTTTCAGTCCATTCGAAGGCTACAATCAAAATCGATAAGATGAAGATAAAACCAAGAAGCGTCCACGTGGTCTTTTTTCCTTCGAGGTCCGCTTGGGGAGATTTTTTAACTTCCATAAAAATGATATTAAAAATTTAAAGTGTTTTCACTGTGAGCAAATGTACAACAAATCTTTTAATTGAAAAGAGCCCAGCCATAAAAAAATGCAAAATCAGATGCTTTTCACCATTTAGGCTAACAGAACAAACCAACTTTTCTCTATATTTGAACTGTTTTTCAAATAAACACCTATACATATAGTAACATAGATATGAAGAAAATTACCATTGCCATTGACGGACACTCCTCGTGTGGAAAAAGTACCATGGCCAAAGACCTTGCTCGCGAAATAGGATACATCTATATAGATAGCGGTGCTATGTACCGCGCAGTTACCCTCTTTGCCCTACAAAATGAGTGCTTTACCAACGATGGCATTGAAGTAGAGAGACTCAAAGAGCTACTGCCCACCATTCACATTTCGTTCTTATTAGACCCCGAAACCCAACGCCCCATCACCTGCCTAGGTGGCGTAGCCATTGAAGATAAAATACGCAGCATGGAAATCTCTTCGCGAGTAAGCCCCATTGCAGCCCTCGACTTTGTGAGAGAGAAGCTAGTAGAGCAACAACAAGAGATGGGAAAACAAAAGGGCATCGTAATGGATGGCCGCGACATTGGCACCGTAGTATTTCCCGATGCAGAACTGAAGATATTTGTCACCGCATCGGCCCCCGTGAGAGCCCAACGTCGATACGATGAGTTAAAAGCCAAAGGAGATCAAGCCTCGTACGAAGAGATTCTAGCCAACGTAAAAGAGCGTGACTACATAGACGAGAACCGCCAAGAGAGCCCCTTGCGCCAAGCCAATGATGCCATCCTGCTAGACAATAGCAACCTCACCATTGCAGAGCAAAAAGCGTGGCTCATCCAAACCTTCCAACAAACCATCGCAACATGCAAGTAGAGATAGATAACGGATCGGGATTCTGCTTTGGAGTCACTACCGCCATCCAAAAAGTAGAAGAGGAGCTAGCCAAAGGCGGCACCCTCTACTGCTTGGGCGACATTGTCCACAACGGGCAGGAGTGCGAAAGACTCAAGGAGTTGGGACTGATTACCATCAACCACCAAGAGTTTGCCCAATTAAAAAATGCCAAAGTACTCCTACGAGCACATGGCGAACCTCCATCAACCTACGAATTGGCACAGCAAAACAACATCGAACTCATTGATGCCACCTGCCCCGTAGTGCTACGCCTCCAAAAAAAGATACTACAAGAGCATGGCGCTACCCAACAAGAAGAAACAACCCAAATTGTGATCTACGGCAAAAATGGACACGCCGAAGTATTGGGATTGGTAGGGCAAACAACAGGCAAAGCCATCGTCATCGACTCACTCGAAGAGGCCAAACAGCTCGATTTTAGCAAAAATATCAGCCTCTATGCACAAACTACCCAATCGCTCGATGGATTTCAAGAGGTGGTAGCCTACATCAATAGCCACATCAGCAGCACCGCTACCTTTAAATACTACGACACCATTTGCCGCCAAGTAGCCAACCGCATGCCCAATATTCGCGACTTTGTCAAGAAGCATGACTTAGTATTTTTCGTATCGGGCAAAAAGAGCTCGAATGGGAAGGTGTTATTCGAAGAGTGCAAAAAAATGAACAGCCAAAGCCACCTTATAGAGCGACCCGAAGAGATTGATTTCAGCCTACTTACCCCCAACCTATCTATCGGAATCTGTGGGGCAACCTCTACCCCTAAGTGGCTCATGGAGAAGTGCAAAAAAGCACTCCTTACGCAAAACAAAGATTAAAATCAATAAAGAATCGTAGTTTTAGTAATATATTGCTAACTTTACGGCTCAAAAAACTTAAAAACAGGTATTTTATGGAGACGATTAAATGCATTGGTATTTTGACCTCGGGTGGTGATGCACCAGGTATGAACGCTGCAATCCGATCAGTAACACGTGCTGCCATTTACAATGGTCTACAGGTAAAAGGAATTTTCCGAGGATACAAAGGACTCGTTACAGGTGAAATCCAAGAGTTCAAGACACAAAACGTTAGTAACATCATCCAGCAAGGAGGAACCATACTTAAAACTGCACGCTGTGCCGAATTTATGACTCCCGAAGGACGTGCCATTGCACACGAGAACATGGTAAAAGAGGGAATTGATGCACTCGTTATCATTGGTGGCGATGGATCACTAACAGGCGCACGCATCTTTGCCCAAGAGTACAATGTACCTTGCATTGGCCTTCCTGGAACCATTGACAACGACCTTTACGGAACCGATACAACCATTGGGTACGATACAGCACTCAATACCATCCTAGATGCAGTAGATAAAATACGCGATACAGCTACTTCGCACGAACGCCTATTCTTTGTAGAGGTAATGGGACGCGATGCAGGTTTCTTGGCACTAAACGGAGCCATCGCCAGTGGAGCCGAAGCAGCCATTATTCCTGAATTCAGCACCGAAGTAGATATACTAGAGGAGGTAATCAAAAACGGATTCCGCAAATCAAAAAATAGTAGTATCGTATTGGTAGCCGAAAGTAAACTTACAGGAGGAGCCATGCACTATGCAGAGCGTGTCAAGAAAGAGTACCCACAATACGATGTGCGCGTAACCATCTTAGGTCACCTACAACGCGGTGGACGCCCTACGGCACACGACCGTATCATTGCCAGCCGCATGGGGGTAGCTAGTATTCAAGCCATACTTGATGGACAACGCAACGTAATGATTGGTATCGAAAACGACGAGATTGTTTATGTACCGTTCAACAAAGCCATCAAGAAAGAGAAACCTATTGACGCCGATTTATTGACAGTACTTCACGAATTGTCTATCTAAGCAAAGAACGGTTTTAGTTATAGAATAAAGGGGGCTACCTAACTGGGTAGACCCCTTTATTGCGTTATGCCACCAGCTAGAAAGATACCACCTCAATAGCTACTCAGCCAAAGTAGAGCTACTCTCCTTGATAGAGTAACCCCTCTTAAAAACAGCGCACTCTAGAGAAGCCTATTACACCTCTATTTGTTGAATGTAACAGCTCTACCTTTTTAGTCAACTATCGGCAGATTCTTACCCAAAGGAGCACCCCTTTTTATCGATTCACTGGAGTGAGTCGAGCGATTCACCCGGGTGAGTCGAGCGATTCACTAGAGTGAGTCGAGTGATTCACTGGAGTGCAACACTAACTTTGTGGGGGAGTTTGAGAAAGATAGTATGGGGGGAGAGGTAAAAAACTCATATCAGCTCAGCAAATCTAATTAGAGGTTTTCGAATATATCGAATATTGGTATAATCAAGATGAGTAAACACTCTGCTCTAAACAACCTAACTATAGCTAACTTTAGAAGCATACTAAATCCATTGATAATTAAAAAAAAATATTTAAATTCGTATGCGATTAGCAGTAGAAGGTCCAACATAGCTTTTAAAACTGTTTATACCTTAAATTTATTACATTTAGAATGTTTATGAAAAAATCATTATCTCTTTTTTTGTTTATTGTATTAAGTCTCGCATCAGTTGATGCAAAGAGTGCTAAAGATGTAGTTATTCCTGTACCGACTTCAGTAAAAATAGAGGAAGGAACGCTTCAACTGAATAATCAGATTGAAGTGAAGACAAAAGGGAAATCCTCTGTAGAGAAATATTTAATCAACGAGTTATCCAACCGATTTGGAGTGAAACATACAAAAGGCAGAACTCCAATTCTGCTTAATCTGGATCCCTCTTCAGGAGTTGGAGAAGAAGCCTACTCCCTCCTTATTTCTCAAGATGGTATAGAAATTAACGCCTCGACCGATAAAGGCCTTTTTTATGGCGTTCAGTCACTTCTTCAATTAATTAATGAGGGAAAGAATAAGAGTGGCATAACTTTGTCTTGCCAGGAGATAGAAGATACTCCCCGATTCTCGTGGCGCTCTTACATGATTGATGAAAGTCGTTATTTCTTAGGTGTGGAAGAGCTTAAACGTATGATTGATGCGCTGGCTGAATTAAAACTGAATATTCTTCACTGGCATCTGACCGATGATGCAGGCTGGCGCATTGAGATTAAAAAATACCCACTACTTACACAAATCGGTTCTAAGCGAAAAGACACAGAGATAGGAACTTGGGGAAGCGGTAAAACATCCGGAGAACCACATGAAGGTTTTTATACACAGAAGGAGGTAAAAGAGATTCTTCGCTATGCACGAGAACGTCACATTAAAGTGGTTCCTGAGATTGAAATGCCCGGCCATGCAAGTGCAGCCATTGCTTCTTATCCTTGGTTGGGAACCAAAAAAGAAGAGATAGAGGTTCCTGTCAAGTTCGGCAAACACTATGCTATTTTTAATGTTATTGATCCGAAAGTACAAACATTTTTAAAAGATGTAGTTGCTGAGGTAATTGATTTATTTGATACAGACATCATCCATATCGGAGGAGATGAGGTGCGCTTTGACCATTGGGAGCAAGATGCAGCTATGGTTGCTCACAAAGAAAAAATGAATTATAGCTCTTTTATGGATATTCAGATTGAATTTGTCAATATGATGTCTGAGTATATCAAAAGCAAAGGCGCTCGCATGATGGGCTGGAATGAGATATTAGGCAAAAGTCTGCATCCGGGAGAGATCAGTTTTGAAAAGCCCAAAACGGAAATAGCTGAAAACGTGATGGTTCATTTTTGGAAAGGCGACGTGAAAGACATGAGTGCAGCAGCCCGTAAAGGATATCAGTTCGTAAATTCGTACGACACATTTACCTACCTAGATTATAGCTATAAAAGCATTTCGTTAGAGAAAATGTATAGTTTTAATCCTATACCCGATAACCTGGAGGAAGAATATCATAAAAATGTACTCGGAGCTGGATGCCAAATGTGGCGTGAGTGGGTTCCTAATGTAGAAAAGCTGCATTATCAGACATTCCCCCGTATTGCAGCATTTGCTGAAGTGGGATGGAGCCAAGAAGACAACAAAGATTATCCTGCTTTTCTGAATAGACTAACACTGATAAAGGAAATCTGGAAAGAGAATGGAATCAATTTTTATGAGGGATTGTAAGTAGTAAAAAGAATTTAGGAAGTCATCTCGACTAAATTAAACGTTGATATAAAAAGAGAGGGTGTTAATTATGAATGAACAAGCACTCACAATTAACGCTCCTCCCTATGTACTACATACTCAACAGAAGAGTATAAAGACTCATTTCTGCCCTTTTAGAGATAATAAAAAAGGGGTTAAAACACACATCATTTAAAGCATTACTACACAGCTATCTTGTTAACTTTTATCACTTCACATTTCAATACCAACAACCTTTCTTTATACCTCATTACTTGCCATATTCACCTGGTTTAAGAGTATCTTAGCATGAAAATTATTCAAAATTAATCGTAAAGAGGACAATTGCACTCTGCTGGATAAATTCTGTAGAGTAATATAATTCGTTATAGACCCCAATAATAAATCAAACGACCGAATATCTTTAACGATAAATAATTAATTTTGCACTCCCTAAAACTAACCCCGTTTATATGGCTTTTACAAATAATGTTATGATTGTCCGTCACAAGCTAATGGCAGAGCTTGTGAGATTATGGAAGAACCACCAATTAGTCGAAAATGTAGATAGACTGCCCCTTCAATTAACTCCTAAAAAAGCAAAGACCATGGGTCGATGCTGCATCCACAAAGAACGCGCCATCTGGAAATACAAGTCCCTCCCCCTACTAGGGCTTGATATGAATGACGAGAAAGATGAATTGACTCCCCTTTCGGGCTATGCAAAACAGGCTTTGACTCGTGCTAAGGAGGGAAAACCCAAGGAGAATATCATGTGTGTGATAGACGAGGCTTGCTCGGCTTGTGTGCAAATTAATTATGAAGTATCCAACCTCTGTCGTGGCTGTATAGCCCGAAGTTGTGTGGTAAACTGCCCCAAAGATTCGGTACGTATCAAGAAAACAGGACAAGCTACCATTGACCACGAAACCTGTATAAGTTGTGGCATTTGCCACCGCAGTTGCCCCTACCACGCTATTGTTTACATACCGGTACCTTGCGAAGAGGCGTGCCCTGTAAAGGCCATTAGCAAAGATAAATATGGCATTGAGCACATTGACGAAAGCAAATGCATCTATTGTGGAAAGTGCTTGAACGCTTGTCCTTTTGGAGCCATCTTCGAAATCTCACAGGTGTTTGACGTATTGCAGAAAATCAGAGACCGGAAACCCATGGTAGCCATTATAGCCCCCTCTATTTTGGGGCAGTTTAAAACCACCATCGAACAGGTGTATGGAGCTTTTAAAGAGATTGGTTTTACCGATGTTATTGAAGTGGCACAGGGTGCTATGGATACGGTAAGCAACGAAGCACACGAACTACTTGAAAAGATAGAAGAGGGACAACCCTTTATGACTACCTCCTGCTGCCCCTCCTACATTGAATTGGTAGAGAAACATGTAAAGGAGTTAAAACCCTATGTATCGACTACAGGATCGCCTATGTACTACACCGCTCGCCTAGCCAAAGAGAAACATCCCGATGCCGAAATCGTATTTGTAGGCCCTTGCTTGGCTAAACGAAAAGAGGCCAAGAGAGACGAAGCAGTCGATTACGTTCTCACCTTTGAAGAGGTTGGTTCACTACTAGATGGAATGGATATTGAACTCGAGAAGAGTGCCGCCTACAACATGAATTTCTCGTCGGTACGCGAAGCACACGCTTTTGCACAAGCAGGTGGTGTGATGGGTGCTGTAAAGGCCTTTTTAAAACTCGACAACAAAGAGGTTCAAGGCATTCAGGTAGCCGACTTGAACAAAAAGAACATTGCCTTGTTACGTGCTTATGCCAAGTCGGGAAAATCACCAGCATCCTTCATTGAAGTGATGGCGTGTGAGGGAGGATGTATTACCGGCCCTTGTACACACAACGATATTTCGTCGGGTAAACGTCAACTCACACAAGCGCTGAATAAACAGCCACTTACCTATGAGAACAGCCAGTCTGAATAACATAACAATTACGCTCGGTATGCAACTTATTGATAAGTTGCATACCGAGCAGCAATTGCTTGCCGAAGAGTATCAGGCACTTTTGGCATGCGAAGAAGCCGAAGTACTCTCCTACCTACAACAATTGGCACAGCAAGTAACTCTACAGCACTTTGGGCATCAAATCTACCTACGCGGACTCATCGAGGTAGGTAATTACTGCAGCAACGATTGCTACTACTGCGGCATTCGGAAAAGTAATGCCACCGTTCCCCGCTATCGACTATCACAACAAACCATTTTGCGCTGTTGCCAAACGGGTTACGAGCTGGGGTTCCGCACCTTTGTACTGCAAGGAGGCGAAGATCAAACCATGACCGACCGTTGGATAACCCAAACTGTGGCAGCTATCCGGAGTCAGTTTCCCGACTGTGCCATCACCCTCTCATTGGGCGAACGTAGCAAAGAGGCCTACCAACAATTTTACCATGCAGGAGCCAACCGCTACCTGTTACGGCACGAAACGCACAACTCTGCCCACTACAGCCAACTGCACCCCCAAGAGATGTCACTTGCCTATCGGTTGGAGTGCCTACACACCCTCAAAGAGATTGGTTTCCAAACAGGTACAGGCATCATGGTAGGTACACCTGGGCAAAGCCTAGAGCACCTAGTAGAGGATTTGCTCTTTATTCAATCGTTTGCCCCGCAAATGATTGGTATCGGTCCCTTTGTGCCCCACCATGCCACCCCTTTCAAGCAAAAACCAGCTGGTAGTATACCCCTTACCCTGAAGCTCATCTCCCTCTTTCGATTAATGCACCCACATGCTTTAATTCCAGCTACCACTGCCTTAGCCACACTTGCCCCCGATGGTAGGGAACGAGGCATTCTAGCAGGAGCCAATGTAGTGATGCCCAATCTATCGCCTGCCGAACAGCGTAATAAATATGCACTGTACGACAACAAAGCCTCCTTTGGGGCCGAAGCAGCCGAAGGAGTAAAGCGATTAACACAACAATTGGCTGCTATAGGGTATAGTCCCTCTTCGGAACGAGGAGATTTTAGTGTAAGGTAAAATGACCCGCTCTCTACTCCAGTTAAAGAGAGTCAGGTTATGGATGGAGTTACACCTCCTGCCACCTAAAAAATAAATAGATTAAGGTTATTGATTGCCATAGAATAGATAAATTATGTATCAACCAGCATCAACAAAGGCTTCGGAGTTTATTAACCACTCCGAGATAGAAGAGACGTTAGCCTACGCCCATAACCACCAAAACAATCGTACATTAGTAACCGAGTTGCTTCAAAAAGCGGCCGCTTGTAAGGGATTATCACACCGCGAAGCAGCTGTGCTACTAGCCTGCGAAGAACCCGATTTAGTAGAGCAGATGTTTCAATTGGCCAACCAAATAAAGCAACGCTTTTATGGCAACCGCATTGTAATGTTTGCTCCGCTCTACCTCTCCAACTACTGTATCAATGGCTGCCTATATTGCCCCTATCATGCAAAGAATAAGACCATTCCCCGTCGTAAACTAACACAAGAGGAGATTAAGCAAGAGGTAATGGCACTGCAAGATATGGGACACAAGCGGCTAGCACTCGAAGCAGGCGAAGATCCGCGCCACAACCCCATTGAATACATTCTTGAGTCGATAAAGACTATTTATAGCATTCAGCACAAAAATGGAGCCATTCGCCGGGTCAATGTCAACATAGCGGCCACTTCGGTAGAGAACTACCGCAAACTAAAAGAGGCCGGCATTGGCACCTATCTTCTCTTTCAAGAAACCTACCACCAAGAAACCTACGAAAAACTACACCCTACAGGGCCCAAAAGCAACTATGCCTACCACACCGAAGCAATGGATCGCGCCATGCAAGCAGGCATAGATGATGTGGGATTAGGGGTACTTTTTGGGCTCAACACCTACAAGTACGATTTCGTAGGATTGTTGATGCATGCCGAACACTTAGAGGCACACTTTGGTGTAGGACCACACACCTTGAGTGTACCACGCATCTGCCCGGGTAGCGATGTAGCAACCGATCAGTTTACCAACGCTATTTCGGACGAAGTTTTTCAAAAAATAGTGGCCATACTACGTATTACCGTCCCCTATACAGGGATGATTATCTCTACCCGCGAATCAGAATCAACCCGTGCCAAGCTACTCAATCTAGGGATATCACAACTTAGTGGAGGCTCTCGTACCAGTGTAGGTGGATACAGCGAAGGTAAAAAACCCAATACCGATGAGTCAGAGCAATTCGATATTAGTGACACCCGTACCTTAGATGAAATTGTAAACTGGTTACTCGACTTGGGGCATATCCCCAGTTTCTGCACCGCTTGCTACCGCGAAGGACGCACGGGCGATCGCTTCATGTCGCTCGTAAAGAGCGGACAAATAGCTAACTGCTGCCTGCCCAATGCACTGGTTACCCTGAAAGAGTATCTGCTGGATTATGCTTCGGCCCAAACACGCAAAAAAGGACTTCGGCACATTGAAGAGGCAACACGCTCCATCCCCCGCTTACAAAGCCGAGAGCGGGCGTTGCACTACTTGCAAATGTTAGAAAAGGGAGAACGCGACTTCCGATTCTAATAGGCTGTTTATCATCTTCAGCATAGACCAAATACAAACCAACAAAAGAGGGTATGTCAAAGCCCTATTCTAGCTATTGACACACCCTCTTCCTCTATAAATCTAAAATAAAGAAGAGCAAGTAGAGCTACTTAACCAATCTTTGAGCGAATCTTGCTAAGATAGGCACGCATCCCTTCCGAATCTTTCTTGTTGATAATCTCGAGTAACTCGTTCAATTCGGTACGAATTCCCTCCACCTGTTGAGGTGTACGCGGATTAAAAAGTATCTCTTGCAACAGGTAATCATCTTCATTCAACACCCCTTTGGCTATACCCATGTGGCGTTTAAAAGTAGTACCTGGTGCCTCTTGGTGCTTCATTACGGCCGCAAAGACAAAGGTCGACACAAACGGAATAGAAAGTGAATAAGCCACGGTCTCATCGTGTCCATCAAACGTATACTCAAAAATATTGAGTCCTAACCCTTGGTAGAGATCCTTGAAAAATATTTTTCCCAAGTGATCGCCTTCACGAATAATGATGGCATTCTCACTGCTTAATTTATCTAAATTGGCAAAAGTAGGACCAAACATAGGGTGAGTAGATACATAGCGGAAACCACTATGCTCATAAAACTCCTGCAACCCTGTTTTAACCGAAGCAATATCGCTCAAGATGCAATCGGCAGGAAGTGCAGGCAATACTTGACGAAAAGCATCAAGCGTATATTTAACCGTTGCTGCATTGATTACCAATTCGGGACGGAAAGCCTCAATCTCCTCCAATGTGGTGTATCGATAGGTGTTGTAAACAAAACGAAGGCGTTTGGGGTCTACATCGAAAACAGCTGTTTCGTGCTGAAAACTTAATACATCGGTAAAGAAGGAGCCCATTTTACCGGCTCCCAAGATTAGAATTCTCATACAAGGGTTATATTTGTTGAATATTTTTTTAGTGATTAAAGGAAGTTAGGAATAATTCCTTTTAACCACTCGTTTGAAGTTATTGTTTATTGATAATTTCGATTTGTTGGCGAACACTCTCTTCGTGAATAGCCTCGAATACATGCTTAATAAATTCGGCATCCATTCCGCAAAGAGCACCTTGTGCACCCCGTTTATCAAGTATCTCATTGTAACGACCTGTTTGCAAAACAGTCATTCCCTTCTCACGCTTGAAGGTACCAATTTCGCGACAAATACGCATCCGCTTAGAAAGCAGCTCAATTAAATCATTGTCGCACTCATCAATTTGGTTGCGAAGCTCGGCCAAACTCTCCGTTGTTTGCGCTTGATCACGAATAACCAATAGATTTAAGATGTAACTTAACACATCAGGAGTAACTTGTTGTGACGCATCACTCCAAGCCTTATCAGGATGGCAATGACTCTCCACAATTAACCCATCAAAGCCCAAATCCATGGCTTGTTGGCACAAAGGGGCAATCAATTCGCGACGACCACCAATGTGGCTCGGATCACAAAAGATGGGCAAGTTAGGAAGACGACGATGTAACTCTATCGGAATATGCCATTGAGGAAGGTTGCGGTACAATTTCTTATCGTACGAAGAGAAACCACGGTGGATAGCCCCTAATTGCTTAATACCTGCATTGTTCAATCGCTCAAATGCACCAATCCAAAGTTCCAAATCAGGATTTACCGGATTTTTAATCAAAACAGGAATATCCACTCCCTTCAATGCATCGGCTATCTCTTGCACTGCAAAAGGATTGGCCGTAGTACGTGCCCCAATCCAAAGCAAATCAATACCCGCTTTCAAACATTCGTACACATGTTGTGCAGTAGCTACTTCAGTCGATACCAGCATGCCTGTTTCTTGTTTTACACGCTTCAGCCAAGCTAACCCTTCGACTCCAACCCCTTCAAAACCTCCAGGTTTCGTACGAGGCTTCCAGATACCTGCTCGGAAGATTTTAACCCCCCTCTGTACCAGCTGTCTAGCCGACTCCATTACTTGTTCTTCGGTTTCGGCGCTACAAGGGCCTGCTATAATTACGGGGCGCTTCTGCTCTACACCCGCCAATTGAATCGGTTCTATTACTAATCCCATCTCTACTTCTATTTTAAATGTTTATTTTATTACTTGTTTGATTCGCATCCAAGCTTGCGCCAGTTTCTCCTCTTTCGCACAGAGCGAAATACGTATGTATCTATTTCCGTTACTCCCAAATATAAAACCGGGTGTAATAAAGACCCTTGCTTCGTGCAGCACTCTTTCAGTAAGCAGCTCTACATCGCTGTAGCTATCAGGTATACGCCCCCAGAGAAACATACCTACCTGCGTTTTATCAAAAGTGCACCCCAAAGCAGTCATTATCTTTTCGGCCAGTTCTCTACGCTCTCGGTATCGAATGATATTGGCCTCCCAGTGCCAGGCTGCCCCATTCTCATACGCTTGTGCAGCAGCCAACTGCATGGGTCTAAAAGTACCACTATCAATATTGCTCTTTATCTTCAGAATCCATTGCACAAAAGTGGCATTGGTTGCCAACATTCCCACCCGCCAGCCAGGCATATTGTGACTTTTACTCATTGAGTTAAATTCAATACAGCACTCCTTAGCACCCGGCACACTCAGTATACTAAGCGGATTTTGATTCAGTATCAAACTATAAGGGTTATCATTGACAACCACAATATGATGCTTCTTTGCAAATTGAACCAACTTTTCATAGAGTTCCACCGTTGCATTACCACCCGTAGGCATATTGGGGTAGTTGGTCCACATCAGTTTAACCCTACTTAAATCCATCTTTTCGAGGGCATCAAAGTCGGGCTGCCATCCATTGTCAGGATTCAAATCGTAATTTAGCACTTCACACCCCAGTAAAGTGCTTAAGGAAGTGTAGGTAGGATACCCCGGATTGGGCACCAACACCTGTTCGCCTGGATTAACAAATGCCAATGTTACATGTAGAATTCCCTCTTTCGAACCAATGAGTGGTTGAATTTCAGTAGCAGGATTTAACGCTACTCCATAAGTACGGTGGTACCAGCGGCTCATAGCATTTCGCAACTCAGGAATTCCCACTGTAGGCTGATAGCCATGCGAGTCGGATTTTTGGGCCTCCTCACACAATACATTGATGGTCTCGGCAGAAGGAGGCATATCAGGACTTCCAATGCCTAAGCTTATCACATCCTTCCCCTCTGCATTCATTTGAGCCACCTCTTTTAGTTTTCTACTAAAATAATACTCATTTACACTAGCCAACCGATTGGCTGGCATTATGTTATATGGTTGTTTTTCCTGCTTCATACTCTCCTAATATGGTAAGTTCTTTGGTTAATGGCGATACCGCATCAATGGATTGGCGGAATTTTATATAATCACTAAAAATAACATCTACATAAAAAAGATATTCCCACTCTCGCCCTATGATAGGAAGTGATTGAATCTTGGTCAAGTTTATTTTATAGAACGAAAAGATAGAGAGTACCTGAGATAAACTCCCTTCATCATGTGGTAGCGAAAAAACAATATTTGCCTTATTCACCTTTCGACGATTCACCAATTCATCTACTCGCCATTTGTCAGAAACAATCAAAAAACGGGTAAAGTTGTGTTTATTGGTTTCAATCCCCTCCTCCAACACCTTCATATCATAAAGCTCGGCTGCATATTTGGAACAAATGGCCGCTCTCCCTTTTAGGTTATCATGCTTAATCATTGCCGCACTACCCGCTGT
Organism: Phocaeicola sp.; assembly: GCA_051648565.1. Lineage (GTDB taxonomy): Bacteria > Bacteroidota > Bacteroidia > Bacteroidales > Bacteroidaceae > Phocaeicola. Next base: position 29,610 of record JBOFFJ010000183.1, on the reverse strand, counting down.
ATCTTCTGCCTCTACCACCTTTAAGTGTGGATGCTTCTGTAAGAAGTTGCGGCATTGTGCCAAAGCCACAGGATGAGAATATACCTCGGTCAACGTAGTGAGGTCATCTTCGGGAAGTGACAGGAAGCTATGTGATATACGTAGTTTCTGCTCACCTATGATAGCCAGTCCACTTTCGCGTAACAACTCGTAGTTGTGCAACAGGCTACCTGCAATCGTATTCTCAATGGCCAACATACCGAGCATCTGATCATCCTCTTTAAGTTTAGCAAAGAGCGACTCAAAACTGTGGCACTCTATTAACTCAATTGGCTCATCATGAAAAAAGGTATGAGCAGCAATGTCGTGATAAGAGCCCTTGATTCCCTGAATAGCTATCTTTTTCATTTCTTGTTTTGTAGTAAAAAAAAAGTCCCACTTCGGCTAGGAAGCGGGACTTAATATGATTAGTGTGTTTACTTAATTTCTATTTTAACGTACACATACAAACTCCCGCTTCACTTCATTGCTAAAGTAAAAGTAATAAAAGAAAAAGAAGTAAGTATTAAAAAGTTTCTCCATCTGTGGGTATCTATTTGAGTACGATGCAAAAGTAATATAAAACTTTTAAAAGCAAAGAGTGCGACACTTTTTTTTATGAGAGTTCGATAAAAAAGGGGTATTAATATCGAATTAGTAGATTTTATTTCATTTTAAATACAAAAAAACTACCAAGGTGTGTTTTTAGTACTATTCTCATAGTTCTTGTGCTCTCCATCAAAACGGGTCGCTTCCTTGGGAGAAAGCTCAATTGAACGCTTCATATCGGCCATTGACCCCTCTTTATCCCCTTTACACAATTTAACACGGCCGCGTTCGTGATAGAAAGCAGCAACCTGAGGATTTATCTCAATAGCCTCATCCAATACCTCCAAAGCTTTAGTAAAATCTTTACGGTCTAAAGAGATAGTAGCTAGATGCACATAGGCCTTCTCATTAAAAGGATTGTGCTCCAACAAGTGATTCAAACAAACCTCTGCCTCCTCTGTACGATTAGAGGTAACGAGTATCTCCCCTTTTAAAAGTAATGCCTCTTCATTCTCGGATTCAATCTCTAAAATAGCCTCTACATCTTCGGCTGCATCTTTTACTTGACGCATCTCCCAAAGCAGCTGTGCACGTAGCTGATAGGCTGCTATATAATCGACCTTCAAGGCAATGGCTCTTGTTAAAGCAGCTATCGCTTCAAACTCTTTGTGCAAACCTATGGCTGCCTTAGCACTCAACAGATAGATTGTAGCATCCTTTTTCTCTAGTTCTAACGCCTTTTTACAATGCTCTTCCATAGGTTCATACAGTTCTTGCATGTAATCATTTTGCGCCAAGGCTACCACATATTCACTTTTATAGGGAGCCAATTCAACTAACGATTGCCAGATGCATTGTGCCTCCTCCAACCTATTGGCTTGTGTATAGGCAGCTGCCAAGAGCTGCAAAGTCTCTTCCTCCTTCTTCAGCACAATGGCCTCTTCCCAACATTTTATTGCGTATGTCAACTTTCCCAATCGTTGTGCACGAATACCATCGTACTTCAACAAATCGAAATTCTTCTCTTCTATTTTGGTCTGTTTGGTCTCGTCACTCTTATCTGAGCCAAACAATGATTTTAAAATACCCATGATTTCTGTATTTGTGTAAGAACGCAAATATAGAAGATAATTAGCAGATTGTGAAAAGAATGTATAAAAAAAAGTCCCCACACTCATTTGTGCAGGGACATTTTTATATAGAATTTCTATCTGTAGATTAATATCTATCTTCGAAGCTCTTAGCGTCACGGTCTTCGCCGTAACCACCACGGTTACCACCACCGTAACCACCACGGTCGTTGCTGTAACCACCACGGCTGCTACTTCCGTAACCACCACGATCGTTGCTGTAACCACCACGGTTACCACCGCCACCGTAACCACCACGGTCATTGCTGTAACCACCGCCACGGTTGCCACCACCGTAACCACCGCCACGATTGCCACCACCGTAACCACCGCCACGATTGCCACCACCGTAACCGCCACCACGGTTGCCATAGCTGCTTTCAGTTCTTGGACGAGCTACGCTTACGTTGATTGTTTTTCCTTCGAATTCGGTATCGTTCAATGCGTCGATAGCTGCTTGACCTTCTTCGTCATTAGGCATTTCTACAAAACCAAAACCGCGTGAGCGACCTGTTTCACGGTCTGTTACGATTTTAGCAGAAGTTACTTCTCCGTACTGTGCGAATAGGTCTTGTAAGCTGTCACTTGTAGTACCCCAGCTTAAGCTTGCAACATAAATGTTCATTTTCTTTCTTGTTATATAAATTTGTAATTCAATCGATACCGCCAGTTAATGCCTCGTTGTACCTTGTTAGCTAATAAATTAGTTGCCTTTATGAACAAAGGAGCTGATATTGATTTAATTTTGATGAAACACCCGAGCAAAAAAAACGAACGGATTTTACAAACACAAAAACTGAAGTCAAAATGAACCCTATTGTTAATGGTGTAAAAGTACGGAGAATATCTGATATATCAAACAAAACATCATATTTCTCACATTTATCTGATGATTCTTGTTTATTTTTCACTAGAAATGGCCACTATTCTTACATATCTTAGCAATATCGCTAGCAGAAACGGCATTTTTCTCCACAGAAATCGGAATCAGTGACCATTGCATGTGTCAACTGGCAACTGGATGAAGTTATTCCAAAGTCAATGGAACCCCCTTGTAGAAGTCCAACATCTTACTTCGGAAAAGAAACTCATACTTGGCCTGTATTTGATCCGAAAGGGCAGTTAGCCAGCGTGTACGCACCTCATTATACTCCGTAGCATTCGATATACCCGACTCATATTTTTGTGCCATCAATCTAAAAGAGGATTCGGATGATTGAGCCGCTGTCACACTACTCTTGTACTTACTTTCGGCCGCCACTGCGCTGTAATAAGCCTGCTGTATCTCTTTGTAAAGCCCCTTCTGCGTATTCTCTAGACTCCACTGCAAGCTACTCTGCTGAATGCGTGCACTACGTACCCGGTTTCGAGTAGCAAAACGGTTAAAGAGAGGAACACTCAAATTTAAAGAGAAATACTTACTCAAATTCTGATCGAGTTGGTTCCCAAAATTTTCATTCGTAAAGCCCGACATCTTGTAGTAGTTGGTACTAACGCCTGCACTAAAACTTAACTGCGGATACCAAGCACTCTGAGCTATGCGAATGGAGTGAGCAGCCCCATCCAATCGGTGATGCGCCGCTTTCACCTCGGGTCTTACCAACAAGGCATCACTATAAACCGCATCGGGCAGAGCCACTACCTGATTCACCATAAAATCTTCATTGGGTGTCTCAATAGCAAACCCCTCGGGAGTAGGCAATTCTAGCAACTGGCTCAAATCAAGCAGTGCCAAGTGGTAATTATTGGTAGCCTGCACCTGCGACAACTCATCTTGCGCTACCCTAGCTCGCGCCTCGTAGAGCACTGCTTCTGCCTCCTTGCCCAAATCAAAAAAAGCCTGCTTTTGCAACAGCTGCGATTTGCTTAAGGCCACCTGCTCTTGTGTAACTTTAGCCAACTCGGCCGTATAGAGAATTTGTAGATAGGCCGAAGCCACCTGTACACTGATATCATTCTTAGCCTTATCCAAATCTTCGGCCGCCGCTTTCAAGTTTAATTTGGCCAACGCAATGGAGTTAGGTATCTGCATCCCTGTAAAGAGCGGCACATTGGTCCCCAACGAAAAGTTGGTATTATTGGTATTACGCGAATCATAGGTATTATCGGCCTGCAACGCCCGTCCATAATTAAACGATTGCCCTACATTCCCATTCAAATTAGGCAATCGGCTCCATTGAGCCGTATTCAGTTCCACCGCTTGCTGATTGCAGGTAAGTTCCTGTTGCTTGATTACCAAGTTGTGTTCAATAGCATGCGCTATGCATTGCTCCAAACTCCAAGCTTGTTGTGCAGCCCCAGCAAATAGGCTACCCCAGGCTACCACTCCTGCTAAAAAAAATCGTCTTCTCATTACTCCTGTTTTTTATTTCCACGTACCGAATCCTCTATTTTCAGCCCCTCTTTGATCTCCATACGAACGCCATCACTCAATCCGGTTTTCACCTCTCTACGCTCAAACGCTTGGTTAGGCATATCGGCTGTCATGATATAAACAAAGGTTGTATCGCCACTAAATTCGAGTGTACTTTCGGGTATGGTTAATACCTGTGTAGCGCGTTGCAATACAATCTCGGCATTGGCACTATAGCCCGAACGCACTGTTACCGAATCGGGAATGGTAATAGCTGCTTTGATTTCAAACTGATTGGCACCATTCTCCTCCACCCCTTTGGGTGAGATATATTCTAGAGAAGCATCGAACGACATAGACTGCAAGGCACCTAGCGAAATTTTCACTGGCATTCCCTCGTGAATGCGCCCTACCTCCGTTTCGTCTATTTTTCCACGGAAAATCAAGTCATTCATATTGGCCACCGTTGCAATGGTTGTTCCATCGTTAAAGGTATTACTCATAATGACCGAGTTCCCTTTCTTTACGGGCACATCCAGAATCAATCCATCAATGGTAGAGCGAATCAATGTACTACTAAACGAAGCACTGTTTTTGGTAATCCCCTCCTTGGTAATTTCTAAGTTATCTTTCGATGCTTGCAGCTCCTCCATGGCGCGGCGCAACACCACCTCGTTCTGCTCAAACTGCTCTTGGCTGATGTGTTTATTTTGGTAAAGCGCCTGCAAACGTTCAAACTCACTTTGAGCCTGTTTAACATTGATTTCAGCAATACGCACCCTACTCTCGGCCGAATTGAGCTGTCCCAATTCGGGTATCACCTTTACCTTTGCCAAAATCTCACCTTGACGTACCGCTTGTCCCGCCTCTTTGTAAACCTCGTCTATAATACCCGATATCTGGGGTTTAATTAAGATCTCATCACGAGGTTCGATCTTTCCAGTAGCCACGGTGGTTCGTTGCAAATCGCTTATCGTAGCTGCTTCAGTTTCGTAGAATACCACTTTAGGTTGTGACTTTTGATAGAGAAATAGAAAAGTTCCAAGGAACATACATCCTATCAACAGAAACACTACAATCTTTACATACTTCTTCATCTTTACTATCTTGTTATATTGTTATTATTCAATTCTTTACTATTTTTAGCAACACCCTCTTGCAGATGGGTTATTCTGCTCCCTCTTGGTATCCAGTTGCACTACTCGTCGCGAATGGCTTCAATGGGTTTAATAGCCATGGCCCTAAAAGCGGGAGCCAAACCAGCCAACATACCCAGCAAGAGCAATACCGCACAAGCCCCAATGGCCATCCAGAAACTAATTTGGAAGTGCGCATCACTACCCGTTTGAGCCAGTGCCGTTTCAGTCACTTGCAAAATAGCCACTCCAAAGCAGACCCCCATCATACCCGATAGGGTAGTAAGCACCATACTTTCGGACAATATCTGATTCAATATATTGGTAGGTTTTGCTCCAATGGCTCTACGAATACCAATTTCGGTAGTGCGCTCCTTAACCGTTACCATCATAATATTACTTACCCCAATAGCCCCTGCCAATAGCGTACCTATCCCGACCAACCAGCTCAAGAGGCGAATTCCTTTAAACAGGCTATCAATCATGCTAAACATCGCCTCGGCATTGACAAAAATGAGCGCTTGCTTATCATCGGGATGAATAAGGTGTGCCCTTTTGAGTACCTCCTCTATCTTATCTTGCACCTCAGTGATGGCATAACCCGTTTTAGCCGTATAACAAAGCAGCTCTATTTTATTTCCAAAATTATAATTCTCCTGCATGGTGGTAAAAGGAATGGTCACCGTAGTTTGTGCATTACCCTGTATACTCATATTACCCGATGTAATGTTGACCCCAATCACCTGGTAGTAGATACCATTGATTCGAATAAACTTACCACACGGATCTCCCCCCTCTGGAAAGAGACTCTCGTAAATTTGTTTTCCTATTACACACACTTTTCTACGCTCCTTTAGATCCACCTGATTCAAAAAACGACCATAACTAATTTCGGGCTCCTCTATCTCAGCATAATTGGGGTAGACCCCTTTCATGGACCCACTCTCCGTATTCTCCCCAAATACGATACTCAATCCCCACTTTGATAGCATGGGCGATACAATATCGACTTCGGCTACTTGGCTCTTAATGCGTTCCACATCCTTATTTTCCAAGCTCCACCAACGCCCTTTGCGAAACCCCTTGTAAGCTTTGCTAGTTTGGTTGGTTCCGGTAAAACCAGAGTTGGTAGCAAATCCCTGAAACTGTGCACTCATCATATCTTGCACCCCTTGGCTTCCTCCCATCAAGGCTACCAACATAAAGATGCCCCAGAACACGCCAAATGCAGTGAGCAAACTTCTCGTTTTATTGCGGGTGATGGTTACTATAATCTCCTCCCACTTATCTATATCTATTCGTATCATCTATTAATCGGCTCTAAGTGCTTCAATAGGGCGTATCATTACCGCTTTACGAGCAGGAAAGAAGCCTGCCAGTGTTCCAGCAATCACCAAGGTAAGCGTGGCCTGAATAGCAATGGCTATATCGACCGTTGGGTCCTTAAATACGGTGGTCGAGAAAACACCAGCATCCATCACTTGGTTGCCCGCCACAGCATTCATATACTCAGTAGCAGCAATACCTAGTACCATGCCAATGTATCCAAACATAGTTGTAATAACAATGCTCTCCGCAATAATTAAACGCAAGATGGCAAAGGGTTTTGCCCCCAATGCTTTGCGGATACCAAACTCACGGGTACGCTCTTTAACAGTTATGAGCATAATGTTTCCCACCCCTACAATACCACTTAACAGGGTAAAAAGACCAATAATCCAGATGGAATTGGTCAGGATACCCATTCCCTCTTCTTGCTGCATCTGCTGCTTTAGGCGGTTCCAAATCCAGATGGCACGCCTATCCGTGGGGTCGAATTGTTGGTGCGAAGCAATGGCCGAACGGTAACTTGTCTCGAAGGCTTCGTTTCGTTCTATATCGGCCAAGTTTTTGGTGGCCATAATGATTGTACCTATCTCATCGCGCTTGTTGTAAACCAGCTTCAGGGTTGAATAGGGAATATAGACAGCGGGCGAAAAACTACCTTGATCGGTATAGACCCCCACTATTTTATAGTTTACCCCACTCACATCTATATACTGCCCCACTACCTCTTGCTCCTTAGAACCAAAGAGCATTTCGATGGTATTTTCGTGCAGTACAATTACTTTGCGATTTTCACGCATATCTTGCTGGTTAATGAATCGCCCCGCTTTGAGGTCAATTTTCTCGGTCTCTGTAAAGTTAGGCATTACCCCATTGAGACTAGTCGATACCACATCCGCCCCCTTTTTGAGTGTAATACCACTGTGCTGAATAGAGGCACTAATCTCTTCTACGTGGTGCGTAAAGTTTTGCGTAATCTCTAAGTCCACCTCATCCAAGCGGATGCGTCTACCCTCTTTTAAGCCATTAAATGCTTTGGTGGTTCGGCCTGGATAGATACTCATTACATTGGTCTTCAATCCTTCGGATTGAGTAGCAAAGGCATTGATAATTCCATTGCCTGCCCCCAATAGCACAATCAGGATAAAGATACCCCAAGCCACCGAAAATCCGGTGAGGAAGGTGCGCAACTTGTTACGCAGAATAGTTCCCCCTATTTCTTGAAAAAAATCAATCATATCTATTTGGTGCTTTATTTCATGTATCCATTGACTCCAAAAGGAGAAGCATCGTGGTTGTGATTCTCCTCTATTCGCTCTATGATGCCATCTTTGATGTGAATAATTCGATCGGTCTGATTGGCTACTCCGCTTTCATGGGTCACCACTACAATGGTAAGCCCCTCTTTGCGGTGCAACTCTTTGAGCAGCTCCATTACCTCAACCGATGTTTTACTATCGAGTGCCCCGGTAGGTTCATCGGCTAGAATAATTTGCGGTTTGGTTATTAAAGCACGCGCTATAGCCACCCGCTGTTTTTGCCCTCCCGATAACTCGTTAGGCATGTGGTGTGCCCACTCTTTCAACCCCAGTTTTTCGAGGTACTCTAGAGCCAATGCATTGCGTTTTTTGCGACTTACCCCTTGGTAAAAGAGGGGAAGTGCCACATTTTCGACTGCATTTTTAAATGAAATAAGGTTAAAAGATTGAAATATAAATCCAATCATTCGGTTGCGATATTCGGCCCCTTTGGTCTCACTTAAGTTCTTAATTAATACATCATTCAGGTAATATTCGCCTGTGTCGTAATTATCTAAAATGCCAAGAATATTAAGCAAAGTCGACTTTCCTGATCCCGAAGAGCCCATTATAGAGACAAAATCGCCTTTTTTAATAGAAAGGTCAATACCTTTTAATACATGCAGTGGTGCCCCATTGTAATAGGTCTTATTAATGTTCGTCAATCGTATCATCTTGCTGTTATTAAGTTATATCTTGCTAGTTAGACGAGGCTAAAGTACGAAAAAGTTGCAACAATGGTCAAAAAAAATAAAGTATTATTTGTACTGCTATGGTTCATTCTGTACTTTTGCCTCGAAACTAACCCTAAATTATAAATTTATCATGGTAACAGGTATGGAAAAGCCCTACGTAGTAGGGATGGACATTGGTGGCACAAACACCGTTTTTGGTATTGTCGACTCACGCGGACACGTATTATGTTCTGATTCAATCAAAACGCAAGCATACGCTAAAATAGAAGATTATGTAGAGACAGTAGCTAGCCGATTGCTTCCACTAATCGAATCAGTAGGTGGTATTAAAAAGATAAAAGGAATGGGTGTAGGTGCCCCTAACGGTAACTACTACAGTGGAACCATTGAATTTGCTCCCAACTTACCTTGGAAAGGTATTATTCCTTTAGCAAAACTTTTTGAGGAACGCATTGGCGTACCTACCACACTGACAAACGATGCCAATGCAGCAGCTATTGGAGAGATGACTTACGGAGCAGCTCGTGGCATGAAAGACTTTATCATGATTACCCTAGGAACAGGAGTAGGAAGTGGTATTGTTATCAATGGCCAATTGGTTTATGGACACGATGGATTTGCAGGCGAACTAGGACACGTCATTGTACGCCGCGACGGACGCACGTGTGGCTGCGGACGCAAAGGATGCCTAGAGACCTACTGCTCGGCTACGGGTGTAGCACGCACAGCACGCGAATTCTTAGTAGCCCGTTCAGAGCCTAGCTTATTGAGAGAGATACCATTCGAAGATATTGTATCAAAAGATGTGTACGATGCAGCGGTAAAAGGCGACAAGATGGCACAAGATATCTTTGAATTCACCGGCCAACTATTAGGCGAAACATTGGCCAACTTCATCGCATTTAGTAGCCCCGAAGCCATTATACTCTTTGGTGGTTTGGCTAAATCGGGCGATTACATCATGAATCCTATTAAGAAAGCGATTGATGAGAATGTATTAAAAATATTTGCAGGCAAAACCAAAGTGTTGGTTTCTGAACTAAAAGATGCCGATGCAGCCGTACTAGGTGCGAGTGCATTGGGCTGGGAAACCAAAGAGCCAGCTGCCGAAGCTGCTACTGCCAAATAAAAAAAGCTACTTTCATAGAGAAATCAGCAACTCTTTTGTAGACTAACTATTACCCCTGTTACAGATTGAAGTACACCTCATATCTGTAGCAGGGGTAAATTTGTTTAAAAAGAGAGCGTTCAGAGAGGCTTACTGCTTTGGAGCCTATCTAATTACCCTAACGAAGTCCATTTTTCCCTCAATTTCAATTACCTGAGAAATGGTTTCATTCGATGTAACTCGCTAATATACAAGCTGTACGGCTGAAAGTAAACAATTCCAACAAACAGGACCCAAACAACCATGTACTACAAAACGAGCAGAGAAACAAGGTACCAACCCAAAGCCAGAAAATGACTCCCCTAACTCAAAAGCTATTTCATCCTGAAAAAAGCCCCATTCCATCGGTAAGCATCTCCACGATTCTATATTGTATGTTAATTAAAAACGGCTAATAATTTCTTTTCATTAGCTGTTTTTCCACCTATCAGGTAGTAGCTCTCTATACTTTTCTATCGGTGTATTGGGTTGCTATTCTGCTGTTCTATTTATTATATCTGTCAGGTATTTGAACATATTTGACTACATTCATTTTGCATGAGAGGGCTATAGTGTATAATATAGCTCCTCATCCGGCACCCTTATGGCTACCGAAAAAGAGAGGTTCATCTAGATTCTTGTAGTGAATCTAGATGAGCCTCTCTTTTTAATTAGTTTATGCTCATTAGCTGAGGTAAGATTGCTACTCTCAGCCCAGTTCTAAAATTTAGTAACCAGGATTTTGATCAAGCAATGGATTTTTATCAATTGCCGATTGAGGAATAGGCATCAACATAATTCGGTCATTCCATGCTTTATTGATAACTACCGATCCATCGGGTGCAGTAGATGGACCTGTCATCGCTTTGCTAGCATATGTGCTGCCGTAACGACGAATATCGTTGTAACGATGTCCCTCCGCTGCCAACTCAATGCGACGCTCGTTTCTAATAAGTTCCAATGCCTCTTCTCTTCCCAATCCGGTAGGTACATTGGGCATACCACAACGATCACGTAATTTATTCAGAGCTGCTACTACTTCACTATCATAACCACTATTAGCAGTTCTAGCTTCAGCAAAGGTTAACAATACCTCAGCATAGCGAACTACAGGATAAGGATCTGTAGAGTATCCATAACTACTACTCATCGTTGGGTTTATAGATACCATTTTTCGATAGGCAAAACCGGTCCATACTTCATTCCCATTGGAGCCAACCCAAGCCGGATTCCACTTAAAGTAAACAGGCTCTCCTTTACTTGATTGGTGCCAGCTTTTGAATGGGAACATAATCGAAGCATAGAGACGGCTATCTCTGTTTCTAAACTCTTTCACATACTCATAGCCCTTCAAGTTCTCACTGGTAGCAAAGTTTACATACTCTCCGTCACTTAGATCTTTTGCAGCATCCCAAATGGTAGCGTAATCTTGTTTTCGCTTATCTACACTATACTTGCGAATGGTCTTTCCATCAATGTCCCAATAGGCATCTACTAAATCTTGCATGGGTTCGTACGATGCAAATCCATAATCTTTAGACATAGACATGGGAATCATAAAGGTATATCGGTTCACATCCCACTGGTTGGCAGTAGCTGTATACTCTCTCCAAAGTACAAACTCTGGATTGTTGGCATTTGCATTACCTGTTTGCCACAATCCTTCGTAGCTAAAAATACCTTTAATAAAGGCATCCTCGTCGATTCCTTTTTCAGCGAAGTCAATATAGAGTTTCATCTCTTCAGCTTCCTCTTTTTGTGCATCCGTTAGCGAAGTCACTTTGAATAGATCGTACCCCGAAATATTCATAACCCCTTTGGCCGATGCCTCAGCTTCTGCATAGTTTCCGTAGTAAAGTGCTGCTCTAGCTCGCAAAGCAAGTGCTGCTCCTTTGGTAATACGGCTTGTTTCATTCAAATAACCTCCTTGATATCTCTCAGGAAGAGCTGATGCCGATTCGGCCAACTCTTTTAAGATAAAAGCTTGAACCTCTTCTACCGAGTTACGAGCTACCGCAGGATCATCATAAGCCAAAGGCTCTGTAAGGATAGCTACTTTTCCGTAATAGGCCGTTAGTCTCATATAAGCAAGCGCTCTCAAGACTCTCGCTTCTCCAACCATGCGTGCCTTTACATTTTCATCCATTTCGCATCTACCAATGTTTTGAAGCAGGATATTTACATTACGAATTTGTTCAAAGCTATAGCTTCCGTAGGTTGCTGCTACACCAACACCCCCATTTTGCACCAATTCAAAATTTCCTTCCCAAGGTTTGTGGCTATGTGCATTGTCGGTTGTCATCTCATCCCAGATATCCACGGCAGGCATGGATCTATAAAGTGCATTCATGCCATTCCAAGCATCGGTTGCATTTTGCCAATAGGTTTCAGAAGGTATACCTGTTGGCGGAAGTACATCTAAATTGCAAGCAGATAGGCAGCACACCGATAATATGGCTGCGTATTTTGTTATTTTCTTCATTTTCTTAAGTTTTTCGGTTTTTAAGGGCTTTCTTAAAGTGCAACATTGATACCAAAGGCAACTGTTTTTACACCATAATTACCAATTACACCACTTGCCGCTTCGGGATCAAAGTCTGTAATTTTATTTTCAGCTCTAAATGTAAATAAGTTTTCTCCAGTGATGTAAAGTCTAAGGTTTGATAATCCAATTCGCGTAACGGTGGCTTTAGGAACTTGATAAGCAAAAGTCAACGTTTTGATACGGAAATAGTCTGCACTGAAGAGTTGTTTATCACTAAATGCTCTATTGTAAGTAGTGTGTGAATCACTCGCTGCATAAATACGTGGGTACGTAGCATTTGAATTAGGATTCTCTACCGTCCAACGATCTAGGTGGAAGGTACGAGGGTTGTCTTGACCATGGAAGAAGGGGTGCATTTGATACACCTCAAAAGCTACTTTGGTACCAGTTACTCCTTGACCAAGTGCTGTCAGCTCAAAGTTTTTATAGCCTAGGTTCAAGTTCACACCGTATGAAACCGAAGGAACATCCTTACCTAAAATGATACGGTCGTCATTGGTTATGGCATCTTTGTAGTTTACTCCTTCGCGTTGAGGTACGTATTTAATATCTCCCGCATTAGGTGTAATTCCACCATAAGTATAATACTCTCCTCTATCAATCTCTGCTTGTGAGTAGAGACCATCGCTCTTAAGTCCGTAGAATGAGCCAATTGATTCGCCCTCTCTAAGAATAAATTTAGCTACACCGTGTCCACTTGCATTTTGAATAATGTCACCACTAGCCAATTGATCAATTGTATTCTTGTTGTAGCTCATATTTCCACCAATTGAATAAGTGAAATCACCAATTTTATGTCTATGTACCAAGGCCATTTCAAAACCTTTATTTTTCACTTTACCTAAGTTTTGAGAAGGATTTGAAGATACACCTACCTCTGTTGGAACTGGGTACGATAAAAGAATATCACTTGTATTTTTCATGTAGTATTCTACCACCCCACTTAACAATCCGTTGAAAAGATCAAAGTCAAGACCAAAGTTGGTCATCGTTACTTTTTCCCATCCTAAATTGATATTAGCAGGTTTACTCTCTGCAATAGCATTACCAATTACTCCTCCCATCGGATAATAGCCCGATGTACCATAGTTGGCAAAGTAATCATAATCACCTACGTTGTTGATGTTACCAAGTCCACCATACGAGGCTCTAATTTTCAAGTTTTGCATCCAATCTTGTGTAGAGCGCATAAACTTCTCTTCCGATATTCTCCAAGCACCCGAGAATGAGGGGAAATAACCCCAGCGTTTGGTTGAGTGGAAGCGAGAAGAGGCATCGGCACGTATATTTGCCTCTACCAAGTAACGTGATTTATAACCATAGTTTACACGTGCAAAGTAGGACATCATTTTGTACTCTGACGTAGAAGAGCCATTGTGATAGTTTGCTCCTGAGGTAGCTCCACCCGACATATCAGTCATATCATCCGTAGGGAAACCATCACGTTGTGCAGTCAACTGACGACTGGTATAGTGTTCGTATGAAGTACCCAAAAGTGCTCCAATACTGTGGTTTTGGTTTTCATAAGAGTAGTTGGCTGTTGCTTGATAATTCTCCCAAGAGTTTCCACCCCAGCTCATAGTCATTAGGTTCTCACTATTTCCAGAGTTAGCGATTGTATTTCCTGTCAAGAAATCTTCGATGGTATCACGAGTACCTCTGAAAGATTTGTTTTGATAGTCGTAGTTTTTGTATGAACCTTGTCCCGTAATAACCAATCCTTTGATGGGTTTCAAGTCAAAAGCAGCCTCATACAATCCGTTGTTATTGAAATTGCGAGTCCAGTTTCGATAAGAGAGTGTACGCAAAGGGTTATCATTGTAGAAGGTAGCACTAGCTGCTTGGCCAGACTCTACTGAGCCCCATTGACCATTAGAGTGCTTGGCCACAAAAGTACTTGGAGCAATCATCATACTAGCCGTTGAAGGAGTTCCTCCGTCAATGTTGTTTTTGCTATGAATATATTTCACACCTGCGCGAAATGATAACCACTTGGTTACTTCCGATCGGATACTTAAGTCCATGTTATAACGTGAGTTTTCACGTCCGGGCATATTATCCTCTGAGTATACGTAGCCTAAACCTGCATAGTAACTCATCTTCTCTGAACCTCCTGTAAAACCTAATGAGTGCTGTGTTTGTGGAGCCGTTTTTCTATAGATGAGGTCTATCCAGTCTGTATTTGGATACAAATCGGGTTGAGATCCATCTCGGAAAAGATTAATCTGTTCCTGTGAGTACTTTTGGTATTTTCCACCACTAGGGTTTGAATTATACATTGATTCATTAAAAAGTTCTGCATAGTCTCCCGAATTCACATACTCGGGTGTATAAGTTTGCATCTTTACACCAGCATATCCATTATAGGATACTTGGAGAACCCCCTCTTTTCCTTTTTTAGTAGTAACCAAGATAACCCCGTAAGCTGCACGTGAACCGTAGATTGAAGAAGAGGCAGCATCTTTAAGGAAAGAGATATTTTCGATGGTATTGGGATCGATATTAGAGAAGAAAGTAGCATCAACAATTACATTATCAACTACATAAAGTGGTGAAGATGTACCCAAGTTACCACGCCCACGGAAATTCACGGCAGGTGATTCACCTGGACGGTTAATAATGGTTACCCCAGGAACCAAACCTTGAATAGCCGATAGGGCATTGGTTTGTGCGCGTCCTTGAATCTCTTCGGTCTTAATTGAAGCTACTGCACCTGTTAAATTGGCTTTTTTTTGCGAACCATACCCAATGATTACTACTTCATCGGTTGTAATGGCATCACTCTCTAAATCGAAGTTGATAACTCTGTCTCTTCCAACAGTCGCTCTTGACTCTTTAAAGCCTACAAAAGCAACAATCAATACATCGCCCTCTTTGACTTGTAGGCTGTACTCACCATCTACATTGGTAATGGCTCCATTGGTGCTACCTAGCACCATAACAGTTGCTCCAGGAAGGGGGTAGTTTTCTGAGTCTCTAACGACTCCTTTAACTTCAATTGCCTGTTGGGAAATGGCAATTTCACTAGCAGAGGTTGGTGTAGCTGTCACTATTGCAGGCAAAGTGCCCAAAACAGAAGCAAACATCAACAGTTTTGCTGTTGAAAATGAATTCTTCATAAATAATAAAATAAGGTTAGTAAAGTTTTAAAAGGTTTCTCAAATCAATTAAAAGAGAGGTAGTTTTCGTGTGTTTTCTTCTATAAGTTCCTCTATTTATCTCTCCAACTTGTTACTATTTTATAAATCTGGCGCAATTTATATAAAAAAAACGAATTAAGAATGCTGATTTATTTCTTTTTTTTAATCGTATGTAACAAATAATATGGGTAATTGTATTACTTATTGCTTTATTGGATGAATAGAGAAGAGATTTTTAGCATGGCCTTCACTTTTCTTAGCATGTAGAGTATACTCCAGCACTATGTTCTTTTTAAATAAGCAGAAGCTTAGTGAACATAATGCATTCTTTTAACGTTTTGTGTAAAACAAACATAAAGAAGTAACTATGAAAGAACACATCTTACATGATCTCTCCATCCATCAGTTTGAATGGAGAGAGCAAGAGTTGGTAGCTTATATTCGTTATACACTCGAAGCGGATGTTATTAACCTCTTATCGGTGCAAGTACCCAAACCTTTAGAGGGTAAGGGAATAGCTGCTGCCCTTACTCAAGCAGCCTTGGAGTATGCTCAATTTTATCATTACAAGGTTATTGCCACTTGTCCCTATGTTCAGGTGTACATAGAGCGACACCCTACTTATCAAGAATTGCTTGTTAAATAGCTTGGTATCATTCTATCTTATTTTTCCCATTTCTACTGGGTTGAGTTGGAAGATATTTATTTAATCAGTCCAAACTTTTTGAGTGCTGTAGCAATTCCATCTTCATCTACCGAGGTAGTAACATAGCGGGCTGTACGCTTTACTTCGTCGGTAGCATTTCCCATGGCTACACTATGTGGCACGTGTTGTAGCATCGGAATATCATTGCCGCCATCTCCAAAGGCCATACACTCCTCTAGGGGTAGATTAAAATAGTTCAGTACCTCATCAATTCCTTTACTCTTGCTATTTCCCTTTGCTACAATATCGGTAAAGAGTGGATGCCAGCGCATGGGTTCGCAATTAGGTAGGACTTGTTTAAAGATATCTTGCTCTTCGTCACTGGTAAAGTATCCCATTAACTGTAGTACCTCTTTGTTTCGTGCTTCAGATAAAGGTGCTAGGTGAGGAGTAGGTATTTTAATCAGGTTGGCTATCTGCTCTACCCGTTCATTAACTCGATTAATGAACAATTGGTTGTTGTACACTGCTACGAATGAGGTAGGATACTCCTCTTCGTGGGCAATGAGTCGCTCTATGTCCTCTTGTGGAATGGGCGATTTGTAAATCTCCTCTTGTTGGGCAGTAAAGCAGTGTCCACCATTGACGGTAACATAGGCATCGAAGGGTAAATCGCCTAAGTTGTTAATTAAGCTCCATGGTCTACCAGTAGCAATAAATAGTTTGATACCACTTTCGTGTAACTCTTTCAGTGCAGCAAGGGTTGAAACGGGAATTTGGTGTGTTTTAAACGAAACAAGTGTCCCATCTATGTCGAAGAAAATAGCTTTAATCATATCTGTTTGGGTGTATATTCTAGTTATATAATTTCATTTTGCAAAGTTGGTAATTAAAATAATAGCCTCCTACTTTGTGAATCTTTAATTTTGAAAGCTTTTCTTCTTACAGATTCATTTTAATGGCTATATTTGCCCTTCTAAACAGTTGTAAAAGAATGGAAAGTCGCTTTAAAAGAATCGCTATTAAGATTGGTAGCAATGTGCTGACTCGCAAGGATGGTACATTAGACGTAACCCGTATGTCGGCTTTGGTTGATCAGGTAGCTCTGCTTCACAAGGCGGGTGTAGAGGTTATTCTCATCTCGTCGGGAGCGGTAGCTTCGGGGCGTAGTGAGATGAAACCCTCCAAACGATTGGGCACGGTTGAACAGCGCCAACTCTTTTCGGCTATTGGACAGGCCAAACTTATTAATCGCTATTACGAATTGTTTCGTGACCACGGTATTACGGTAGGTCAAGTATTGACTACTAAAGAGAGCTTCTCTACGCGTCGTCACTACCTCAATCAGCGCAACTGCATGATGGTGATGCTAGAAAATGGGGTGATACCCATTGTGAATGAGAACGACACCATTTCTGTAACCGAGCTTATGTTTACCGATAACGACGAACTATCGGGTATGATAGCCTCTATGATGGATATGGAGGCTCTCCTTATTTTAAGCAATATTAATGGCATCTACAACGGTAAGCCAGGTAGTGCTGGGGTGGAGGTGATTCGCGAAGTAGAGGTAGGAAAAGATCTCTCTGACTATATTCAAACCGATAAGTCGGGTTTTGGCCGTGGGGGTATGTTAACCAAGACCACCATTGCGCGTAAAGTAGCCGATGAGGGGATTACCGTACTTATAGCCAATGGTAAGCAAGAGCATATTTTAACCAACCTGCTTTTTCATCCAGACCACACCCTTTGTACCCGTTTTGTACCGAGTGACCATGGGGTGTCGAGTGTCAAGAAATGGATTGCACATAGTGATGGATTTGCCAAAGGTGAGTTGCACGTAGATGAAAATGCCGAGCAGATGTTGAAAGGAAAGCGAGCCATTAGTCTACTTCCGATTGGAGTGACACAGATTGTGGGAGAGTTTGAAAAAGATGATATTGTTCGTTTAATCAATGCAGCGGGTCACTCCATTGGAGTAGGGCGCATTGCATTCGATTCAAGCGAGGCACGTCTTTTAATCGGTAAGCAGGGGCAGAAGCCATTGATTCATTACGATTACCTCTATTTGAGTTAGTCTACTTAGCAACAAATAGATACAACTTAACCGCTGGGATTACGCTTCCCACTCGTAGATAATTGCATTAACCAGTACCTAGAGGAAATTAAGGAGAAGCACGAAGCGGTTTACTCGAAGATAATTACCATAACCCCCTTCTTGAAGGAGAATCAAATAGAGTATGAATGAATTGAGATTTACGTTGAAAGAGGTGAGAGAGGCTAGCCGCTCACTTGCTTTTTATACAGATAAAGAGGTAAACGAACTCTTGCTGGCTCTAGCCGATGAGATAGAGAGAGAGAGTCCCCGTCTTTTGGAGGCCAATGGCAAGGATTTAGATAGGATGGAACCTACAAATCCCAAATACGACAGGCTTCAGTTAACGGAAGAGCGAATTGTGGAGATTGCCCAAGGCATACGCATGGTAGCTACTCTACCTTCACCTTTGGGGAGGGTTTTAATAGAGACCACACGTCCCAACGGTATGCGCCTTAAAAAAGTAGCGGTTGCTTTTGGGGTAATTGGGGTAATTTACGAAGCTCGCCCCAATGTGACGCTCGATGTATTTGCTCTCTGCTTTAAATCGGGCAATGCTTGCGTTTTAAAAGGGGGAACAGATGCCTATTTCTCCAACATCGTTTTGGTTGAGCTTATTCAAAAGGTATTGATTCGATTGGGCTTTAGTAGAGATATTGTGGCTCTTTTACCTCCCGATTCCATCACCACTACCCAGTTGTTAGCCTCTAGAGAGTTTGTCGATTTACTTATTCCACGCGGTGGAAGAAAGTTGATTGATTTTGTACGCCAGCACGCTACCATTCCAGTGATTGAGACAGGGGCAGGTGTTTGTCACACCTACTTCGACGTAGCCGGCGATGTAGTGAAAGGAGCAGCCATCATTGAGAATGCCAAGACGCGCCGGGTAAGTGTATGCAATACCCTAGACTCTCTTTTGGTCCACCAAGAGCGTTTGGCCGATTTGCCGCAACTCTGCCAACCATTGGCAGCACACAAGGTTATTATTTATGCCGATAAGCCAGCTTACACTGCGCTGAGAGGCCATTATCCTGACGAGTTGTTGCGCCCTGCTAGTGCCACCCATTTTGGCACCGAATTTTTGGACTATAAAATGGCTATTAAAATAGTAGAGGATGTAAAACAGGCTACAGAACACATTGCCACTTATGGTTTGGGCCATAGTGAATGCATTGTTACTGAAGATGAAGCAGCTGCCCACTACTTTGTGAAAGTGGTTGATGCTGCTTGTGTCTATGTAAATGTAGCGACCTCTTTCACCGATGGAGGTGAGTTTGGACTGGGAGCAGAGATTGGTATCAGCACCCAAAAACTACATGCACGAGGGCCTATGGGGCTCGAAGAGCTAACCACCTACAAGTGGATAGTAGAGGGCGAAGGCCAAATTAGATAGATAAAGCAATAACTCTTTTATGCCTGCTAGATAGCAAGGTGGAGGAGCGATAAATAGATTAGTAAGAAAAATTAGATAAAAAAGAGAACATGAGAAACTATACCAACGTATTCGATTTAGGCAACTTGAGAGAGGCCTTGGACGAAGCTTTTGAGATTAAAAAAGATAGATATAAATACGAGGCATTGGGTAAGCATAAAACTTGCTTACTCATTTTCTTCAACAACAGCCTACGTACTCGTTTAAGCAGCCAAAAGGCAGCTCGTAACTTGGGTATGGATGTAGTGGTACTCGATGTAAACCAAGGTGCTTGGAAATTGGAGAGTGAGCGTGGTGTGATTATGGATGGCGATAAGAGTGAGCATTTGCTCGAAGCTATTCCAGTAATGGCCTCTTATTGTGATATCATTGGGGTACGCTCTTTTGCTGAGTTTGAAAGTCGTGAAGATGATTATACAGAGAAGGTGCTGAATCAGTTCATTAAATATTCGGGCAAACCTGTCTTCTCAATGGAGGCAGCTACGGGTCACCCTTTGCAAGCTTTTGCCGATTTGATTACGATTGAAGAGTATAAGCGTACAGCACGCCCCAAGGTGGTCTTGACTTGGGCTCCTCACCCCAAAGCATTGCCCCAAGCGGTACCCAACTCTTTTGCCGATTTTATGAATGAGGCCGATGTAGAGTTTGTTATTACCCACCCCGAAGGATATGAATTAGATCCAGCTTTTGTGCGCGGTGCTACTGTAGAGTACGATCAAATGAAGGCATTTGAGGGAGCCGATTTTATCTATGCCAAAAACTGGGCCTCTCCAGGTGTGACAAATCCAGAAACTTATGGTCAGATTCTAAGCAAAGATATGAGTTGGACGGTCGATGCTGCTCACATGGCAGTCACTAACAATGCCTTCTTTATGCACTGCTTACCGGTACGCCGCAACATGATTGTGACGGATGAGGTGATTGAATCGCCTACCTCATTGGTGGTACCCGAAGCTGCTAACCGCGAAATTTCGGCTACAGTAGTCTTGAAACGTATGTTGCAAGCACTTCAAGAGTAGTATGTGACGAGTTGTTTATAGGTGTTTTCACCTTTAGATTTTTCACTCCTTATTATAAGCAAGTAGCCTTTTGAGAAGGAATTATTTAGCAGGGTAGTTTTTGTAATTGTATAACCAGTCAATTATAAAAACTAGCCTGCTTCTTGTTAACTACCCCTTCCTTATAGTCACTATCCCAGCTTGTATCTGCTAGATATAGCTGTTCATTTTATCTCGCTTTTTGTTGTTTGGACTGTTTCTTTCCCCCCTTTTCTTCTCTCCAGTTTGCACTGCTTTCGCCAAGTGCTACTAGCTTCTACACCTCTTCCCTTTTGTCTTTTTTTACTTCCAGTACTCTCCCTCTATTTTGAGATGGAGGGTAAAACGATTTTAAGAAGAGCTATCCTGTTTGATTCTACTCTTCTTAAATGTTTTCCACTATTGCTGGATTGCCCTCTTTTGTATCATCTCCTTTCTCTTTTCTGTTTCTCTCTTTCACTCTTTTACCTCCCTTTTGTCTTTTCTCCTTCATCTTTTCTCCTCGTTTGTAATCTTCGGGTTAAAAGACTCTTCAAATGTGTAAGAAATCAAATGGGTTATCCTTTAATTCATTTGAGAATAATCAATTAAAGATGCTGGCCTACATTTGTTCCCTGACTAGTACAACCTATAATCTCCTAATTCCCCCTGCAGTACAACTTTGTAACCGTGTTATAAATAATATAATTAACTAATTCTAAGAAAACAGACTTTATGAATTTACATGTCAGAAAAACAGTGTTGCTGGCAGCTCTATGTACCTCGATAGGGGTAGGGAGCAAAACGCAATTGTGGGCCCACTCAGCCCATGCAATTGATGCCGTGCAACAAAACCAGAAACTTACCGGTGTGGTTGTCGATTCCCAAGGGGAGGCTATCATTGGTGCAAATGTTCTGCTAAAGGGAACAACTCATGGTACTATAACTGATATAGATGGAAATTTTTTACTAGAGGTGGCCCAAGGGGCTATTATCGAAATTTCTTTCATTGGTTATAGTAGTCAAGAGGTAAAATACAATGGCCAATCTACTCTACGAATTGTTTTGCAAGACGATACTGAATCGCTCGATGAGGTGGTAGTAGTGGGCTATGGGGTGATGCGTAAAAGTGACCTTACAGGTAGTGTAGGAAAGCTAGATGTAAAGGAACTTAAAAAAGTATCTACCTTAGATGCTACTCAGGCCATGCAGGGACGTATGGCAGGGGTTACGGTTATCTCTAACTCGGGTAGTCCTGGTGCAGGAGCAACTGTTCGTGTGCGTGGGGTAGGTACCATCAATAATTCCGATCCACTCTATGTAGTCGATGGATTTCCATGTAGTGATATCAGTCACGTAGCACCGACTGATATTGAGAGTATGGAGGTGCTTAAGGATGCCTCGGCTACTGCTATTTATGGTTCGCGAGGAGCCAATGGGGTGGTTTTGGTAAAAACCAAATCGGGGGCAAAAAACCAGAAAGTAGAGGTACAAGCCAATGCTTTCTTAGGCATAGCACAAGTGGCTAAGAAGTTAGATATGGCTGATGCCACGCAGTTTGCCCAAGCTAGAAAAGCTGTTGGTTCCATGGATGATCGATTGAATTATATTCTAGAGAGCCAACAAAATGGAAATTATCTAAAAGGGACTGATTGGCAGGATGAGATTATGCGTACCGCCTTGTCGCAGCGTTACAATGTAAGTGTGCAGGGAGCTAGTAGTGGATACAGTTACAGCCATGGAGTAACCTACTCTGACGAACAAGGAATTGTAAAGGGATCGGAAATGCAAAAGTTTATGTTCCATACCAATAATAATTACAACTTGACTAAGAAGGTAAAGTTGGGTATGAACTTGAACTATGTATGGTACAAGAAGCCTGGACTAGATGGAAATGATTTCTATCGAAGTGTATTGCCAGGTACCCTGCGCAGCGACCCAGTATCGGCTGCTTGGGATGATTATACCGATTTTTACGGGCAGGTTTATTACTCTTCGGCACAAACCAACCCTGCTTTGGGTATTTGGCAGAATGGGTATACCAACACCATGGAGCATCGTTTCTTGGCCAATTTCTTTCTACAAATTGATGATCTATTCATCAAAGGACTCTCATTTCGCTCACAGTTTGGTAAAACGCTTACTTTTAATGAGTATAGAGAGTTTAGACCTGCTTATTACATAACAGCTAGTCAGAAGAATGATGAACAGACGTTGAATCAAATTCGCAATAATGGCGATACGTGGTCTAATACCAACTATTTTTCGTACAATGGTAGCTTTGGAAAGCTAAATATGGGTAGTACATTAGGTATGGAGGTGCAAGCCAATACTTGGTCCGATTTAGATGTAACTGCTTATGGTGTTCCCGAAGATGCCGATTTACAATACATTGGTGCACATAAGGATAATAGTAAATTTATTATGAATGGCGCTAAGAGTCAAAACCGGTTGGCTTCGGGATTCTTTCGTACTAATCTTTCGTGGGACAATAAATACCTAGTAACAGGTACGGTTCGTTTGGATGGATCGTCTCGTTTTACTCGACAAAACCGTTGGGGATGGTTTCCCTCTTTCTCGGGAGGATGGAACGTAGCCAATGAGGCCTTTATGGAGCCCATTCGCGAAGTACTGCCTGTTTTTAAGGTAAGAGCAGGTTGGGGATTGGTAGGTAATCAAGATAGTGCAGGCGATTTTGATTATGTATCGAGTGTAGTCAATGGTTACTCTTATGTTTTTGATAAGAACATTGCCACAGGTAGTGTACAAGAGCAATTGGCTAACGAAGAGCTTACATGGGAATCATCCGAGCAGTTCAATATTGGGGTTGATTATGGATTTTTCGATAATAAGTTGAATGGTAGTATTGATTTCTTTGTGCGCAAAACCAAGGATATGATTCTAAGTAGACCCATTCCTAATTATGCAGGAAAAAGACGCCCTAGTGTAAATGCAGGAAGCATGGAGAACAAAGGGGTAGAGTTCTCTATCAGTTACCAAGATAAAGTAGGAGAACTGGATTATGGGGTGAGCTTTAATGCTACATGGATTAAAAATAGAGTAACCAGCCTAGCAGGAGGTGACCCCATACGCG
The DNA here is from genome assembly GCA_051648565.1 of Phocaeicola sp. Lineage (GTDB taxonomy): Bacteria > Bacteroidota > Bacteroidia > Bacteroidales > Bacteroidaceae > Phocaeicola. Next base: position 5,990 of record JBOFFJ010000183.1, on the reverse strand, counting down.
ATGGCAGTGTAGGGCGTATCGGTAATACCACTATGACCGAAGAGGGAAGAGAAATAGCCTATTTTTACGGATATAAAACTGCGGGTATCTTTAAGACACAAGCCGACCTTGATAGCTACGTAGCCAGTAATGGAACCCAGATAGTGGGGCCTGGAGGAGTACGTCCACAGTTGGGTGATGTAGCTTTTGTCGATAGAAACGATGATGGTAAAATATCGGAAGAGGATATGACCTACTTAGGTAGTGCTATACCTACGCTTACGGGTGGTTTTAATCTTAACTTAGGCTATAAAAATGTAGATTTCACCCTCTTTATGAACTACTCTTTGGGTAATGAGATTGTTAATTCTATGTACCAATCACTCTATAGTACCGATATGTTCGAAACCAACATAAGCCGTGATATGGCGTTGAACCATTGGAGTGTAGAGAATCCCAATGCTGATTTACCTCGTTTGGCACTGACCGATTCTAACTTAAATGGTACTAGTTTTAGCGATCGAATGGTAGAAGATGGTTCATACCTCCGTATCAAACAGATTCAAGTGGGATATACTTTCCCTCAAAGCCTTACCAAGAAAATAGGGGTAAATAGTTTACGCGTTTATGGAGCAGTCGATAATCTGCTGACCATTACGAGCTACAGTGGGTTAGATCCCGAAGTTTTTGGACTCTATGGCAATCCACTCTATTCAGGTATTGATATGGTGAACTATCCACAACCACGTACCTTCTCGTTCGGACTGAATGTTAACTTTTAATAGCGCATTACTATAATGAAAAAATATCTATTCATAGCCTCTTTGGCACTCTGCTTAGCCACTACAACTGGTTGCAATGACTTTTTAGACCTAAAGCCACAAGGTTCAGAAAACAGTGGTAACTACTTTTTAAATCAAGAAAATGCGCTATATGCTGTAAATGGTATCTACGATATGTTGCAGTATGACGAAGGTGATGGACCCGATGGACAGTGGGTAACTGGTCACTTTGATTTCTTCTTAGGTGATATGACTTCGGACGATTCTGAGAAAGGGAGTACAGAGACTGATAATAGTGGTCTACTGCGTATTATTGGAGGAACCTCTAACTCTTCACTCGAGCAGGCAGAAGCTTTTTGGATACATGGATTTTGGGGCGTTTCTCGTTCCAATTATGTACTAGAGGGACTAGCCGATGTAACGTGGGACAGTAGTTTGCGAGATCGATTAAGGGGTGAGGCACTCTTTTTACGTGCCTACTTTAATTGGTATTTGGTGCGTATGTTTGGTCCCATTCCACTTTTTACTGCTTCGGTACAGCCTTCTGACTTTGGTAAAATACAACGTTCGCCAGTGAATGCTGTATATGCGCAGATAGCACTCGATTTAACAGAGGCTGCAACCCTGCTTCCTACTCGGAGTAGTTATTCTGCGGGCAACTTAGGGCGTGCTACGAGTGGAGCTGCTCAAGCCTTATTGGCACGTGTCTATATGTATCAAATAGGAACCGATCCTGATAATAGTACGGTAGGTTGGCAACAAGTGTATAATGCAGCACGTGCAGTGACTCAATCGGGTGAGTATCGCTTGTTAGATAACTACGCCATGGTTTGGGAAACGGAGTACGACAACTCCATAGAGTCGGTATTCGAAGTGCAGTTTGGAGTGGGTTCCGAGGAGTATGCACCAGGTTCTATCGGTACTAACTTTTACCAATATCAAGGCAATCGAGTAGATGGCTCAGGTTGGGGGTTCAATAATCCAACGCAAAGTCTTTTTGATGCCTTCGAAGAGGGCGATCCACGCCTCTCATGTACGGTTTATGGTGAAGGGCTTAACGAGGGTATTCTATATGGTGAGCGTAGAAAGTTAGATGCGGCTACCCAACAGGGGTCGCCTTGGTTAAATCGCAAAGCAGCTTTGGCCGAATTGCCTGCCATTGCTCGGGCTGCCGATCGTAACATTCGTATTATTCGTTACTCGGATGTATTACTTATGGAGGCGGAGGCTGCTTATCACCTCAATAGAGAAGATGAGGCTAGAGTCCGATTGGAACAGGTGCGTAGTAGAGCCCGTAATAGCAGTTATTGTAGAGGTTATGCAGAAGGAAAAAAAGATTACAGTGCTGCTCCAGCCAATCCAAATGCTATTTTACCTGAAGTAAGAGCAAGTGGTGAATCATTGCTGCAAGCTATTTGGCAAGAGCGTCGAGTAGAGTTGGCTATGGAGGGAATTCGCTTTTATGATTTGGTGCGCACTGGCCGTTTTCTGGATCGAATGGAGCAAGAGAAGGAGCGTGAACGTGCTGCGGGTGGAAAGTACGAGGGGGTATATCCTGCCGTGGTGAACCAGTTCTATACGGGTATCCGTGCCAATCTCTCTCAACGTAGTTTTGAGGGACCGAATGGAAATAGAATCTATGTTCTACCTATTCCCCTCAAAGAGCAACAGTCCTACGGCTTGGAGCAAAATCCAGGTTATTAATTCACACCTTTTTAATACAGTAAAACAACATGAAAAATAGAACCTTATATGGACTCCTTTGGGTAGCTTTAGCCACTTGTGTAGCTAGCTGTTCGGAGAAAGAGTTCTCAGAAGATTATGATATCAATTTTCCGGTAGCTACCATTACAGAAACATCGAATGAGACCCCTTTTGTGGGCGAAGAGATTACCCTCAAGGGGGTTCATCTAAATACCGCTACTTCTATTGCTATTGGTGCTTATACTTTTCCTATACTCTCTGTCAATGAAGCAGGTGATGAGGCAATGGTAACGGTACCTCGTACAGTCGATGCAGGTGCGTTGAGTGTAACCAACAAGTACGATCGTCGTTATGAATCGGAAGTGGTTATCAGACCTCAATTCTTTACAGCTACGGTGACTGAGTGGCCCGATGAGATTCAGTTGGGGCGAACATTTACGTTAAAAGGAGAGAATATGGACCTCTTAAAGGAGGTGAAGGTGGGTGGAGTGGCTGTAGCATCTTCGGGTGCAGCAACACCCGAAATGGCTACCTATTCATCCAGAGGTGCCAATCTATCCATTGGTGATGAGGTAATGATTGAGGTGATTCCTAAAAATGGGGAGATGCAAGCCTCACCTATTATTCGGATAGTAGCCCCTTCGGATACCTATAAGTCCATGAGTACGTTGAATATTGTCGATATAAATGAAGCATATCAAGTAGAGAATGGCGATGCGGCACCTACTTGCATAATGGAGGTAGTACCTGGACTCTTTGGAAATGCTTTCAGGGTATCGGCAGCAACAGGCAATGGATGGAATGGTATTTATGCTAAAATTTATAGTGACAATGATGGAAAAGGATTTGATTTATCGGCTTATACCAATCCTTGCATTACCATGCTAATTAATACCTATGGAAAACGAGGCTATATGCAACCGCTTACTTACGATAGTAGTAACGGTGAGCAAGATCGTCACTTAGATGGTAAATTTGGGTATAATGATGATTATGCTAGCCAAACCGATGGTTGGGAGTGGCGTTCTTACCCATTGGAGCAACTAGACTTTCCGATTGTGAAGGGTAAAATAGAGAAGATAGGAGTACAATTCCGTGGAGGGAATGTAGGAAATGGAAACGATGAGGCGTTTGATATTGCTGTAAATCGTGTAATGATTACCGATGGACCACTGCATGTTACGGTGGCATGGGATGCCGAGCAACAACCCGAAAGTTACGAAGCGGGCAGCTTCCAATTGCTCGGTCGTGGTAGTAATAGTGCCCTTACTGGAGTAACTCAAGGAGCTTATTATGCCAATTACACAGGCCCTAATGCAACCGACTGGAGCAAGAAGGTCATTGCAGTGACAACTTGCAAAGCGCTGGATGCTACTAAGTATCAAAATGGGGTGTGGATTAACTTCTTGGTTAATACAGGAACCAAAGGGGGATACATTCAACCCTGCATGGGCGATGGTTGGATGAACTTGATGCAGAACCAAGGGTATGGCGATGATTACCAACTTACCCCTACCAATAATGAGTGGCAGTGGCGTTCTATTCAAGTAACTCCAGGTGAGGGCGACCTCTCGGGTTGGGATGCTTATAGTGACTTTGTCTTTAAGATTCAGATTTTAGGAGGGAACTATGGAGGTGCCGACATGGATATTAGTTGCGACTATTTTGTCTTTACTACCGTGCCACTCGATCCCAAATTAAAGACGGAAGAGCTATAATATGTATCCAGCAGTAAGTTGGTGATTACTGCTGGATAAACAAAACTTTTAAAAAGCTATGGCTGAATCCTCCTCTGGATTTAGCCATAGCTTTTTAAGCAAATAGGTATTACTAGTTATATTCCCTAAGATTCCCCCAATTTTAATTACTTACTTTTTGGTTTCAGTTGCTCTAACTTGTTGGTAGATAGGCTGTATGGCTGAAAGTACTTTTCTTTTACAAGTACACTACTCCGTTATGACCCATGCTGGTGAGTGAGCCACTGTTTTATCGGGGTTGTAGTACAACCCCTCTTGGGTAGGTATCTTGATGAGGAACGAAGAGCCTGGAGTTACGGTGAGTGAAGTGCCGCGCAACCAGGTATTCATCCCTTTTAGTAGTGATAAGTTAATGCCCTGTCTAGCCGCCCAACTCGCTAAATTGGTAATGTTGGTGGTAACCCGTATCTCCTTGTAGGCTATTGGGGGATAGAGATCTTTGGCGCGTAGGCGGAATCCCATAGCAGCTGGATGGCTAAAGAGTATTTTGGCAGCTAGTATGCGGTAGGTGTACCGGGTGGTTTCATCAACAAGGTGTAGGTCGAGGGCATCTGTTACCCCCTGTTTCTCTAACTGTCCGCTAATGCGTCCTTGGCCTGCATTGTACGACGCGGCTACAGCTGCCCAATCGCCATACTTGGCGTAGGCATCTTTTAGGTAGCGGCAGGCAGCTCGGGTGGCTTTCTCTAGGTGATAGCGTTCGTCCACCTGCTCGGTAACAATTAGTTTGTACTGCTTACCTGTAGCGGGCATAAATTGCCACAGCCCAGCGGCTCCTACACCCGATCGGGCATTGGGGTTGAGATTACTCTCTATCACCATCAGGTATTTAAAATCGTCGGGAATACCCTGCTCTTTCAGAATGGGTTCTACAATGGGAAAGTAACGATTGGCTCGTTTTATCATCTGTAGCGAGGTGCTGTGCATGTAGGTAAAGGCTAGCATCTCTCTGTCCATCCGTTCGCGGCGGTCATAGCGTCTTAAATCAATGGTTTTACCACAGAAATCAATCTCATGCGGTACATCAAAGCAGCTACGTGCTAGGGCGGTGCTCTCTGTAGGTGGCATGGTTTCTGTAATGCTTCGTATCTGCTGCATGCCACTATTGGGAAGTGGTTCATTGGGTTGCTGTGGTGGGCAACTTAGGTGGCTGTATAGTACTCCTGGGAAAATAAGTACTCCCATGAATAGGTAGCGAAAGGGGCGATAGCTACGGCTTGTGGTAGTTACCAATGGGTTGGTTTCTTGGTTTTTCATACTTCTAGGCTCTCTTTGTGATTGCCCCTGCCATCGTTTCGATACTCTGTAGGGGTAAATCCTTTTTTGAAATTTTGCGCAAGTTGGTGCAAATATACAAAATATACCTTGAAGTATGCCATGGATGGCCATCCGGTCTATAAGATAGGAGTGAACTTTTCTACCGCTACCTATATGCCCAATGAGTGGCTAACTGTTGAGGCTTAAGAGCCCCCGCTTTTTCTACTTTTTGAACGCCTCCTTCTTGGCTGTCCACTAGAGTGGGCAATGCTGTCCACTAGAGTAGGCAGCATTGCCCACTGTAGTGGTCTGTGCTGTCCACTCTAGTAGTCTATACTATTGACCTCTGTAAGCAGTATCAATTACTAGTGTGGTGACTATACCTGACTTTACTTTACACCAAAAGTTTATATTTACTGGTTTGCTTCACACTTGATTGAACTCTTTCCTTATTTAGTTTACATGCTTGATAGATGCTTCCTAAATTACTTTACATAGTAATAAATGTAGA
>JBOFFJ010000182.1:0-5862 GCA_051648565.1 Phocaeicola sp. | reverse complement strand
GGTTGCAACTGTAACAGATGCAACCCGCTCTCCTTATCTGTATAGATAATCTCTAAAAACTATTCACCTTCGGTTTTCACTCCCGTAATCCACTCTATCACCTCCGAAGAATCGGCGCTTGTGATGGGCGAAAGAACATCGTATAACGTACCATTGGAGTTAATCAAGAACTTTTGAAAGTTCCATTTCACCGTGTAATCATCTACCCCATTTAACTCCTTTGTGGTTAACCAACGATAGATTGGTGCTTTTTCATCGCCCTTTACTGAAATTTTGGCCATCATCCGAAAAGAGACACCATAATTAAGTGAGCAGAACTCTTTGATATCTTCGTTACTACCCGGTTCTTGCCCCATAAAATCATTAGAGGGAAAAGCTATAATCTCAAAATTTTGGTCTTTGTAAGCTTTATACACCTCTTCGAGTGTTTCGTACTGTGATGTAAGACCACATTTGGAGGCTACATTGACAATCATAAGCTTCTTACCACGCAACGACTCCATAGAGAATGGTTTACCATCAATATCCGTCACTGTATAGTCATAAATAGAAGGGTTGCGCTCTTGTGCCATAACCAATGAGGGGGTAAAAAAGGTGAAAAGTAAAAGAAAGCAAGTGGAAATAAGGGCTAATCGTTGCCCACTGAAAGGATGCGTAAACTTCATAATGTTTATTTTTAAAATGATGAAACAGCCAAAAAGAAGTGCTAATTCTACTATCTTTGAACAAAAAAATCAAACTATAGGTTCAGCAAAGGTAGAATAAATAGCGCAACATGAATGAAATAACCGCACTCGACTATGGTTCTTAGGCTATTAACCCCCAGAAGAGAGGGAGAAATAGATTAAAAGAGTATGCTGAGAGTGGGGCATTGGCTACAGCCTACTCTTAAAATCCTATTAGCAAAAACCTCTTAGTAGCAGTGAACAAAATAGGTAGCCATTACTCTAACAAGCGGTAGAAGGCTGTTCGATCCACTATGTCTCCCTTTCCTCCATTGAGAGTGAGCACCCCTTGAGCCGTCAACTCCGAGAAGGCACGAGAAAGTGAGGGACGCTCTACCCCAAAGTACTCGGCCAGACCTGCTACGGTACGATCCAATTCAAATCTTCCCTCCTTCTCGCGCGAAAGCAAGTAGTAGGCTATTTTGGATTTGATTCCTTTTTGGGCAAATATCTTGAGGCGATCGGAAAGATACTGCATGCGGTTGGCACTAAAAGCCAAGAAGCGGCGCAAAAATTCAGGATTGCTGCGCATCTCCTCTTCAACAACTGTACGGCTAGTTACGTAAAGTTCGCACGCTTCGAGGGCAATTACATCGACAGGAAAGCGGTTTTGATCGGAAAAAAGAAAAGCGATGGCCAAGGGACAAGGAGCCTCCATATCTTCTATAGGCAAGGCAAATCCCGATTCAGAAACCATTTCGGTACGTACGCTTCCAGTGGCCAACCAATAGAGGTGCACCACTCTATCACCCTGATGCGCAAGATAGTCTCCTTTTTTGTACCGTTTTACCACATGGGGCAAAGAGGAGAATAACACTAAATCTTCTTTCTTCATCGTTGCAAATATTTTCACAAACATAACGAAAAAAGAGGGTAAGAGCAAGCATGAAAGCTAATTTAGCATAGAGCGACTGAACAGCAACAAAGAGCTATAAAAGAGTGTTATAAGATAAGAAAAAGAGAGAGAGTGTTACAATTGTTACACCAGCTAGAAAAGAAAGCAACTATCTTTGCACCACCTAATATAAGAGAAGATGAAAACAAAAAGAAAAATAATCAGTATAAACGAAGAGCTTTGCAACGGATGTGGCAACTGCATTGAGGGATGTCACGAAGGAGCACTTCAACTCATTGATAACAAAGCACGGATTGTAAGCGAACTTTATTGCGATGGATTAGGAGCTTGCATAGGTGAATGTCCTACAAATGCCATTACCATTGAAGAGAAAGAGGCAGAGCCTTACAATGAAATAGCTGTGATAGAGCGAATAGCTCCCAAAGGAGAACAAACAGTCTTGGCACATTTAAAGCACCTCAAGGATCATGGGGAGACGCACTATATTGAACAAGCTGTAGCCTATATTAAAGAGAATAATTTACCTATTAACCTAGCATCACTTGCAGAGGAGAAGCCTAAAATGGCCTGTGGATGCCCTGGAAGCATGGCACGTACGTTTCAGCAACCAGCCATGGGAAGGTTAACCCCTGCCCCTAAAGCTAGCAATTCGGCTTCGGCACTCACACACTGGCCCATTCAGTTACACCTCATTCGCCCAGAAGCTAGTTTCTTGGCAGGAGCCGACGTGATTGTGGCAGCCGACTGTGTAGCCTACGCCTATGCCGATTTCCACAGCCGCTTTTTGCAAGGTAAAAAGCTAGTGATAGCTTGTCCTAAACTAGATAGTAACCAAGAGGTATATGTCTCAAAATTGGCACAGATGATAGACGAAGGAGCTATCAATACACTCACAGTAGTGATTATGGAGGTACCCTGCTGCGGTGGATTGATGCACTTAGCCAAACTAGCGGCCGAACAAGCCACGCGTAAAGTACCCATCAAACGTATCGTAATTGGGGTAGAGGGAGCTATTAAATCAGAGAACTGGGTGTAAAACAGGCTCATTACATAGATAATAAGGCAGCTGATAGAGAAGTAGAATGAAGCTTTTCTATCAGCTCTCTTATTTTACACTCCCCCCCTTGCTAATTTGAACAACATCAATCAACTCCTGATGTTTCTTTACTACCCATTAAACCTTTTTTGCACCAATACTAGAAATAGATCATTTTTTCCTACTTCTATCCTTAATCTCTCTATTTTATACGTTATTGAAAAGAGATTTCGAGATGTTTTGTATCTGCACGTTATTAAAATAGTACATTTACCGATGCAAAACAGCTCGAAAGAGTATGTACTGAAAAAAAACTACTAGAAAGTCTTGAAATGCCATAGCTTTATTTACAATTTAATACCTAAAAAACACAGATGAAAATTAGAGTAAAAGAGATTGCTTTAGTAGCCTTACTGCTACTAGGAATGACAGGGTGCAACAAGAGTGAAAAAACACCTATCTCTCCCAATCAGCCAGAGAACGAAATGAGTGGCTTTGCCAAAGGAGCCGATGTAAGCTGGCTTACTGAAATGGAGCAAAGAGGAAAAAAGTTCTACACCCATGCAGGCGAAGAGACCGAATGTATCACCCTGCTACGTAGCCTAGGGATGAACGCTATACGGTTGCGCGTATGGGTAGACCCCGTAGAGGGATGGAATAGCAAAGACGACGTACTAGTCAAAGCATGGCGAGCACACCAACTAGGTATGCGGTTGATGATTGACTTTCACTACAGCGATTCATGGGCCGATCCAGGCAAACAGTTTAAACCGGCTGCATGGAACAGCCTTAGCTTCGATGAACTCAAAACAGCTGTAGCCCAACACACCGAAGAGATACTGCAAGCACTCAAAGAGAAGGGTATTACTCCCGAGTGGGTACAAGTAGGAAATGAAACCAGAAATGGAATGCTGTGGGAAGAAGGAAAAGCATCCGAACACATGGATCAATATGCAACCCTTAACAATGCAGGATATGATGCTGTTAAAAAAGTATTCAACGATGCTAAAGTTATTGTACATCTAGACAATGGATATGACAACTCGCTCTTTCGATGGCTCTTTGACGGGTTTAAAAAAAATGGAGGTAAATTTGATATGATAGGGATGTCACTCTACCCATCGGCTGATAACTGGAAACAACTCAATAGAGAGTGCATAGCCAATATAAGCGATGTGGTAAAACGCTATGATACCGAAGTGATGATTTGTGAAGTGGGTATGCCCTGGGACCAACCCGAAGCGTGCTACAACTTCCTAACCGATTTAATAAATCAAACCCAAGCCATTACTGCCTGTAAAGGTATCTTCTACTGGGAGCCGCAATCACCCCCTAGCTGGAATGGTTATACGCTGGGTGCCTTTAACGAAGCGGGAAGAGCTACTAAAGCATTAAATGCCTTTAAGAAATAGAGAATTACGCCTGTTTTTTAAACTCCCCATGTGCTGCTTAATCGAATAAAAAGCGGTGAATAGCACATAGGGGCTTACAGAATCTAGAGGCATCGGGCTATTCAAAGCAGAAAGAGTAACTAAAGAAGATGCCCCATAAAAGTTATACAGATTCACAGAGGATGTTAGCGACTCACTGGAGTGGTACGCTCGACTCACTAGAGTGAGTCGCACGTACCACCCGGGTGAGTCAATCGACTCACTCTAGTGAATTGATAAAAAGGAACTAACAAATGACTATACCTGACTTTACTTTACACCAAAAGTTTATATTTACTGGTTTGCTTCACACTTGATTGAACTCTTTCCTTATTTAGTTTACATGCTTGATAGATGCTTCCTAAATTACTTTACATAGTAATAAATGTAGACAATAATTCTTTTCCTAGTGTTTAGTTCCCCAAAGTTATGCAATTTCCTTATTTCTTTAAAATCTAATTATATGAAAAACACTGCGGAGGTTCGCCTTACGGCTGGAGGCGCAAAGCCTCCAAGGAGTTTTTAGCATCATAATTTCTTTTCTTCTCTAGGGGTGTTAACATATTATTGCTCATATGTGGTCTTCTATTATTGTAGAACTCCACAATGCCAGCAATGATTTCTCTTGCATGGTCTATTGTTTCAGGTCTTTTCATCCTATACAACCACTCTTGTTTAATAATTCCATTCATTCTCTCAGCTATTGCATTATCTGTAGGCTTATAATCTTCTGTCATACTTATCTGTATGTTTTTCTCTTTGAGTCTATCTACGTAGATATTGCAACAGTATTGTGAACCACGGTCTGAGTGATGAATCAATCCTTTAAGGTCTTCTCCCTGTGCCTTCTCTATGGCTTGTTCAAGCGAATTAAGTGTATGGATAGCTTTTAATGATGTGGATAGAACCCATCCAAGAAGCTCATGGGTAAATGCATCTGTAAGTAAATGCAAATAACAGACTCCCTCATCAGTGTCAATGTAGGTAATATCAGCTACCCAAAGTCTATTGGGAGCAGTCGGTTTAAACTCCTTAATTAGATTCTTGTACTTTCGGTAATTATGATTCGAATTAGTCGTATGGCGCTTTCTTTCAGGAGTTAGCATCAATCCAAATCTACTTATAAGATTGTAAAATTTATCACGCCCTATCATTCTATCTTTGAAAATAGAACGAAGTATCAAATGAAGTTTGTAGGCCCCAATACCAGGAGCCTCTTCGCGGATTTCAGTTACCATCGAAACAATCGAAGAGTCCAATAACCTACGCTCCTGAAGCTTAACAGAACTAACCGAATAATAGCCCTCACGTGTCTTGCCAAACAGCGAACTTAAGCACTCAATAGAAACCTTTGGGTGCTTAAGTCGAAGGCTGTTTACTGCTTGGCGCCAGCTTTTTTTAATAAATCAATGCCAAACTCTTCCTTACCAATCTTAATAACTTCAGTTAAAGCCTCATTGCGAAGTTCAGAATAGAATAAGGCTTTCTTTAAACGCTCAACCTCAGCACTAAGATTCTCCTCTTTCGTCAACTCACGTGAGTCATCTTGCTTCTTTTTCATAAATCTATTAATTACCTCATCAGACAAAGATAAAGAAGAATCAGATATAGGATACTTCTTAAGCCAACTAAGTATAGTAGAATTACAAGATAAATCATATTTGCGAACGATAGATCGAAGACTATGATTATTCAAATAGTAATCTTTTATTACAGACAATTTAAAGTCTTCTGTATAGACTTTACGAGAAATTTTCTTTGATACCATTTTTACTAAAGTGTTAAAACGGTGTAAAGTAAATCTGTACTAAGACA
>JBOFFJ010000181.1:0-14644 GCA_051648565.1 Phocaeicola sp. | reverse complement strand
TGCTTGTTGGGCTTTGCTTTGCTGTTCAACTTCGCTTCGCTTGTTGGGCTCGGCTTCGCCTTTGCTCGCTTCCTCTTCGCTTGCAACTTTACTCGCTTTGCTCGTTCGTTGTTGGGCTCGGCTTCGCCTTTGCTTGCTTTGCTGTTTAACTTCGCTTCGCTTGTTGGGCTTGGCTTCGCCTTTGCTCGCTTCCTCTTCGCTTGCAACTTTACTCGCTTTGCTCGTTCGTTGTTGGGCTTGGCTTCGCCTTTGCTCGCTTCGCTGTTTAACTTTGCTTCGCTTGTTGCTGGGCTGCTTCGCTTAGAGTCAGATTTTTTGTCTAGTAGATTCCTTTTTCTTTGATTTCCATGAACCAGTTTCCACTGCTAGTGGATTTATAGAGTGAAAGTTGAATTAATATATTTTCTTTTCCAACTTGTAACGTACCACTCGAGAATCCGTATAGATAGGGGTTCGAAAATCTTTTTTTGTATATTTTCTTTGTTTCTGTATGGCTTCTTTTTATCTTTGCCCAATAGGCTGTAACGTGTTGGTTGGTAGGCTGTACTAATTTAAAAATGGGAGGGAGTATTATGAGTAATTACATTCGTTTTGATTGGGCCATGAAGCGCTTGTTGCGTAACAAGGCTAGTTTTGTGGTGCTGGAGGGGTTGCTTACTACCTTGCTGGGTGAGCCTATCCGCATTGAGAAGTTGCTGGAGAGTGAGGCCAATAAGGAGGATGAATTTGATAAATTTAACCGGGTGGATCTCTTGGCCGAGACTCAGAAGGGGGAGCTGATTATTGTGGAGATTCAGAACAACCGCGAGTTGGATTACTTTCACCGCATGCTCTATGGTACGAGTAAGGCTATTACGGAGTACATTGACGAGGGGCAGGCGTATGGGGTGATTCGCAAGGTGTATAGTGTGAACATTGTCTATTTCGACCTGGGGCAGGGCTCTGACTATGTATATACGGGCAAAACGGAGTTTGTGGGGCTGCACAACCAGGAGGTGTTGCAGCTATCGCCCTCTCAGCAGAAGCAGTTTGCGAAGCAGACGGTGGGCGATCTCTATCCGGAGTACTATGTGTTGCGGGTGGATGGATTTAACGAGGTGGCTCGCAATTCGCTCGATGAGTGGATCTCTTTCTTGAAAACGGGCGATATACCCGATAATGCAACTGCCTCTGGACTGCCTGAGGCGCGTAACATTCTTCGACGCGATAGGTTGACGCGCGAAGAGCTGGCTGCTTATAACCGACACATGGAGTCGATGCGCTACCAAAAGAGTGTAATCACTACGGGCTACATGGAGGGGAAAAATGAGGGCTTTCAAGAGGGTATTGAGAAGGGTATCGAGGCTGCTAATCATGAGCTGGCTCGTAAGCTGATGGCTATGGGAATGGATGGTGCCACTATTGAACAGCTCACTGGGATTACGGCGGATAAACTAGCTGGAGGGGAATCTTCTTTTTCTTAAAGAAGTTTTTTAGAGAAAGTTTCTTTTTTGTTTCTTGGATTTGCCCTTGCTCGTTGCTTTTCTTCGAGCATGGGTTCTATTTTAGGTAGAATTATTCCAAATAAGTGGAGAATTTTACCTAAATTTGTGCGCCTTTTTTTTAACGAAAGGGTGTATAATAAGTTGAAAAGCTGAAGCAATGAATATACGATTTATAAGCATAGGGAGTGGGAGTAGTGGCAATGCCTACTTCGTGGGAACTGATAAGGATGGCATTCTGGTGGATGCGGGTGTGGGGATTCGTGGCATAAAACGGGGACTCAAGGAGCGGGGAATAGCGCTGGAGATGATTCGGGCGGTATTTGTTACGCACGACCATGCCGACCATATTAAGGCGGTGGGACACCTGGGCGAGAAGTATGGTATTCCGATTTATGCTACCCGAGAGGTGCACGAGGGAATTACGCGCAACTTCTGTGTGACGGAGAAGCTGAGTAGCAGTGTGAACTACTTGGTGAAGGAGGAGCTGGTGGAGGTGGGGCCGTTTAAGGTGACTGCTTTCGAGGTGCCGCACGATGGTACGGATAATGTGGGCTACTGCGTGGAGGTGGAGGGGAGGATTTTCTCTTTCTTGACCGACTTGGGGGAGATTACTCCTACGGCAGCGCAATACATTCGACGGGCTAACTACTTGATTATTGAGGCTAACTACGATGAGGAGATGCTGAAAATGGGGCCTTACCCAGCGCATCTACGGGCGCGTATCAGTTGCCGAACGGGGCACATGAGTAACCAGGATACGGCGCGTTTCTTGGGGGAGAATTACGAACCGCACTTGAAGTATATCTTTCTCTGTCACTTGAGCAAGGATAATAACCACCCGGAGCTGGCGCTTAAGACGGTGGAGATGGCACTGCGCAGTGGCGGGGTGCTGGTGGGCAAGGAGGTGCACTTGGTGGCGCTGAAACGGACGATGCCTTCGGTGGTCTATACGTTTTAACCTTTTAGCGTTCTAATGTTTTAAAGGCTTCGTTGTCGGCTTCTTCTTTGCCTTCTCTCTTTGGCCATCTTTCTCTTTGGCTATCTTTTTTCTCTCTTTGGCCATCTTTGCCTTCTCTCTTTGGCCATCTTTCTCTTTTGTTGGAAAAAATAAATGCTCCCCCTGGGCCACTATCGGCCCAGGGGGAGCATTTGGTTTTGGAAGGGGGCTACTCTCTCTTTATCGGGGGGGGTAGCTCTCTTTTTAGTTACTCTACAGTGATATCTTGTTTGTCGCTGTTGAGGGTGATGGTTTTAGAGACGGTAGCTTGTCTCTCTTTTAGACTTATGTAGTCTGTTAGTTTTTCGTGCTTCACTCCTGTAGCGAGTGTGCTTTCTCCATTCAGCTTGATAGAGGGTGTGGTGCCATCTTGGTAAACGGAACTGTATCCAGTAGCTTTTGAAAGGATTAAATCGTACTTCTCTTTTTCTTCGTACTTCTCTTTTTCTTCGTAGTTCTCTTTGAGGGTTACTTTGGGAGTTACTTTGTAGGTAGTTAGTGTTAAGAGCACGTTCAAGCTTCGGTGCTTGCTTTGAGGGTTACTTTGGGAGTTGCTTTGTAGGTAGAGGGGAAGGTGTTGATATCTACCACTCTCATCCATTCGGCATATTTTTCCGTTATATCTTGAGTTAGGATGGTATCTTTCCACTCGGTGATAACCACTGTTTCTGTTTTTGTTTGGCCTAATACGGTTTCGAATGCTACCTTGATATCGGCAACATCGTATAGGCTCTTGCTGATAATGAGTTTGTAGGCTGCTTTGGCGGCTACTACCTCTTTTTGGGTATCTGTACTAGGTGCCTCGTCGTTGCTGCTGCTGCATGAGCTTACGCTAAGTGCTAGGGTGGTAAGGGCTACTGCGAAGATCGATTTTGTGAGGTTGTCATAGATTTTGTTTTCATGCTTCTGTTTGGTTTAAGTTTTGTTGCAAAGGTAGTTCTTTTTTTGCAAAAGGGTAAAAAAAAGCCATCCCTCGACTCACGTCGAGGGGTGGCTACAACACAAACACAAAATAAAACACGACAAAACTACTATGCATGAGGGGGTTGTTTATGATGAGCATAAACGGAGCTATAAGAGTATTTCGCATATTTCTGATAACCCTCCCATCCTCTTGGTAGTACATAAACTACGAAGTATCATGAATTGTTCATGTACTTCCACAAAAAAAGGCTAGAAACCTCTTTAAAGAGGTTTCTAGCCTTTTTTTGTCGTGTACACCCTCAGAGATTCGAACTCTGGACCCACTGATTAAGAGTCAGTTGCTCTACCAACTGAGCTAAGAGTGCATGGTTTATTCTGTGTTATAAGAATTAAAAAAAAGCGGAAGCTGGGGGATTCGAACCCCCGGTACGGTTACCCGTACGTCAGTTTAGCAAACTGGTGGTTTCAGCCACTCACCCAAACTTCCTTCCTTTTTTTGTGTCGGGGTAGCGGGATTCGAACCCACGACCCCCTGCTCCCAAAGCAGGTGCGCTAACCGGACTGCGCTACACCCCGAACGATGTGTTGTTTTGTTGACTTCATTTCTGAAATCGGTTGCAAAGGTACAGCAAATTTTGACATCTCCAAACATCAGGCCGCTTTTTTTTCAATCTTTTTTAGCAGAAGAGGGGCTAAAGGAGGAGTGAAAGAGCGTTTTTTAAGGTTTAACCCTTTCTGAATGAGGGTTGAAGGGGGAGTGGTGAAAGGGCAGAAAAAAAAGAGAAAAAAAATCAGCAAAGCGACGTTGTTACACGGCAGCCGAGCTCAGTTGTAGTAGGCAGCTAGTGAGCGGGCAGTTGCAAAGGCGCAGCCTAGCAACCAGCGCAGCGCAGTTGGTCAAGGTGGAGGTAGCAGTGACGAGTGGGCAGTGCGATTGGAGTCAATAGGCAGTGCAGCGCAGCAAGCTCAGTTGGAGTAGGCAGCTAGTGAGCGGGCAGTGCAAAGGCGCAGCCTAGCAACCAGCGAAGCCGAAGGCAAGCCCAGGTAACGAACGAGCAAAGCGAGTAACGTTTAAGCACCATCAAAAAGAAACGAGCGAGGGCAAAGCCCGAGCAATGTTGCGTCCTGAGGATAGGCCTCATGGGGGAGGCGTAAAGCGGAAGCGATTTTTTTTGCGTGAAAAAAGGAAAAGCTGTCCGAAGCACGCAGTGCAAGTTCTTTTCCTTACGCAAAGAAAACCGCTGAAGTAGCCTCCCCCGTGCAGCCTTGATTTTTTCTTTGGTTCCGTTTCTTTTTTATCAAGAAAAAAGAAATGAACAGCCATTGGCTACATTTATCACGATAAAAAGAGATGAACAACTCATTTTCACTATATTTGTTGCTTTCCAGCTCTTTCATGTAAAAAACAGTAATCAACGTGAGATACCATTTGCGCCGCTACTGGAGCCTCTTTTTGCTCCTTTTGACTCCTTTGCTGCTCCTGGCTACGGCTGGGGGTGGAGAGGAAAAGAGCGGTGTGCATCGCCCGTTGTTGCCCGACTCGGTGCTACAGGGCATCTTTGCCCATGCTCCTTACTACGCTCGGCTCATTGACTCTTACCAGGCAGAGCTCTACCTTAAGGGGAGGCTTACGGTGCACAAAAAGAACTTCTTGTTGCGCTACGTACCATCGATGTTTACCCTGGAGAAGGGGGTAAATGAGTACATGCAGGAGTCGCTGAGTGAGTTGCACTACAAATCGCCCGATATTATGGAGCGCAAGATGAAGGCGATAACGGGTACTTTCAGGGGGCATCGGGGGCAGATAGCCGATCTCTTTGAGTTCTTGCATCTCAATGCCTATCAGGGTGCGTTGATGGAGGATAAGCTCTTATCGCCCTTGGATAAACGATCGAGGCGTTACTACACCTATCGGCAAGATTCGGTGGTGGCTACCCCTCAGGGGGAGTGTTACAAGATTTTGATAGAGCCCAACTTTAAGAGTACGCAGTTGGTGAGGGGTTACATGTGGGTGGAGGCGAATGGATATAGGTTGCAGGAGCTCTACATAGAGGGAAGTTACGATCTGATTACGTTTCGTATCAAGGCCAGGATGGGCGAGGTGGGCGATGAGCGGTTGTTGCCCGTTTACTTCGACATGGGGCTTGATTTTAAGTTGGTGGGCAATCACCTATCCATGGATTGTGAGGCGTGGATGGATTACAAGGAGACCTGCTTTTACCCCCATGAATCCCGAGGGGCTTATCCAGGGGTTGATTCTTTGGGGGGTACTGCTACGAACGCTCTTGCTGACTCTCTTGTTACGAACGCTTTAAAGGTTCCCTCTTCGAAGGTTGATTCTTTGGGGGGTACTCCTGCTACCACTTCTGTTACGAACGCTTTAAAGGTTCCCTCTTCGAAGGTTGATTCTTTGGGGGGTACTCTTGCTGACTCTCTTGTTACGAACGCTTTAAAGGTTCCCTCTTCGAAGGGTTCTACCTCCAATCTTTGGGCTAGAGTTGGCTCTTCGTTGCGCCGTGTCTCGTCGCACGACTTGAGCCGTTACTACCGCTTGTCGTGCGATACATCGGCCCTGGTGACCGATAGGGCACGCTTTGACTCCATTCGTCCGCAGCTCTTAAAACCCTCTGATAGGGCCATCTATGCCGCTTACAGTGCGCGCCGAGATAGTGCACAGTCACTTCGACAGGAGCCCCTCACGGAGCTGCAGGAGAAGCGCAAGAGGCGGTTGGTGTTTTGGGGCAAGGTGGGCGATGTGCTGATTAGTGATTACAAGATGGATATGGAGAAGTTGGGGAGCTTGAAGGCTTCGCCGCTTATTAATCCGCTCTTGTTGCAATACAGTGGGAGTCGGGGGATTACCTACGAGCAGCGTTTTTTTTACAACAACCTCTATGGAGGTGGGAAGTTGCTGCGTATATCGCCTAGGGTGGGGTATAACTTTAGCAAGAATGAGCTCTATGTGAATGTGGAGAGTGAGTGGCGTTACTGCCCCCAGAAACAGGGGAGGTTTTTTCTCTATGCAGGTAATGGCAATCGCATCTACAGCAGTGTGGTGCTGGATCAGCTCAAGAGTTATCCGGATAGTATCTTTAGTTTCGATAAGTTCGATCTGGAGTACTTTAGGGATGTTTACTTGCGCATGGGGCACACCATAGAGCCTATCAATGGGCTCACTATGGAGGTGGGGGTAACGCTGCACTGGCGTTCGTTGATTAATAAGCCGCAGCTTGCTGTGATGCCTCCGGCGCAGGTTTATACGCAGGGGGGAGCATCGGATGGATTGATACCCTCTGTAAACCAGTCGGGTAGGGACCATACGCCCAACCCGATGAGTGCGATGGATAATGGGGAGGCTATGGAGCCGCTCTTCCCCTTGGAGGGGCGTATACGGACTCATTACAACAGTTTTGCTCCGCGTATACGGATAGAGTGGACCCCGGGTATGTACTACTTTATGAATGGCAAGCGCAAGATGAATGTGGGCTCTAAACTGCCTACTTTTATGGTGGATTACGAACGGGGGTTGCCTCATGTGCTGGGGAGCAACGGGGGGTACGAACGGATTGAAATAGATATGCAACAGAAGGTTAAGCTGGGGGCTATTCGTAGCATCGGCTACCGACTGGGTGGGGGGATGTTTACCAACCAGGAGGAGATGTACTTTGTGGATTTTGCCAACTTCTCGCACCGCAACTTGCCGGGGGGGTGGAACGACGATATGAGTGGTGTTTTTCAGCTGCTAGATGGGCGTTACTACAACTCTTCGCGCCAATACTGGCGGGCCAATGTGACTTACGAATCGCCCTTTATCTTGCTCAAATCGCTCAATAAGTGGTTGGGAAAGGTGCAGCAGGAGCGTATCTATGGGGGTATTCTCTCGATGGATAGGTTGCACCCTTATATAGAGCTGGGTTACGGGGTAGGGACGCACCTCTTTGATGTGGGGCTCTTTGTGAGTTCCGAAAATTGGACGTTTGGATCGGTGGGGTGTTCGTTCCGATTCGAACTCTTTAATAAATAGGTTGGCTGTAATCAGGATAATGAACGAGATATGGTCTAGGTGTTCGTTCCGATTCGAACTCTTTAATAAATAGGTTGGCTGTAATCAGGATAACGAACGAGATACGGTCTAGGTGTTCGTTCCGATTCGAACTTTTTAATAAATAGGTTGGCTGTAATCAGGATAATGAACGAGATATGGTCTAGGTGTTCGTTCCGATTCGAACTCTTTAATAAATAGGTTGGCTTTTTAGTAAGTAAGTTGGCTTGTTGAAATAGGTAGTTGGCTTTTTTAGGTAAGCAAACTGGCTCTTTTGATTAGGTGAGCGACCTTTTTTGCGTAAGCTAATAGCTGTTTTGGTAGGTCGGTAGGTGGTTATGAATGAATGAATTAGGGGAGCAACAGGCAGTATGGAAGGGGATGTATGGGGGAGTGGATGGGTATAAATGTATGAACTTTTTACTGATTAGGGGGTTTTAAAGAGGAATCAAATGCAGGGTACTCTTTCGGGGCAACTGGAGACGCTCTTTCGGGGTAACTGGAGACGACAAGAGGAGTCGAAAGCGAAGGAAAAAAGAAAAATGGAGCGGTGAGGTAATTAAATTGAAAAAAAAAGCTCAATTATACCCTCTGTAAGAGAATATTAATTAATTTTGGGAAATAGATAATCTTTAAACAATATACTATGAGTTATTTGCATTTTGATAAGACACTCATGACCAACTTGGAGGAGGGGCTGCAGAAGGAGATTCTGCGTACCAACCGATCGGGGGCTTACCACTGTACTACCATTGTGGATTGCAATACGAGAAAGTACCACGGATTACTGGTGGTGCCGCTCCCCGAACTGGATGATGAGAACCATGTGTTGCTATCGGCGCTGGATGAGACGGTGATACAGCATGGGGCCGAATTTAACTTGGGGGTGCACAAATATAGTGACAACCATTTTAGCCCACAGGGGCATAAGTACATACGCGAATTTGATTACGAAACGGGGGCTACTACTTGGTTTAGAGTAGGGGGTGTGGTGCTTAAAAAGGAGCGACTCCTGGTGCATCACGAGAACCGAATCTTGATTCAATATACGCTGGTGGAGGCCAGATCGGCTACCAAATTGCGCTTAAAGCCCTACTTGGCTTTCCGCAGTGTACGCCAATATACGCACCAAAACGAACAGCTCAACCGCCACTACGAGGGGGTAGAGAAGGGAATCAAAACAAGCTTGTATCCGGGCTATCCGGAGCTCTACATGCAGCTAAGCAAGAAGAATCGGTTTGAATATACGCCTAACTGGTACATGGGGATAGAGTATCCCAAGGAGCAGGAGCGGGGGTACGATTTTAACGAAGATCTCTACGTGCCGGGCTACTTCGAGGTGGAGATGCGCAAGGGGGAGACAATTCTCTTCTCGGCAGGGATCTCGGAGGTGGAGTGTGCTACGCTACATACCCTCTTTAAGGAGGAGATGGAGAGTAGGATACCACGTACCAACTTTAAACACTGCTTGGTAAACTCGGCGCACCAGTTTTTGAGTAAACAGGGGGAGGAGAGTTACGTGCTGGCGGGTTATCCGTGGTTTAAGTGCCGGGCTCGAGACCTCTTTGTATCGCTACCGGGGCTGATGCTTTCGGTGGGCGAGGTAGATAAGTTTGAATCGGTCATGGAGACGGCGCAGAAGGCTATCAGGGCCTTTATAGCGGGCGAGCCGTGCCACTTGAAGATATACGAGATAGAGAAGCCCGATGTGCTGCTATGGGCCGTATGGGCGTTGCAGCAGTATGCCAAAATGGTATCGCTGGAGCAGTGTATGGAGAAGTATGGGGAGCTCATTCGCGACATCATACTCTTTATAGTGGAGCAAAAACACCCCAACCTGGAGTTGAGGGAGAATGGATTGCTCTATACGCACGGCAAAACGGAGGTGGTGACTTGGATGAACTCGGTGGTGAATGGTGCACCGGTAATTCCGCGTACGGGTTATGTGGTGGAGGTGAATGCTTTGTGGTACAATGCACTGCGATTTGTAGAGGAGTTTTTCCCCTTTACGGAGTTGCCCGAGCCAGTGGTGGAGAAGCACCTCAACCAGATAGAGCGCACGCATGCCGCCTTTGTGGAGACCTTCTTGAATGAACATGGATACCTGTTTGACTATGTGGAGACCTATGGCGAGCAGGATTGGAGTGTACGACCCAATATGATTTTTGCAGCGGCTTTTGACTACTCGCCTCTATCGACTAAGCAGCAGAAGGCGGTGATTGATATCGCTACCAAGGAGTTGCTTACTCCCAAGGGTATCCGCTCGTTGAGTCCCAAAAGTGGGGGGTATAACCCCAACTATGTGGGGACGCAGATGGAGCGCGATTATGCCTACCACCAGGGTACGGCGTGGCCTTGGCTGGCGGGATTCTACTTTGAGGCTTACCTCAAGATTCACAAGCGCAGTGGCGTGGGATTTGTAGAGCGACAACTCATAGGCTACGAGGCCGAGATGAATGCGCACTGCATAGGGACCATGGCCGAGCTCTTTGATGGAAACCCTCCCTTCAAGGGAAGGGGAGCGGTATCTTTTGCCATGAATGTGGCCGAGATTTTGAGAACACTGTACAATTTAGATAGATATAACGACTAGGAGGAACAACGTATGAAAGTTTTAATGTTTGGATGGGAGTTTCCTCCTCATATATTAGGTGGACTGGGAACGGCTAGTTATGGCTTGACCAAGGGGATGTCGATGCAGGAGGATATGGAGATTACCTTCTGTATTCCGAAGCCTTGGGGCGATGAGGATCAGAGTTTCTTGCAGATAGTGGGCATGAACAGTGTGCCGGTGGCTTGGCGTGAGGTGGAGTGGGAGTATGTGAACAACCGCGTAGGGAGTTACATGAATCCGCAGCTCTATTACGATATGCGAAACCACCTGTATGCCGATTTTAACCACTTGCGATTGAATGACTTGGGCTGCTTGGAGTTCTCGGGACGTTACCCCGACAACCTGTTGGAGGAGATTAATAACTACTCCATTGTGGCAGGGGTGGTGGCACGTCAGCAGGAGTACGAGGTGATTCACTCGCACGACTGGTTGACCTATCCCGCGGGGATTCATGCCAAGCAAATATCGGGCAAACCGCTGGTGATACATGTGCATGCTACCGATTTTGATAGAAGCCGGGGCAATGTGAATCCATCGGTATATAGTATCGAAAAGAATGGGATGGACCAGGCCGATTGCATTATGTGTGTGAGTGAATTGACCCGTCAGACGGTGATTCATAAGTACCACCAAGATCCTAATAAGTGCTTTACGGTGCACAATGCGGTGAGCCCTATGGAACAGGAGATTCTGGACATAGTGCCTAAGAAGAATCCCAAGGAGAAGAGGGTTACTTTCTTGGGGCGTATTACGATGCAGAAGGGACCGGAGTACTTTGTAGAGGCGGCCAATATGGTGCTGCAACGTACCCGACACGTGCGCTTTGTGATGGCGGGTAGTGGCGATATGATGAATGCCATGATTAGGCTAGCAGCCGAAAGGGGTATCTCGGATCGGTTCCACTTTCCGGGATTTATGAAGGGTAAGGAGGTGTATGAGGTGCTCAAGGCGAGTGATGTATACATCATGCCTTCGGTATCGGAGCCTTTCGGTATATCGCCTCTAGAGGCGATGCAGTGTAGCGTGCCTACCATCATCTCGAAGCAGTCGGGGTGTGCCGAGATTCTGGATAAGTGCATCAAAACCGATTACTGGGATATTCAGGCCATGGCCGATGCCATCTACTCCATCTGTACCAATCCGGCGCTCTATGAGTACCTCTGTGTGGAGGGAAAAAAGGAGGTAGATGGTATTGTGTGGGAGAAGGTGGGGCTGCTGGTAAGGGAGCACTACGACCGGGTACTGGGGCGGTAGAGCTCTTCTAGGGGGCTCTCTCTAGGATTTTACGAACTCTCGAAGTTCTCTAACGAAGTTCTTTTATGGTTCTTCTGACGAAATTCTTCTAGCAAAGTTCTTTCTTACGAAGTTCTTTAATGGTTCTTCTGACGAAATTCTTTTAATGAAGTCTTTCTAGCGAAAGTTCTTTAATGGTTCTTCTGACGAAACTCTTTTAATGAAGTCTTTCTAGCGAAAGTTCTTTAATGGTTCTTCTAATGAAATTCTTCTAGCGAAGTTCTTTCTTACGAAGTTCTTTAACGGTTCTTCTGACGAAATTCTCCCCTAATCGGAGAGAAGAGATTGGGATGATTTAGGGGCGTGGTTGGATGAAATCGTTGATTGGTTCGCTTGGATTTTAAACTAAAAATAATAAAACAAGAAAACATAAATATAGATTATGAAAACAATCTGTCTTTACTTTGAAATACACCAGATTATTCATCTGAAAAGATACCGATTTTTTGACATCGGTAGAGATCACTATTACTACGACGATTATGCCAACGAACAGGGCATTGACGAGGTGGTGCAGTTGTCGTACATTCCGGCGCTGACTACCTTGATTGAGATGGCCCAACGTAGCCAGGGTGCCTTTAAAGTGGCCATTTCGATATCGGGGGTAGCACTCGAACAGCTGGAGGTTTATGCACCAGCGGTGGTCGATTTGTTGCACAAACTCAACGCTACGGGATGTTGTGAGTTCCTCTGTGAGCCTTACTCGCACGGATTGTCATCGCTCATTAACGAGGAGGCGTTTCGTGAGGAGGTGGAGCGTATGCGCAACAAGGTGGAGCAGGTATTTGGCAAGCGTCCTACGGTGCTACGCAACTCGGGGCTGCTCTACTCTAACGAGATTGGGGCACTGGCAGCCGAGATGGGTTTCAAGGGGATGCTAACCGAGGGGGCTAAGCATGTGTTGGGCTGGAAGAGTCCGCACTATGTGTACCACTGTGCCTACAACAACGAGCTGAAACTGTTGCTGCGTGACTACAAACTATCGGACGATATCAGCTTGCGATTCTCTAACCCGCAGTGGGGGGACTATCCGCTCTTTGCCGATAAATACATGGATTGGGTGGCGGCTTATCCCAAGGAGGAGAAGGTCTTTAATATCTTTATGGAGCTATCGGCACTGGGATTGGCGCAACCGCTTTCGTCGCAAATATTGGAGTTCTTCAAGGCGCTACCGGCTTGTGCCAAGGAGCGAGGTATTGACTTTGCTACCCCATCGGAGCTCTTTGAGCAGTGTAAATCGGTCGATCAGGTGGATGTGCCTTACCCCATGTCGTGGAAGGACGAGGAGCGTGATAGTAGCTCGTGGTTGGGCAATGTGTTGCAACGCGAGGCGTTTGAGAAGTTGTACAGCGTGGCCGAACGGGTGTTGATGTGTGACGATAAACAGATTAAGCAGGATTGGGACTACTTGCAGGCCAGTAGCAACTTCCGCTTTATGAGTACTAAAAATGTAGGAGTGGAGAAGAGCAGAGGCATTTACGAATCGCCTTACGATGCCTTTACCAACTACATGAATATACTGGGCGACTTTATAGCGCGGGTGAACTCGCTCTATCCTGAGGGGATTGAGAACGAGGAGCTCAACTCGTTGCTCACTACCATTCGTAACCAAGGGGAGGAGATTGTGGTGCTCAATAAGCAGGTGGAGAGCCTGGAGGCGGAGCTGAAGCATTGCGAGACGAAGGTGGCCAAGGCTACCACGGCCAAGAAGCGTACTTCGACTAAGAGTACCCTAGCTAAGGATGCGGAGGCTACAAGCACTACGAAGGTGGCGGCTAAAGCGGCAGCTGTTAAAGCGTTGGAGAAGGTGACTGCTAAGGTGGTGGCTGGAACGGTGGCTGGAACGAAAGCTGGTAAAGCGACTGCTGCTGCGAAGAAGAAGGGCTAAGGCCTTCTGCATGACTGCATAACTGCATGACTCTACTACTACACTACCTCTATCCTATTCAGAGGGTCTGCTTATATAGGACCCTCTGAATAGGATAGAGGTATGTTACATTGTTAGGGGGGCTATCTGCTCGAACTAGAGAGTAAGAGCAGTAGCTTTTAGAGACTTTAACCCTGGATAAATCCTTTTCGTCTTGCGATGGTTTTCGGTAAGAGCAGTAGCTTTTAGAGACTTTAATCTCTGGATAAATCCTTTTCGTCTTGCGATGGTTTTCGGTAAGAGCAGTAGCTTTTAGAGACTTTAATCCTTGATAGATTGACGTTTTTTACGCTATAGGAGTGTAGCTCCGTGGCGCTTCTTGTAGTCGGCGGGCTGGTAGGAGATAATGAAAGCAGCTAAGCCGATTGTGTCTATAGCTCCGTGGCGCTTCTTGTAGTAGGCGGGCTGGTAGAGTATCTGTAGAGTAGGGTAGTAGTACGAAAGAACGTTGTAGTTTCGCAATAAAAGCGAAGTCTCAAAACTTTTTACGCGCTGTTAGGTTATACAGACAGTTGTTCTTATTACTGCCGAAGCCCTTTTGCTTAGGTGGGCAGTACCTCGCTTTTTTTGTGGTTTGATTTTTACATTTTTTATAGCGGACGAGGTACTGTGAGTGAGATGCTGGGTTTAATTGACAGGGGGAGTGGTCCAATTTGGGGCTACTCCCTTCGCGATTTTAGGGGGTAGCTTACTTGCTCATGATTGATCTCATAATGGCTATTGATTTTAAGAGCGACTACAAGGTTTTATTTAAGGCTTACTTGCTCATGATTGATCTCATAATGGCTCAAGCAGAAGGGAGTGTCAAATAAACTGTGTCACGCAATCTTTTCCTTTTTAAATCATCGCTCGGGGAGCCCTCTAGCGGCAAGGGGCTGGAGGACCAATCCCGACGATTCTACGCCCCTTCTTAAGTGTGCAGCTTGGTAAGCCTAAAAAACAGATCGCAATCTCTCGCTCTTTCTAAACTGCAAACGAAAAGCTTTTGTCTTTGCATAAAAGCTATCTGCAGAAGCATTATTTGTGGTTATTCTATCAAAACAGTTGAGGATTGTCTCTGTTTTAATATAGTTGGAATCTATCTAGCTCCATTTCTATATGCTGAAAGCTCATTCTTTCGATGCTATATATTATAATAAGGTGTATCTCATAGCCTCTTGAAATCAATCCGAAATAGATTGAAATTTTATTCACCCCGTTAGGGTAACATTATCAGTGTGTTATAATATCATGTCAATCTTTTTTGAAAATAGTTGGTTGTTTTATTTGGAGGGAATGGGTAAAACCTCTACTTTTGCATCCGCTTTCAAGAGAGAAAGTCACTTGATAAAAGTTGACATGATGTTAGAAGAGTAATGAATAG
>JBOFFJ010000180.1:0-2479 GCA_051648565.1 Phocaeicola sp. | reverse complement strand
CCTCAAATACCCTTTGGGCCTCGGTAAGGTCTTTTTCAGTAACCAGTTTTCCAGATACAATGTTTCTGGAGTTGGCAGAGGCTTTTGTAGCGACTACTTCACCCGTTACTTGGACTACACCTTTGACACCAAAGAATGTGTGTGGGATTTGAAGCAGTTTGAGCTTAGCAGTTACATCTTGTCCCTTTTCCCCATCACCACGAGTAGTGGCACGAGCTAGGCGACCATCGAGGTATACCAGCTCAACAGCATTACCATCATACTTTGGTGATTCAACCATAGACTTACCAGAGCAAGCCGTAGGGATCTTATCTCCTCGTTTTGGGTATACTTTTTGCAGAGAATACATTGGGAAAGCCAGGGGAATGTCACCAGTAGGCCCAATGCCTTTTTCGGCATTGTAGTACATAACCAACGCATCATATTGCTCGTCTGATAGCTCAGGCGTACCTTTGGCGTATAGCTCTTGGTGGTGCTTAATTAGCTTTTCTATTTCTAAATTCATAAAGTAGCTTTAGCTCCTCATTCGATAGGACATTAGCAAATGCAGACAGAAGTCCATCTATAGTCTCATCCGTGTAGGGCATAGTTATGCCATCTTTGGTGGGGAAGTACTCCTCATCCCAAGTTGACCAAAACCACCTCCTAATACTGAGATAGAGTTTTCCATTGAACTCAGATACTACCATTTTAATGGTATCCTGCGTATCTTTGTATTGGCAGATATCAACGGAAAAGCATTCGGTAGAATCAGGGCCCAATTCTGGGCCCGCCTAGGGAGGAGACATTAGAACACTGAGTTAAGAGGCTGGATGCTATTCACGAAACGTGGTTGCACAGCAAAAATACGCTCATTGGTGCGGTCATAGATGACCAGATGGGGCTTACCGTCCAGAGCTTCTGCCAGCTGTGTACGATGTTTATCGGTGATTTGGGGTTCTACCTTACCGGGAGTTACAGTAGCTTGAATGAATTGGCGCTTACCACCAACGTACATTTCAAGGAAAAATTCGTCCAGCTCTACGGCCTTGGCTTTAAGTACGGAAAATTGCATGTAGTATCTCCTAGTTATTACTTGTTGAAGTTGCCGTTTTGAATGGCGGTGGCAAGGTATTGAGCTGCTTTGCCGGTCAGCTTACCAACGATTTCTTGGTCTACGTCTTCTACTCCGATAGCTTCAAGAGCTGCGGTCAAGGATTTGTGTGCACTATCCTTGTTTACACGACCTGCACCTGTTCCTGTGCCAGTAGCAGCAGCTTTAGGTTCTACCTTCTTAAGGATGTATACACCTGCATTAGTTAGGATAACTCGTGCACTGTTTGGGGTAAGGCCAAACTCAGTAGCGATGTTATTCACAATTTCCATTGTGACCTTAGGACGCTCTTCCTCAGGATACGCGCTGATATCCTCTTTGTAGGTCTCGATTACTTGCTGTTTCAATTCATCGGTGATAGGTACTGGCTTAGACATTTACTTTCCTCATTTTGTTGTTAAAGAGTTTTTCTCAATTCATGCAGATATTATAACGTGAATTGATGTTTCTGGCAATTTTTATTTTACAATGGAGTTTGGTATAGGATTACTTCTTGAAGATTTCCTATGCGAACATTGCGTAAATTTCCGTCTTTGGGGCTTAGGGCTTTATCTGGCCCAAGGTCACGACCATGCATAATCCAAACAATTAAGGCTATAGATATCTTTCTGCTATAGATATATAGGTAGGGGCTTGCGATATACTGGGGTTTGTACCCTACCTCACCAACTCCACCGTACTCGTTACCCTCTTTCCAGCGTAGGCAGGTACTGGAAGTTTCATCATAGACAAAAAGTTCGTCAAGCTCTTCTTTAGTGAGTTTCATGATAAGAACCTCTGTATCATTTCGTACTCTTCTCTGGTAAGAGTAATTCTGGGAACAAAGTGATAGTTTACCGAAGCTATGAACTGTAAAATATTGGCCTGCTCTTCTGGTAAACTATCAATATTGTAGTAGCTTATCCTATCTTGTACCTTTTTTACGTCTATGGTCACATTCACGTCGGTATTACCCATAAAACTTGGTAGGGCGTCTTTCCCCACAGGTTGCACCTTCTCTACAGGCGGTACAGCAGTAGCCTACCCTCCGCGTAGTACCCCACCTATCGGTGTGTTGTATCGGACTACCTTCATACGCTGCTATTAACCTATTACAGTAGTAGCAGCGTGCAAACACGCTGCCGTACATAATTAGTCTCTCCGATTAGCCGACATGCGGGCTTTCCGCATTGTCTCGTAAAGAATCTCCTTGATCTCGTCAGAAGACATACTGGTGGTGAGAGACTTTAGGTTTACCCCCAAGTCTACTAGGTGCTTCAAAGAACCCAAGTCCCACCAATGTTGATTCACGTTGCGGTGTCTTTCGCTGTCGAGAAGGTATACGCGGTATTGACCTTTTCCATGGTACTTACGAACTTCACCAATGCAACCATAGCCAGAAACCCA
>JBOFFJ010000179.1:0-1150 GCA_051648565.1 Phocaeicola sp. | reverse complement strand
GAAGCTGAAATGAGTTCCCGTTATGGTGACGGTGGTTCTAAGGCTATGATGCAATGGATTCAGGAGAAGGGGCAGGTTGTTGACCAGAAAGTATACCTGAATATCCAGGCAGCTATGCAAGGTGGTCGCAAAGAGTTCCAACTCTCACAAGACCGTAAGCTAGAAGCATGTGCAACATATAAAAGTAATCTTGAGTACGTATGGTCTGGTTTCTGGCTGGGGTTGGCGGGGTATCCTAAAGTAGACCTTGGTAAAATGTGTCAAGTTGTTAGTGATGCCCAGACTAATCGAGCATTCGAAACTGGTTTGGCAGAGACAATTAGTATTAAGTAACTTTAAGCGGGCCTTGTGCCCGCTTTTGGAGTATATAGATGATACCCATAAAAATTAAGATAGCTATCGGCTAGTTACTGTTTCTTGTAATCTAGCTGTCGATATTCTTTGTACGCCAAGAAATGGCAATAACTTCTTTAACAAAGGAAGTATAGGAATATAAAGAGAAGCTAAACACCGAAGAACGCAGGTCTGAGTAGTTAGATTCTACTGTAAAGGCACTAAAACAGGTTATCGAAGACAATAACCAACGTGTACAACTTGCCGCTGCTGCATAGGAAAGCCTGCGGGCGCAAGGTAAGGTCTAGCAAGCCTAGGCAGATGCTTAGGCTAAAGGTTACGAGGATAAAATTAAGCTACTAATAGCCAAAAAACCGGAGGGTGGAACATGCGAGCAAGTATTTGGCTTACTGGACTCCTTGGATTGACTCTTATGGGCTGTTAGCAAAAGCCCATCATAAAAACTGAAATTGTTTATGTAAATAAGGAAGTATTTGTACCTTGTGCTACTAAAATACCTGATAGGCCAATGTTTATGTTGGATAAAATCCCAGAATCTAGAGTAGAAAGGGCTAGAGGCCTGTTAGTAGACAGATTGAAGTAGAAAGCGTACATCGACCAACTAGAAGCAGCCTTGAGTGGTTGTATCTTACAAAATAAAGGTGGCTAACAACCACCTTTTTTGCTATAATATTCATATAAATTGAGTGGAGGAACTAATGGCCGATTTTATTATTCAATTTCCTATACTAAGCCTATTTATTCTTGGTTGGGCTCTTATTCTTATTGGTGGCTATTTTTATGATAAGCCAAAGTA
>JBOFFJ010000178.1:0-1280 GCA_051648565.1 Phocaeicola sp. | reverse complement strand
GATTAACGCTGCCTATTCTACAGAGTAGTTTGGACAATGCAAGGATTATTTCATCCTCTATCGCCAGTGAAGGGTTAACCTTCTAGGTGCTCGCTGCTTAGTGCCGCTGCTCCCTGTCGATGAGGTGTACTATACTCCTCTCATTTAGATATGCAAGCATTAATTCATACATTGATTCATCTTCTTTCTGTACTCGCTGTATAAAGAGTCAGTCTTTGATTATCATATCTCTTTAGGGTTTGTCAATAACGCCGTCATATTTAACACATGTAACAGTAGTCACGGCGCAGTGTTATCCTCATGTATTATTCCTATTACGCTGAAGAAGAAAAGAGAGTAAAGAATGTAACAACTCATGCATAATACTAACACTATTCCTCATAGGTTGTGGTTGAATGTTATAGAGTGTGAGTGATTGTATGTAGATGACCCTCAATCATAGTGTTAAGTAGTGTTGCATGTATCCAAAGTGTTAACGATAATCAGAGGATGGAACCTCATGCACCCTCATTACTTCTCAATAATATAACGGTTGTGCAACCTCAATGGGTAGTCCTCAGTTATGCACACTCAATCATACGCATAGATAGTCGCTGCTCATGCCTAAACATACTACATCAAGTCCCGCATACTATCCGCATAAGTATCTACAGCCACACTGTCGCATCCCGTTGTGCATGGATATGCATAGGCTATTTACCGTGGAATGTTACCGTTGTGTGAAGGGTCTTCCCCCTTTTAGAAAAAAGAGAAGCGAGGCTAGCGACGTAGTGGGTGGCATAGGGTTATAATAATGAGGTATGCCCCATACAACTCTTCAAAGAGGGGCCTCTAAAATTTCGCGCATACAAGATCTAAAGTCGATTCCCTTTTTATGACCCCGCATCAACAGTGGCACCTATCACCCCGCATGAAGCTTCCTTTCATCAGCGAAATTATTTTTCATTTATTTCACTATTTTTGTAAGATATTCGTGATTTTTACAGCTAACTTAAGGTATAGACTTTAAGAAACACTTCCTAGATAAACTTCCTCATACTCCTGCTTCCACCTCTCCTTCTACTCCTCTGATAATTAAGCAAACTAAGATGCTTACCTCCCTTCGGACATGACCTTCCATCTACAGCGATTATATCACCTCCCCATCAATCTTGTAATCTCTTTTCATATTCAGCGATAATAGAAAGGGTACGATAACTGTATACCTCTTCTTCAGCGTATCCTTTTGCAGCGGCTAAGGGGTGTGCTTATTTTATTTTGTAAGGAGATTTTAAAATGAA
>JBOFFJ010000177.1:0-1623 GCA_051648565.1 Phocaeicola sp. | reverse complement strand
GTACGGTGCTTGGTTAGCGGCTGGTTTCTTTATGTTTTACTTTGGTATTTATTGGGGCTTGCGTTAATGGAAGATAAATTAGAAACTCGTATTGACCCCCGCAAAGCCGTTGAATTTCGGGCTAAAGCCGTCCACCTTGAAACCCTTAGACGGGCTCGCCTTGTTGTTGATGATGAATTAGGGTATGCTAGGGTTCATCCCAATGTTTTAGAGGCTAGGGATAAGAAATTCAACAAAGGTAATAACCTGCGCAGACCAAAGGGCAGGGGAGCACCAACTACCTTGCCAATACTGCCTTTAGCAGAGCAAAAGGATTTTATCCCCAATGCCAAGGCCAGTACAAAAAGAGGCATACAATCCCAGAAAGCGGCCAAGTTGCGGGAGGATTTGGGCAACAAGCCAAGGGTCATGCTGGAAGGGGTGAAAACTCTATCAGTTAAACCCGCCAAGCTAAACCTAAAGGCAAAATCATTCCTTGAAACTGAGGATAATAAAGTTTTAAAGGGCCTAGCCTCTCCCTATCCTTCAAGCGTGGGTGATACTCAAGCTAAGAAGTTGAACGACAAGGGGCGCAAAAGTAAAGATGGAAATGTCAAAGGCTGGGTTAATGAGAAAGCAAAAGCTGTCTCGCCAGTCTCTGAGGGTACTTGGGTTTATAAACCCGAGAAAGCCACCGAGTCAGGACGCCCAATCCTAAAGCTCAAGAAATAATTAGCGTTAACAACCCCCTTGGTTTCGGCCTTGGGGGTTTTTTGCGTTTGGAAAAATTAATGATATGCCTAGGGGGCCAACAAAAACTATGACGAACCCTTTGCCTTAGCTAGTTCTCGTGACGCCTAGTTAGGGCCTTTTTATTCTCAAGTAGTGTTTTGCCCTACCTCTTATGGGGGTAGGGCCTTTTTGTGGGGTTTTATGGCTCAGATTGTTTTTGATATGCTCCATGTACCTGTCCCAAAACATCTTGTGGACAAGTTGAGGGTGTTTTCGGATGGATCATTAGGCATTGCTGGTGTCAAAATAATGACCATCGGAACTAAAATGTTCTTTCATGCCTTATCTTGGGGTGATGTAGAAACCATGCATCATCTGAATGTAAATATGGGGGAGTATTGCGAAATACTACGACGCTCCGCCACCTGCCGAAACCACTCTCTACTGGTAAGGAGAGTGAAATACCAATCTAATCGAATTTTATTAAGAGGTAAGACTCCATGAAAAGTAGACTCCCAACCCCTTTGCTGGTTGAACTCCCAACCAAGTTTGTCCATCTGATCCGAAGTCAAGAAGGTATCTTCTTCTTCAATAATATCAGGTTGGAATTGAAGGGAACTAAATTGTTCCTGAAAATCCAGACTTGGAAAGGTGTGGAGTCTGCCCACATATCTGGGATAGATCTGTCCCCATTCTTGGGTGAATTGCAAGATTGCGCTGTCTCTGAGTCCCATAAAATACTGGTCATCAAGCTCCAAGCAGTGGGGAAATTATGATATTCAAAAAGTTAATTGTTATGCTGCCTTTGTTGGCTCTGTCTGGTTGTAATATCATGGAGGAAAACTCTCCTCGATACAGTAACCAGTACAACCATATCAACCTGGAGAAGTGTACCATTCTGTTTGATGGCCC
>JBOFFJ010000176.1:0-12536 GCA_051648565.1 Phocaeicola sp. | reverse complement strand
ATACGGAAATGAAAACAAGACAAGCCCTTGTCGATGGCGGGTACGATATTACCACGCTAATTGCCCACGGATACACCCTCACGGATACACCCCACGGTGGTATTGCATGGCGGATATTGCATGGCAAGTATTACGAAGGGCATTGCATCTATGGCGGATCGGGTTGCATTGATTGGTTAATAGGCGAGGCCAATAGGCTGGGCTTGATACCCATGACAACAGTTGATGAATCAGTACCGCATAACAAGAGAGTGAGTAGGTGGCTACGCCGCCGCCGAGGATTCGTTGAGATCGGATCAAATAAATGTGAGAAAGTGCTTGCAATCATTGGCGAGGTGTGAGATAATACTTGCCTTGATGAAATAGATTGAAATAAATCCTCATGGTTGGGGAACTTATGCCGATACCTTGTTGTCTAAGATAGGGTAAGAGGAAATCAAAGATTTTCAGATTTATTTACGGTTAGGGGTTGAAATCAAATTGATTAGCCCATATAATGTAGGTTGAGGCAAGAGAAAAGAATTTGGATTTATTTTCGATTGCCCCTTGAAATCAAATGGATTCACCCCCATATTAGTGGGACAGGCAAAGAGATACGCGCGAGGAGGTGCAAGAAGTGTGAAGGCCGCAGATGAAAGCGGTGGTGGTGAAGGCCCTAACGTCAGGGTGGGAAGTGCAGCGATAAGCTGTTGACGGTGCGAGCGCCAGCGTAAAGGGCGAGGAAGTGGGTATGAGCATGGCCCAGCGACGAGAACGACATGCAGCAGCTACGGGAACGAAAGGCCCGATAGTGTTAGGCATCAAGACAGGGTAGAGAAAAGCCCTTGATGATGTTCCCAGTACGCAAGGCAAGAACATTTGTTCGGCAGCGTGATTGGGTTCAGAAGCTGGTTAAGGCCAGCCCATGATTAAGTTCATTCAGGATCGAGTGAGCTTAACAATGGAAAAAGATTTGTGTTTCTTCGTGTGAAATCCAAATTTGAAGCATTTTACCTGCTATACCTAAGTAAGAGCATTTGGATGATGCTGATAAACAAACCAAGGAGAGTAAATTTATGGAATTGATGGATATGGAAAGCAAAGTGAGCAAGGCGTTGGGCTTCTTGACATGTAGCCCGATTGTCAAACCGGTATCGGTTGAGCTTGAAGATGGTAAATATGTGGTTCGGTGCCGAGACAGGGTTATCGAGGTACAAGAAGAGGCGCTGACGGAGGAACTGGCTGATAAGTGGGCCGATATGTTGTGGCCTGAATCGCGAGAGCGGTTGCTTGGGCAGATTTACGGATGGGAAGGCCGAGAGGCAATCTACGAGCAAATCAAACGGGACATTCTGGGTGGCCATCGAGTAAAAGGCATGGTAATCCTTGATAACCGGAACGCAATCGAGTTCGAAATGGAAGATAACAGCAAGTGTGTATGCTTCGAGCACGATACGCTTGCAGGGTTGGCCCGATACCTGACAGGGAAGACGCCAGCACAAATTGCAGGTGATTTCGACAAGGCGTACCGAGGACAAACCGAAGAGCGGACAGCAACCAAGCACAAAGGCCCGATTGACAGATTGGTTGAGCAATGGGCTGGGGCAGCCGAGCGAGCGGATCGGAAGCTGGAAGACGGGCAAGCTGGTATCCTTGTTGATGAATCAGCCCGAAAGGTGTTCGTTTTGGTTAGTGATGAAGTGGTGGGCGAGATTGAGTGCCCAGCAGATACAGATTTTAACATGTGGTTGGACAACAGCCGCAATTTCGGCAAGAGCCTTCGCAATATCGCAGATACAAAATTGGAGAGCAACGTGGAACAAGGTATTCATATCAATCAGCAATGGAAAACACTTGTGGCAAAATCATCCCTACCCCTGTGCAAACTAAACACTTGCAACGTCGAGTTGTTTGAGGGAATCAATCAGGTTCAATTGTGGTGGGATGGTAAGCCGGTATCTGTTATCGTGAATAAGACAGAGCGGGAGTTTGACGAATGGGTACGGAGCGGGCAGGTATTTGGAAAGCGTATGTCGTTCATCATCAAAGGGTTGATTGAGGCCATGCCCAAGGAAGAAGTGGTACAAATCGAAGAGGAGGTAGATATGTTAGGTGAAGCAAACCGTTGTCTCAAAGTTTCCATGGAAGAGCATGGTATTGATTGTGATGTGAAAGTGGAATATCACCCCGATACAGAGCAGCTTATTTACAAAGTAGGCCACATGGTATTTAATGCTACCCGAATCTCCCCTGATAAGTTAGGGAACACCGCCCGATTGATGCAAGCTTCTGAAATCTGCATACGTGGTATCAACCAGCACAAGAAGGCCGAGCAGAAGAAAGCGGATCTTGAGGCGGTGATTGATAAGCCGGAAAATATGACAACCTTGCAATTAATGGATGTGGGGCACCAGTTAGTAGCCCAGTTAAAGGCAGGGGTTCCCAATTTGGAAGCACGGGGTTTTGTACGAGAGGAGGCAGTTATCCTCGCCGAGAAAGAGTTAGCCATCGAGATGGTGGAAGTGGAAGAGGCAATCAAGGTTGAGCCCTACACCGAGGCAGAGATGTTGACAATAAGACGAAAAGCTACCAGCCGGATGTTCACAGCACTTGCCAAGTATGGCCCCGATATTACCAGCAATGAGTTTTCCATCAAGGTGTCAAAAAACCTGATCGGACATAACTGGGTTGTCTTCTTAACGGACGGTGGTAATGAGGGGGAATATTATGCCGAGCTGTTCTCTTGCTTGTGTATCCAGCAAGCACACAAATGGCTAACCGACACCAAGGGTAGCGGCAAGGTTATCCGTGCAGCCATCAAGCACCTAAACAATGGTGGCGATGATAGCAGCATCAACGGTGTTAATTTTGCAGATGGCAAGGATGTGCCATTCGAATTTGATAACGGGGTAGTAAGCCAAGGTACTGGTATATTTACAAAAGCAGAGGCGGCAGCAGCC
The DNA here is from genome assembly GCA_051648565.1 of Phocaeicola sp. Lineage (GTDB taxonomy): Bacteria > Bacteroidota > Bacteroidia > Bacteroidales > Bacteroidaceae > Phocaeicola. Next base: position 9,597 of record JBOFFJ010000176.1, on the reverse strand, counting down.
GAAAGGATTGCGGATGAACACTACATCCATTGCGATTTGGATTGGGAGCGGGTGGCACTAACAAAGAAGCTAAACGATCGGGTTGCAAAGCGCCTACTGAAAAAGGCCAAGGCTGATATGGTAATAATCGAGAGCTTCGAAAAGGCAGGAGAGGCTGGTTTCCCCGATACCTACAACCAGTTCGAGGCGCGAATCGTGGATGGGGAGGTGGAATTTACATGGATCCCCCAATACCGAACCGTATTTGATAGCAGAACAACAGAGGCGGGTTGCCGTGCTGTTGGTGGGGAGGAACTTGTTGCCGAGTACCGGTTGTGGCTTGATGCCCAAATAGTTAAAGCGCAGGACGGGCCAAACCCGTTCTAATCTGACAAGGTAAGGCACAGAGTGGGGAAGGGTAAGCAGAGGGCACTGGCAGCGTCTGGTGGCACCTTGTGGGGGCATTCGATTACCCACCTTACCCCTACCTACCTACCCGAACTAAATACACATACAAAACAAGGTACTGACAATGACAAACGAGTTTGCAGCCATGCTAATGGCGAAATTATACTTGGCAATGGCCGGATTAAACCACACCGATACTGGTGGATATGGTGGTATTTACCTGAACTGGAAGGACGAGGCACGAGTAATACGGGTAAGATTGGGGGAGGAATGGCACGAGCTGGTGCAGATACCCGAGGGTAAAACACCGGACGAATGGATAGCTGATGGCAGGCGCAATTGGCGTACGATACGTAAGTTCGCTGATAGTATCAAGGCAGAGAGGTTAGCCGATGATATAGCATGGATGTTTGAAGACAGCACAGAGGGTACGATCCTGGGTGATGTTGATATGTTAGAGGGGTGCTTTGAAGATGAAGATGATGCACTCACATGGATCGAAGACATGATAGAGCCGTCCTTTGACAGGGAACGGGCAGAGAAATTGCAACCTAACCATCCTTTATTCGCACGGTACGATGCTTTGATTGTCAGAGCCAAGGAGTTCATATCCCAACCTGATTTCAGGGCAAGGGTAGAGGACAAGAAACAACGGGATGCAGAGACAGCAGAGGTTAAGCGCATTGAGGATAGGACAGCCTATGTGATGGATGAAGAGGCAAGACGTGAAGCTGACAAGTGGGTTGCACGTTCGAATGCCTTCATGAGGTTTAGCGATTGCAATGATGATCTTCGGCAGATGTTCGCAGATGGATTTGATTTGTGGGAAATAATAGAAGCAATTTAACCGTATCTAACGGCGATCTAACGGACAATTCAAGGAACAAACCAAATGAATAGCATGATGATTAATCGGATCAAAGAGTATATGGATGCACAAAACCCTATCGCCAATCGAATTGCAAGAGAAAAGCTCTACCTATTTAAGGAAACCGAGCACTACGAATCAAACTTCGAAGATTGGGCAAGCACAGCAGAGGTAGCAATTGATGGTGATGGTACAGAATATGTGGAGTTAATGCGAGGTGTTAGCAGCCTTGTTGATATATGGGATCCCCAATGCCATCATTCAAGCTGGACAACTTGCCCACATACCGCACACTACTTCGCAACAAGGGCAACAGGGACAGGTTGTATCGTCAGCGTTTGGTTCCCGATTGATATGCTTCGTGAAATGTTTATCGTTGCTGTACCGAATGAAATGGGACAGTACGAAGAGGATGAAGTAATCATCGATCACCGCATATTCGAGGAGCTGGGGGTGCTGGAAACCCCACTATGCACTATCATGGAGGATGAAGAGGCTAACTGGACGGATCATATGCAACGACAGCGTGGAGCAGCCGGATACAACATGGTAATATTAGATGATTTGGTTTCAGTAGGCCCTATGCCTGCCGATATGTTCGAAGTGTTCGGAGTGCTGTACCCAGACGCTGATGTTGAAGAGGAATTAGCCAAGGCATGGATTGTGAAGATGATGAAAGAGCTTGGTGATGATAAGGTATTAGATGCCATACAGGCCGCATTAGCAGCTAATGATGCGAGCTAACAGCTACGATTTGATTTCGATGGGGTTAAGAGTATGTATGGAAGCAACGTTGAATCGTCCAGCTCCAACTATTTCTACCCCTATCACATAATATTTGATTTCAAGTATGCTATACTTAGTATCAGTAAGAGAAAAGATCTTAGATATTATACACCTTACTTCTACTCCTTACAATATCCCTACAAGGAATTACCTTATGAAAATTACGAATGAGAAGATGAATGAATGGATTGCTGAATGGGAAGAGGATCAACAGCGGGAACTCTTGGAACTCACAGCGGAACTTGCAGCGTTGAAGGTGGAGTTTGAGAAAAGGGGATTGGTGTTCATCACCTATCAGAAATTTATCAGCCTTACCCAGTACCTATCCAGATTGTTGGAAGAGGATGGAAGGGTTGTTTGGAGTGTGTATTCTGCACGGTACAATCGCAAGGGAGCCCCAAAGGGTAGCATGGCAGATGATATTCGTATTGCCCAATGTGTCCTCAGCGTCAAGGAGAAGCATCCTGATTGTATCCACTATCTCGAACGTATCTGGTTGGGTGATGTGATGAAATATGCACCATCCACTATCGCTGCCAAGCTGTCCCGAATCCGAAAGCATCAACGTGAAGGCCACCTTCCGAAAACCTACAAATAATCAAGGAGCAAATTATGGAAACCCAAATCGAGAAATTGAAAGCCCGTCGTGCTATCCTGTCCACCATGCTGGATTGGAAGAAGAAGAAAATTGATACCGTTGTAATCAACCATGCTATTCACAAGATTGACAATGCCATTGCGTACCTTGAAGATGAATCATCACTCGCAACATTCGATTGGTTCCAGGATCAAGGATTAAGCCCACGATATATTCCACGTACCTTCAAAAAAGTTTGATTTCATTTGGGATATTAGTAAGTAGGAGGGGAGGGAAATTAAACCCTCTCACACAAGGCCCCTAAAACGACGTATGCGGTGGCCTGAAAAAATGAATACACGTAATCAAACCAGCTCACGAACGAGCACCACGAGCCGCACACGAAGCCACAAGGCCATTAACGAGGTAGTTTATGAACAAGCAAGTAGCCATGTTGAAAATCCAATCCAATCTGTACCGTTTCATGGTGGAGTTATCCCAAGGTGGTATCAATATCCCATTCGATGATAAAATTGGTTATCGGGTTGTTGTATACAAAGAGTATGATGGCGAGCAATTCAAAATTGAGGTTATGGAAGGCACCGATCACTTGTTCATCCTGAATGTATTTGATACCGAAGAGGAAGCATTCTCTTGGTTGCTTGATGGACGCAAGAGTACACGTTCAATCAAAGCAAGCATCAAGTGCCACTTCGAAGGTGGACGTCTGATGTTTAGCAAGAATATCCTCGCTGGTGAGTACGATGCGTTGGTTGAAGCTGGCTCGTTAGATGGTGAGGTATTGGATCAGGTACGTAATCATGAATTTGAAGTAGATGAGGGGCATAGCATTCTAACTAAGCTACCCCACCACAAAGCAGTTGCCATGATAAGCAAATTGCATGACGAGATTCGGAGAGCAATGCACCGAGGTGGTGCTAATTTCATCATCACGGAAGAGTTAGGCACCACTACTTATCACCCTGATGGCACCCAATCCTCTGATATCACCTTCGAAATGAGATGGGATCGTGCTTGGGGTAGAGGTTGATAGTTAGGTTTTCACATACGATTTGATTTGGCACTTGTTATTATAGGTATGGAGTTCGTAATGGAAATGATTATGGGCTCCCTAATATATAAAGAAGTAGAAACGGAAATCTGGAACGGCCATATAGAGAGAGAGTAGATTTTAACATCCTTCTACTCATCCCTTATTAAAAACCAAGGAGATACAATTATGAAACACAAGCACATAACCAATGAAGATAACTTCGATATGGTTTCCATCTATGACAGCGTAAAGGAGTGGTTGGGTACTGATTTTTCCATTACTCGCATGAAAGCAGAAGACGCGAAGAATCTTCCGTTCAGTATGATCATTGAAGATTGGCTGTTCCTGATTAAGACGCCAACCTCTGATGGTATGCAAGAGTATTACGTAGGTTCGTTGGATATGGATTCGATGATGGGTATTTGTGAAGAAGCTCTGATGTGGAGTTCCCACTTCAAAGACAGTATGGGACGTCCATCCTTCATTGAAGAGTTCTGGCCTCGTGAGTGTAAGTGGAACCCTGATTGTCCACCTACCTACATCACCCACTACAATTTACTGGCTGATGAAATGGGAACCAAGGAAGAGGATTACGAAGGTGGAGTTGATATTATGCTTGCATTCCTTCAACACCGACAAGACAAAGCAAGGAACGAGCAACGGTTAGCTGAGTTGGATAACCTGCCATTTTAAGGAGAAAGAGTATGTCTGATAGAACAATCAAAGCCAAGTACGAGTATGAGGCTCTGGAAGCAGCTGTTAAGCTGGATCTGATTAACGCTGGTGTAGATACAAAAGAGCTTGATATAGTAGCAAAAACTATCCTCACCAAAACATTCGTCGCACTATACAACTTCAAGCACAATTGATAAAGGGGCTTCGGCCCCACTTCAATGAAGGAGATTAAATCCAAGGGAGATTTTTATGATCTACAACAAGATTATTGAGGTACTTAAAAACCATAACGATAGCAGTTTGACAAAAGACACAGCAATTGCCATCACACATCACTATGGTATGCTAAACAAGGGCATGATTGCTCTAACTGTTAAGTACCGAAAGGCAAGTGATTTATCTACATTCTACGGTAAGTTTTCGGCACCTAATCGAAAGGCTGATATCACACTAACCAATCTGGATGAATATGGGGATCCTACTGTTTTTGCCAACAAAGAACTCGCATCAAACCACATCATCTGCATGGAGCACAGCGAACCATCAGAGATAGCACAAGCCATCGCATTCATACGCAATGACAGGGTGTATTTAGTTGCAGCGGGTAAGGCAAAGGATTGTGTAGATCCTATCCCAGTTTCATTTGATAACTTCCCACTCTACCCAACGGAGGTAATACCTGTTGCGAAATTCAAGACGAAGAAAGGCCACTCGATTGTGGTTCTGGATTACAAAAACAAAGAGCTGAATAACCTGATCCAAAAGGTTGCAGATAACACGCCTATAAATGTGTTGGGGTTCTACTCGATCCCTGGAAGAAATGGCCCGATACGAAAACAATCATTCGCTATTTGGAGCCAGTTATCTGAGCTGTACGGTTGCTTGACATACAATGAAATCTACGAGAAAGAGGGCATCAACAAATTGATGGTTCCGGTAGATATGAGAGGTGATAGCAGCTTCCGTAAGATTGGTGATATGGCAAAGCATCACGGAGTAAAAGATGACGGCACTCCTGCTTGGAAGAAGGTTGGCGAATCTTGGAAGAAGACACCGATGGCAGAGTACAGACAGAAGTGTGGTGCTGATGCAACAATCCATGAGAAAGGTTGCCAACGGTTATCGAAAAGTTTGTTCCCAGAAGAAAGCTTCATGGATTTCAAAGTGGATCACTATGCTGCTATCTCTCGTCAGATTTCCATCGAAACCCATACCTACTCCCCCGAAGAGGGTTGGAAGGAATATGGTTGGTTATGGAAACGGAACAAGGGTGGATACACCACCTACTTGGTTGATGATATGATGTACACGTTTGAAACTGCAAAGCTGCGAGCTCATGTGGAATCACACGGCAAGCCTGAATTCAAAGAAGTTTATGTATCCCCTGAAAAGACATTACAAGTAGTTGAAGGAAACTATCATGTTAACATTAATGACGCTCATGACACAAGAACAGGAATGGGAAAGTACGGTTTTTTCATATCACTTGAAGAAGCCGCTCGATTGGCTGAGAGAGTTGATCCTGTTCTACACGCCTATGTGCACGACGTGGCCCTTCGCGCTGAAGCGTATAAAAAGCTTGATGATAATGCCCAAGGAAGTAAGCGTAGGTGGGTTGATAGAATGGTTCGTAAGAGTGAGGAGCTTAAACAGCGAGGAGCCTGATGGCTTACTTGCATGAGAAATTGGCCCTGCCTTAACCGGTGGGGCCGAATTAGGTAGATAATCTACCGAACACCATATACGATTTGATTTCGCTGGTGTTATTATAAGTACAGGAGAAAGATAATGAAGCCAGTATATAACAGATTGAAGAAATACACAGAAACAGATCCTCAATTCGTGATGGATGTTATTGATTATGTTTTGGTTCAACACTACGAGAATAACAAATCTACTTCTCGGGTATCCAAACAGATGATTTTAAGTTTGCTATCCTTAGTAGATGTGATTAGTTCCCCAGAGATTAGAAAGCTGTATCCCAATATCTCCGACAGAGCTGTAAGATTGAAGACAAGCGTTTGTCGTAAGTGCATAAAGGTGGTATCATGAAATTCCAAGATGGATACCCCCTTGTGTTATTCCTCCTGCTAACAGCCATGATTGTCCTGGCTAAGATAACAATATCAACAGCAGAAGCATCACCAAGCGCCCCTGAACGAGTACCTTCGGTTGCTGCCCAACATGAACTGGATGCAGCGTTAGACAATCTTGAATCATCAATTAACAACTGGGTTAAATCGGTTGAGGAATTTGATGAAGTAGTTGATGGAGTATTCAGGTATGTACAACAGTAAAAGATACACAATGGAAAAGGTAGTTGCTGATACAATCAACTGGAACGATTGGTTCGAGTATGATCCTGAATCACCCACCTTCCTTATTAACACAACCACTCGCTCACCCAAAGCGAAAGAAGGAGATCCTGCTGGTTGTGTTGGAAGCAAAGAGATTAAGGTGAATTTCAAAGGTAAATTCTACCGACATGCTCGGGTGATATGGGAACTTCACTACGGGCCAATACCCCCAGGTTATACGATCGGATTCATGGATAACGATGAGTTTAATCTGCTGATAGAAAACTTGGTAATGCGCTCTCCTCGACAGCGTGGCTTATCAGCAAGACAACCTCTTGGTGCTTCTGGCATCAGAGGAGTAAGGCAAAATGGTAGGGGTGATTGGATAGCCTCTGCCAAGAAATACGGACATACCGTTTATCTCGGTACGTATAAAACACCCGAAGCTGCAACAAAGGCTCGGAATTTTGCAATAAAACTAAACCAGGAGTAAACCAATATGAGAAGTGAAGCACTCTACAAAGAACAAGTTCGGATCGAAGAAACCTCACGTTTCGATGTTCAAGCAAAAACACAGGCCCAAATTAAGAAGTACGTAGATAACGAGGCCGAATACAACACACGGTATGGTAAGAAGGCCATCCAGATTATCATCCCATTGCTGATTATCTATCTCAATCGTTTGGTGGAAGAGAAGAAGAACAAGTGGGGTTTCCTGATTGATTTCCTGCGTCCTCGTATCAAGTTCGAAGAAGAGACAGGGTTCGAAGGTAAGGGTGTTATCCAAACCATCGCTGAAATGACAGCAGTTAATGTTGTGGGATCCCTGAGTACAGATACCCCCTTCATTGGCCTGTGCCGATCCTTGTCTAACACCTTCCATCGTATCTATGATATCCCATTAGATGAAATGGAAACAGAAGAAGCTGCCAAGTTCGACAAGCTGACAATTACATTCTTCAAAGCCCTCGTACATAAGATTGAAGTTGGCTACGAAGAAGGCGAGTGGAATGAAGAAGAATCTACTCCACCTTACCCTGTAATCCTGATTTCACAAGATGAAGAGACAAGCCAGTATTTCATCCTGCCGCAGCCTGAATGGTTGGATATCATTAAAGAGAGCAACGAGAACACCAAGCTGAATGTATCCTCTCACTCCTTGATGGTGTATCCGCCTAACCGACACACTACATTACTGGATAAGAGTGGTGGGTATCTCACAGAGAACAGCCAATTGCTCCGCGATCCTACTCGTATCAATGGTAAGGTTGATGAGAGCATTCGTGAATTTACTGTTGAAACAAACCCTAAGTGGTTTGAAGAAATCAATCGGATACAAGAGACACCATTCACAATTAACAAACCCTTGCTATCTATTCTGAAAGCCTATTACAGCAAAGGTGCCTTCTTCAAGAAGTACCCCATCAAAGTAGAACAGACAGAAGAGAAGCACAGAGCTGACGCTGATAAGGAATTGCTTGAATGGGAAAATGCACGTAAAGCCAAAGCACTCCGTGAAGAAGATTATGAGTATGTACCTCTTGGCCAACGCCAGATAAACAAGGTTCGTCATGCACACAAAATGGAATGTAAAGATAATGTTCGCAAGACAAACGATATCTTCGATAAAGCAGACGATTTCAAGAAGTATGATGCTGTGTATTTTAATGTCTATGTTGATGATCGTATGCGTCGTTATACCTACGTACATACAGGCTCTCTTACCTACATGGGTGGTTCCCTTGCCAAAGCGCTGTTGCACCTGGGTGAGAAAGAATCGTTTGATGATGTATCCGTTCGTAGCCTATTCATCACTCTGGCTAACTGCTTGGGTTATGACAAGGAATCAATCAACATGAAGCTTCCAAAAGGAATAGATTTCTGGACAGAGAATCGTGATGATTTCTTCAATGACAAGTATGACATCTTCTTCGAGGAGCAAGATGAAATGGAAGATCCCATCCAAGGTATGGCAATTTGTATCGAGATGGTTGAGCATGAACGTGCCAAGGCTCGTGGTGAAGTTTATCTGTCAGGTATTATCTGCCACCGTGATGCTCGCTGTTCTGGTGCTGCTATCATCGGTACAATGCTGCAAGACAAGAAAGCCACTACCCTTACCTCTGTTGTTGATGTGGTTATGGAAGATGAGGCTAAGCTACCTGATGCGTATATGAACGCTGCTGAAACAGGAAGGGCTATGTGCACCAATAAATACTTCGAGAAGCATGAAGGGGTGTTGTTCTCCCGTAAGACATGGAAGAATCCAACAATGACACGTGCGAGCTACGGCTGTTCTGAATCAACCATCCACAAGGGTGCTGATGACAAGAAGATTGGCGGTAATTTGAAAGTGTTTAAAGACAACGAACTTGATTTTGGACAATGCACCAGTTTCACCAAGTTGATGATGAAGGCTCTTGACAAATCCCTACCTGGTAATACCTTGTATCTTAAATCTATCAAGGCTGCCTCCAAAGAAGTTCTGATCACCAATGGTGTGTGGAAGTACAAAATTCCAATGAATGGCTTCCCTGTTGTACGTCGTAAGACGAAGGTGAAGAAGCAAGAGTTGAGCACACCGAAGGGCTTCACCCGTGTAGATTTGGTGTTCTATACCCACACTAATGATTTGGATTTGAACGAATCACTCCAAGCTGTGGCACCGGATCTTGTACATAGCGTAGATGCTTCCTTACTTGTCATGGTTGGACAGGATTTGAAAATCCCCATGGCAACGGTTCATGATTCAATTGGCTGTCATCCTCGGTATTGTGATGATTTGGTTTCTTCATATGGTAAAGCTCTTCACCATGTAGCAACCGAGAGTGTCCTCGCTCGTATCTACGAGAGTATGGGTACTTCTGTCAAGGCTCCGTTTGTTGGAACCCTGAGTAGTGAAGAAGTTGAATCTATCAAGCACTCCATGCATTGCCTGGCATAACTAAATAAA
>JBOFFJ010000175.1:0-3389 GCA_051648565.1 Phocaeicola sp. | reverse complement strand
AAACCCAGGTGTTAACGTTCGACAGAAATTGTTCCATGTAATCTCTCCTCTCATTCAATATAAATATTATATCAAATAAGTACCTTGTTAGCTACATATATTATATAAAAGAAAAGCCCGTCAAGGGACGGGCTTTTTCGTTACGGATGAGGGGTTAGTACAGCACCACCAGTCAGCACAGGCAGCGCAATGGTGGCTAGTATCGCAAGTATCGCAACTACTACTAGTACTTCAATTAGTGTAAAGCCCTTACTTTTCTTGAACATACTTAACTGCCTTATCCACAAGTGGAGTTTCTGGTTGGGAGTTGATTACATCTTTTGGTTTAGCTTGCAGAGTTTTATTCTCCAAATTAGTTGGCAACTCTACGACTTCTTCAACCAAGGGTCGTTCCACCCTTGGAGCTACTTCATCAACTGGCCGCATAATTGGTGATGTAATCGACTTAAAGATCAAGTATACTAACGTCAAGATAGTCATGGCCAGACAGCCGTAACCAAATACGGAATGCTTCTTGGTAAAAGTGCTTACTACTGGGTGCTTATTAGCAACCCAGATAATAAGACCCCAGAGCAACATACCCAGTAGCATTGCCCCTACGGGAATCCATACAATGATTTCTAGATTAGTAATATTCATTATTTAGATACCATGTTTTGAGCAGCAATAGAGTCAAGCATTTCAGTAGGAATGAATACCTTGTTATCAGACTGTGCCAGTTTCTCCAGAACTTCCAACTGACGAAGTTTCAAGTAGTTAGGGCTAAACATCTTATCAGCAACCATTGCTGTGGTTGAGGCTTTCATCATTTCCAGATCCCGACGCTGAGTTTCTACCTCTTTATCAGTCTGGATTTGCAACAAGTCAAGGTTCCGCTGGGCCAGTACTTGGTCTTCGTTTTCCTTACGCTTTGCAGCGTTTTCCTGAGCATCCGTAATGATTTTCGGGTAATCTACGTTAGTCAGACCTGCAACCTTAACAAGGAAAGGAGTACCCTTCAACTGCTTTTGGAGCTGAGCCTGTACAAACTCGTTAACACGGTCTCGATTGGACGCAATCTCTGCAATAGTGAACTTGGTTAAGATTTGTGGCATCAAAGTGTTAATCTTAGTAGAGGCTGTTCGGTCATATACATCCGTCAACCGGATAATCGCCAACTGGTCAGCTTGACTCTGGGCTGGGATGATGCTAAAGATTTGGTCGTATTCTTTAGGGTCAATCGCCAAGGTCATAGAGACACCGTAAGTAAGGTTCAATTTATCTTTTGGCATGAATGTCTTAAACTCTCGATTAAAGACTTGGTCAGATGCTTCCAACAGTACCAACTTGTCGCAGTAGCTCCAGCACTTATCAAGTCGGAATTTAGAAGGTTGAATAACACCCTTCTGGAACCCCTTGGTAGTTTGAACCTTACCTACATAAGAGGTAGGCACTTCTACCGCAGTACCACAACCGGCCAGACCAATTACCGCAGCCAACATCAACAGATATTTTTTCATTTATTTCTCCACTTGGTTTATCAATTTATGTGATTATTATATCAAAGAACGGGGTTTCTAGCAAAAATTATCGCATAAGAGCGAAGGGCCAAGCAATGGCGATATATACTAGGGCACCTAATGCAACCAGGGTTAGCTTCAGGAAAGCTCCTATTGGTGACATCCTAGCAATCTTACCTTGAGCTATGAGTACTTTTACCCTATGCTTTGGGTTAATTTTCTCTAGAGGTACTTTACCCATATATAGAGGCACCACTGCACATGCTGCTACTAGACCAAAGATAGCAGAAAGTGAGGAGTAAACTACTAAAAAGTAGTGCAAAAACTGGTCTAATGTCATTAAAACGCTCCTTCCCTCAAAAAGAAATCTTCTATAACTGCCCTACGACCTTGGTTTCCTAAACCATCCCACTCTTCCCGAGTTAGCTTATCCCTGATAAATGTGATTACCTCGAAAAACTCCTCGTCGAAGGACTCTTTAGGGTTTTCACCAAAAAGCATATCCGCCGCTTTAGAGCTTCGCATCAAAAACTTCTTAGTAAGGTAATGGTTAGTCTTCAGCTTAAACAAGAGCCTGCCATCGGTTGAGTAGACCATCCAACCTTCATGGTCTGCTGTTTTAGCCGCATCTAGAGCCCAGCTTAAAGTAGTAACTACTTCTTTGTGGTGCAGTAACCCCAAACTTCTTGCTAGCTCGTTACGCTCAGAGAGTGAGAACTCCTTTTCAGGTGTTTTTACTCTCAAAAGGTGCATCCCAAAAGTCTCACTAACAATATGAGGGTCACTACGGTCTACCACTTCAAATGTGAAGGTAGTACCAGCGGGCATCTCTAGTAGTTCTTGAATCTGCATAATAGATAAGGTATCAAAGAACTTAGTCATACCTAGCGCAACAAAGTCTGAGTCCAGCGACCCAGTAGTAGAGAATAGCAGCCGGTGTTCTGTCAACTCTTCCACAATAGTGGCATTTAGCATAAAGCCATTTACTTTGTAATCTAATACTACTTCTGTGTCTACTGGAATGTTTATTCCAGTACTTCGCTCACCAAAGTTGTATACTTTTATCAGTGGCTCTACTACTAATTGCTCCCCACGGAATACAGTACCACGAAACAACTCCAACTCTGGAGTCCATAGGTTTTTATAGAATACTTTACGTGCGTACTTGTAAATAGTGTACTCCCCGCATTCGGAGGCTTTTACAAGCCCTTCCGCAACCAAGCGTTGGGCCATTTCATACGTAGCTTTCATATTTATGCCTTAAATAAGTTTAATAGACGCTCGGAGTTTGCTTTCTTGTGCTGCTCGGACTTCCTGAGGAACTCCATGCACGGAATCACTGCCATGACGGTTCTCTACGATAATAGAGATAAACTTAGCACCATGCTCTTTAGCGATTGACTGGTAAATTGCTACGTCTTTTTCGGTAGTGGCTGTATTATGCACAATTACGCTAGTACCGGATTCCAGCAACTGGCGCGCACTAAGCTGGCACCAGTGGTGCGCAAGGTGCAACTTGGTAAAATCAAAATCGTAATTTGGACCCCAGTAATCATCTGCGGCTACTGTTGCGAAGTCCAGGTTATCATAGAACAGGTCTGCAAGAGTTGATTTACCTGCCCCAGATACCCCTCTAATAAGTAGTAGTGTTTTTTCCATATCAAAACCCCAGTAGTTTAAGGAGCCCAGAAATTGCCATAATAGCAATACCTGCGTAGGCAATAGGATTTGTTACCTTCCAGTACTTCCAGTACTTTGGCTTATCATAAAAATAGCCACCAATAAGAATAAGAGCCCAACCAAGAATAAATAGGCTTAGTATAGGAAATTGAATAATAAAATCGGCCATTAGTTCCTCCACTCAATTTATATGAATATTATAGCAAAAAA
>JBOFFJ010000174.1:0-1371 GCA_051648565.1 Phocaeicola sp. | reverse complement strand
GGAATCACTTTTGCTACCACTACAACAAATCCCCTAAATTGGTGCCCATACTCAGAATCGAACTGAGAACGTCGGATTACAAAACCGATGTTATACCATTTAACTATACAGGCAGTGCGAAGAGCTACCAAGAAACTCTTCCGTCGTCGGTGATTGGCTTCAACACATGAACGCATTACACCTTGGGTTTTAGACTAGCTATACTCCATTGGAGTCCTTTAAGGTACTAGCCTGCTGGCTCGATTACACCCTCAACCTTATTTGGTTTTTGTTACTCTTATTAGATGGTCTGAGCGAAGGAAGCCAAGAGTGTCTGTAGACGTTGGTCTATCTGCTCTTTGGTCATCTTGTCATCATCATCAATTTTTACTTCAACAGAAGCGGCTTTCGGGAATACCATATCGGCAATCTTCGATGCTGCTTTAAATCGCAGTTCAGATGGTGCGTTAGGATCTTGTGCAATATCAAGCATAATCTCCTCAACGGACAAACCGTCTTCACTACGGGCAGATACACGATCAAGCATGAGCTGAGTCATCTTGTTCCGCGAACCCTTCTTGCGCCCCTTGCCAAGCGTATTGCCTGCAACGAACTTACCAGTTACCTGGTCTTGCCCTTCTACCATAACGATCTCTCCTATTGCTAAGAACGTCTTACACTTAGTTATAGCTCCCTTAATTTACATTCCTTGCCTACCCCCTGCGTAGCAGTAAAATGCCGCAGGCCGCGCGATTTTTCAAATCACGTTTCTTATACGCTGAAGAAGGAAGAGATGTAAGGTATGCACTGTAGTATAAGGTAGATGGGAGGTCATATCCTAAGAGATGTTCCATTCATCAGTACTACGTACTTCTTCATTCCACTAATAGAAGTGTTATCGTTCATGTAGAAGAAAGAGACCTTCTCCATTCACTCTCCATTATCAGCGAAGATAGGAGATGGTTAAAGGAACGCTGAAGATGAGTCAGATGGGAGGTCATAATTGTGTGGTAGATGGAAGGATTATGTATTCCTTATTACTATACATAGGAGTAGCTCCCGAAATCGTCATTTCTTGGATAGCCCCTTCTCGTGTGGAATATTAATCGAGGGACCCTCATTTTTAAATTGCACTATCGGGGTATAGGAGGTTGGCGCTTCATGCGTCGGATCTTTTTGGGGGAAGGGGGTAGTTGACGTAAGGGTAAAACATGTATTCCCTGTGAATGTTTCCGTTGACGTAAAGGTTAGGTGATGGCAGGTCATACATAGATAAGGTCGTGTGTCAACCCCCATGTAACACAATTCATACTATATTCCGTGTGTCAATAGGTGCCAATAGTACCCCGTGTGAGGTGTCCCTTGCATAGTTATTCATCCGTCTGATTAGCC
>JBOFFJ010000173.1:0-2887 GCA_051648565.1 Phocaeicola sp. | reverse complement strand
CATCCCTGACCCAATACACCGGTAGCGGCACTCACCACGTTGCCGTAGGTATTGGTGGTTACGAAGGTGCTACGGCTTTGGCTGGTGGCTATACCTATGCTGTCTCTGCTCACACAACTGTCCGTGCAACTCTCGCACTGGATAGCGAAGGTGATGTAGGTTTTGGTGCTTCTGTGGGCCACAGCTGGTAACAAACCACACAGCGCTTCACCTAGGTTTCGTGGGGATAACAAAGGTGTAAGTACTGTGACGGAAAGCAGGATGGTGACTCAGGGCCAAGGCAGGCCCTACTATCAAATAGGAGGCTAGTAAATGCCGAAAATCTGTTTTGAACAAACTTATATACCCGTACCAATGAACATTTTGGACAAAGTTAACCGTTTTAAAGATGGTGGAATGTCCATAAATGGTGTCCGTGTTGTCGCCAGAGGTATGAAATTACACTTTCACGTGTTGTTTTGGTCAGATTTGGAGATTTTAGTGAATCTCAAAGTGCCGGTTGGTGCTTATTTTGACTATTTCAAGGCTCAAGATGAGGGTCAAGGTCACAAATTCCTGCTTAATGCAGTGAAAAGGTTGCAGAGGGCAGTGTTATGAACATGTTAATTGACGATTTAGACCTGAATTTCCGATTCACCGTAGGGTGTCGAGGGTCTGAATTCATGCTAACGGAGCACCCTGAGAAAATCAAGGGTGACAATCTTCCGTGCAAGAATCTGAAAACTGGTGAAGTCATCCTTCTTAGCCGGTTTATTGAAGTTACAAGCCATGAAGAAGTACCAGAACCTGAGACTTTTCTCAAAAACACCCAATATGGCATGGCTGCTGTTATAGGGTTGTTGGATGGAAGGTGGAAAGTTACCTTTCTATCCACTAATTTTCGCTGTATTGTTTCTGATTCGCAGCTTGAGAGCGGTGAACTGATTGACTATATGGTTCCTCGTATGTACGGGGTGGGCTTTGGCGAGTATTACCAGTCGGAATGGAAGAATTTCGACGAGTACAAAAGGGTTTGGTTGGAAATATTAAATACATGTTACGAGAAATGTGAAGCCACGATGGATCCTCGCTGGCATGATTTCAGAATTTTCCGCCGCGAATTTAAAAGAATCGGCTTTTCCAAACCATTTCTGGAACAAAGGAAAGGTACTTTAACACCTGCGGGAAGTCACTTCTCCCGTGAAACACTGAAAATCTGGCTGTAAGGAGGCCATATGCAGACTAAATTACCAAGTCCGATGAGCATTCCATTGCCATCTAACAAAACCCAACTCGTAGTGTTCCGTAATGGGAACCTCTGGCTCGGTGAAATCAAGCTTAAGGTAGAGAAAACTAAGCTTTTTCTTGATATTCACACGTGGAGGGGTATCGAATTGGCCATAAACGAAGGTATAGATGCTACTGACAAGCTTGATTACCTCGAAAGACACGCCAAAAACGACCTCCACCATAACCTTACCTACTTTTTGAAGATGCAAAAGGTGATTAAATGAGTGAATTCGTAACGGTAGTTGTTTGGGCTTTCATTGCCTTGTTCTTTTTTGGTCATTGGAACAATAGTGAGGCTGTATTTGTCGTTGCTAATGATCAAGATCGGTGGACTGATACCGTAAGCTTCGATAAAAACACCTGCCACACCACTAGCACCACTCAAGTTAACGGCAATGACCTGTATGTATTCGGTGGGGATGATGAAAAAGCTCCACCTTTGATCAAGAAAGCTACTTTTTGCAACGATAGCACTTTCCAAATGGAATACTTCTTCCTTAATGAACACGGTAAAAGGATGTACTACACTTACAAGGATACTTGGAGGGGTTGGAAGTATGTCACTGTGAAAGGGGAAGTTCATTACCAGATGAATGGCCCACTAGGTATTGTTAATCGTTTGTTTGAATATGTAGAGGCCAAGATATGACGATAGGTGAAAAGGTATTCGTAATCCTATTAACAGTAATCCTCCCCTTATTAACAGGATCTGTAGCAGCGTGGTTTTCATGGAATGACCTAGCTATGAAGGTTATAGCAATAACCTCTCTATTGGTATCCTTTATTGGATTAGCTACATTTCATTTACTTACCAGTGTAAAAATAGAAAAGGATGAAGTTTGATTGTAAGGGGGATCATATAATTGATTCCCTCTTAATACTATTCATGAATACTCTTATTGTTTAATAGTATTGATTAATAGTATTATTCCTAGTATTATTAGTGTGCCATAATGACACCTACTATTGGACAAATTGGCACCCACTATGTGACAAAATGGCACTAGGTTTGGATAAAATGGCACTAACTACTCAATATGATTTATCGGATTTCTTATTAAAGCGGTTCGATTTGAACTCTGTATCGCCTGCTGGCCTTACTTTTCTTGTACTGTCTGGCTATTCAGGTACTGATTGGAGGTGTTGGCCTTCTTACGAAACCTTGGCTGCTAGATCGGGTCAAGGGGTTAGGTCGGTTAAGCGTCATATAAAAATACTCAATGAGTTGGGTTTAATCACCATGACAAAAGGTAGGTCTAATGGAGCTGCCTTTGACCATAACATTTATACTTTCAACATCGCGGCTATATTAAGGACTTGACTTGGCTATTTCTGATTTCACAATTCGTGGTAAATCCAAAACTGAAATCTTGTACAAGGGTGCTGTTATTGTTACCCTCGATTGTACTTCCTACGAGTTCCAAAGGAATTTATTCGCGCGAGATTTGCGGATGATTGAGGGTAATCTCCTTGTTAATAATCCAAACTTACTTGACAATACTAGCATTGGACGTTTGGTAGCTGGTATTTGCGAATCTAAGGCACCTGACAGGCTTCCTAAGTGGAAGTCCAACGCCCTGGGTTCCTCCTTTATACGACGACGCAATGAGCGTCCTGA
>JBOFFJ010000172.1:0-1262 GCA_051648565.1 Phocaeicola sp. | reverse complement strand
GCATTTAAAGGCAAACTACCCAGACTCAGAGCAGCTCTATCGTTACATGAGAGAGCTTAAGCGAAGAGAGGACGGTAAACCTATACCGGAGGTCAAGGATGACCAAGAAAGTTGATATACAGAGTTACAGCAAGGGTGTTAAGGATGTTTCAGAACAAGTCTTGCGCATACTGACAAATCCAGAATTCGATGAGAATACCTGCCTATGGCAAATTGAGGAAGCTGTAATAGCTCACCTCGAACGGGTAGAGAAAATCAAAGTTTCTCTGGAGGCTTGGTCATGAACAAAATCTTCATTCTGAATGCACCGCCCCAAACTGGTAAAGATACCATTGCTGAAATAGTAACGAAGGAGTGTGGTGCTCGCACTGCCTCCTTCAAATTCCCGATGTATAACATTTTTGTTCATACTACGGGCATACCAGCTTCTGAGTTCTTCGAGAAATACGAAGAGAAGGGTTGGAAAGATAATCCTCAAGACTTCCTGGAAGGTAAAACTCCCAGAGAATTGATGATCCACATTAGTGAAGGTTTCGTTAAACCATTCTTCGGTGAGGACTACTACGGGAAATGGGTGGCAGATTACATCAAATTTCATGAATTTGACGCTGAGCAAGAGATGGTGTGGATCATTCCAGATGGAGGGTTCCAACCTGAATTCGATGCGATGAAGGCAGTGTTTGGTGATCGGCTTGTACTCATATCTCTTGAGAGAGAAGGTCATCGGAGTTTCGTAGGTGACTCACGAACTTGGATTTATGACTGGAAGGAGTTCCCATCGGAGGGTGCAAAACACTTCGATACTACCGAAGGTAATGAGGAGGTAATTAAATTCATTAAAAAAGAACTATTTAGATGATTTCTGTGTAATGTTTGGGGTGTTTTTACGGCTAGTTAGAAGTATAACTTCTTTTTTTAACTTCGTAAAAACACTTCTTCTTCTACTACTTCTACTACTTCTTATACTTCTCTACTAGAGATTGAGATACTATTTGTTATGTATCCAAATAGGAAGGGTTAATATTAGATGTAACCAAACTTATTCTAGGAGTCAACCATGTCTATTCCAATGCCTACCCTAAAATCTGTACGCCGTGGGCGTCAACCTCGTGGTATCACGATCATTGACTCAGCGGGTATGATTTATAAACTAAATAGCGTACGTAGGTTCGCTGAAATGTTAGATATCCCTCGTGAATCCTTCTATGCTTTGTCAGCGGGTAAGATGCAGACTCTGTATGGAATGAAGATTTATAATGGTG
>JBOFFJ010000171.1:0-1003 GCA_051648565.1 Phocaeicola sp. | reverse complement strand
AACGTAACCGTATTATGGGTTCTCGTATTAACCATGTTGGTGGTCCTGCTTATAACGGCGTCGTTCCAACAATGTTTGGTGAAGTTGTAGTCTGTGATGAGTGGGATCCGTTGTTCCCAAGTGACCCCACCAAGAAAATCACTAAAGCCTATTTGGCAGTTGGTACAAGCCGTAAGAGTTGGATTGAGATAGGTTCTCGACTAACATCTCAGCTTGAAATGATTGATGATGGTACCAATAACTAATATAAGGGGCTTCGGCCCCTTTATTTTTAAGGTATCAAGTCTATCTACGCTAATTACATTTGTAATGTATAAATTAAAAAGGAGTTAAGGATGCCAAATCCTCCTATGCATAAGTATGATTTCCCGATTGAAACTCCTCAAGCTTACAAGTTCTGGGCTTCTCGACATATTTGCAATCGGATGAAAGCTATTGTTGCTTTTTCTAAAAATCTAGATAGCGCTAAACAGAATCTACGCCGTCAAGGGTATCCGTACCACTTCCGTGCCAGAGCACTAAATGCTTATCAAAACTATGTGGCTCAGCCCCAGATGACTGCTATTGAATTCACTCCACTAGGTATGAATTGGTGGGACTGTATGCCTCGTGGCCCGCTCCCTCCACTAAAAGGTCGTTGGGTTCTCTGGGAAGATCGTGAATTGTGGGAAGAAACTCGTGGCGATGACTGGGATAAATGGGTCGAATGGCTCGATGAGAAAGATATTCCACCTGTATTGCCAATACCGCCAAAACCATAAGGAGTCACCTATGATGAATGCTCTTATGTTTTCAGCTAAGAAGTTTGCTTCTAGGCTGGCTGTTGCCATGATTGGTGAGAAGTTTATCGAGTGGGCTTTCTTCCAGATTGCTGAACGTATTGTTAAAAGTACGAATACCCCACACGATGATGAATGGCTCGCTAAGGTTAAAGAGGAGTTCTACAAATGAATGATGTAAATACATATGGCGACCTAAAAAGAGCAGTTCGTCAATGGTTGAA
>JBOFFJ010000170.1:0-1027 GCA_051648565.1 Phocaeicola sp. | reverse complement strand
CCAGCTCTTTACCACTACCGCTGGGCCCTGTAATCATGATCGGCAAGCGACAGCATGCTAGCCTTCTAATTTGTTCACGCAGACTCAAAATGGCTGAACTATTACCAAGTAGCAGACTCGTGGATGGCGAGTGACACATGTGTTGATATTCATTTTTTTTTAGTTTAGCCATGCCGAGTGCATGCCCGATAGAAAAATAAATCCTCTTTATGTCAATTGGATAGCTGTGGTAATCGTAAAAATAGCGAGCCAATATGCCTAGATAATGCTCATTGTCACAATCATCATGTTCAAGTAAAGCTAGCCATAAAAAATTTCTGCCATGTGAGATAGCTTTCTCAAGTGTAACAAGATCATTTTTTACATCATCATTAAACACCACCAAGATAACTAAGGTTGAGCTCTCTTTAGTATAAGAAAAATTGCTTGCTTGGGTGCTGCTATAAGCAATTTTAAATTTTTCACCGAATCTTGAAGTGATTTCATCAAGAGGGAAATGGGTGGTAAGATCGCACAAGTGAGGTGTTTTCATGAACACTCCAATTTTAGATAATCAGTGCCACTTATTTATCAGCGTTTTGTTGATTCAAGGCTAATTGATCATTTTGGTGATATTCATCAATCTGCATTGTATCTTGGATGTTGCCATCTTTGCTGATCTGTTCATTTTTACGATTTTCTCTAAAAAGAAGGACCTTCCCATAGATTTTGGTATGATTTTCTCAATGGTTAAGTTCTGGATGAACCCCTTTAATAACAATCTATAGAGCAACCCTTGCCATAAAACCCGACTGTTCTGGCTCAGATGGCATGATGTAATGCTTTGTAGAGCTGTCGTTGTCATGTTGTTTTTGATGCTGGCATCTTCAGCACCTATCAATAACGCTCGCGTTGGAACGGACAGCAGGAGTATCGAGTGCATAGAACTCAACCTCTGTCTTTCGGTTACTGCTCTTGAGCCTACCCCACATGGGGGAGCCTGTTTTTTGCTGGTTTTAGTGAACCACTCTCTTGACCAGTGCGTATC
>JBOFFJ010000169.1:0-1249 GCA_051648565.1 Phocaeicola sp. | reverse complement strand
AGATTAACGCTGCTGTAACTGGGGATGCTGATGGTGTGAAAGGCTTTATGACTAAGCCTCGCAACTCTATGAAGACCGCTGCTGCTAGTGCAGAAGGGAAGATGAAGGGTAAGCTTGCCACCGGTGATGATGACATTGTGATGAAGTAAAAAAGAAGGGGCACCTGCGAAGGTAGCCCCTTTTCTTTATAGATAATTTACGTCGAACAGGTCTTGGGTCCAGTGTCGGAAACCGTGCTTATCTGCCCACTCTTCGTTGGACATATAGGTCCCGTCTTTTCTTTTACGGGCGAATGGGAAACGAGTATTTGCCTTGCCCCAAATGAAGACCAATTCCTGTTTTTCCTCATCGAGCACCTCCCGAACAAATAGATATTTACGAGCCTCTGAACTTTCTTGAAAACGGCCCTTTGTTTCTATAAGAAACTCTTTCCCATTTTTTTCAAGAAAGAAATCTACTTCATACGTATGGGGCACTGTATAGCTTACTTGCTTATCTTTTGGATGAAAATCACAAGAGCTAAGTTTGGTTTCATGTAGTGTTTTTTCAAGCATTGAATCATAACCTGAACCTTTTAACACATTTTCTTTTTTAGGCCTGTATCTTTTAAATCTAGACATCATCCCTCCATGCAAATTCTCCAAAATACTCAAGGCTTGCTTTTTTATAAGCATCACCAGCAAGTTCTTCATCTTTAAAATAACCAAGGTGGATGCTTTTTGAATCTACTACAATTGAAACCTTCCAACTGCCAGATCTTTTATTCCAACACACGCCTTTAAATTTAGAAGTAAGGTTTAGCCTTTTTACTCTGTTCCGAGTATTACCTTGAATAGTTGATAATCTCAAGTTACCTATGCAATTATTTAAGGTGTTATTATCTATATGATCTATAACTTTCCCAGAAGGGATTTCACCCTTTTCTAATATCCAAACTATCCGGTGGCAAGGATAGTACTTACCTTTAAAACCTACTTGATAATACCCATTCCCTTTTATATTCCCACAAGATTTTCCGATCTTAGCTTTCCCTCGGGAGATTAGCCAAACTAAACCAGAAGGAGATTGTGGGTCATATTTAAAAACATTCTTAAAATCTTCCAAGTAATCCTCCTTAGATAAAAAGAAAGGGAAGCCGAAGCCTCCCTTAGAATCAATACTTACGGTGTTTGTGAATACTACCTTTACCAACCAACTCACCATCCTCACGCTTACGCTTAGTTCGAATTTCTTTACGCTGATAAGAAGT
>JBOFFJ010000168.1:0-1309 GCA_051648565.1 Phocaeicola sp. | reverse complement strand
TCTACACGGATAGGATGCTTCGTTACCTCTACGCTATGTGTTCAATCACTCACTCGGATCTAACCCATAAACCCTAAACCAAGATTTTTATCCACGGATCCACACGGATAAGAGCTTCGTTACCTCTACGCTATGTGTTCAATCACTCACTCGGATCTAACCCATAAACCCTAAACTAAGATTTTTATCCACGGATCTTAACGGATAAGAGCTTCGTTACCTCTACGCTATCTGTTCAATCACTCACTCGGATCTAAACCATAAACCCTAAACCAAGATTTTTATCCACGGATCTACACGGATAAGAGCTTCGTTACCTCTACGCTATGTGTTCAATCACTCACTCGGATCTAACCCCCTAAACCCTAACCTACTAACCCAAGAATTTTATCCACGGATCGCTCTGCTTACCCGCGGTTACCAACATGTTACCCCTTCGGGGTAAAGAGCTATCGCATCGCTAGCAAAATGCAAATTATTCACGCAGATCTCGCAGATTACGCAGATTTTTTGCCTAACAATCTAACCCTCTAACCTAACTAACCAGCTGCAACAGCAACTAGTTAGTGCATAAGCACTGCGGAGCAGGAAAGAAAATGATAAGTATTGTTAAATATTTGGGCTTCGGCGCAGTTTGGCGCAATTTGGCGCAGTTTGGCGCAGTTTGGCGCAGGGCACCCTTGTGAGTGGTGTACATTTGTGCTATACCGAGAGAGCAATGTCGCACTCTCATAAAACCAATAAATTATGGCACTAAAATATTTCATGGTAGGGAGAGATAACCAAACTTATAGTGGGGGAATTAATAAAAAGGCATCCTTAGGTAGAGTTAGTGGATATGCTGAGTTTGCTGCATTGATTCAGCATTTTGTAACGGCTAGTACAGTGCATCCGAGGCCTGATGTTAGCTCGTGCTCAAAGCCAGAGCATACTGGATGACTGGTGGAGTGGTACAGCTTTATGGTCAATAGATAGCGTATCCTATTTTGGGCTTACCTGCTCTTGGGGGTAAGACTATAAAAGTGAATCTTAATCTTGTGAGCGTACAAAGTAATTAACCATCTAAATGCAATCGGTAACTTTGAACCGTCAAACGAACTAGATGCAACAGTGCTAAGAGAGAGATTCACGCAGATCCCGCAGATTACGCAGATCTTGTTTCTCTAAACCCTAACCCTCTAACCTACTAACCATCTAAACCCCTAACCATCCAGCTACAACAGCAATCTAAACAGACACAAAGTGTACTCAACAGTGAAGCCTTTCCACCCTCCAATCACGAGAGATATTTCTTTCCTCAGAGGAGTAA
>JBOFFJ010000167.1:0-2006 GCA_051648565.1 Phocaeicola sp. | reverse complement strand
GCCTATGGTTGTTGGGGATGTAAGTCGTCATGGCTCAGTCAGATGCCTATTCTTAGGGGGTTTAGTATCTACAGATCATATAAATGGTAATGGTAAATTCTATAACCAAGAAACCTATGATCACGGATATAAGAAAGGGGAATTAGACGAATTAGCAGCCAAAAAAAAGGCAATGTTAAATCAAGAGGGAGTGTAATGAATACTTACCGTAATAAGTCAAAGTGTAAGAAGAGAAAAGATAAGCGGATCGCTGATAAGGTAAGATCTAAGAAGGAGAGAGATCAAGAGTGTTTAAAGTATATCTAACACTTTCTTTGATCTTTTACTATTATTAGCGTAGAAAATGGGTAAATGTTTACAGCATAATTCAAGGTATTTTAAAATGTCTATTAAGAAGTCAGAAAAACAGCTATTTGCTATCATCGGTATGAGTGACAAAGAATTAGATCGCCGTGATCAATTACTAGAGCTAAAGGCTAAACGTGATGCAGATAAAAACCTCGTTAAGCGTATGCGATCCAATTGGGAAAGCCTTTATCGTGCCATTTAAAAAACGAGTGACTAACTTAAGGTCGTTATGATCAGCGGCCTTTGTGGTAGGCACTTCTACCAATTAATCAAACCATAGGGATCTTGTTTCATGAAAAAATCTATCCTCGCCATTGTTTTCGCTTCTGCTTTCTCCTCTTCTGCTTTCGCCTCTGATAGTCACAGCAATTTCGTTGGGTCTGTAGATAAGTTTAATGGCACCATCCGCAGCGCCGAACAAGTTAAGGATCTTGTTAAGTATACCGACGCAAAGACGGCTACCAAGTTGCTCAAGGCTTTTAATGAAGATGGTAAGCTAACCGCTCAAGAAATCAAAGATTCAGGTATTAGCGATCACCATTTTTATACTGGTTATCTTGGGGCGGCTACTACTCAGTCTCAATACGATGCCCGTATGAAGGAAATGAATGGCGGCAAAGACATGAATGATTATTATGTGTCTAATCGTGACCTTAAAGCACACGGCTCTATGGTTATGAATCAAGTTGAAGCAGGTAATAAGCTACAGGATGCCCGCACCGACAAGATCGTATCTGGTCTAAAGGATCTGGGTAACTTCATCCAAGCCCAAACGCCTACCCTCCCTGATCAGGGCAATAACGAATCTACCGATTCCGGTAACACCTCCTACGATGATACTGAAATCAAGAACTCCATTACCCAAATGGGTGATGCTTTTGAACAGCGGGTCGATGTAGTTAATGACTACCTGTCACAAGCTGGCGACGCTATTCAAGGTAACACCGATAAGATCGGCGGCCTTCAATCTGCTTTTGAATCACAAGCGGCTCACACCACTAGCGAGATTGCCCGACTAGATGGCCGTATTGATTCCATCGAGAAGAAGACCGACAAACTTAAGGCTGGCGTTGCTGGTGCAACTGCTATTGCCTCTTTGACTCAATACACTGGTAACGGTTCTCATCACATTGCCGTTGGTGTAGGCGGCTATGATGGTGCTAGCGCTTTGGCTGGTGGCTATACCTATGCCGTAAGTTCTTCCACCACTGTTCGAGCTACCATTGCCATTGATAGCGAGAAAGAGATTGCTGTAGGTGCCTCTGTTGGCCATAGCTGGTAATAATGTTTAGTAACTATGCGGCTGCCTATGTGTGGCCGCTTACAAGGATATAAGCAATGGTATTTTGCAAAGGTTGTGGTAAAACTGTTCACGAATCTGCTACTTCATGCCCACAGTGTGGGTTTACTGAAAAACCTAAGACCTCTAAAAATAAAAGCACTGCAACAGTGTTGTGCTTTTTCCTAGGTGCATTAGGTGCCCACAAGTTTTATATGGGCAAGGCTGGGTGGGGAGTAGTGTACTTACTCTTCTTTTGGACATTAATCCCCAGCCTTGTTGCTTGTGTTGAATTCTTCATGCTTCTGTGTATGAGTGAAGAAACTTTCCATAAGAAGGTCACCAATAACCAGTAATCGCCAATGTTTGGGTGGGTATT
>JBOFFJ010000166.1:0-1342 GCA_051648565.1 Phocaeicola sp. | reverse complement strand
CACACCATCAACAAATACAGAACCCATCACACCCCAGTTAAGGTCATCATTACGCACATACTTAAGCTCAATTCCCATTTTTCAGTACCTCGACGTATTTGGTGAGAACTTCATTACATGCTTTCATGTCTGCCGCTTTCGGAGGGTTAATAATCTTTTCCTCCATAGCCCAAGCTCGGGTTATTCCGTAAAGCCCATCTTCAAACTTAGAGGTCAATTCTTTAAATTGGTCAATTGACGTAACTTCTACGATCTTGGCACATGCTTCTACTTGCTTAGTAAACTCGGTGCTATCATACTCCGCTTGAGCAGCACATGATATTAGGGCCAACATGACAATAATCTTTTTCACCATTAAGCTCCTTAATTTATACAGATATTATAGCAAGATATCGCCTCCGCTGGAAGCAATAAATTGCTTTATTTCGTCCACTTGGGCCTCAGATAGCTAAAAGAACTCTGTGCCACCACTCCGTACATTTGGGTTGAAAACCTGATACTATCTGTACTTAGCGTGTAACCAACTTTCTAGCTACCTAGGATTTTCTAGGTTGATGTGGTATAGATACTCTAAGCCTCCTCCCAGATTGGCTAATCTTTGTTTTAAGTTATTAGTGATACCTATCTTTGTTAGCCCAGTGTTTGAGCACCTAAATAGGTATAATATGCTGTGGTTTTGTCCCTAGCACTCTGGGCACCCTTTCCCGTTTAGGTGGTTGTTAGGTGTCTATAGAAAAGGACCATGTGTTTTGCAGGTAATCTACACTTTTTCCTGTGCTGTTTTATAGACTACGGAGGAGTATTCGTATAGCTCACCATGTACTTCCTTAAAGTCCTATATACATTGCTCGGTAGTTTTAGTTTTTCCATAACTCCAACACCTTGAACAACCCCTCCCATTTAAGTGGTTCTAAGGAGTCTGAAAAAAGCTGCCGTGTTCTTTGCATATTATTTCTATTCTATCCAACTAACCTAGGTATATGACGTTAGAGTAGTCATACTTGTCACCCTGCACTTCTTTAAATTTCTAGATGTACCACTAATTCTTTATGTCTTGAGGCTACTTACAAGACATCCTCCCTGTTTTTGTTAAATACTTTTCAAACATAAAAAGCCCCCTTCATAGAGACATTATACCATGAAGAAGGCCTACTATCAACAAAAACAACGAAAAAGTTTTATCACCATTTCCCGCCACTAAGAGGGAGATCAAAGATTGTTTCCATGCCAGGGCTCAGATACGCCCGCTTAGCAAAGCGCATTCCGTTGTGGTGCTTTTCAAAGCAAAGGTACGCATTACCTTCCACATCCCGTTTAACTACGCGAGCGTCATAACTAAGGT
>JBOFFJ010000165.1:0-1033 GCA_051648565.1 Phocaeicola sp. | reverse complement strand
TTTAGATTAGATGGATAAGGTGGTTAAGGTTAGAAGGTAAGGTAAGGTATTTCTTAAGGTCTATACCTTATATAACTCCGTAGAAGGAAAAGTATAAGGTTTTTTAAGCACTAGATTGGCTTTTATTTCAATTTATTTTAAATAGACCTCTCCTCGTTTAGGTAAGGTATAAGATAGATAAGGTTAGAAGGTTAAGGTGAATAAGGTTAAGAGGTATAAGGTGGATAAGGTTAGAAGGTAAGGTATCTTTTTAAAGGCTATACCTTATATAACTCCGTAGAGGGAAAAGTATAAGGTTTTTTAAGCACCAGATTGGCCTCTAATTCAATCTTTTTTAGGAGGAGAAGTTGGAAGGAGAAGTTTAAGTTTTTAAGAAGTTATACTTCTAATTATCCATTGATTTCAAGAAGACCTTACTTATAATGAATCCGCTAAGCGAGGGCCCCTGGTTATTAGGTATCAGGTGAGTGGCTGTCCCTCGTGCACTGGTCTTCATCAGCGTAAAAACGTATCAGAAATGTCTATCGAAACGATAGACGTTTTGCCAAAAGGTGTTCGACGTAATTCTGCATTCATCAGCGTAAAAGGGGATAACCACCTTACCCACTATACACCTCCAGGAAGGCCCCGCTGTCTACAACAGCAATAGCGCTAGAAGCGCCTGTAACGCTCTCTAACGCATCCTACCCAATCCCCTATCCAACCACCTTGATTACACCCACCCACTCTCATACGTCCCACTGAACTTCGCCCTTGGCCTCGGTCTCTTCGGGTAAATGGTATCTGTGCACAATGTTACTACAGGGGCTTGGTTTGTCGCATGGCTTTCCCTTCCTTAGATAGGTAGCGATTGAATTTAGGTGGAAAACGCTAAGGAAACGTTAACTGAAACGGTTAACCTTTTGCAAGAAAAGGGGAACAAGTCCCCAATGTGTAACCCAAAATGGGTTATACTTTCACTTCTTGAACGCATGAGTCTCAACACGAGCAGCGAGCTTGACAAGTATCTCATTCATTTTATCAGTGGCCTCTT
>JBOFFJ010000164.1:0-1245 GCA_051648565.1 Phocaeicola sp. | reverse complement strand
TGTGAGAGTCACAATGCCAAGGTTGGTGGTGCTAAGTCTTCTCAGCATAAACTGGGTAAGGCAGTTGATTTCCAGATTCGTGATGTATCTCCACAAGAGGTGCAAAAGGTTTTAGATAATGTATTACCCAAAGATAAGTACGGTCTCGGCTATGGCAAGACCTTTACTCACATCGATGTTCGAGAGAAAGCAGCGAGGTTTAACTACTAATGCATTTTAATAACGTACGCTACCGTAATGAATTTGAGCGTCTTCAGGTTGAACTCCTAAAGGCAGAAGTTGAACATAAGAAAGAGAAGGCTGAAGAACAGCGAATTGCTAATGTAGCTAGCCGCCGTCTCCATGGAGTCTCAGAGAAGATTATAGCTGCACCACTACCGCCACTGGGTTCTTTCGGTTCAGCTACTGGCTTTCAACCAGGAAATCCTATGGGCATGACAAATGATCACAATAGTTTGTATTAATATTTCAATGAAGTAGCGTTTCAACCGCTATTATATATACAAGGATTGAGAAATCAGTCCTTATAGGGAATTAGTATAGTGGTAGTGCTGGAGTCTCCAAAACTTCAAGCGGGTGTTCGATTCACCCATTCCCTGCCAAGCCTCTTTAGTTAAATGGTATAACTATGGTTTTGTAATCCATCGTTGGCAGTTCGATTCTGTCAAGGGGCACCAGATTAAGATTCCGTAGCACAATGGTGGTGCAATTGGCTGTTAACCAATCGGTTGTAGGTTCGAGTCCTACCGGAATCGCCAAATTCAAAGCGCTAGGTAATAGGAACTCTGAACGGTAATTACCGGTTAGACGTTACAGAGTGAGACCTTTGAATCGTCAAGCTAAGACGTTAACGAAGCCTGCCAGTAAAGGAGAGTCACTGCCTTAGTGTGAAGTTGAACGCAAAGGCTTTACATGAGTTTGATGGTAGGTTGTACTCTCATGTACTTAGGCGGTACACTCACTATCGGGTGTATAGAGTAATCACTATATCTGGACCCTCTCAGGCTAACAGATGCCGAGGTGATTCAAAGAAGCCACTTAACGAATTGCCCGATAGCAAGGAGTTGACTGGTTGGTTTATGTGGTCGTTGTGTGTTATCCCCACATTAAAAACCCGAAACACTCACAAACATAACTTCAAATATAAAATCAAATTAAGGAATTAACTATATGTCTATGATCCCTATGACCCGCAACTCCTCCATCAAGAAAGCCATCTACAATGCACTGGAAGACGACACTTAC
>JBOFFJ010000163.1:0-1141 GCA_051648565.1 Phocaeicola sp. | reverse complement strand
CTGTCTTATCAACATATAACTGACCACTCTCTATTATGCCTTTAAAGTCGTAATTGCTAGTTGGATTTAGATTCATAATACATATATGTTTAATCTGTACCGGCAAAGATAGTAATAATTTAGAAAGATTGTTGAGGCTTCATCACCCAGTCGCTTTGCTTACTGGGGGTTACCCTTCGCTGTTGAGAGCCCTTAGGGCTTGTTGAGGCTAACGCTGTTGAGGACACTTCGTGTCTGTTGAGGCTAACGCTGTTGAGGCTGCTTTCGCAGCTGTTGAATTAGTCTCGCAGATTACGCAGATCTTGTTTCTCTAAACCCACTAACCCCTAACCAGATGCAACAGTCCAAAAAGAGAGATATTCACGCAGATCTCGCTGATTACGCAGATCTTGTTTTGCCTAACCATCTAACCCAAGAATTTTATCCACGGATCTACACGGATAAGAGCTTCGTTACCTCTACGCTATGGGTTTAATCACTCAATCGGATCTAAACCCTAACCCAAAAATTTTGTCCACGGATCTACACGGATAAGATGCTTCGTTACCTCTACGCTATGTGTTCAATCACTCAATCGGATCTAACCCATAAACCATAACCTATTAACCCCCCAATTTTGTCCACGGATCTACACGGATAAGAGCTTCGTTACCTCTACGCTATGAGATATTTTGAGGCTGCATCCACGGGTCGCTTCGATTACCCGCGATTACCCACATGTTACCCCTTCGGGGTAAAGAGCTATGGCATCGCTAGCAAAGATATGTTGAGGCTAACGCTGTTGAGGACACTTCGTGTCTGTTGAGGCTTCGCTGTTGAGGCTGCTTTCGCAGCTGTTGAATTAGTCTCGCAGATTTCGCAGATCTTGTTTCTCTAAACCCACTAACCCCTAACCAGATGCAACAGTCCAAAAAGAGAGATATTCACGCAGATCTCGCTGATTACGCAGATCTTGTTTCTCTAACCCTAACTCTCTAAACTCTAAGTCAATAACCCAAACAGCAGCTAGAGAGTCTCCTCTATCCAGTCTGTAGCGATATTACGCTCCTCGGGAGAGTAGTTGAGGGCTATCAAGTGAAGCTGTTTGCCATTACCCACGAACTGCTCGTAGTACCTCTTGCGATGTATCTGGTCCATTGCA
>JBOFFJ010000162.1:0-45516 GCA_051648565.1 Phocaeicola sp. | reverse complement strand
GCTTGTTTACTTATGTTATATAGTTATTTAGGTGGCTATAGCACAAGGGTTCCACCTCTTCCCATTCCGAACAGAGAAGTTAAGCCTTGTCACGCCGATGGTACTGCAGATTGTGGGAGAGTAGGTAGCCGCCGTTTTTTAGAGAAGTCCTCTGGTTCTAATAAGAACTGGGGGATTTTTTTTGCATTATAGCTAACATGGATTGTGGTATATGTTGTACCATGCTGTAGTGAGATGTTTTTTCCCCTGTGACATTTTTAATATCTGGCCTGTAGTGTATCTATCTAGATCTATTTTGTGGCTCACCTGTGAGAGTTGTGGGATTGAGTTGTTTTAGTGGCTCAAGTAAAATAAATAGGCTATTTGCTATTTCTGATGGGGGCTTTTCTGTTTACCATCTTCGATTGAGGAGGATTCTAGCGGAAGGGGCTGGAGCACCACTCCCGAGGAGTATAACCCATCTTAAATATACAGTTTGGCAAGTCTAAAAAGAAAGAAAGTATCATCACACTCTTTTACCAACCTATTATTTTACTTGATTCCTTCTTTGGGTAGAATAATCTTTTATGGGCTCTTCTCATAAATAAATTATTTTTTAGTATCTCTATATAAAGTACTTGCTAGTATTCAGTATTGACAGTCATTTTAGTTACTAAGGTTATTATATCTATGCTTTATAGTAAAAATAAGATTGATTGCAGCTTCTTTTAGAGTGTTAGAATAGCTGGTTAGTCATTTTGCCTATTGAATTGTTGTATGGCTTATATGCATCTGTTAAAGATGTTATTTAATGACCTCCTCTTTTTGTTGGAATTAACTGTTTCTTCTTCCTTAGAATTTAATCGATTTTATTTGATCTTCTTTTAAAACTTTCTCTGTTCTTGATAAGAAGCCTTGTAATATGCTTTTATTAATGTATATGAGATTGCATGAATGATGAATAATTGTTGGTGCTAACGATCTTTACTTGCTCCTATGTGCTCTTTTACGAGTGTGTGAGCCCATCCTCTATCTTTAAATAGGTAACTATTTGTTTTTTATTATCTTGTTAAATGAGAGCTTATTAGCATATTCTTTTCACTTCTCTGCGGGATTGAAAAAAAGTATTTAATTGCTGAAATAATAGACTGGTTATGATGTGATAATTGAATATTATTTGTAACTTTGTCGCCCGAATTATATAGTAATTGCATTTTGGGAAGATTCGATAAATATAAGATTGAACTGAGAAATATGAAGGCTGATTCATCAATGTATGAGTTTCAGTTGGATAATCAGTTTTTTGTAGACTTAGATACCACTGAGGTTCAGAAGGGTAATCTTGAAGTTTCTTTGGAGGTGAAAAAGGCTCATGGAGTTTTTACTTTACACTTTCAAATAGATGGGACTGTAAAAGTATCTTGTGATCGTTGTTTAGACGATATGGAACTTCCTGTTTCTGTATCTGAACGCCTTAAAGTGAAACTAGGGCTTGAATTCACAGAAGAGGGAGATATTGTTGTTGTTCCTGAAGATAATGGCTATATAAATGTCGCTTGGTTTATTTATGAGTTCATTGCTCTTGGATTACCTATGAAGCATGTGCATGCTCCAGGGAAATGTAACAAAGGTATGGTTGGTAAGCTTGGTAAGCATTTACGCACAGCTGTTGACGATGACGAAGAAGAGGATGATGAATTTACAGATGTAATGGCTGATTCTGAAACATTCAGCGATGATTCTAAGGAGATAGATCCAAGATGGAATGAATTAAAGAAAATAATAGATAATAATTAAATTAAAAGAAAATGGCACATCCTAAAAGAAGACAATCAAAAACGAGAACTGCAAAGAGAAGAACTCATGACAAAGCAGTTGCTCCTACTTTAGCTATCTGCCCTAACTGCGGTGAATGGCATGTATACCACACTGTATGTAATGCTTGTGGATATTACAGAGGTAAATTAGCTATCGTAAAAGAAGCTGCTGTTTAATCAGTTGCTTTTCTCACAACGTTTACACGTTCTATTAGAATAAAGCCGGCGAGCTTCGGCTCAGTCGGCTCTTTTTTTTTAGAATGGATAAACCAACAACTAAGAAATGATGGAAAAACTACATGCAGTAATTACAGGCGTTGGTGGATATGTACCTAGTTATGTCTTGACAAATGAAGAGATATCTAGAATGGTAGATACCAACGACGAATGGATTATGACTCGAATAGGGATTAAAGAGCGTCGAATCTTGAATGAAGAGGGCTTAGGTACTTCTTATTTAGCACGTAAAGCAGCTAAGAACTTGATGCAAAAAACAGGTGCAAACCCTGATGATATAACTGCGGTTATTCTTGCTACGACTACTCCAGATTATCCTTTCCCTTCTACAGCATCTATTGTATGCGATAAATTGGGATTGAAGAATGCATTTGCTTTCGATCTTCAAGCTGCTTGTAGTGGCTTTTTGTACGCAATGGAAATGGCAGCCTCATTGATTGAGTCGGGTAGACACAAGAAGGTCATCATTATTGGTGCTGATAAAATGTCTTCTTTGGTAAACTATCAAGATAGAGCGACTTGTCCCATCTTTGGTGATGGTGCAGCAGCTTGTTTGGTTGAAGCAACCACAGAAGATGTAGGTATTCGTGATTCAATTTTGCGTACAGATGGTAAAGGGCTTCCTTTTCTACATTTGAAAGCAGGTGGATCTGTGTGTCCTCCTTCTTACTTTACTGTAGATAATAAAATGCACTATTTGTATCAAGAAGGAAGAACTGTCTATAAGTATGCTGTTTCGAATATGTCTGATGTGACTGCAAAGATTGCTGAAAGAAATAATCTGACTAGTGAAACAATTGATTGGGTAATTCCACATCAAGCCAATGTTCGTATTATTGATGCAGTGGCTGAACGTTTAGGGGTACCATCAGAGAAGGTTATGATGAATATTCAGCGTTTTGGAAACACTAGTGCAGCTACACTTCCTTTGTGTATTTGGGACTTTGAAAAGCAACTTAAAAAGGGAGATAATCTTATTTTTACCGCTTTTGGAGCAGGATTTACTTGGGGAGCGTTGTATATGAAATGGGGTTACGATGGCAGTACGTCAAAATAATTTATAATCATATCAGAAAAGCGCATCCAACATTTTTATGATAGATGCGTTTTTTTGTATGTAATCATTAAACTAGAGAATTTATGCATAAAGCAGGCTTTGTAAACATCGTAGGAAATCCCAATGTGGGAAAATCTACACTTATGAATTTGCTCGTTGGAGAACGTGTGTCAATAGCCACTTTCAAGGCACAGACTACGCGTCACCGTATTATGGGTATATTAAATACCGATGAAATGCAGATTGTATTTTCGGATACGCCTGGGGTGTTAAAACCCAACTACAAGTTGCAAGAGTCAATGCTGAATTTTTCGCATTCAGCTCTCTCAGACGCAGATGTGTTGCTTTATGTGACCGATGTGATTGAGAAACCTGATAAGAATGCTGACTTTGTAGCAAAGGTGACAAAAATGGATGTACCTGTTTTGTTGTTAATCAACAAAATAGACCTTTCAAATCAGGCCGATTTAACACGAATCGTGGAAGAGTGGCACGAGCAGCTTCCTAAAGCAGAGATTATACCAATCTCGGCTACCTCAAAATTTAATGTAGATGCTATAATGAAGCGCATTAAAGAGCTTATTCCTGATTCACCTCCCTACTTTGGTAAGGATCAATGGACAGATAAGCCTGCACGTTTCTTTGTAACAGAAATCATTCGCGAAAAGATATTGTTGTACTACGATAAGGAGATACCTTATGCCGTAGAGGTGGTAGTAGAGCAGTTTAAAGAAGAAGCCAATAAAATTCATATTAATGCTGTCATTTACGTAGAGCGTGAATCGCAAAAAGGTATTATTATAGGAAACCAAGGAAAGGCACTGAAAAAAGTAGCTACCGAGGCACGAAGAACATTGGAGAAATTCTTCAACAAGACAATCTTTTTAGAGACCTTCGTGAAAGTCGATAAAGACTGGAGAAGCTCGACAAAAGAATTGAAAAACTTTGGATATCAATTGGATTAAAATCGACTGTGATAGCCGTAATTTAAGAGTAAGAATATGGGAAATTTAGTAGCCATTGTAGGACGTCCTAATGTAGGTAAGTCTACGCTTTTTAATAGATTAACAAAAACTCGCCAAGCCATTGTAAATGAACAGGCTGGAACAACACGTGACCGACAATATGGCCAATCGGAGTGGTTGGGACGTGAATTCTCTGTAGTGGATACAGGGGGATGGGTTGTTAACTCGGATGATGTATTTGAAGAAGAGATTCGTAAACAAGTTTTATTGGCTGTAGAAGAGGCTGATGTAATTTTGTTTGTAGTGGATGTGATGAACGGAGTTACTGATCTTGATATGCAAGTGGCAACCATTTTGCGTAGAACAAAGAAGCCAGTAATGATTGTTGCGAATAAAACTGATAATAATGACCTGCAGTACAATGCTGCTGAATTTTACTCCTTAGGTCTGGGAGATCCTTATTGTATCTCGGCCTTGAGTGGTAGTGGTACAGGTGATTTCCTTGATTTACTTGTTGAGCGATTTAGCAACGAACCCGAAGAGATACTCGAAGAGGATGTGCCACGTTTTGCAGTAGTAGGAAGACCTAATGCTGGAAAATCATCTATTATTAATGCCTTTATCGGAGAAGATAGAAATATTGTAACTGAAATTGCGGGTACAACCCGTGACTCTATCTATACTAGATATGAGAAGTTTGGTTTCGATTTCTATTTGGTAGATACGGCGGGTATTCGTAAAAGAAACAAAGTAAACGAAGATCTTGAGTATTACTCAGTTATTCGCTCTATTCGTGCTATTGAGAACTCGGATGTTTGTATTTTGATGGTCGATGCAACTAGAGGTATTGAAGGACAAGATTTGAATATCTTCTCATTGATTCAGCGTAACTCAAAAGGTTTAGTTGTGGTAGTGAATAAGTGGGACTTAATTGAGAATAAAGATACCAAGGTTATTAAATCATACGAAGAGGCTATTCGCTCACGTCTAGCACCTTTTGTCGATTTTCCAATTGTATTTAGTTCAGCCCTAACAAAGCAACGTATCTTTAAAGTTCTTGAGACGGCAAAAGAGGTGTTTGCTGCACGTACTGTGCGTATACCAACTGCTAAGTTGAACGAGGAGATGTTGCCACTAATTGAGGCCTATCCTCCTCCATCAAACAAAGGTAAGTACATTAAAATTAAGTATTGTACACAGTTACCTAATACGCAAGTGCCTTCGTTTGTATTCTTTGCTAACTTGCCACAGTATGTTAAGGAGCCTTACAAACGTTTCCTTGAGAATAAGATTCGTGAGAAGTGGAACTTAACTGGTACACCAATTCACATCTTTATTAGACAAAAATAGGTTCTGATTTAAGCTGAATTAGCATGTAGAATTAGATTCTAATTATATAAAAAAGGGGAATTGCTTTTTATAAGCTTTTCCCCTTTTTTTAGTTTAATTCTACCTGTAATAGCTCAAGCAAAATAGCAGCTTATATTTTTACTTTGCGTAAGTTTCTATCAAGTAGAGACTGATACCTGTTTCCTTCTTTCCCCAAGTGTGTGATGCTTGGTATAAACACTGAAAAATATAGGATATTTCTTTTACTGAAATACCACTCTTTTATCCTAAACAGGATGTTAAGAAGTAGATTATTCTAGATGATAACTAAGTACTAGGTAAAATTGATAAGAGAAGAATGGGCTACAGAAGCACTAAGAATGGTTTCATCGGTTTTTAGCATTACGTATGTAATTAGCAAGATTACACTATTGCTTCTAAACTTTGGTTTCTCTTACTAATATTCTATTTGTTGCTTCTTGAATTCACTCCTATCGGCTTCTCCAACTAATTTTACCCAAATAATGGCTACTGAAGGACCAGCTCGTACATTTTATCGTTCGGCACCTCTTACTATACCAATTTAACTTGTGGTATACTTGGTATTCTAACTAGTGTTGATGGCTCATCTCTATTTATACAAATATGTGGTAACTCTACTAACAAAATGGCTCCCTTGTCTGTTTATTTAAAGGTGTATCTATTACCCTCTTTTTGTAGAAACTATTATTTAATAAGCACTCTATTATGTCGACTATTTTTCTAGTTATCCTTCTGCTCCTTCTTCTTTTGGCCTCTTTAGATCTTATCGTAGGAGTAGCCAATGATGCTGTTAATTTCTTGAACTCTGCTATTGGTTCTGCAGCAGCTCCTCGCTATATTATTCTAGGCATAGCTTCTGTAGGTATTTTGGTAGGAGTACTTACCTCTAGTGGTATGATGGAGATTGCCCGCAGCGGTGTTTTTAATCCCGCTATGTTTCCTTTTTCTGCTATCATGTGGCTTTTTTTAGCTGTTATGATTACCGATGTGCTCTTATTGGACCTCTTTAACTCTTTGGGCCTTCCCACTTCGACCACTGTCTCGCTTGTTTTTGAACTCTTAGGAGCTGCTGTTTGTGTAGCACTCTTCCAGATAGGTGACTCTCCTGAGCATACCCTTGCCGATTTACCTAGTTATATTAATTCGGCCAAAGCACTGGGCATGATTACAGGTATTCTTAGTTCCGTAGCCATTGCTTTTGTAGCTGGCTCTCTAGTGATGTACCTAGCTCGTTTACTCTTTACCTTTAATGAGCAGAAGCGATCCAAAGCAGTAGAGGCTGTAGTGACAGGGTTAGCGCTAACAGCCATTAGTTATTATGCTCTTTTCAAAGGGTTAAAGAATACTCCTTTGATTCCAGATACGCTGCTCGATTTTGTCTCTTCCAATTTATGGATCAGCCTTCTCTCCTTGTTGGCTGTTTGGTCACTCTTGATGTATCTACTAGCACGCTGCCGAGTGAACCCCTTCCGCATTACGGTACTAGCAGGTACCTTTGCCTTGGCACTTGCTTTTGCTGGTAATGATTTAGTTAATTTTATCGGAGTATTTCTAGCTGGGTATGATGCCTACCACTTGGCAGATTCAGCTGGTAATAGCGGGATGATGATGGGCGATTTGATGCAACCCGTTCAGGCCAATTGGTTGATGCTGTTGGTGTCGGGAGCCATTATGGTATGTACACTCTGGTTTTCGCGTAAAGCACGTAAAGTAACCGAAACAGAGGTAGACTTAGCTCGGCAAGAGGTAGGTATGGAGCGTTTTGGTTCTACACTTTTCTCTCGCACACTGGTCCGTTCCTCTTTGGTTATAAACAAGATGCTAGGTCAGGTTACACCGCCCACCTTGCAACGTATGGTAAGCGCACGTTTTGAACCCTCGCCTCTAATTACAACCGCTTCAAACTCCTCTTTTGATTTGATACGTGCCAGTGTAAACCTCACGGTTGCTGCCCTCCTTATCTCACTAGCTACTTCGTTAAAGCTTCCCCTTTCTACCACCTATGTCACTTTTATGGTAGCCATGGGTAGTTCGCTGGCCGATCGTGCTTGGGGGCGCGAAAGTGCAGTTTATCGAATTACTGGAGTAATGACCGTTATCTCGGGTTGGTTTTTCACGGCTCTCATGGCCTTTGTATTGACTTTTTTGGTTGCTGCCCTGTTGATGTGGGGCGAGGGATATGCCCTTCTCTTCTTAATACCTCTTGCTGGCTACCTACTTTATCGTAGTATGATGCGTAGTAAAAGAGAGGAGAAACAGCAAACCAAAGAGAAAAAGCAGAAGGTAAGCCATAGCCCTAAAGAGCTCGTAAAAGAGTGTGCTACTGAAATGGCTCAATTCTCTCTTCAGCTCTCATCGGTCTATCATACCGCTTTAGAGGCTATTTTTCAAGAGAATCGTATCCTTCTAAAACAGGCTTTGGAGCAGTCAAGGGCACTTTACTTAGAAGCAAGTGATGGTAAACGCAGAGTGGTACTAACCTTGAATAGATTGGTGGCGCAAGAGGTTGAAACAGGCCACTATTATGTACAAGTTGTCGATTACCTTGACGAGGTAGCCAAGTCGTTGTTACAGATTTCGAAGAGCTGTTATGAACACCTTGCTAATAATCACGAAGGTTTCTCGCCCGATCAAGTTGCTGACTTGCAAGGAATATTAAGTCGAATTGATACCCTATTTAGTGACGTTAATCGAATGATAGAGGCGAATGATTTCTCTAACATGGAGGGAGTATTAGCTTTACGTGATGCTGCTTTTGAGGAGATGGAACAAGCCATTAAACACCAATTGATTCGTACCCAATTGGGCACTACTGGTATGCGTAGCTCCATGCTTTATTTAACAATATTAAGTGAGAGTAAAGTGATTATTTTAAACCTACGTAACTTGTTGAAGGCACAGAAGCACTTCTTAAATTATTAGCATTCACTCCTGTTTTACATTCGATTAGTCCAACTGGCAAAAAGTTTATCGGTAATGGTGTTTTTCTTTAGTAGAAACC
This sequence comes from Phocaeicola sp., assembly GCA_051648565.1. GTDB lineage: Bacteria > Bacteroidota > Bacteroidia > Bacteroidales > Bacteroidaceae > Phocaeicola. The sequence goes on along the minus strand of JBOFFJ010000162.1, from coordinate 37,089 downwards.
TCACCTTGTTCTTTATCTTCGCCTTTGTAAAGGAGTAATTCAAAGAGGGTACCTTTATCGCTGAACCTAAAAAAAGAGGGGTAGGGAGGTATAACCTCATCATTTTTTGTACATTTGTTTTTGAATAAGGCGGTAGCGTATAGTGCAGGTAAGTAGTAACCGCTCCCAAAGAGAGATTATTACTGATAGAAGAAGTTAACAAATAAGAGACAGCATGAAGAAAATAGCCATCTTATCGGGAGCAGGCATGAGTGCCGAAAGTGGTATTAGCACTTTCCGTGATTCGGGAGGTCTGTGGGATAAATACCCAGTAGAGCAAGTAGCTACTCCCCAAGGGTATGCAGCCAATCCACAGTTGGTGACTACCTTTTACAACGAACGTCGGAAACAGCTGTTGGAGGTTCAACCCAATGTGGGTCACCAACTCTTAGCAACGCTCGAAAAGGAGTATGAGGTGGTGGTGATTACCCAAAATGTAGACAATCTGCACGAACGGGCAGGTAGTACGCATGTTGTTCATCTTCATGGAGAGTTGACCAAAGTGACCTCTAGCTTAGATCCAGAGAACCCAGCTTACATTCGCTCGCTAGAACCCGAAGTGTGGGAGGTAAAGATGGGCGATTTAGCCGAGGATGGTTCGCAACTTCGCCCTTTTATTGTTTGGTTTGGCGAAGCGGTTCCTAAGATGGAGGAGGCTATCGATGCATTAAAAGGAGTTGACTACTTTGTGATTATTGGCACCTCGATGAATGTGTATCCTGCTGCTGGATTAATTAATTATGTACCCCCCACAGCTAAGGTCTTTCTGATAGATCCCAATGAGGTACAGGTAACCAACTCTCGCCCCATAACTGTAATCCAAGAAGGTGCATCCGAAGGAGTAGCCAACCTTATCAATTACTTGCAGTCAAATTCAAACTCACCACAATACTATTAATAAAGGATAATAGTGCCATTCGCTCTTCGCTTAGCTTTATGCTAAAGCGTCTGGGTTATGAAATAGAGAGTGCTCAGAACATGCTTCAGGCCATGGAGGTGGTGCGTAGAGTGGCACCAGCTCTTATCTTGATGGATATGAATTTCTCCCCTCTCGACCGACGGACAAGAGGGGCTTGCGCTGTTGAAGCAGGTAAAAGCGATTCGTCCTGAGGTACCCATTCTGTTGATGACTGCTTGGGGAAGTATTCAGTTGGCGGTGCAGGGTATGCAAGCGGGGCCTTTTGACTTTATTACCAAACCGTGGAACAACCGTACTTTGATGCAGCGTATTGAGACCGCTTTGGAGCTTACGGCACAGCAGCCTGCTCCTAGTTACGAGGTAAAAGGTGCCTCTTCTCAAGAGACATTTGATCGGAGTCACATTATTGGGAAGAGCAAACCGTTGATGGAGGTGCTGAATACCATTGAGCGAATAGCCAAGACCAATGCATCGGTCTTGATTACGGGCGAGAGTGGAACGGGCAAGGAGTTGATAGCCGAGGCCATTCACCGCAATAGCCCCCGCATGAACAAACCTTTTGTGAAGGTAAACTTGGGAGGAATCTCCAATACCCTCTTTGAGAGTGAAATGTTTGGTCACAAAAAGGGAGCCTTTACCGATGCTTCGGCCGATCGGGTAGGGCGCTTTGAACTGGCCAATAAAGGAACAATCTTTTTAGACGAGATAGGCGATCTTGATTTGAGTTGCCAAGTCAAGCTGTTGCGGGTATTGCAAGAGCAGACTTACGAGGTCTTGGGCGATAGTCGGCCCCGCAAGACCGATATCCGAGTTGTGAGTGCCACGAATGCCGATTTACGCAGTCGGGTGCAGGATCGTACCTTCCGCGAAGATCTTTTCTACCGCATCAATCTCATTACCATACACCTACCTGCTCTGCGTGAGCGACGCGAGGATATTCCACTCTTGGTGCGCCACTTTGCCCAGTTGCAATCACAAGCCAACGGATGGCCTGCAGTACACTTTACTGCCGATGCTATGGAGTACCTCAGCAAGCTTCCTTACCCCGGTAATATTCGGGAATTAAAGAATTTGGTAGACCGTACGCTGCTGGTAAGTGGCAAAGAGGAGTTGAGCAGTGATGACTTCCGGGCCAATTATCAACAGCCGGTTAATAACCCTTTTGCTACCCAGAGTCTGTCAGACCTTACCCTAGAAGAACTGGAGAAGCAAACCATTCTGCAGGCACTTCAAAAGCATCCGCACAACCTTTCGCAAGTTGCCATTGCTCTGGGCATCAGCCGCGCAGCACTCTACCGCCGGTTGGAGAAGTATGGTCTTGACTCTACGACCGAATAGTTGCTGAAACAGAGTAAGCTGCCTGTTGGCTCTTATCGCTCGAGTGAAGTAATCAGTTTAGTGAACAGGCTCTTTGCAGTAAGCATCCTCTTAAACAAAGAAATCGTATGCAATTAAAATTCTACTTTCTACTCTTGGTTTTACTCCTAGTCGTTATGTGGCTCCTACTTTTGGCGCTTACTTATCAGCAAATGGGGCTTTGGTTCTACCTCTCCGAACTGTTTATGCTGCTCACTTTTGGGTTGCTAATTATTCTCTACCGCAAGGTGGTAAAGCCCCTTCGTATGATTGCCAATGGGATGGAATTGCTTAGTGAACAAGACTTCAGTAGCCGATTAAGTAGTGTAGGGCAAGTGGAGGCCGACCGCATTGTGCAGCTATTTAACCGTATGATGGGAGAGTTGAAGAACGAATGGTTGCGCTTGCGTGAGCAGAACCATTTTCTCGATCTCCTCATTAGTGCATCGCCCATGGGGGTTGTTATTATGAACTTTGATGGGAATATTACCCTGATGAATCAAGCTGCCATCCGCTTCCTAGAACTTTCTAATCTAGAGGAGGCAGTTGGAAAGCAGTTGCATCAACTTGCTTCGTCGCTGGGACAGAAGGTGGGACATATTGAGCGGGGTAAGAGTGAAACCATCCGATTAAGCGATGCCATGATTTACCGCTGTTCGCATCTATCGTTTCTCGATAGTGGTTTTGCACACCCTTTTATATTAATTGAGAGCTTGACGCACGAGGTGGTGAAGGCCGAGAAGAAAGCGTACGAGAAGGTGATTCGGATGATAGCGCATGAGGTAAATAATACGGTGGCAGGTATCACCTCTACCTTAGATTCGGTGGATTTGGCTTTAGAGAGTCTGGAAGAGGCGGAAGATTTGCGCGAAGTGATGCAGGTATGTGTGGAACGTTGTTACAGCATGAGCCACTTTATCACCAACTTTGCCGATGTGGTGAAGATACCCGAACCGCAATTGGAACGGGTCGACTTAAACCAGCGAGTGGCTGCTTGTCACATCTTCTTGGAGAGTCTCTGCAACCCTCCAACAATCTCTCTGCAGTTTGATTTGTGCGAAGAACCACTCGTTGTGCATCTCGACACCACCCTCTTTGAACAGGTGTTGATCAATATTGTGAAGAATGGTGCCGAGAGTATGGTGGGAGAGTCTACTCACGCAGAAGGTTCTATTGTAATTCGTACCACCGCCCATCCGCCCCTCTTAGAGATATCCAAAACCGGTAAGCCGATAAGCCAAGAGCAGGAGGCAAAGCTCTTCACCCCTTTCTACTCAACCAAGCCCAACGGACAAGGAATCGGTCTTATCTTTATTCGGGAGGTGTTGATTAAACAAGGGTGTAGCTTCTCGCTTCGTATGTATGAAGATGGAGTAACTCGTTTTCGAATTCGGTTTGGTGAGTAATTGTTCTTACTACTACTTGACTATCCACTCAGTTAGTGTACGTTTCTCCGATGAGAAATTTACCCCTATTTTATAAAGAGGTCGGCTATCGAGTTGGTACTTTATTGCATACTCTTTTGATTCAATCTGTTCCAAAGCCGCGGCTGCCGATTGGTCTAGCTTGAATTCAAACAAGTAGATACCCTCTTTCAGGGCTATCATAGCATCAATGCGGCCCGTAGCGGTGTAAATCTCTACATCTACATACTGCCCCATCAGTTTAAAGAGAATGTAAAAAATGGTTTGGTAGTGCTTCTCGCTCTTATTCTCGAGTACATAGGGAATATCGGCAAAGAAGGTTTGCATCCGAGTCAAGCACTGCTCTATATTATTTGCCATCAAGTCTTTTAGGAAATCGATAACCAAGAAATCGCTGTGCATTCTATCTACATGTACATAGTTAGGTACCAAACACTCTAAGAAGCCAATGCGTACCTCTTGGTTGGGATACCCCAAAGTATAGGTGTCAAAGAGAGAATCGTACCCTTTAATGGTAAGATACCCACTTTGATAGAGCACCGGTAGTACATTGGTTATTTGTTCGGTTGGCTGATCGAAGGAGAGGGCTTTCACCTTTATGCCATCTAGTTCGGGAATGTGTACTCCCTCTCTCTGTAGCAGTTCTATTAAAAAGGTAGGTGTACCCGTACTAAACCAATAACTAGCTAATCTTTTATTAGCAAAAGCAGTTATTAGGCTAAATGGGTTATAGATATCTATTAATGCTTCGCTGAAATGGTACCCATCGTATTGCTTCTTGAGCATCGCCTTCATCTCTACCTCTGTTGTATTCATTCGTTGTGCCAGTAGCCGAATATCTTGTTCCAATTGTGTATAAAGCTCCTCTTCGGATATGCCACAGATGGTATCGTACTCAGGCATCATACTGATATTGTTTAGATTGTTCAGCTCGCTAAAAATACTCATTTGGCTGAACTTAGTGATGCCCGTAAGAAAAAGAAAGCGTAGATAAGGGTCGGCCGATTTTAAGGGCGAATAGAAGGAGCGAATGGTGTTACGAAGCTGCTGTTGCAGTTCGGGGGTATTGTTGCTATCAATCAGAGCAGAGTCATATTCATCAATCAGCACAACTACTTTTTGCCCCGTTTGCTCGTAGGCACGTTCTATCACCGATGCAAAGCGAGCCGTATAGGTAGCACTGTAGTCGAGTGCTCCATACCGTTTTTCCCAACTGCGTAGGTGGTACTCCAATACGCTGTTTAACTCTTCAATGCTGGTATACTTGCTTCTACTTAAATCGAGTCGAAGTACAGGATATACCTTCCATTCTGACTCTAGTTGCTCCATGGCAAGCCCCTTGAATAACTCCTTTCTCCCCTCAAAATAGGCCTGAAGGGTAGAGATGAGTAGGCTCTTCCCAAACCTGCGTGGGCGGGTTAAAAAGTAGCTTTTTCCTGATTCATGAACCATCCGGTGGATGAGTGCAGTTTTGTCTACATATACACAGTTCAGTTCTATAATCTCTGAAAAGGTTTGTATCCCTACGGGGTATCTACGGGTAATAGCGTTCATCAGTTACTTCTCTTTGGGGAGTAGCTTGGTAGAGCAATACTCCATGGTTGATAGACTACTACAAACTTACAGAAAAAAAATGGTATAGCCGAAGCTGCTTTCAATTAATTCAATGCAGCTATACCTTACTTTATTAACTGTTATTACTGACTTACTATTTTAACCAAGCTAACAAGTTAGTGCTTTCAGTGTTATTTATTCTCCTCCAACTGGTTACTTTGACCCAATTCGTTCACCATCTTTCAATCGGCCAATCCTTTATAGAGTGATTTGATTCCTTCGTAAAGTCCAGGCAAGAAGATAGAGCCGTGTGTCTCTTCCTGAAAGAGTTCTCCCCTGAATAGTGGTTTATCGATTTGTTCTTCGAGCCTCTTTAGTAATGCGCTTGCCTTTATTTGGTGGATGGTTGTTCGCTTATTTGGATCGCTACCTGCTATGCCTATGTAGAGCCGCTGTTTGTGACTACCTACTTGGGAGAGAGAGTTTGTTGTTTGTTGGAGGATCCATCCTTGGTGCCACCATACGCTGGGATCGAGTATGCAGTATCGATTAAATAGGTGGGAGGGTTGCAGATAGAGTTGTAGTGCATAGAGGCCAGCTAGTGAGTGTCCGATAAGGGTTCGCTCCGGTTGGGTACGGTACTGCTGTTCAATGGCAGGAATAAACTCCTCTGTTAGAAAGCTGGTAAACCGATCTGCCTCGCCTCCAACTGCAGTTGCATGGGGCGATAAAGTTCCATTTCGGTCGTATGCCGAAGCGATGGGGGTAAAATCGCGGGTGCGATGGTTGCTGGTAATGCCTACTACAATGGAGGGGGGGAGTAGGGCTCTTTTCCCTTTGGAGTAGAGTTTGACTACGCTTTGCACCACTTCAAAGTAGCTATCCCCATCTAGCAAGTAGATGAGTGGGTAGTGCATAGTGCTATCTGTCTGATAGCTTTCGGGTAGTGCTATTTGGTAGTGTATCTCCTCCTGTAAGAGGGTAGATTGGTAGCTAAATACGTTTCCTATGCAGAGATCCTCTTGACTCTGTGCGCCCAATGGGAGCAGAGTCAAGAGGATCAAAAGGGTATAGAGGGTTCGAATCATCTGGTGTGATAAGTCAATTAGTAAGCAGTCAATTTACCCAAGCCACTTACCGCTTCAGATGCTACGGATAGACCTGCAGTAGCTACGGCTGTAGCTGGATCAATTACATAGATGGTGGGTTGGTTATCATCTGTAGTAGTTACAGGCATGTATACTTTTCCTGCTTCGGTGTAGGGGTTGTTTACAAAACCTGAAACTACATCGCTTGAAGGAAGCCCCGTTACATAGGTCAGTTGTTTACTACCTGCTTTGAAAATAGCCAATTGATTTCCTACAAAACCCGATTCAGTGAGGGGTCTGTCATACATTAAGAGTAGGAAGTTGTCACCTGCAATGTGCCAGCAACGTAGGAATGATTTGCCACCCGCTAGCTCTTCAATATTACAGTAGTAATCGGTATCGAATGCTTCTGTACCCGCCTTAATACGAACCACACCAGCAGGTAGGGTCGTTTGTTGCACTTGGGCTGTCATGGTTTTTGCATAACTGGGTGAGAATACATAGAGATCGCCATCTTCGGCTGCCCAAATGGTTTGGTAGTATTGTGACTTATTACGACCGCAGGCGTAGCTAATTTTATCGGTCTTAATTAGTTTAGGATTGGTAAAATTACTGTTCTCATAAATGGCTACCCAAGCTTCGTTGGGGTGTTGTGTCCATTGCAACTCGCCCTCAAGGTAGGCACTACTTGAGCTACCACCTGCTTCTGTTTTTACCAATTCAGGATATACTACATATTGGCCATTATTTGCTTTTACTCCATATTGGCTCAATCCCATAGGGATGGGTGCTGTAAAGATTTTATTACCTACTTGTTGAAACCCAGCTAATGTAACAAACTCGCCATTGCCTAAATAGTTTTCTGAAAGAATATCTTCGTTATTGGTTGTATAAGTCTCTTTTTCAACATCTAGGTAGGAAAATAGAAAACCTTTGGGTAAGAATCCATTTTCATCGGCATGGTTTGTACCCAGACTTCCTGTTGATGAGGTGATAATCTGCTCGTTGTAAAGTCCCATAGAGGTAAATCGTTTGATTTCATAGGTCATATCACGCTCTACAATGCGTCCTGCTGAGTTGATTTTGTAGGATGAAGATACACCTGCATTGCCTTGATTGTATACCAAACGGTAGAGGTATTTATCTTTGTAATATACCCAGAAGGTACCTACTTCGGTAGTGAGTCCATTCCCTACTGTTGATACACTACCTTCACTTAAAAGGTCACTTTTTAGTAGGTAATTGGCTTCACCCACAGTAGCCGATACAATGTATGAAGAGATGGTATCCCCTCCATTATCTTCTGTACCTAGGTTGTCACTCTCGTTAGAGCAGCTTGTTGCGCATGCTGCTAGTAGTAGGCTATAGAGCCCCATTTGTAAATAGTTTTTTTTCATTGTTTCTTGTTCTTATTATTTTTTTCTTGTTATCTGCTTTAATTACGCTCTCTGCGGTGGTGATTTCCTTTGCGTCCACCACCTTTTCTGGCTCCCGAATGTTTGCCCTCTCCTAAGTAGACTCTTACTTTTCCATAAAAGGCTCTTCCCGCTTTCTGAAGGCTGAAGTTGTCATACAGTTTCTCGTCGGTAAAGTTTTGACACTCAAACGAGAAGGTGTAGCGGTTTTGGCAGAATGCATAGGTTAAGGAGAGATTGTGAGCGAACTGAGTGGGTACTACAAAGCTACTTTCGCTACCCAATGCTTCGGAGTAGAGGGGGAAGGTGTGCATGTAGTTATTGTCATACCCTAGGGTTAGTTTGTTACCTTTTCCTCCTAAATTATAAAGGTGGAAAGAGGCAAAAGAGTTGGCAAACTGATAAGGGACATTGGGCATACGCGCTCCATAGGTTAGGCTCTCTTGTGTACTGCCTGTAACGGTGCGCACATTGTCGCGAATATCCATCAGTGTAAAGTTTCCGCCTATACTTAACCAGTTGCTATAGTTGTAGTGTAGGGTAAAGTTTCCCCCCTTGCTCTTTACTTTGCCGTGGTTCACGTAGGTAGCACCTGATTTACCGCCGCTTAAATCGACAATGTTACGTTGGATAAAATCTTTGGTATCGCGATAGATAAAACTTCCTTCGGCATAGAGATTGTGTTTGCCCCAAGTGTGGTTTAAGGTGAGGCTGATATTGATGTTGTCGCTATTTTCGGGTTTTAATCCCAGATCGCCCGTCTCTAAATCCTCATCCCCAAACATCTCATCGATGGTAGGTAGGCGATAGGCCTTCTCGTAGGATAGCTTAACTTGTAGACTGGGAAGTATAAAGTAGGTACCAGCTGCTCCGTAGCCCAATGCACCGATAGAGTTAGAGATGCGTACATACTCATCTTGTGCTGTTGTAGTGGCCATGGGCCCCGCTATAAATTGGCTGTAGTGCTTGCCAAAAAGTGATAGATTCCAGCGCTCACTAGGTAGGTAGCGATAGGAGAGGCCAGTTATGTTTTTGTGGGTATCTTTGTCAATGGCATTGGCTGTAGAGCCAGTTCCAAGTAACGAACGGTTGTTTCGCTCAAAATAGTTCATTACGTGGTTTAGGGTGAGGGTTTGTTTGGGTGTTATGCGGTAATTGGCTGTAAAGGTACCGTTCCAATTGTTATTGCTCGATTCGGTATGCTGATAGGATTGCTCCCCTGGAAGGCGCATCAATCGACTCTCTCCACGCCAATTAAACTCATAGGCCGAGGTATCTACATTTTCGGTTCTATTCTTATTGTAGCTTGTAGTCAAGAAAACATCCAACCCTTTTAGTAGTAAATCTCGTTTGGTATACTCTAGAGAAGGCATTAAAGAGTTTCCTTTGCGGTATTTTCCGCCAAATACAATCTCTTGGCGTACACCTGTCTGAATCTCTTTGTACATCTGTGAATAGGTGAGCGAGAAGATTAATCGGTCTGCCCAAGGTTTATTTACCACACCTATTTTACCAATAATTGCTTCGTTATGGTAGTTGTCATGAAAGCGCTTTACACGTTCGATCAATCGTTTATTGATAGCACCAGTTTCAAAATCTTTAACAGGCGTATCTATGTAATAGTCATTGTCTGAATAGTTTTGGAAAGCATTGATTTCATAGGTCAATCCATTCTTAAAGCTCTGCCCAAAGTGTACGTATGATTTGTGCGTGTTGAAGGAACCATAAGAGTAAGAGGCATCTAGAAACCAACGATTTTGATTTTTCTTTGTCACAACATTGATTACACCACCAATAGCATCTGTGCCAAACTCTACGGGTACCACCCCTTTGTAAATCTCAATGCGCTCGGCATAATTTACGGGAATGTTGTTGAGGCTAAAGGAGTTTCCTACCCCCTCTTGAGGCACTCCATCAATAAAAATCTTAATATGTTTGCCTGTAAATCCATCCATTGTCAATTGCATATCCGAACCCACTCCTCCCGATTCGCGTATCTTCATACCTGGTGCGTGAGCCAATGCCTCGCTTAGGCTTTGTGTGGAGTTTTGTAATGATTTTGTATCGACAGCAATGGCATTGTAGGCCGAACGTTTCATGCGACTTACCCCATTTGATAGTACCACTACCTCATCTATCTGTTCAGTTTGTGGTTCGATGATTACATTCAGTTTGGTACGTTCATTGGACTTTAATAAAACGATGTGTTCAGCTGTTTTATATCCCATCATGGATACTACGAGGGTATACTTACCTGCGGGTGCTGCTAGGGTATAGGTTCCATTCTCTCTGGTTACTGTACCATACGTACTCCCCTTTAGTTGTACGGTAGCGTACTCAATGGGTTCATTTTCGGCAGATAGTACTTTCCCAAAAATAGCCACCTCTTTGTTATCGCCCCATACTAGTTGCATACTTAGTAGTACCATGCTTACTAAACCTATTAACCTTAAACTAACCCCTTTCATTTGCAATTTGTTTGATATATATTATGTTCTATCTTTTCAGTCATCTCTTCACACTTTAAACGGTGAGTGATTGACATTGCAAATTTCAGCTATTTTAAAGATTTGGGCAATCGCTTGATATGGGTATATTAGGATTAATTAGTATGGATTAGTAATGATATGTGGGTATTATCTTACTTGGCAAAGGCATTATTAGGCTAAATGGGTTGTTCTTTCAGCTCCTAAAATGACTCTTTTCTGAGGTTTGGCAAGAAGAATAGGAGTTATTCCTTTTTTGCTGAGGCTAAATAAAAGGTGCTTAAATACCCTTCAACTGGTATTTAAACACCTTTCGTTATGTCAGATTAGCTATTCTCTGATGAACTACTCCTAAGTAGGAATGAGTGATTGTTCATTTACCAACTCACCTCACTCCACGATGGAGTACTCTTCTCCATCAAGTGGCGTACAAAGAAGTCGTAACGCTTGCGTTCGCCAAACTCCTCGCCTACGGTGTCTCCACCTCCAGGAATAACGATGAGTTCAAAATCTTTTTTTGCTTTGATGAGTGCATCTGCCCTCCCCAGAATATATCGGTCACCTTAACGGTGGTAAAAAGAACTGGATCAATGAGATATCCGTGTGAATGGCTCTGTTTCTGCGCCTATCAATAGAGGGAGCCGCTGTTAGGATCGTGGATAAGTTTTTCATTATTACATCGGCTTCTAAATATTGCAAAGAAACGTGGAATGTAGTAAAATCTCAAGCAAATGGTACAAGCTATTAGCACAATCATTCAATTTAGCCCCCTCCCCATGAGATTGCTTGTAGTGCTGGAATAGACGAATGTTGCATGGCCTTAGACTATTTTGTTGCTCTTTGATTGGTAGATTAGACCCCTACTACAGCAATCTGTTTTTTTATCCTTCATCCTTCACACTTGCTGATAATGAGTGGTTTGTGGTGAATGATAGCCTTTTTACCCTTCACCTATCCTTCACCGGTATGATAGCCCCTTGAAACGGGAAAGAGGTGACTATGCATTTGTCGTTCCTTTTACTTAAAAAAGGTCCGCACCTTTAGATTGAAAGCTCAGTACCTTTTAACTCAAAGCTCAGTACCTTTGAGTTAAAAGGTGCGGACCTTTTTCACCTCCTTTAATTTTAAAACTTCTATTTTCTTTTCACCATTTACCTGCTGATAGTGATATTTCTTCAATATAGACTTAAAATGGGCCAATTTTACCTGCTGTGGTAAGATTGGCCCATTCATGCGATTAACTACTTACTAGTATACTAGGGTAGATGTGATCTATTTATTCGATAACATGTTCTTTGCTTGGATATGCAAGGTGAATTTACTTTCTTGCCCAAACTGAAACAATTCCTTTTCCTCTGCTATCGTGTCTCTTCTTGTCTGTACTGTAATGGAAGGTTATCTTCTTGATATTTCTGCGGTTCCCTCTTAAGTTAATTTCACGGGTCTCGCCACCTGCTCTGATCTTTTGGCGAACAGTAATTTCTTGTTTCTCTCCATTGCCATACTCAACAAGTACACGGTCAAACTCTACAGGTGCATTGTCAACTCTAATTTTTAAGCGGGTAAATACTCCTTTGTGACCACTGCGAATGACATCTCTGTCTGCTTTAAAATTGACTGTTTTTTCACCAAGTTTCTCCCATCGGCCTATTGTTTGAGCCGATGCCGTACATACTACTGTCATAAGTAGCATTAATAGAAGTGCTAATTTACTTTTCATATAAAAAATGTTTACTGATTTATGTTCTCTTTCGTTTCAAGCAAATGTAAAGAAACTGCATGAAACTCATTCATCTCTTCGCTATCTATTTCTCCTTTGGGTGTTACTTTTAGGATTTTAAAACGCTCTATTTTCTTTTATTTGGATTGTTCCCAATAAAATATAAACGAGTAATGCTCGATTTATGTATGCAATGGTTAATTTTGAAGGAGTACTTACATGGAAATTATCCTTTCCTTCCTAGAGCCATTCTTTTATATCCTGTTGCTTAGTTTATTATTGCTTTATAGGGGGTGTTATTAATCTTCTGTTTCCTCTTTTATGCTGTTTGGTACTTATATGGAGTGGTATAAGGAAAAAAAACGCCATTTTATTTGTTTTCTTTATTTAAACCGCTACTTTTGTTGCATATTATAGAATATATGAGCAGAAATACTACACATCATCATCATTTTCCTAACGAATAACTCGGTGGGCAGTGATTTGTATGTACTATTCATAATACAAAGGCTTACCAGTTTTCATGGTAAGCCTTTTTTGTTTTGTTACACACTTAAATAAAATAAACGTATGCTTAGAATTGCCGTTCAATCCAAAGGTCGCCTTTTTGAAGAGACCATGGCTCTATTACAGGAATCAGATATCAAAGTATCTTCTTCCAAGCGAATCTTATTGGTCCAATCGTCTAATTTTCCTATCGAAGTGCTCTTTTTGCGCGACGATGATATTCCTCAATCGGTAGCAAGTGGAGTGGCCGATGTGGGGATAGTGGGAGAGAATGAGTTTCTCGAGAAAGAAGAGGATGCAACCATTGTAAAGCGCCTGGGATTTAGTAAATGTCGCCTTTCGTTGGCTATTCCCAAAGATGTGGAGTACCCAGGTGTGAAGTGGTTTGAGGGGAAGAAGATTGCTACCTCTTATCCGGCTATCCTGAATAACTTTATGAAGGAGCATGGAGTAACGGCACAAGTACACGTAATTACGGGTTCGGTAGAGATTGCACCAGGTATAAACCTGGCCGATGCTATTTTTGATATTGTAAGCTCGGGCTCGACTTTGGTAAGTAACCGCCTGAAAGAGGTGGAGGTAGTAATGAAGAGTGAAGCGCTTTTAATTGCTAACAAAGCGTTGGCTCCTGGTAAGCAAGCCATACTCGAAGAGCTACTTTTCCGTATTGAAGCGGTGAAGAGTGCCGAAGAGAAGAAGTATGTCTTGATGAATGTGCCTAGTCACAATTTAGAGGCCATTATTGATGTGTTACCAGGTATGAAGAGCCCTACCATTATGCCCTTGGCTAAAGAGGGGTGGAGTTCGGTACATACGGTATTGGATCAGAAACGTTTCTGGGAGATTATTGGCAAGCTCAAAGCACTGGGTGCTGAGGGCATTTTAGTACTACCGATTGAAAAAATGATTCCTTAAACGATGAAGATAGTTCAATATCCCAATAGGGAGACGTGGAGCGAATTGCTACTACGTCCTACCTTGCAAACCGCTACACTGCACCAGGTAGTCGGCGATATACTAAAGGCTGTTCGCACAGAGGGCGATGCAGCGGTGAGAAGATATGAAGAGCAATTTGACAAGGTGACACTCGACTCTTTGCAGGTAACTGATCAAGAGATGGAGGAGGCCGATAAACAAGTGGCCATCGAACTTAAAGCAGCCATGATGTTGGCCCAGAAGAATATTCATACCTTTCATGCTGCCCAACGCTTTAAAACCCAAAAGATAGAGACGATGCCAGGGGTAACTTGTTGGCAGAAGGGGGTTGCTATTGAAAAAGTAGGACTCTATGTGCCTGGTGGGAGTGCACCACTTTTCTCTACGGTATTGATGCTAGCTATTCCTGCACAGATTGCAGGGTGTAAAGAGATTGTGCTTTGTACGCCTCCCAATTCAGAGGGAAAGGTGCATCCGGCTATTCTTTATGCAGCTAAATTGGCGGGTGTAAGTCAGATCTTTAAGATAGGCGGGGTGCAGGCCATCGGGGCTATGGCATTCGGAACAGAGAGTGTGCCGGCGGTACACAAGATTTTTGGACCTGGAAATCAGTATGTAACCGAGGCTAAGCAGCAGGTTACACAACAGGGATTGGCTATTGATATGCCTGCTGGACCTTCGGAAGTATTGGTGTTGGCCGATGAAACAGCTCGTCCCAGCTTTGTGGCGGCCGATCTTCTCTCGCAAGCAGAGCATGGAGCAGACAGCCAAGCCATCTTGGTGACCACTTCGGCTAAGGTGCTTAAAGAGGTGGAGTATGAGGTGCAACGCCAATTGGCACTCTTGCCTCGGTGGGAGATTGCCCAAAAGGCGTTGGAGCATAGCAAACTTATCTTGTTAGAGACAATGGAGGAGGCTGTAGCTTTTTCGAATGCATACGCTCCCGAGCACTTGATTATTCAAACGGCTCACTACCTAGAGGTGGCCGAGCAGGTTACGCAGGCGGGTTCCGTCTTCTTAGGAGCCTACACTCCCGAGAGTGCAGGCGATTATGCTTCGGGAACCAACCATACGCTTCCTACCAATGGGTATGCCAAGGCTTACAGTGGGGTTAACTTGGATAGCTTTATTCGCAAAATAACCTTTCAAGAGGTAACTCCCGAGGGTATCTGTTTAATTGGTCCTGCTATTGAGGTGATGGCTAAGAGCGAAGAATTGCAATCGCACAAAGAGGCGGTGACGGTTCGTTTGAAGGAGGTGCGCCAATGAGAACGCTTCAACAACTGACGCGCCCCAATGTGTGGGCCTTGAAACCCTACTCTTCCGCACGTGATGAGTACAGTGGGGTAGAGGCATCGGTTTTTCTGGATGCCAATGAGAACCCTTATCATGCACCCTATAACCGCTACCCCGATCCGTTGCAGCACGAGGTAAAAGAGCAGCTTTCGAAACTGAAGGGGGTATCGCCCTCTTCTATCTTCCTTGGAAATGGGAGTGACGAGGCGATTGATTTGCTTTTTCGTGCTTTCTGTGAACCAGGGGTAGAGAATGTGGTGGCCATTGATCCTACTTACGGTATGTATCAAGTGTGTGCCGAGGTGAATAATGTGGCCTATCGTAAGGTATTGCTTGATGCCAATTACCACTTTCAGGCAGCCGATTTACTAGCAGCTGCCGACAAAGAGACCAAACTTATCTTCCTATGCTCGCCCAACAATCCTACCGGCAACTCCCTACAAGGTGGTGAGATAGAGAAGGTGTTGAAGGAATTTGATGGCTTGGTAGTGGTGGATGAGGCTTATATTGACTTCTCGCCCGAACCATCTTGGCTTGCGGTGTTGGAAAATTATCCCAACCTAGTGGTACTTCAAACCTTTTCGAAGGCCTGGGGGTGTGCAGCCATTCGCTTGGGTATGGCTTTTGCATCGCCTGCTATTATTGGTTTGCTGAATAAAATTAAGTATCCCTACAATGTGAATATATTGACACAGCAAGAGGCACTCCGTATGTTAGGTAGTGCTCATGAGGTGAAGGAGTGGGTGGATACCTTGTTGGCCGAACGTACCCGTTTGGTGGCTGCTTTTAAGAAGTTGTCGTGCTGTGAAGAGGTTTATCCGACTGATGCCAACTTTTTTCTGGCCAAGGTGAAGGATGCCAAGGGGCTTTACGACTACTTGGTAGCCAAGGGGATTATTGTACGTAATCGTACCAATGTATCGCTCTGCTACAACTGCTTGCGTATAACCATTGGTACCCCCGAAGAGAATGCTCAGCTGCTAGCTGCCATAAAGCATTCTCCTTTTAGTAAATAGAATAGATAGGAAACATAAACAAAGACCGACGTATGAAAAGCGTACTATTTATAGATCGTGACGGAACAATCGTTATTGAACCACCCGTAGATTACCAGTTAGACTCTTTCGAGAAGCTGCAGTTTTATCCCAAGGTAATTCGTAACTTGGAGTTTATTCAGCGCAAACTCGATTTTGAGTGGGTGATGGTGACCAACCAAGATGGGTTGGGTAGCTCTTCCTTCCCCGAAGATACTTTTTGGCCTGTTCATAACTTGATGATGAATACCCTAGCGGGCGAAGGAGTTACATTTAAGGAGGTGTTGATTGATCGTAGCTTTCCTGAGGAGAATGCCCCTACTCGCAAGCCTCGTACAGGATTGCTTACTCACTACCTCGATGCCACCCAGTATGATATGGCTACTAGCTTTGTGATAGGCGATCGGGTAACCGATGTGGAGTTGGCTAAGAACTTAGGGTGCAAAGCCATCTTCTTACAACCCGATACCTCTCTGTTAAGTGAGCAGGGATTAGCATCTTATTGCGCCTTGGCCACTACCGATTGGGATCGAATTACCGAATTTCTGGTAGCAGGTGAGCGTACGGCAGAGGTCAGGCGTACTACCCACGAGACCGATATTTATGTTTCGGTACAAGTCGATGGCAAAGGGGTTTGTAATATATCGACTGGGTTGGGATTCTTTGATCACATGTTGGAGCAGATAGCCAAACATGGAGGCATTGACTTAACCATTCAGGTGAAAGGCGATTTGCAGGTGGATGAGCATCATACCATGGAAGATACAGCCCTTGCTTTGGGCGAATGTCTCTACAAAGCGTTGGGTAGTAAGCGTGGTATTGAACGTTATGGTTACTCGCTTCCGATGGACGATTGTCTCTGCCAAGTGGCACTCGATTTTGGTGGACGCCCTTGGCTGGTATGGGATGCTACCTTCAAGCGGGAGAAGATAGGGGATATGCCAACGGAGATGTTTATGCACTTCTTTAAATCGCTCAGCGATGGAGCGCGCATGAATCTCAACATCAAAGCCGAGGGGGAGAATGAGCACCACAAGATAGAGGGTATCTTCAAAGCATTGGCTCGCTCACTGAAAATGGCTGTTCGTCAAGATCTGTTTCGTTTTGAAATTCCTTCGAGTAAAGGGGTTTTGTAGTAAGGAAACGATTTTATAAAGCTGCTTTAGTGAAGAGGCAGCTTTATTTTTTGCTTTTAAGATAGATGTGGGTATGAAAAGAGTAGAGGCAACGTACAGAAATAGCAAAGTCTGTCTTATCTTTGTCAAAAATAATTTTGATAAGACGATGGAAACAGTACAAGCAGTAGCATATAACCATAGACTTCCTATTCAGTTGCGTTTTAACGATGTCGATAAGTTTGGTCATGTGAATAACACAGTTTATTTCTCTTTTTATGATTTAGGTAAGACCGAATACTTCTCGACTGTATGCCCAGGTGTGAATTGGGAGAAAGATGGCATTGTGGTGGTGCATATAGAGGTAAACTTTGTATCACAGATTTATGGATTGGAGCAGATAGCTGTAGAGACAGCAGTAACCGAGATAGGCACCAAGAGTTTTAAACTTTTGCAACGAGTGATTGATGTGGCTACCCAAGAGGTGAAGTGCATCTGTAGCTCTGTGATGGTGGCTTTTGATCTTGAAAAACGTGAAAGCAAACCATTGGAAAAGGAGTGGATAGCTGCGATCAACCAATTTGAAGGAAGAGAACTACGTAGAAAGAAGTAGGAATAATCTTTATTCAACTACTTTTACTTGAGGGTAAAAAGTAGTTGATTTTCATTGCTTCTGCTCTCATCTAGTTCAAAACCTTCCCACTGAAAGGCATGTAACTCTTCTGGATTTGTGAGCTGATTTTTTAGGACAAATCGTGCCATCTCTCCCCTGCATTTTTTGGTGTAGATGACAATGGTCTTTAACTTTCCATTTTTCCAGACTTGGAACTCGGGTGTGATTACACGTACCTGCTCTTCTACTTTTTTCCAGTCAAAGAGAGATTTCATCTCGTTGCTAGCTAGATTGAGTAAGATGCCACCCGCCTCTTTAATCTCAGCGATAAAAAGATCAGTAAGCAATGGTTGCCAATGTTTAAACATGTTCTTATTTACTTGGCTGGAAAGCACTACGTCGCCCTCCAAACGATAAAGCTTAATTAGATCAAGTGGTCGTAAAAGGCCGTATAGAAAAGAGGTAATTCGTAGGTGCTGCTGAGCATACAAAAGTTCTTTGTTTGTGAAGTCTGTAGGATTTAGTTGTTTAAAAACGGCTCCTGTATAACCGTTGATGGCGGCAACTCCTATATTATCTGGTGAGTGGAAGTTTTGGTAGCGTTCGAAGTTTTCGAGGGCTATTTTAGTCTTTACTTTAAGCAGCTGCTCTAGCTCCGCTACGCTGTACTGAAGCAATTCAACTCCATGCTGATTGGCCTCTTGTTGGAAGTGGGGTGTGGTTTGTAGCGGTAATTCTCGTTGGTTCTTATTAGACATGGTCTTGGCGCACGAAAGTAATAGGAGCATATTTCTTACTATTGAATGGGTGATGTTATGATGCGGCTAAATTAGGGTAAATATTTTAGATTGATGCACGTTGGTATTGGTTACTTTCTTTATAATTCTAAAGAATTGCTGCAGTAAGGAGTCATTTTATAGCCGCATTCCTCCTCTTTAACTAAGTTAGCGGCTCTTCTTGAACCTGAATATGGTTCAAGAGGAGCCGCTAACTTTTAACTAGTTGTAGGTAGTTATAACGCTATTCTATTCGCTTTTTTTACGTTCAAAATCGGCAGGATAGCTTATCTCATGTATAATTTTACCCTCTTTGATTCGAATCCAGCTTTTAAAACCACGTTCACCTTCGGTTAGTTCAATGATGCGGGCACCGTTTCCGCCAGGAATGTCATGGTATACTGTCTTTCCACCAGTGTATCGACCATAACATAGCAATATCTCTCTCCAGTCTACCGCATAATCATTCACGTGATCGTGCCCAACGAAAGTAGCCATTACATCACCTGCGTGCAACATGGCTGCAAATAGCCCTGTATTAATTGCTGGTGCACATGCTTTTTCACGGCGAGTTCCTACTAGATGTGCTCCTTCGCTTTGTGCTGCTTCGTTGTACTCGGGTAGGGGAATGTGAAAGAAAGCTAGGGCGGGAAGTGGATTCCCTTCGTTAGCTTTGGTATAGGCTGCACTGCTACGGCTGTACCATGCTATTTGATCGGGGCGAATCCAGTCATATCCTGGGGCTTGTTTCATGGGCGAATAGCTGCCGCTATCTAGTACATAGAGTACCGCAGCATTTTTCTTTCCATTGGCCGATGCAATGGGAAGTGTATAGTTGGTTACTCCATAAATTCCCTCTACACTACTGGTTAAATTACCCGGTTTATTTTGTATATGTGCAGATAATTCAGGACGGGTCAAGTCGTGTTCATCGTCATGATTTCCCCAAGTCATGGCAAAAGGAATATTGCGTGAGATAGTAGGTTCGAGTGCTCTATCTAAGGCTTCTGCAGCAGGAGCTGCATAGGCTATATCGCCAGTATAGATTACCAAATCGGGTTTTTCTGCATCTAATATTTCATTCATCCGTTCGGCTGCCTCCTCCGAAGCAGGATTATTGGGTTTCCAATGAACATCGGTGAATTGAACAATTTTAAATTTCTTGTTTTGATTAAAGCTAAGTGTTTGTGCATGGCTATTTACACCTGTTAGTAGTAGTAATAGGGCGCCACATAAGGTCTTCATTCTTTTCATACGTTAGGTATTTTCTTTAATTATACTTACTGCAACCACCAAGGTTGGTTTGATATTTTGTCGCTTCCTCCAAATTGAGTTTGGAGTGCTTGCTCTACGTGGGTGCTGTTATTGTTATACTCATCTTGTGGATACATCCAGCGGAGTGGTAGTGCTACTCCTGCTGCACGGTGAAAATCAGGGTATCCTGTTCGAAGAGCTTCATAGTAGGGCAACCATACACTTCCTTGTAAGAAAGTAGGTAGATACTTTTGCATTGCAATTCGTTCTAACTTCTCTTCTTGAGTTAGTGTACTTTTGTAGGCTACTTGTTCACCCGTTAAATAGTGCTTTGCAGCATCGGGTGTAAGGTGATTTTCTACAAAAGTAGCATATTTTTGGTAGAATGCAAAGGATGCTTTAACTGCCTCTTCGTAATATGTTTGATCATCTCCCGTTATCCATCCACGTACTACAGCTTCGGCTAGAATCAGTTGTTGTTCTGTATAGCCTAGTAAAATCATAGGTTCGTTGGTTGGTGTTTGGTAATAGCGTGTAGTAGGTTTAGAGCAATTGCCTGCTACCGCTTTTTCGTTTACTAAGTTGTAAGGAACGGCTGGATTGCCTCCATCGTAAGCAGTAAAGTCATCGATTGCTTTACTAGCTGTAGCTGCATTAGGTGTTTGTGTAGCAATGGCAAATAGACGTGGGTCTTTCCGTAGTGCTAATGCAGCAATATAGGTTGAATCCATAAAACGACCTGATCCAAAATCGCTGTCATTGAAATAAGGGTAACGATTCCCTTGTTGATCTAAATAGATGAGTTGCCCATTGTCTTCTATGCTTTGCATGAGTGGTTCATTTTTGACAATCTCTGCAAAGCTAGAAGCAATATTAATGTTTCCTACGCTTGTCTTATTTGATAGGGTCATTAATACGCGTAGGCGGTATGCATTGATTAATTGCCTCCATTTAGTAAGATTGCTATTGTAGATAATGTCGCCCGAGATGACTTCATTACTTTTAGCTAAAATCTTATTAGCTTGATCCAGTTCATTTAGTATACCTTCCAGCACTTGCTCTTGCCTATCATAACTTGGTGTATAGTTTAGGTTTGACTCACCTTGTAGTGCTTCTGAATAGGGAATGTCACCAAACTCTAATGTTAATTGAAAGAAATAGTTGGCACGTAGAAAATGGCCTATTGCCTGGTAAGGACTTTGGTTGTCCGATAACTCCATCATCTTGGTTATGTCGCGCATATTGCCATAGTTACTAAAACTGCCGCGTGTCCATTTATAAAACTGGCTAGTACTTTCGCCTGCTGTGTAGACCAACATTTTGGTAGCATGACAAGCACTCGAACTTGTTTGATTAAATGCTTTATAACTGACGCCTGTTAGTAATAAGGAGGGATTTGTAGTAGTGGCATTATTGGGATTTACATTCATCTCTTCCAGATTAATGCAGGCAGTTGTTAAGGTACTAGCCAAGCAGATAGAGGCTATGTAGTAGATATATTTTTTCATTATTGTTGAGATAGGGGAGGTTTAAAATTTGATGTTAGCACTAATACCCACATAGCGTGCAGAGGGATCTTGCAAATCGCCATCGCTCGAACCAAAATCAGGGTCAAGGTAAGGGGTTTTTTTAAGTACAGCTAGGTTGTTACCAAAGAGTGTTACATCCAATCCTTTGATGTGTGTTGAATTGATGATTTTGGCCAAATCATAGCTTACAGCAATGCGTCTAAGCTTCAAGAAAGAGCGGCTAAAGGTGTTTGCAAAGAGTTTGTCTTCGTTGGTCGTTACTACAGCACGATAGGGGTAGTTTTGCGCCCATGTTTGAATATTGACCGCTGTTTGGTTCTCTTGGTACACACGTGTGTCCGATACTATATTACCATTTACATCGTAGCTAACTGACCCGCTTACTATATTGACTCCTTTAGGTACATAGATTGCTTTGCCGCCATTGTCGTACTCCTCCTGGCGATAGATTGTTGAGTTAGGGTGTTTACCCCCCCACCACATTTTCTGGATAGTGGTAGAAATCATGGTTCCACCAATGGCACCATCTATATCTACATTTACAGTGAATCCTTTTATTTTAAAGCTGTTTTGAAGACCAAAGCGCACGTCTGAATTGGAATTACCTATATTTGTTTGGAAGGCACTACGTGTAGGCATCCCTGTATTGGTATCTAAAATGAGCTCTCCGTTTGGTGTCTTTTCCCATTCAGTTGCATAGATAGCATCGGCACGATCACCCACTGAGTAGTTTCCAAACTTATCTTGCCCACCATAGATTTCGCTCAGTTTACGAATATTGGTACTCCAGTTTGTAGAGAAGCTCCAAGTGAAATCTCTGTTTTTTATAGGAGTGGCGGATAGAATGAACTCTAGTCCATTGGTGGTATATACATTACCATTTACATAGCGTTGTGTGAATCCAGATGAGGCCGAAATGGGAAGTTGGATAATACTATTCTCATCTATCATATGGTAGTAGGTTAACTCTAATCCCAAGCGGTTGCGTAGAAAGGAAGAAGAGAGACCCACTTCATACGATGTGGTTTTTTGAGGAAGAATATTTGCATTCAATAATGAGCTTGGGTAAGTAACCGAAGGAGTGCTCCCATAGATTGTGCTGTTGCCATAAGTAGCATAAAGAGAATAGGGGTCAAGGTCACTTGAAACTTGGGCCCATGCACCATTAATCTTTAGGTAATCCATCCATGAAGGCATCTTAACATATTCGTTTACTAAAGTACTTGCTGAAATAGAAGGATAGAAGTATGAGTTGTTACCTCTAGAGAGTGTTGAAGACCAGTCATTACGTCCAGTAAAGGTTAAGAAAAGAGCATTGAACAAATCTAAATTAACGGAAGCATATGCACTTTCAATGGCTTTTTCATTGAGCGAATTGGTTGCTTTTACCGGATTTAAACTATTTCCTAAATTGTACACTTGTGATACGATTAATCCATCAGTAGCTTGATTCTCTTTGCGTATTTGACGATAGTATAAAGAACTACCAGCATTAATGGTAAAGGCAAAATCACGATTTAGAGCACGTGTATAAGTTGCTAGTAAATCTGCATTAACATCTAGTTGGCTTGTGTTCCATGTTTTGTAATCACCATTGCGTGAATCACCATAGTTCATGTATGACTTGGGTACTTGCATATCCTCGAAGCAATTTTCAATATGTCCAGCTAAACGACCTTGGAGAGTTAATCCAGGTAGGATGTCCCAGTTTAAACGTACACGTCCATTTATGGTGTTTCGATCATGTTTTTGAGTGAGCTCATTGGCTGCAAAATAAGGGTTATTATACCATGCATAGTTATAGTTAGCTTGACGAATACCTTCTGCATCAGGGCGATAGTAGTGCTGAGCCAGTTCTTTGCCATTTACATCATTACCCATCCAAAGCAATATAGTATACATGTGGTTCTTAGGTCCATATCCATATCGAGGATAGTTGGGAGAATAGACCTTATTATATGATAAATTGGCCGAAAGTGTGACTGCATTACTCAAGTTGTACATGCTGTTAAAGTTTAGCCCACCTGTATATACATTTGTGTTAGGTACTTGCCCTTTTTGTGAAGCGAAATCGCCATTGAAATTGTAACTTGCTTTTTTGCTCTTATTGGCGATGGCAAAGGTTGCTTTTGTTATCACTCCTGTATTTAAGAAGTCTCGCAGGTTATCATGCGACTCCCAAGCAATGGGCACGCGTTCGTAAAGTGCTTGATCATCGTATGCTGTCCCTGATACATCTCCCCACCAAGGAATTGTTTCGCCTGTTGCTTTATTTCGAATAGGGCTGTTCCATTGGGCAATCATTTGTCCGTCGAAGCGTGGTCCCCAAGTCATATCGCCATCCGAGATTCCACCATCCGCACCATCCCAAAAGGCATATTGTCCGTTAGAGCCTGATCCAAACTCTGATTGTGTTTCAGGAAATACCGTAAATCCAGCCGATACCATGCTTGATAATCCTGCCGAAACGGTTAGTCCCTCTGTTTTTGCCATTTTGGTGGTGATTAAAATGGCTCCATCTTTTCCCCTCGATCCATAAAGAGCTGCTGCGGCTGTACCCTTTAGTACATTGATATTCTCTATATTTTCGGGTGAAATATCGAATAAATCGGATTCTAAAGGTACGCCATCTATTACCATTAAGGGTGCTTTGCCGCGTAGCGAGAATGAAGGTGCTTGAAAAATACCAGTAGGATTGTTTACGGTTAAACCTGCAATTTGTCCTGAAAGTGCATTACCTACATTGACAGTTCCTGGCTGACTTAGAGCTTCTGTATTAACCTCTTGTGTGGTGTATCCTAGTTTCTTTTTTTGCTGTTTGATACCAATCGCAGTGACTACCACTTCGTCGATGGATTGTATATTATCGCTCAATATAACATCAATCTTGCTTTGTCCAGCTACTTTTTTTTCAATAGGAGAATATCCTATAAAAGAGAACACAAGTGTCGCATCTGTTGAAACATTGATGCTGTACTCTCCGTCTAAGTTAGTTACTGTACCTACAGTTCCATCTTTAACCATAATACTGGCTCCTATAATTACATCTGATTTGTCACGGACTATTCCCGTAACTTTTAGGGTTTGTGCATTTGCGCACAAGCATAGCATGGTCACTACAAGTGCCAAGCATTGTTTCATATTCATAAATTAGTCTTTAAAATAATGTCTGTGTAATATTATAATGCTATCGAACTATTCATAGATGAGTTTTTTCTAAAATAGTTATGCTTGGGCTTGATAGCTTATTTTAGTATAGCTGTTTTAACTCGGCACGTTGAAATATAGCGAGTAGCTCATTGGTGTTTTTTTTATTTGCTTGTAAAGCAGCTTCGAATGAGGGAACATTTGATTCGAGTGCAGCCAAGGAAATTTCTAGAACTTTTTCAAATTGTTGCTGTGCTTCGCTTAGCTCACGCTCCTTTTTTTTCACTTCTCGAGTTAACTCTTTTTCTATGCTCCGTACTGCATTGTATATATCAGGCTTGCGAATTACAGTACGTAAAGTAGGGTCGCCTGGAACAACCTCTTCTTTGGTTATATATACCTCCTTGAATACATCATATAAATAGGCTGCTTTTTTTCCTAATTTGTGACTACTTGAATGTTTAATTAGTTCTTCCGTAGTAGGCTTTTTGATGACTGAATAGAATTTCCACTCCTCTTCGCTATTATTCATTGTCTTTTCTATTCCATCTTTTAGTTTGACAGAACCATTAATATTGGCCCAAACGGGTTGGATAAATAAGAGTGTAGCTAGTAAAGTCTTTGTGAAAATTAAGATTCTTTTCATGGGATTTGTTGCTTTGTTAATATATGTGCAAAGTAAGGAGCTTTGTGTTTCGTTTATACTACAACAACAACACATGCTCGTAACGATACCATGACATTTGTTGTTATTTATGTATATTCATTTACTAGAATTGAAGTAAACTTTTTTTGGAGGTTGGCTAGTAAGAATTTGTTACCTAGCTTAAAATAACATAACGAGCAAGAAAACAGGCTGTTTTTTCGTTCTTACTAAGAAAAGGGAGTATATTTGTGCTTCCATAATAAAGAAAAAAATAAGAATAAATTAAAGAAGATAAGACGAAATTAAGATGAATGTAACAAACGTATTAGTACAAAAAATAGTAGAAGGCATTCAAGAGAAGAAAGGCAAGGATATTATCATTGCCGATTTGACTCAGATAGACGATACTATTTGTAACTATCTAGTTATTTGTCAAGGAAATTCGCCTGCACAGGTGGCTGCCCTTGTAGACTCTGTTAAAGAGCATGTACGCAAAGAAACGGGTGAGAAAGCTACAGCTATTGATGGCTTACAAAATGCACAATGGGTAGCCATAGATTACAGTGATGTACTGGTGCATATCTTTTTACCTGAGCCTAGAGAGTTTTATGACTTAGAAAATCTATGGGCCGATGCAAAATTAATTGAGATACCTAACTTGGATTAATCTCCTATATATACTTGTAAATGAGCGATAACAATAACAACAAAAAACCCAAGATGGGTGTGCCACGCTTTAGCTTAAGCTGGTTGTATATTCTAATATTTGGTGCATTGGCTTTTCTCTGGATTAATAACAGCGAAGGTGATGTTAGAAAAAATGCCACTTATACAGAATTCAAAGAGATAGTAAATAAAGGTTATGCCGATAAGGTGGTAGCTTATGATGATAATACGGTAGAGCTGTTTATCAAACCTGAATTTGTAAAGGAGGTTTTTAAGGAGGATGCTTCTAAGGTAGGACGTAGTCCTGCACTCTCTGTAGAAGTAGGTTCTGTTGAAACTGTTGATAAATTTTTGGAGAAAGCCGAAGAAGAGGGGAAATTTGTAGGTACGGTTAGTTACGACAAGAAGCGTGATTACTTTGGTGCTATTTTGTTGAATGTACTTCCTATTCTCTTTCTGGTAGGGCTCTTTTTTATGCTTACTCGCAGAATGGGCGGCGGCGGTTCTGGTGGTGCTAACCCTTTCAATGTAGGAAAGAGCAAGGCACAAGTGTATGAAAAAGGAAGTGGAATACGAATCACTTTTTCTGATGTAGCAGGTTTGGCAGGAGCCAAACAAGAGGTGGAAGAGATTGTTGAGTTTTTAAAGCAACCTCAAAAATATACAGATTTAGGAGGTAAAATACCCAAAGGAGCTCTGCTAGTAGGCCCTCCTGGAACAGGTAAAACATTATTGGCTAAGGCAGTAGCTGGCGAGGCTGATGTACCTTTCTTCTCGCTTTCAGGTTCTGACTTTGTAGAGATGTTTGTAGGGGTAGGAGCTTCGCGTGTGCGTGACCTTTTCCGTCAAGCCAAAGAGAAAGCGCCTTGTATTATTTTTATTGATGAAATTGATGCAGTAGGGCGTGCCCGTGGTAAAAATGCCAATATGGGTGGTGGTAATGATGAACGTGAGAATACGTTGAATCAACTTCTTACCGAAATGGATGGTTTTGGTTCGAATAGCGGTGTTATTATTCTAGCGGCAACTAACCGTGTAGATATATTGGATAAAGCATTATTGCGTGCAGGTCGTTTTGATAGACAAATTCATGTGGATCTTCCCGACTTGAATGAACGAATTGAGGTCTTTGGGGTACACTTAAAGCCATTAAAACTAGGTGCTACGGTAGATGTAGAGTTGTTAGCTAGACAAACTCCAGGATTTAGTGGAGCCGATATTGCCAATGTGTGTAACGAGGCTGCTCTTATTGCAGCACGTCACGGTAAGACAGCTGTAGAGAAACAGGATTTCTTAGATGCAGTCGATCGAATTATTGGTGGTTTGGAGAAGAAAACTAAAATTATGACTGCCAAAGAGAAGCGCACCATTGCTTTGCATGAGGCAGGTCATGCTACTCTCTCTTGGTTTTTGGAGCATGCTAACCCTTTGATTAAAGTTACGATTGTTCCGCGTGGTAGAGCGCTGGGTGCTGCTTGGTATCTACCCGAAGAGCGACAAATTACTACCAAAGAGCAGATGTTGGACGAAATGTGTGCGACTTTGGGTGGACGTGCTGCTGAGGAACTTTTTGCTGGAAGCATCTCTACCGGCGCTATGAATGATTTAGAGCGTGTCACTAAACAGTCGTATGGTATGATAGCTTATGCGGGGATGAGTGATAAACTTCCTAATCTTTGCTATTATGGTAATGATGAGTATACTTTCAATAAACCATACAGTGAGCGTACTGCCGAGTTGATAGATGAGGAGGTAAAGAATATGATTAGTGGCCAGTATGAGCGTGCTAAACATATCTTATTTGAGAAACAAGAGGGACACAA
Source organism: Phocaeicola sp. (assembly GCA_051648565.1). Classification (GTDB taxonomy): domain Bacteria; phylum Bacteroidota; class Bacteroidia; order Bacteroidales; family Bacteroidaceae; genus Phocaeicola. Next base: position 9,746 of record JBOFFJ010000162.1, on the reverse strand, counting down.
CGAATTGGCCGATCTATTGGTTCAAAAAGAGGTGATCTTTGTAGAAGATATGGAGCGCATTTTTGGTAAGCGTCCTTGGACATCACGTTCCGAGGAGATTATGGCCGAAGCACCCAAAGTTCAACTTGAAGAAAAAGAAGAAGAGGTAGCTCAATCTATTTCAGCAGAAGAAACAGCTGATTCGGCTGCTAATTAATTGATTTATCACACTAAACTCTTCAGCATGCTGATGCAATTGTGGAGAGTTTAGTGTGATTTTTTATTGGTAATAACATACGTCATAGTTATGAAAAACTTTTTGCAAAGAGCCATTACAGGGCTTGTTTTTGTGGGTTTATTGATTGGGTCAATTTTAGGTGGTCCTCTCTCTTTCGCCCTTTTATTCTCTCTGATTAGTCTATTGGCCATTCGTGAATTTTGTCAGTTGGTCAATAAACAAGCTCAAGTTCATGTTAATACAACTGCTACTACTGCAGGTGCTTTGTTTTTATTCTTGAGTTTCTTTTATCATGGAGTAAACCCTGAGAGTACTGGTATCTTTATCCCTTATCTGCTTGTTCTTATTTATATGATGGTGAGTGAGCTCTATTTGAAACGCGAAAACCCCATTCACAATTGGGCTTATGCTATGTTGACACAACTTTACATAGCGTTGCCTTTTGCCTTGTTGAATGTGCTAGCTTTCCATTCAGATTTTACAACCGGTGAGACTCATTACAACGCAATTCTTCCGCTCTCTATCTTTATCTTTAATTGGGTGAATGATACGGGTGCTTATTGCACGGGAATGTTGTTTGGTAAGCATCGTCTTTTTGAGCGTATATCTCCTAAGAAATCTTGGGAAGGCTCTATTGGGGGGGCTCTCTTTTCGGTGGTAGCTGCCGCCATAATGGGTCATTTCTTTCCTTTCTTGTCAATGGGTGCCTGGATAGGATTGGCTATCACGATAGTGGTTATGGGTACTTGGGGCGATTTGTCTGAGTCGCTCTTTAAGCGTCAGTTAGGTATTAAAGATTCGGGTACTATCTTGCCTGGGCATGGTGGTATACTCGATCGTTTTGATAGTGCTATCTTGGCTATACCTGCTGCGGTAGTTTATTTATATGCCCTCTCTTTGTTGGAATAAAGATTTTTTAGGGAAGTTACTAAACTTCTTATTAATAATTTATTAAGTACCCTTGAGCCTTTTTTTGGTTTGAGGGTACTTTTTATTTTGTTTTTTTTTAATAAATAGGTTTTTTTCTCTTTTGCAGCTTTTTGTTTATTAAATGTATATCAATTCATCTTTTCTCTCTTTTGGGAGATTTATCGATTTTTCTTCTTCTTTTATTTGCATTGTTTGATAATTTGACACTTGTTTATTGACATTTCATTGGAACAAAATACCAGCCGTCTTAGGTATCTAGAAAAGTATCTAGAAGCAAAATAGAAAGATTCTTCAAATGCTAATTGGCTCTGTTAAAATCTATTTTCAAATTTAATGGTCAGTGCGTATTTGACTTTTTTATAACCTTTAATTCAAGTAATATGAAGAAAAAAACATTTCACTTGGTTCTTGTTTGCTGTTTCTTTACAGCCTGTCAATCTGTAGATGATGCTGTTTCCTCAGCTAGAGAAATTCTTTCTTTGGAGGCTCAAATAGGGAATCCATCAGTAGCTTCACGTTATGCTATTTCGGAGGGTATGGTTAGTAGCTTTGTCGATGGAGATCAGATTGGGCTCTATCGTGATGAAGAGGATGTAGTAGGTTGGACTTATAACGGTACAACTTGGAGTAGTGAATCAATCATTTACTGGGAGAGTGCTGAAACGCCTCATAATTTCTATGCTTATTACCCTTTTGTCTCTTCTGAACGAAAAGCTCGGGCGGCAATTGTTATGCCTAGCTTGTCAAAACAATCTGGGAAATTATCTGATATCTCAACGTGTGACTTTTTGGTTGCTCAAATACCTGACCGTAGATTTACTAGTGGATCTCAAATCTCTTTTACGGATGATAGTAGTTTTGAACATGTCTCTTCTCTCGTGCAGTTCACCTTTAAAGCAGGTGGAGATTTGGCAGGTGCTCAATTGAAAGGAATTGAACTTTCAGGTCAAAACCTAGCTACTAGCTCTACTTTCTCTTTCGATGCTGAAGAGGGTAAACGGGTTACTCTTTTAGGTGAAGGAGGTTATTCTACCATTACTGCTGCCGCCTTGTCCGAAAGTATGGAGTTAGATAGAACGTACTATTTTGTAGTTAACTCCTATGAGCGTGCAGATGCTCTGGTTAACTTACTTATTACGTATGAAAAGGGAGCTGATGAGTACTCAATTAATGTCCAATTGCCTGAGAAGAGCTTTGTAGCAGGTAAGTTGCATCCTTATGCTATCACCATTATGAATGGGGTGGTTCAATTGGTTGGTGCTGATATTAGAGATTGGGTAATAGATGGTACAACAACAGATATTGTAATTGATGGAAGTGGTAAAAAAGAAACAGATTAGAAAATGGAGGAGTGTCATACTGCTTGTTTGCTTTGCTATCTTGCTATTCAGCTGTCAGAAGTTTGAAGAGATAGAGCCGGTAGTAACTGTTGAAACGGCCCAACTCTCTGTTTCAGCCCGATCGATAGGTACAGTTGAAGTTCCTTATCCTGTGTTGATTTATGCCTTTTCGGATGATGGAAATTGCATTTCTAAGCAAGAAGTAGCCTCTGCTTCGGAGTCTCTAAAGATGGAGCTTCCATTAGGGAGGTATCAACTGATTGCTTTGGCTGGTACAACAGATGAATACCTACTTTCTGATGCACCTACTCTTTCTGATGCTTTGAGAATGGCCGAAGGGATAGCCTCTCAGGCTGCTATGATGGGAAGGGTTCATGTAACTTTAACCAATAAGTCGGCTTCACTTGAAATTACACTTAACTATGTAGTGGCTGCCTTTAAGGCCTCTTTCTCTGGTATAGCCGAGGGGGTAAGTAGCCTCTCTGTCTATTTATCACCATTGTATGGCTCGCTGCTACTGAATGGTGATTATTCAGCAGGAGGGGAGTTAACGGAGGTGGTTTGTAAGAATGAGGGTGATGGTGTTTGGAGTTGTGATAGTCACTACATATTTCCTTGCAGTGGGCAAAAAATGGCTTTCTCAATTAGTATACAAGAGATGGGAGGGGCAATAAAGAGCTATGGTTACCAGACCTCTGTCCTTCCACAGGCCAATCATCCTTATGTTATTCATGGTAGTTACCAAGATGGTACGCTTGAAGTAGGGGGTGGTCTTGTAGCTGAAGGATGGGGAGAGCCTATTTATGTCGATTTTGATTTTGGTCCCAATATACCAGAGGGTGATGATGAAGAGATAGAGATAGCTGGAATTCCCGAAGTGGGAGCTATTTGGAATGACTGTATTGTTGTCAATGTTTCTAACCAGACTTCAAAAGGTGCTAATCTTGTTTTGCTTTCAATTGATGAGTGGGAAATTTATCGTTCTGAAATTGATGAGTGTTTGGCCAGCTGTAGCATCAGCACTATCGGTGGCTGGAGAGCTCCTACGTATGAGGAGGCTGGTTGGTTAAATCAGCAAATTAGAGGAGAGATGGTGGCAAAGATAAATAGTGCTATCATTGCTAGAGGAAAGAAGGAGTACTTGCTAAATGATGATGAGCGTTACCTTTGTGATAAAGATGGGGTTATTTACTCCTTTGCTTTCGCAGCCGGAAAGAATCGGGCTGTTACGGGCGATGGCAGAACCTATCTCTTTAGGGCTGTAACAGAATATGTGCTTGTGCTTCCGTAGCTTTTACTTTGTAAGTGATTGCAAGAGCAAATGCATCCGTTAAGATTTGCCTTATTATAGAATTCCCCTGCTACAACTCATGCTGTAGCAGGGGAATATATTTTATATTTAGGTGTTTTGATACACCTTGTTAAGTCATTGACTTGATAATCTTGTTTGGATTAGAAACGGTACTCTGCACTGATACCAAATACTTTGTTGGTGCGTGAGTAGATATTGCTTCCTTCTAAGTTAAGCGAAGGTAGTTTTTCTCCAAGGCCAGTGTAGTCAGCTACATTTTTTGTATAGTTGTCATAGTTGGTCCAGAAATAACCTACATCAAGTTTCAATCGCTCTGTTAAACGCACTTGTGCTCCTAGGCCAATAGAGTATGAATCGCAATAGAAACTGGTATCACTTTGGAAATTATCGCTCAAGCCATAATCGGTGTTTTGGTAACCACAGCTAAAGGTAAACATCTTGGTAGCATCCCACTCAATACCTGCTAGGTATTCGTTGGTTCCTTTAGTTAGGTAATTTTGTTTATTACCTGCCATTCCTGCATTTTTGTCGTCAAAGTGGTGGTACTCTACTGTAGCACGTAGGGTAGGAAGAATGCTATAGCCTACCGACAGTGATAGGAAAGCAGGGATGTCGTGTGGTGTGTTTACACCATCTGCATAAGCGCTTACATCGACACCTTCTGGTGCTTCTAGTGTCTTTGTTTTGTTTTCAATATTTAGGTTTGATCTAAATTCATATTTAGCTGCCAATAAGAAATTTCCCACTTTGGCATTGGCGCCAATGATAGGGGTGATACCCCATCCTGTTTGGGCACAATCTAATTGGAGGTTAACTAGTCTTCCTAGCTGGGTATGGTCTGCATGCAGAAAGCCTTCATAACCGCTGCTTACATAATTCATGCGGCCGCCACCAAAAACAGATAGCCATTCATTAATTTTGTAAGTAGCTCCTAGTTGTAGACCAAAGATATATTGTTTTCCGTCCATAGCCGATTTTAGATCGTACATTTCGGGGCTAAGGCCAAGCATGCCTAAACTGCTTTGTGCAAGCGAGGTAAACATGGGAAGTCCTTCGTCGAACGAGGCTTTTCCACCGCCTCCAGTAATGGCGAAACCAGCTGAGAAAGTCCAATCGCCTTTTTTGTAAGCTGCTTGAAAACTTGGTATAACAGGAGCAGAGGCTGTACCTGCATAGTGTTTATTTATAGATTGAGTACTTAATGAACTCCCTGTTAGTACAGGGACGTTGTAGCTAGCATCAATGTTGCGTGTCTGATAAGCACTTTGTGTAGTTAAAGATAAGTGAAAACCATCGTTAGGCAAAAAAGCCAAACCAGCGGGGTTTGAGTAAACTCCATCTACACCGATAGAAGCTCCACGAGCCACCATGCGCAAAAATGCAGCATGTTGATTGGTATTTGTTAGTATTCCACCGCCAAAAGTTGGAATTGAAACCATTAGCGACAAGGCACTAACTAAAGTGAATTTCTTCATTTTTCTTCTTTTTTTATATTTCGGGTGCAAATATAGCGATTGCCAATCGATTTGCAAGCATGATTCTCTTAATTTAAAAGTAATTCCTTTTCGTTTTATACTGTTTCATTAGAAACGATTTGTGTATAGGTTCTCTTTTTCTTAGGATTGCTTCTCGTTTTAGTGCTCTCTTCTTATCCCTTCTGTTTGATGGGCGTTTTTGATTTGTAGGAGGGAGCTGAAGCATCTTAGTACCTTGGGGTTGCATACTTGCTATACTTCCTTCTTTATCTGTCAAATACTCCCATTACTAGTGTGTTATGATGAGGGATAGCTTTTTTATCCTTCGCTTTACTTTTGCCGCAATTCTCTTCTGGCTTTGCTGCTCTTTGTGCGGAAAACCCACCTTATTTACTCAAAAAGAGAAAATTGCAGCGCTAAAACCAGCTAGATAAGGAACTTTTTTCCTATTTTTGCGCTTTAAACTAGGTAAGAAAAAAATAAATATATGTTCGAAAATTTAAGTGACAGACTGGAACGGTCGTTTAAAATCCTGAAAGGGGAGGGTAAAATTACCGAAATCAATGTAGCAGAAACCTTGAAAGATGTACGTAGAGCACTACTTGATGCCGACGTAAACTACAAGGTGGCTAAGGCTTTTACTGATACAGTAAAGGAAAAAGCGTTGGGGCAAAATGTACTGACTGCGGTAAAGCCAAGCCAATTGATGGTGAAAATTGTACACGACGAGTTGGCTACCCTGATGGGAGGCGAAACAGTTGAGGTGAATCTAGAGGGTCGTCCAGCCGTTATTTTGATGTCGGGTTTGCAAGGGTCTGGTAAAACTACCTTCTCGGGTAAGTTGGCTAAGATGTTGAAGGCAAAGAAGAATTTGAAGCCACTTTTGGTAGCGTGTGATGTATACCGCCCTGCGGCTATTGAGCAGTTACGCGTTTTAGGTGAGCAGATTGAGGTGCCTGTTTACTGCGAATTAGAGAGTAAAGATCCGGTACAAATAGCCTTGAATGGTATCCAAGAAGCTAAGGCTAAGGGATATGGATTGGTGATTGTCGATACAGCAGGTCGTTTGGCTATTGACGAGCAGATGATGAAGGAGATTGAAGCGGTTAAGAAAGCCATTCAGCCTACCGAAACGCTATTTGTTGTCGATTCTATGACAGGTCAAGATGCTGTCAATACTGCGCGTGAGTTTAACGAGCGTCTTAACTTTGATGGGGTAGTCTTGACTAAGTTAGATGGGGATACTCGCGGTGGTGCTGCCCTTTCAATCCGTACTGTAGTAAACAAGCCTATTAAGTTTGTGGGTACAGGCGAAAAGTTGGATGCTATTGATCAGTTCCACCCTTCGCGTATGGCCGATCGTATTCTGGGAATGGGTGACATTGTCTCTTTGGTAGAGCGTGCACAAGAGCAGTATGACGAGGAAGAGGCAAAGCGTTTGCAAAAGAAGATTCAAAAGAATCAATTTGACTTTAATGACTTCTTGTCGCAAATTCACCAAATCAAGAAGATGGGTAACTTGAAAGATCTAGCTGCCATGATTCCAGGTGTAGGTAAGGCGATTAAGGATGTGGATATTGATGATAATGCTTTCAAAAGTATTGAGGCTATTATTTATTCTATGACACCAGCTGAGCGTACCAATCCAGAGATACTAAACGGTACACGCCGTACACGTATTGCCAAGGGTAGTGGAACGACTGTTCAAGATGTAAATCGTTTGTTGAAACAGTTTGAGCAAACCCGCAAGATGATGAAAATGGTTACCTCTAGTAGTAAGATGGGCAAAATGATGCCTAAGCTAAAGAGATAATGTAATAATAGATAAGAGAGGAGGAGGTGTGTAACTTCCTCCTTTTTTGTACCTAAAATAGTAAGACAAAGAACCCTTAAAGAAGAAAATCTATGCAACTGATTGACGGTAAATTAATTTCAGATCAGGTAAAACTGGAAATAGCAGCCGAAGTGGCTGAAATGATTGCACGCGGAGAGAAGCGTCCTCACCTGGCGGCCATATTGGTAGGTCATGATGGTGGAAGTGAGACCTATGTAGCTGCCAAAGTTAAAGCATGCGAAGCATGTGGGTTTGAATCAAGCCTTATTCGTTATGAATCTGATGTGACAGAGGCAGAGTTATTGGCTAAAGTGGAGGAGTTAAATAAGGATAGTCGTGTCGATGGATTTATCGTGCAGCTTCCCTTGCCTAAACATATTTCAGAGCAGAAGGTCATTGAAACAATCGATTACCGTAAAGATGTGGATGGGTTTCATCCTATCAATGTGGGTCGTATGTCTATTGGTTTGCCTTGTTATGTCTCGGCTACTCCCAATGGCATTATGGAGCTGCTGAAGCGTTATAATATCAAGACGCAAGGTAAGAAGTGTGTGGTATTGGGTAGAAGCAATATTGTGGGTAAGCCTATGGCTAGCTTATTAATGCAGAAGGGTTATCCAGGTGATGCAACTGTTACCGTATGTCACAGTCGTAGCCGCGATTTGATTAAGGAGTGTCAAGAGGCCGATATTATTATTGCGGCATTGGGACAGCCTAACTTTGTGAAAGCCGAAATGGTCAAAGAGGGGGCTGTAGTGATTGATGTAGGTACTACGCGTGTTGTTGATTCGACCAAAAAGTCGGGTTTTAAATTGACAGGTGATGTGGCTTTTGAAGAGGTTGCTCCTAAATGTGCTTATATTACTCCTGTGCCTGGTGGTGTAGGGCCTATGACTATTGTTTCGTTAATGAAGAACACGCTTCTTGCTGGGAAGAAGTCTATTTATTCGTAACTTTAATTGTTCTAAAAAGAGGTGCTTCACAGCTCTAGCCAGGTAAAATGGGGTAAAATGGGGCTTGTGGAGACTTTTTTTTGAAGAAAAATGAAAAAAAAGGGGTGTACTATTTGCAAGTATAAAAAAAAGCACTACCTTTGCATCGCATTCGAAAATAATGCAGACATGGTGATTGTAGCTCAGTTGGTTAGAGCGTCGGATTGTGGTTCCGAAGGTCGTGGGTTCGAAACCCATCATTCACCCTTTTAAAGCTCTCTGTTACTTTGGTAACAGAGAGTTTTTTTTTGGTTCGCGCTATTCTCTCTGATCAGAAAGCGTATGGGGGATTATATAGACTTAAGTAAAATAAGGTTCACCTAGGCTCACCTGCAAAGGTTGGGCTTAAGCAAAATAATAGCTTGTTTTCCGATTTCTGCTCCACTCTTTTTCGGTCCACTCTCTCCGCCTGGGGAGCGCCTTAGCGACAAGGGGCTGTAGCGCCAGTCCCGATGAGCGTACCCCTCCTTAGGCATATAGTTTCGCAAGAATAGGAGGGTGTTGTCATACTCTTTCGCCAACCTATTATTTTACTTAGTTCGTAAGTTCCAAACGCGGGATCAAGTAAAATAATGACTCAAACAAAATAGTAGGTTTTTTTTTGTTCTTTTCCCATGCTTTTTTTACTCTATTTTATCTGCTTGGAAAGGGTTCCAATGGTAAGGAGTTGGAGTGCTAGTTCTGGTAAGTGTAACATAGCTTAAGTGTATAGTTTTGCAAGCTTAAAAAGAAAGGGTGTATTTATTGTGTCTCTCTACTGGCTTGGAATTTTGTTAATCCATTCTTTCTCTTATAAGATGAATATGTATGAGGGGTGTGTTGTAAAGGGGTGGCATTTTGGTTTACTTTGTCTTCTTTTTTTTAAGTGTGCCACCTAGGTGGCACACTTAAAGTTTTACTAGTGGTTGATCAAATTGTTTAGCTGAGCTTATTTAAATAAGCTAGAGTTTTATCTTATTTCTTTAAGTGCCTGTGGTGCTTGGATATTTTTTTTACTGCTGTAAGATTGCTTCGGTGGTGTGTGGTTGTGATTGTTGGGTTTTGGTGTGAAGGATGGTGTTTCTTTTTGTTGATATGATCAATAGTAAGGTCTCCCTTTTAGGTTGGTAGTAGTTGAAGGAGTGGTAACTCTTTTTTGTTGGGACTCGTTGAGGGAGGTATTTGCTGAATTTCATTATGGCAGCATTAAAATGCCTTGTATCTTCTTTGGTTGTAGGTTGGTCAAGCTTGGCTTGAAGCTTCCCCATATGTAGAAGAATACCACTGCCTTGTATCTTCTTTGGTTGTAGGTTGGTCAAGCTTAGTTCAGTTTCACCTATCCTTTGCTGCTTGTGTATCCTGACTAACTAGCGTTGACTCTCTCTCTCTGTTTAATCTTCCTTTTTCTTTGCTAAAGTTGTAATGAGTGATTTTTCTGTTACTTGTACTCTCATTTTTCATTGCCCACTCCAGTCAGCAGTGCTGCCCACCTTAGTGGGCAGCACTGCTGACTGGAGTGGGCAGAACGGACCACTAAGGTCGACACCCAATTTCTTTAGTACCTTTCCAAGCAACTCAATTAGAATCTCTACTATCTCTCTTTTTATTTGTTATAGCTGCTAATTTTTACAGCTGTGTTCTATTCGTTTTGGTTTGTGAAGCATGGT
>JBOFFJ010000161.1:0-203349 GCA_051648565.1 Phocaeicola sp. | reverse complement strand
CGTTTTGACCTAAAAGGAGAGTCACGTAGAAAAAATAAATAACTTTGTATCATTAACTGCTGCCGTGGCAGCAACCAACCTCAAAAGTGGCTGGGTATGCCCGTTTTGGCTGGCTGGATATGGAGCGTTTTTTGCAGTTCACACTTAAGTGTTGAAAACAACTACCATTCGTATGTATAAACAATCTATTTTTAGCACGAGTGATCCCCACATAATACCGGCGCATTAAGTGAGTATCTATTGAATAATTATTGGTTATGAGCATATAGACATCGTCAAACTCCCTACCTTTGGCTTTGTGGATAGTCGATACCACCACATCTATTCCTGAGGTATCACAGAAATCTTCCACCGATGACTCGAATACAAACTCTTTGAAATCATTGAAGTATTTGGTTTTATTGGTTTGCTCAAATTGCTCAACACATTGCTTCACATACATTAAACTTACACTCCTATCGTAAGTTGAAAAGGTGGCTTGTTTGGCTTCCTCCCATACTTCTTCTGTAATTAATGGCGATTTAATTCGTTTGTTTATATACTTCAAGAAATACCTCATTTCGGCCATGTTCCAGAATCGTAAGCCATCCATTGATTGTATTAATTTGCTCTTGATGCTATGTTTACGCAAGAGAGCCATTAGGATAACAGCCTCTTCATTTGTTTGAGTGAGCAGGCAGGCACTCCCTTTTCTTCTAGTAAGCAGCAGTTTCTGGATGAGTGGTTCATACATGTATCTTGATTGATGATGTATTACCTCGACCCATCCCTCTTCTTTCCTCATGGAGATAATAGGTTTGCTTTTTATCCTATTATCAATGGCTTTCAAGAATTCGTTAGCAAAACAAACCGGTTGGTGTGCACTGCGGTAATTCTCGGTCATCTCCATAAATTTGCTTCCGCTCTCTTGTGCCAGCTGGTACATATAATCGGAATTGGAACCACGGAATTCATAAATATTTTGGTCATCATCTCCCACTGCTATTACACGCATCTCTTCGTTGTTAGCCATCAGTGCCTTTATCAATGCATACTCTTCGACTCCCATATCTTGGGCTTCGTCTATCACTAGCACCGTCTTCCCAATTCTAGTTGGTTCTACCTCTCCTTGGCCAATCATCTCGGCTGCTTTTGCAACAACATTTTTTGCCTCTTCAAGATTTCCTATCCGTCCCAAAAGATCAAAACAATAGGAGTGGAATGTTTTTATTTCAACAAAATGTGCCGCATTTCCTATAAGCTCCATGAGTCTCTTTTTGAATTCGGTGGCAGCCGATCTTGAAAATGTTAGCATCAGAAGTTGTTCGTGCTTTACATCCTCAAGTAGCAAAATTGAGGCTAGTTTGTGGACCAATACGCGTGTCTTTCCACTCCCAGGACCTGCTGCAACGACAATGCAGCGCGACTCTTTATCAGCAATAATTTCCATTTGGCATTTAGATAATTGCCCGAATAATTGTTTGTATTTTTGCGGTGTTAAATTACGTTGAATTTCACTTACTCTATCTCCTTTGAAGTACTTTGATACAAACTTTTTATAATCCATCTGAAAGTAATCCTGAACATACTGCAAGGCTGCATTATAATCCTTTACCATTAAATTGGCATATTCGCCTACAATATGTACTTGCTGAATTTTCTGCTTGTAAAATTCGTTGAGCATGCGGTAATCATCCTGTTTGTATCTCGTCTTGTTGTCCTTGATTCTTTCAATGTTCATCGCATTATAAAGAACTAGAAAGCCGCCTTCGAGTTTTAATGCACCAATTTTTGATAAGTAGAGAAGCGACTCTTCCACCTCCTCGAGTTGAATGTTATTGAGAGTCCCAAAAAGGGATTGAGATCCTGACTTTATTCTGGTTAGCAGTTCGACTACCGAGAATTGAATGGCTTTGTTTGGTAAGGTTTCTTTTCCCATCTCTGCAGCCAACTTGTATAGCCACTCTATGGTGAAACGACTTATTTCTATTCGTTTTTCAAAACGCTTGGTAGTGGTGGCTAGGTCTGTCTGGCGAGTTATCTCTATATTGTGAACTGCATCCTCTTTTTTATGGATATAACCCTTGATGGTCAGAAAATAGAGTATGGTTCGAATATCTTTTTCTTTAGATGTGTTAACTCCATCATTTACTGCGTTTTCATTCAGCTGTTTGCATGATATTTGTAACGCTTCATTAGGGATGTGCGTAACAATGTATTGTTCAAGTTTAGCAAAACGCTCCAGTAGTAGTAGTGATTTTCGTTCCGAGTCGCCTGCATCCAAGAGATAGGCAGATATATCTTTGCTATCTGCCAATATACCTTCCTGTCGCATCCGTTCTACTACAGATATCACTTCTCTTTTGCTTAGTCCCAAGATGTCTGCTAGATAATCAACTCGTGACTCTGCTTCTGAATCTTGTGCTTTGCTTATCTGTCTTTGGGATAGTAATGATTTGATGATTCGAACTCCTTTCTCTATTTCGTCACTGCCAAAGAGTAGGGATGCTGTTATACGATTTCTTGCTTCATCCATGTTTTTTACCGTGATACCTGTGGCATATACATGAGGTACATTATTGCCTCTTGTTACATATCCGCTCTGTTCCAAGGCTGCTAGTGCTGTTCGCACACGAGTTTCAATATCAAAGACCGAATCGTCCCATCCTGCTTGTCGGGCAATCTCCAGTGCCGAGCAGTTTACCTTCTTGCGTTGTCTAGTCAGCTCCTTTATAGCTTTCCATACCTGTTGTATTTCGCTTATACTTAGTTTGGTCTGATTTAATAGGATGAAGTGCTTATCTAAATCATCGTCACTGTAAAGTACATAACAGCGCGCGCTGAGGCTTGAATCACGTCCAGCTCTTCCTGCCTCTTGCACATAATTTTCTAGCGAATCAGAAATATCATAATGTATTACAAGACCCACATCTTTTTTATCGACTCCCATCCCAAATGCCGAGGTTGCTACGATGATGTGTACCTGGTCATTCATAAATGCCTCTTGGTTAGAAATTTTTTCGTCAGCTTCCATCTTTCCATTGAAAGCGAGTGCTTTATAACCATCCTGACTTAATTTGACTGCCAACTCTTTGGTTCGTTTAGTACGCGATACATAAACAATTGTTGGGCAATTTGATTCAGCTACAAGCTCTCTTAGTTTGATATATTTATCGTGGTCATTATCGGCATGTATAACTGAATAGTGTAGGTTTGTTCTTGAGGCTGTTGATGCAAATAACTCCAATTCTACATTCAGTGTTTGTCTGAAATAGTCGCAGATATCTTGTACTACTTTCTGTTTCGCTGTAGCCGTAAAGCAGGATACTGGTATTGGATCCTTACACTTTTTCTTTTGTTGGTATTTGTGAATGAATTTACCTATGTAGAGGTAGTCAACTCTAAAATCTTGCCCCCATGAAGAGAAGCAATGTGCTTCGTCTATCACAAACCGTACAATGTGACGTGCCATTAATATTCTTTCGATTGTTTTTGAGCGAAGCATTTCAGGCGAGATATATAAGATTGAGGCTTCTCCCTCTTGCACTCTTTGTATAGCTAGAGCTCTATTAATGGGGTCTAACATGCCATTAATGCTTACAGCATCGGTAATACCTCTCTCTACTAGATTGTCTACCTGGTCTTTCATGAGCGATTGCAAAGGTGAAATTACAACCGTAAGTCCATGTAGAGAGTCTCCTGCCATAAGTGCTGGTAACTGGAAGGTAAGAGATTTACCACCACCTGTAGGGAATATGGCTAGCAGCGATTTACCTTTTACTGCAGCCTGAGCTGCTTGTTCTTGCAATGGTTCGCCCTCGTAGGTACGGAATTGTTTATATCCAAAGAACTTTTTTAAGTTATAAAGTACATCCAATTGGGTGTGACAGTACTCACACCCTTCTTCACAACTGGTGTGGCGTAGTTTTTTTACAATATATTCTACCTCTGGATAATTGTACAGTACCCATCTAGGGGTGATAGAATGATAGTCGGTAGCATCAATTAGCGCCAATGCATAGGCCAATCCACAGGGATGTTGTTCGATGAATGGAGTAATATGGGCATGTTGGCAGATTTTTCCTGCGTAAAGTTTTTTTATAAGTTCAGCTACTCCTTTGCTAAGGCACTCTGCATCTACCATGCTGAGAAATCCCACGAACTCTTTTTGATCTTTCAGAAGTGATGCAAATAGTTTGCACTTTTCATCAGACCATGAGTGCCAGCGTGCTATTTCGTCTAGTAGTAATGCTTTTGCTTTTATACAATCGTTTACTGGGTTGTTTTTCTCATCGCTTATTAATTTATCATCTTTCACAAGTCTGTGGTACGGACGTTCTGGGAATAATAAAGGCGAGATATAGAGTGTATCAACTAAAGTCCAATGGCTTGTTTGGTTAGTAAATAGATATTTGGCATCGTGATGAATTATATTGTGGCCACAGAGGTAGTCTGTATCACGTAGAAAAGTAAACAGCTCTTCTTTTGAGGTTTTGTGATAGATTGCTCCATCATAGCGAAGCGCACCTATATCATGAATTTTATGATCATTTATCCCGATCTCAATATCTACTATGGCATAGTTTGTGGGATTTAAGGGTAGAGATGCAACTTTATTACTGCTAACTTCTTTTTTATCCTTTGTTTTGGTGATTTCTATGAGTCTACTCCATATTGACATATATTCAATAGAATGAATGGTTTTGTAATTTTATATGCATCTGCATGGCGTTTCTTGCAGTGAATATTATATAATAGCTTAATGTTAAAGGCAAAGGTAAATATTAATGTCAATAAATGTTTGAAATCGATGCTCTTTTTTAGGTGTTTACATGGTATTGTTTGTTCAGAAATATCGTACTTTCTACCTTGCAATTTGATAACTATACTATATTTTACCTGCGTATCAAGAAAAAACTACTATGCCTAGCCATGGCGTTACTCAGCTTGCAGCAGTTGGCTGCACAGGCTATCGTCATTCTACAGAAGCCCAAAGAGGAGGTGGCACTGCCTGCCGATTTTAATCCAATAGAAATTTTTCTAGCAGGGACCATCGATATGGGAAAGAGTATTGATTGGCAAGCGGCCATGTCGGCTCAATTTGCAGAAGAGGTACAACGGTCAGTTTCTTTTCTTTAATCCGCGTAGAGCAAAGGGACTAGATGGTACTGCCGAGGATTTTGAGTACCAAGTACGTTGGGAGTTGGTACACTTAGAGCAGGCCGATGTGATTGTGATGTACATTATAGGAAGCAGCAAGAGCCCTATCTCACTACTCGAAATGGATCTCTTTATGCAATCTAAAAAGATGTATGTAGTGTGTGAAAATGGCTATTACCGGTATGATAATGTATGGATTACGTGCGATTATTATGGTATACTTTGTTACACCAGCTTGGAAGAGCTTTATACAATGTTTGATGCACGGTATGCCAAGAAGTAACCTCTTCTCTCTCTGTATAACAAGCAGGGTGTACAAAATTCGATGCTCAACAAAATGCTATAGGCAACAGCCTGAAAAGAACCAATTTTAGTTACCTCTTTTTTGGTTTCAGTTGGTTTAATTGATTGTTAAACAGGCTTTTTGGCTGAAAGTATTTTTGTTTTACAAGCGGATGCTCCGAAATAAACGGATGCCCCAAAGCAATAAAGTAGCCTCTTCTAAGCAACTAGAAGAGGCTACTTTATTGCTTTGGAGTAGTGGAGCATTTGCTCTTTCTAACCGAGCCACCTAGGTGGCACACCCGCGCCACCTAGGTGGCTCGGTTAGAGTGAACCAATAAGTGGTTTCTCTTCTCCTTGTGTTTAATTAAAAACTCTAGGTCGTTTGTAGGTTGGCAACGCTTGCTTCTCTTTGTGGAATAACGACCTCTGTTACCTATGCTGTTTAGAATCTTTGCTTTCAGCCAAATAGGCTTATTTTTAGTTACTTGTGGTGACTGAAACCAAAAATCAGGTAATTGAAATTGGTCTCTTTTTTAATGATTCCTAGCAGCTTTGAGCAGCTTATCGTTTATTCTTTTTTTTCCACTGTGCATACTTCTTGAATACTTTGAGTCCATCGCTGTTGTACCAGCTATAGCCATTTCTTCTTTCATACCCAATTTCGGCTAAATCATATTTTTTTACTCCATCACGATCGCTAAAGAAGGGGCGGTTGTCATCTAGTTCGCAAAAGCGTGCCCAGAGTGGGGGGCAATCATCGGATGCCACCATGCGGTAATCTTTTTTACCCTCTTCGTTGGTGAAGTACTCTTTTGCTAGGCCATCTATTTGGTTCTCTTTGAACCACTCTACTGCACTTTCAATGGCATTGATAACCTGTTCCGAGGGGTTAGGTATGGTCATGAGTAGAATCACGATATTGTCTGACTCTTGCCCGCTTAATGAAGGAAGTTCATAGGCGCGTGCTTTACAAGGTTCGAGGGTCTCCTTGTCGTGCTGTGCACACCACACGGTGAGTTTGCCCTTTTGGCGTACTTGGGTAGCAAGGATGCACTCCACTCCTTTATCGAAAGA
This sequence comes from Phocaeicola sp., assembly GCA_051648565.1. Taxonomy (GTDB): domain Bacteria; phylum Bacteroidota; class Bacteroidia; order Bacteroidales; family Bacteroidaceae; genus Phocaeicola. Next base: position 196,851 of record JBOFFJ010000161.1, on the reverse strand, counting down.
GGCTTTGGCGCGATCTTTGTCCGCTTCAGCCAGGAAGGTGTAAGGCCCTTTTCCACTGTATACCTCTTGCAATACTTCCATCACACGTGTCATGGCATTGTCGTTGTAGGTAATTTGTGTGTAGTAGCCTTTGGGGCGTGGGTAGAATTGGGGAAAACCGCCATTGTCGTATTGTGATTCGATTAGGTAGTTTAATCCTTTGACTACCGCTTCTTTGTATTTCTCTTCGCCTGTAGCAAGGAAAAGACGTGCTAGGTACTCCATTTCGGTGGTAGTAGCGTTGTTGTCAATGGTACTTTCGTTGACTTTGTTTTTTCTAGCTAATGCTTCTTGATACTCTGCTTCGTTTAGTTCGGCTGCCATGAAGATGTTTTTGGGCCATCCACCCGTGGTTTGTTGGTAGAGCAATACATTGTCGCCAATGCGTTTGGCTTCGTCTGTTTGAAAGAAGTCATCTTCAAATTTGGGGGCTATTTTACTCCAATCTTTGTAGTTTTGTTTTTCTTTGTAATTTGTGGTTGTCTCTTGTGCAAACCCCGTAGTTAATAGGGCAGCGAAACAGAGTGAGAAAAAAATTCTTTTCATAAACATGTTTTTTCAGTTTTACTCCAATAGGTAAGTTTGTAACAAACACTAAGTGGGTAGCTGTAAACTCGAAGCCATCTAGTTGCTAATGAGAAAATACCACACTTGGTAACTCTTAAGTATAAGGAGTGATGAGGCAAAGGTATTTTTTTTTTAGAATGATTCAATCGAATCTCTGAATAATATTTTTTTTCATTAAGATTATTCAGAGTTGTAACACATTTTTTAAACTTAGGCCAACTTTTTTTTAGATGAAAAAAAGTGAAGCACCAATTACACTGATACAGGCTCCAATAATCTCTTTAATTGTTACTTTTTGTTTAAAATAGAGGTGGGCTGGCCATAAAATGAGGATAGGGGTGAGTGCCATAAGGGTGGAGGCAATGCCAGCTTCGGTATGCTGAATAGCCATTAAGGAGAGGGAAACACCGATAAAGGGGCCAAAGAGTGTGGCCAGTAGAGCGGCTTTCATCCCTTTTGCATCTTTTATGGCTGGTATGAGGGTAGAGAATTTCTTGCGCATTCCCATCATGAGTGTGAAACCTATCATTCCCATGATGGCCCGAATATAGGTGGAGGCAAAGGGAAGCATCTCGCTTACACACTCCATGTTGTTGGGGAGGATGGCTTCATAGTGATTCATTCCTACCTTACTTAAAACAAGTCCTACCCCTTGTCCTATTCCAGCACCTACTCCATAGAGTACCCCTTTGAGGGGGAGTTGTAAACCGATTTTTTGTTTTTCGCCTTTGCCTAGTACTGAAAGCGAGATTCCGAGTAGTGTTACCACCATGCCAGCTAATGCTTGGATAGAGAGGCTTTCGCCTAAAACAAACCAAGCAGAGAGGGCAGCAGCTGGGGGAGCGAGGGTCATGAAGAGTTGTCCAAAGCGGGAACCAATGAGCACGTAGGCATTAAAGAGGCAGAAATCGCCTAGAACGTATCCTACAAATCCTGAGAGGGAGAGCCAAAACCATACCTTCTCGTCCGTATAAAGTGGATAGGGGGTACCTGTAAACCAAAAGAGTGTGCCGCTTAACATTGCTAGAGAGAGAACCATCCGTATTACATTGAGTTGGAGGGTTCCTAAACGTTTGCTGGCTACCTCTGAGTAGAGTGCGGTAATGGTCCATGAAAAGGCAACGGAAAGAGCTATGAATTCACCTAAATATTTCATCGTTTTTTACTTTGGGTCACAAAGATAATCTGCTTTTTTAAACTTTTAGCTCTTTCTTATCTTAATTCTTTACTCTGTGTGTGCACTGACTTTTATTGCTTCGAATAGCTCTTTGGCACAGCGATACCCCTCTTGGTAAAGGGTGGTCAGTTTTTTTACATTGGTCTCTACACGGGTTACCTCTACAGGGCTTTGGGGGCGGATGACTCTAACTTTTCCCTCAGCCTCTAATTGTTCTACCAATTCGAGTTGTTGGTTATAGGCTTTGCAGCGCTTGCTTAGTACCACTCGCAGGCGTGGATACTCTTTGTAGATAAAGGCGGGTACTTTAATGTCTTGTTCACTTTTGCGGTATCCTTTGTGACGGGTCAGTACAACAATGTTTTGGGTATAGCCTTGGTCTATCGCTCGGAGGATAGGGATGGAATCAATGATGCCTCCATCAAGCATGGGTGCTCCATCTACATAGGCTACAGGGCATACGTAGGGTAGACTGCTCGAGGCACGGGCAATGTCAATGATTCGTTTTTTATCACTTTTCTCTTCTAGGTAACAGGAGCGCCCTGTTAGGCAGTGGGTAGTGACCATCTCAAAGCGCCCTTCGTTTTTGCTATAGGTTTCGTAATCGTAGGGTAAAATAGATTCGGGAAAGTGTGTAAAGAGTAGCTCTTGGTCGATGATGCTGCGTGTGCGCCAAAGCTGTTTAAAGCCTATGTAGTGGTACTTGTCGAGTAAATCGATGTTGCTTAACTTGGCTCTTCCGCGTTGGCGCGACATGTAGGAGAGTCCATTGCAGGCACCTGCCGATACGCCAACTGTATAAGGAAACCAGATGTTATGATCCATAAAGTAGTCCAACACACCGCAAGTGAAGACACCTCGCATGCCTCCACCTTCTAATACCAATCCTGTTTGTTGATCTAGATTCATCGATTATAAAGGGTTTAATTTTGTTTAATGGTTCTTGCAAAATTATCTTTTCAATTGGTAATTTCCAATCTTTTAGAAATTAAATTTGTACATTTGCAAAACAAGGTACTTTAAATAAACATGTAAAACTCGCACATATGTTTGAATCAGCAATTTATACAGGTCGCCGCAAGGCTTTAAGAGATAAGGTAGAAAATGGTATCATTTTGTTGTTAGGCAATCACGAATCGCCTTCTAACTATCCCCACAATACCTATAAATATCGCCAAGATAGTAGTTTTCTCTATTTCATGGGTCATTCGCACCCAGGTTATGCAGCGGTACTCGATGTAGAGGCAGGCCAAGATTACTTCTTTGGAAATGATGTCGATGTAGACGATATTATCTGGATGGGTCCGCAGCCTAGTGTAAAAGAGTTGGCCATGCAGGTGGGTGTTGAACATACAGCTCCTTTGAGTCAGTTGAATGAGGTGGTAGCTAAGGCCATTAAGCAGGGGCGTAAAGTACATTTCTTGCCTCCTTATCGTCATGAAAACATGATTTGGTTAGAGGAGTTAACGGGCATCCGTGCAGCTGTTGTCAAATCGTATGCTTCGGTTGAACTAATCAAGGCGGTTGTTGCACTTCGCTCGGTCAAAGAGGCGTGTGAGATTGCTCAAATTGATTTGGCCTGCAACATCGGCTACGAGATGCATACCACAGCGATGCGTTTGTGTAAACCTGGTGTGAGCGAACAATATATAGCGGGGGTACTAGATGGTATAGCCAGTTCGTATGGTAGCATGAACTCGTTTCCTACTATCTTGACGCAGAATGGGCAGACACTGCATAACCACGACCATAGCCATACGCTGCAAGTAGGACGTATGATGTTGACTGATTGTGGTGCCGAGGCATTGAGCACTTATTGTTCTGATCATACACGTACCATTCCGGTAGGAGGTAAGTTTAACAACCGTCAGAAAGATGTGTACAATGTGGTGTTGGCTTGTCACGCTAGAGCGTTGGAACTTTCGCGTCCGGGTATTACCTACAAGGAGGTTCACCTAGAGACGTGTAAGGTGCTAGCACAAGGGTTGCAAGGGCTGGGATTGATGAAAGGCAATGTAGACGAAGCGGTAGCAGCGGGTGCACATGCGCTCTTTATGCCACACGGATTGGGTCACATGTTGGGACTTGATGTACACGATATGGAAGATTTGGGCCAAATTTACGTAGGCTATGATGACGAGGTGCGTCCTTCTAGCCAGTTTGGTCTATCTGCCTTGCGCATGGGTCGCCGTTTGGAAGAGGGCTTTGTGATTACAGGCGAGCCTGGATGTTACTTTATCCCAGCATTGATTGACAAGTGGAGAGCCGAAGGATTGCATACCGACTTCTTGAATTACGAAGCTATCGAAAGCTTTAAAGATTTTGGTGGGGTGCGTTTGGAAGATGATATTCTCATCACTGCTACGGGCTCACGCTTTACGGGCGAAAAGCACATCCCCATTACCATCGATGAGGTGGAGAGCATCATGAACGAAGCATAAAGCGATGAATGAAGCGTAAAGAATAATTTTAAAAACAGATATAAATAACTACTTATGAAAAGATTTACATTTGTAGCTGCATTGGGTCTCTTTGCGATGAGCCTTTCTGCGCAGACTACACCAGCCGAAGAGGCAAAAGAAGAGGGCTTTGTTTTTACTACGGTAAAAGAACTTCCTATTAGCTCTATTAAAAACCAAAACAGAGCAGGTACTTGTTGGTCTTACTCAGGACTAGCTATGATCGAATCAGAGTTGATTCGTATGGGTAAGGGTACCTACGACCTGTCTGAAATGTTTATTGCTTACAATACCTATTTAGATAGAGCCGATAAAGCGGTTCGTACACATGGCGATGTCTCTTTTTCGCAAGGAGGATCATTCTATGATGTGCTTCACGTAATGAAACACAATGGCTTGGTGCCCGAAGAGATGATGGCTCCAGGGGTAATGTATGGCGATAGCTTGAGTAACCACAGCGAACTATCTGCTTTGACAGATGCTATGGTGGCTAGTATTGCTACGGGTAAATTGAAAAAACTTCAATCTACACCACAGCGTACACCCATGTGGAAAGAGGCGGTAAAAGCGGTGCACGAACTTTACTTGGGTAAGGCCCCCGAAAACTTTACGTACCAAGGTAAGAGCTACACTCCACAAAGCTTTATGGCCTCTACAGGGTTGAATCCAGACGATTATGTATCATTGACTTCGTACACACACCACCCATTCTATTCGCAATTTGTATTAGAAATTCAAGACAACTGGCGCTGGGCACAATCATACAACTTGCCTATCGACGAGTTGATGGAGGTGTTTGACAATGCCATTGCTACAGGTTACACCATTGCTTGGGGATCGGATGTTAGTGAGGCTGGTTTTACACGCGATGGTATTGCGGTACTTCCAGATGATTTGAAGGTGCAAGAGCTAAGTGGGTCGGATATGGCACACTGGTTGAAAATGAAACCCGAAGAGAAACAGTTAAACAGCAAGCCACAACCACAAAGATGGGTGACACAAGAAGATCGTCAAGAGGCTTACGATAACTGGGAAACTACAGACGATCACGGTATGCAAATTTATGGTACAGCCAAAGATCAAGATGGAAACGAGTACTACATGGTGAAAAACTCATGGGGTAAAATAGGTAAATACGAAGGTATTTGGTATGCGTCAAAAGCTTTTGTGCGTTACAAGACGATGAACATTGTATTGCACAAGGATGCACTTCCTAAAGCAATCGCTAAAAAACTAGGTATTAAATAGAGGTAGCTAGCTCCACTATTTCAACCGCTTATTCTGCAAAATATATGCAGGGTAAGCGGTTTTTTTAGCTCTTTTTTTCTACCTTTACCGATTAAACAATTAGAGTGCAGAGATTTCCATCTTCTTGATTCTTTCTGAGGATTCAAATCAGAAACAGAGTAAAGCATTTGCTACGATTCTTCGCAATCTTTCTCTCATCCATTTTGTGCTCTACGATTAACGCGAAAGAAAAAAATACAATATAATGATTTACAATTGGAACTATACACCGCCTAATGCTCAAAAGCGAGATGCTGCCAAAGCGCTCGCTCAGGAGCTGACAATTAGCCCCATCTTGGGAGAGCTGTTGTTGGATCGCGGCATCACATCGGCAGATGAGGCTAGAAGGTTTTTCCGTCCCAAACTGAACGACCTGCACGATCCTTTTTTGATGAAGGATATGGAGAAAGCTGTAAAGCGACTGAATCAGGCATTGGTTAACAAAGAGCGGATTTTGGTTTATGGCGACTATGATGTGGATGGAACAACGGCGGTAGCCTTGGTCTATAAATTCATTCAGCAATTCTACTCCAATGTGGATTATTACATTCCCGATCGCTATGACGAGGGGTATGGTGTATCAATAAAGGGGATAGATAGTGCCTGCGAAATGGGGGTGAAGCTTATCATAGTACTTGATTGTGGTATTAAGGCTGTGGATGAGATAGCCTATGCCAAAGAGAAGGGAATTGATTTTATTATCTGCGACCACCACGTACCCGATGAGGTACTTCCACCAGCAGTTGCTATTTTGAATGCAAAGCAAAAGGATTCTACCTATCCTTATGAGCACCTATCAGGGTGCGGAGTAGGGTTTAAGTTTATGCAGGCTTTTGCGCAAAGTAATGGTATTGATTTTCAGAAACTCACCCCTTTACTCGATTTGGTAGCAGTGAGTGTGGCCTCCGATATTGTACCTATTATGGGCGAGAATCGAATCTTGACCTACCATGGATTGAAGCAGCTTAATGCCAATCCGAGTGTGGGACTGCAATCGATTATTGATATCTGCGGATTGGCCGATAAGGAGATAACGGTAGGCGATATCGTTTTCAAGATTGGGCCACGTATCAATGCATCGGGACGTATACAGAGTGGAAAAGAGGCGGTGGAGTTATTGGTGGAGAAAGATTATGGAGTGGCTATTGATAAGGCCAATCAGATTAATCAATACAATGAAACACGCAAGGATCTAGATAAATCAATGACCGAAGAGGCCAACCAAATTGTCGATCAATTGGAGGGGCTATCTGATAGACGCTCTATTGTTTTGTTTAACGAAGATTGGCACAAGGGGGTGATTGGAATTGTGGCCTCAAGGCTTACGGAGGTTTACTACCGTCCAGCCGTGGTGTTGACTCGAACAGACGATTTGGCCACAGGATCGGCCCGCTCAGTCTCTGGATTTGATGTCTACAAAGCGATTGAACACTGCCGTGATTTGTTAGAGAATTTTGGTGGACATACCTATGCCGCTGGTCTCTCTATGAAGGCCCACAATGTACCTCTCTTTACGGAACGATTTGAAGCATTTGTCACGGAGCATATATTGCCCGAACAGACGCATGCTGTCATCGATATTGATGCGGTAATCCCTTTTAAAGAGATTACCTCTAAGTTTTATGCCGATTTGAAGAAGTTTAATCCTTATGGACCCGATAATAGGAAGCCTATATTCTGTACCAATCAGGTGTATGATTATGGCACCAGTAAAGTGGTGGGACGTGAACAGGAGCATATTAAATTGGAGCTTGTAGACAATGAGTCAAACAATGTGATGAATGGGATTGCTTTCGGTCAAAGTTCGCAAGCACGTTACATCAAGACCAAACGCTCTTTTAATATTTGTTACACCATCGAGGAGAATACCCATAAGCGAGGCGAAATTCAGCTTCATATAGAGGATATTAAACCTAGCGTACAGTAACATTTTTAAGTAATAGAGCATTCTCTCTTTTTATAGAGGGTGCTCTTTTTTTTTAGCTCTTCTTTTACTTTACTCATGACCTATCAAGAAATTTTAAAACAGTATTGGGGATACGATGCTTTTCGAGGCATACAGCAAGATATTATTGAAAGCATTGGGAATGGACACGACACCTTGGGACTGATGCCTACGGGTGGGGGGAAATCAATCACCTTTCAGGTGCCAGCATTGGCAAAAGAGGGGGTTTGCTTGGTGGTTACACCCCTCATTGCGCTTATGAAGGACCAGGTGCGCAACTTGCGCGAAAGGGGGATTAAGGCAGTGGCCATCTATTCGGGTATGAGTAAGCAGGAGATTGTGGTTGCTTTAGAAAATTGTATTTTTGGCGATTATAAGTTTCTCTATATATCGCCCGAGCGGTTGGATACGGAACTTTTTCAGGCTAAGTTAAAGAGCATGAAGGTGAGTATGATTACCATTGATGAATCTCACTGTATTTCGCAATGGGGGTATGATTTCCGCCCAGCTTACCTTAATATTGCTGCTATTAGGCAACTGCTGCCCGGCATTCCAGTCTTGGCACTTACTGCAACGGCTACTCCCGAGGTGGTAGTCGATATTCAGCAGCGATTAGATTTTAAAGAGGGCAGGGTATTTAGAATGAGTTTCGAACGCTCTAACTTGGCCTATATTATTCGGGCTACAGAGAGTAAGGAGGAGGAACTTCTCCATATACTAAACCGTATGCAGGGGTGTGCCATTATCTATACGCGTAACCGAAAACGAACCAAGGAGGTGGCCGAGTTACTAAGTAATCATGCTATCACAGCAACTTTTTATCATGCAGGCTTATCGAATAGCGTGAAAGATCAACGCCAAAAGAGTTGGCTCTTGGGTGAGAGCAGGGTCATGGTGGCTACCAATGCATTTGGTATGGGAATTGATAAACCCGATGTGCGCATTGTGATTCATATCGACATGCCCGACTCTCCAGAGGCCTACTTTCAGGAGGCGGGTAGGGCTGGACGCGATGGAGAGAAGGCGTATGCTGTGCTTCTCTTTGCTAAGGGGGATAAGGCGATTCTCACGAAGCGTATTTCGGATACTTTTCCACCCAAGGAGTATATTAGCAAGGTGTACGAAGATCTCAATTCTCACTTTCAAATGGCCATGGGTGATGGATTGGGATGTACGTATGCATTTAATTTAGAGGAGTTTTGTCGGAATTTTAAACATTTTCCGGTGCAGGCAGATAGTGCACTCAAAATATTGACGCGTGCTGGCTATATAGAGTATACCGATGAACAGGAGAATGCCTCTCGTATTCTCTTTACCATTCGCCGAGACGAACTTTATAGATTGCGGGATGATAATCCCGATGTGGAAAAGTTAATCCATGTTGTATTGCGCTCTTATACGGGGCTCTTTACTGATTATGCCTATATTCACGAGGACTCTTTGGCGGTGCGTACCGGATTGTCTCGTCAGCAAATTTATGATATTTTGCTATTGCTTACGCGCCGACATGTGTTACACTACATTCCTTATAAAAAAACACCCTACCTTATTTATACGCGCGAGCGCCAAGGAAGCGTCTTTATTCCCAAAGAGGTGTATGAGGATAGAAAGGCGAGTTACGAGAAGCGTATTCACTCCATGATTACGTATGCTACGGCGCAAGATAAGTGCCGAAGTAGAATGTTGCTCTACTATTTTGGCGAAAAGAATGAGCACAATTGTGGGCAGTGTGATTACTGCCTGCAGCGGCATCGTTCTGGATTTAGGCAAGGTGAATATGAGGAGCTGTCAGCTCGTATTCGCAAGCGATTGGGGGAGGGGATGATTTCTGCAGCTCAATTGGCGCAGGAGATGAAAGGTGTATCGCCTATTGAACAAATTGAGCAGCTACTCTCTTTTTTAATAGCCGAAGAGGAAATTCGTTTGAAGGATGGTATGCTTTGTTGGAAGGAGTAGGGTTGTAAGAGAAGGTGCTGATGAAATATTTTGGCTCTTTTGGGAGATAGTAGAATACTCTCTTTAACTTGAGTTGGTATAGGATTCTTTAGATTGGATTTGAGAGGAGAGATAGAGAAAAAATCTAGGTTTCTGTTTTTAACAATAGAGGAGATTTATTTGTTACCACTATATGGCTTACTTTTTTTGCCAGCTTTGAGTGGATCTATTTAAATTAATCTTTAACCCAATCTGTATGAAACTTCTATCAATACTCTCTTTTACGCTTCCTATTGAGGAGCCTGTAGTTAAGTTTTTGATTATCCTGATTATTATTCTTTTTGCACCTCTGCTGTTGAATCGGTTAAAGATTCCTCATATTTTGGGCTTAATTATAGCAGGTGCAATTGTTGGTCCTAATGGCTTTAATCTCATCTTGCGTGATAGTAGTATTATCTTGTCGGGTACGGCTGGTTTGCTTTATATCATGTTCTTAGCTGGTTTAGAAATTGATCTCAATGAGTTTGTCAAGAATAGTCGGAAGAGTCTTCTTTTTGGAATGCTGACTTTTTCTATTCCTATGGTGTTGGGTATCTTTGCAGGGGTTTGTTTGCTTCAGATGTCCCTTCTTTCAGCCATCTTGTTGGCTAGTATGTTTGCTTCGCATACCTTAATAGCTTATCCTATAATCTCTAGGTTGGGGGTAAAGCGCAACCGAGCGGTAACGGTTACGGTGGGTGGAACCATGATTACCGACACCTTAGCTCTTTTGCTGCTGGCGGTAATTGTGGGTATGTCTAGAGGAGAGGTGGGGCTAGAGTTTTGGGTTCGATTAACAATCTCTGTTCTGCTTTTCGCTTCAATCGTTTGGTTTCTTTTTCCTCTTATAGCCCGTGCTTTCTTTAAATATTGTTCTGATGAACTCTCTCAATATATCTTTATTTTAGTGATGGTTTTCTCGGGAGCAGCTTTGGCTGAGCTGGCTGGAATTGAGGCGATTATTGGTGCTTTCTTGGCTGGTTTAGCACTGAATAAGCTTATTCCTCACGCTTCTCCCTTAATGAATCGTATTGGATTTATTGGAAATGCCATCTTTATTCCCTTCTTTTTAATTGGGGTGGGGATGATTTTGGATTACAAAGTCTTTATAACCGATTTACGAACCATCTATACAGCGGTTGTAATGACGGTTGTGGCTACGGTTGCAAAATATGGGGCTGCCTATATTGCGCAGAAGCGTTTTCGGTATAGTGTGAGTGAGCGATTGCTTATGTTTGGTTTGAGTAATGCGCAGGCAGCTGCTACGTTGGCAGCTGTTATGGTGGGCTATAATGTGATAATAGGGCAGAATGATTTGGGAGAACCAATTCGGCTACTTGATGATAGTATACTCAATGGTACCATTATTATGATATTTGTAACTTGTACCATTGCTTCGTTCGCCGCACAGCGGGGGGCTCAGCAGTTGGTTCGAGAGGGGTCTGGTGTTGATGCAGTAAAAGATTCCAAAGAGGGAACCAATGTTTTAATTCCCCTTCGAAATCCCAAGCATGTAGAGAGTTTGTTAGGATTGGCTCACTACTTGTCGCCCGAATCAAGTGGTCATCTTATTTCGGTGGCTCATATTATAGGTATTGATAGAAACAGGGAGAATCAGGTAGCGAATGCCAAACTTATTTTTGAGCGGGCTACCGACTATAGTTCTGCTGCTAGTCGTACAGTTAATACCTGTTTGCGTTACGATACCAGTTTCAGTAATGGCATACTTAATCTGATTAATGAATATGATATTGATGAACTGATAATGGGATTAGATTCAAGTAAACTCTTGAAGGAGTCCTCTTTGGGAAGGGTTCTTCAAAACACGGTTAACCATTCGCAGGTTACTACCTATATAACAAGGTCGGTTCAACCCTTGCAAACAATTAAGCGATACGTGTTTTTTGTTCCTCCTTGTGCTGAGGAGGAGATTGGTTTTGCTAATTGGGTGGTTAAGTGTAGTAACCTGCTAAGGGCTACGGGGGCTAGTGCCCTGATTTATGCCAATGAAAAGAGTAAAAAGGCCTTGCGGAAATTTACGGAGATGGAGCATGCCTCGATTGAATTATTGAATCAATACAGCGATTTGCTCATTGTATCTAGAAATCTTAAAGCAGATGATGGACTCATTTTTATCTTAAGCAGAAAGCATAATGCGTCGTATAACGAAAAGATGGAGCGTGTACCTTATTATATAGCCAACTATTTTCAGGAGATGAATTTTGTATTAATCTATCCCATACAGCACCAAGTTAAGCAGAGTAATGTGGAAGATTTTATGAATCCATCTGCATCGCATGCAGTAGCTACTATAGAGAATTTGATTGGAAAATTGGCTCCTACTGCTAATGTAGCCTCTGCTAGTGAACTAAAAGAGGATTGAGTGAGTAGTGAATGCGGATTAGTTGTAGTACCAAATGTAGAAGTTTAGGTAGGAGGCAAAGAGGAGCCACAAAAGATAGGGCATAAATAGAATGGAACTAATGCGGTGACGCGGGTAGGACCAAACGATGTAAACAAAGACGGCTAAGTCAAGAAATAAAATATTGATCATTCCTAAAAAGGGACTTTGTAGGTAGAAAAATAGAATACTCCAACTACAATTAAGAAGAAGTTGGATAGCAAAAAGGGTAACCAACCAATGTTTTCTCCACCTGCGGGAGTAGCCAACCAATCCCACTGATACCCCCATGAAGATATATAAAGTGGTCCAAGCAATAGGAAATAGGGAGGAGGGGGGAGTCATATACGACTTGTTTAGGGTAGGGTACCACGTCTGAATGGACTCTTTTTGAAACTGGCTTCCTATAAATCCAACCAATAAACAGAGTAGAATAGGGAGAAGTAGGGAGAAGAACCCTCTTTTGTTGGTGAAGTGAGTGTATTTCATATAGGAGTTTTAGTTGTTTATTTTTGTGAAACGTAATAAACTCTGATTTTGTTCGTCTCTTTTTGCTATTTAATATTTGGGTGTTTTTGCGTTGATTTTATCTACTTGTTAATAAGTTAATTATTGAGTTGATGGCAGCTCTTCAATCTCTCTTTAACTCCCTTTTTGAGTGCTTTTTACTACAATCTGTCAAAAATAAAGTGTTAAAAGGTGAAAAAAGATTGGGCGTTTGCTTGCAGGTTTGGAAAATATGCCTACCTTTGCACTCGCAATCGGAAATGATGCAAACAACAAAAGAGTTCTTTGAGAAAATGGTGCGTTAGTTCAGTTGGTTAGAATACCTGCCTGTCACGCAGGTGGTCATGGGTTCGAGTCCCATACGCACCGCTTTAATTGAACAAGTAACACAGCGTTACATTACTAGGATGGTCCATTCGTATATCGGTTAGTACTCAAGATTTTCATTCTTGCAAGGGGGGTTCGACTCCCCCATGGACTACTTATCCTGCGGAAATAGCTCAGTTGGTAGAGCATAACCTTGCCAAGGTTAGGGTCGCGAGTTCGAGTCTCGTTTTCCGCTCTTTTCTTTTGCCTCTTTAGCTCAGTCTGGCCAGAGCACGTGATTTGTAATCTCGGGGTCGTTGGTTCGAATCCGACAAGAGGCTCAAAAGCAAGTAAGATTCTATTCGTAGAATCTTACTTGCTTTTTTTGGTTTATAATTCATTTGAATCACTTTCTGGGTTCACCTGCAGAAGTTGTGGGAAATAATTGTTAATGCTCTTTATCTGGCATAGAAATTTTTGGCTCACCTGCAAAATAATAGGTTGTTTTGCTATTTCTTAAAATTTATTTTCAGCTTATCCTCTCCACTCGGGGAGCGCCCTAGCGGCAAGGGGCTGGAGTACCAGTCACCACGAGCGTAACCCACCTTAAGAGTACAGCTTGGGAATACTAAAATAAAGCGTTATCGCACTTTTCTACCAACCTATTATTTTACTTGATCCCTTATTAGTATTCTACTTTGTAATCCATCCGTAAATGTTCGCCTTTCCATGCTTTCTTGGTAGTCCAATCAGCTGGAGCATCAGTCCAGAATGCATTGTCAGCAGGTAACCCCAATGGTAAAAAACTCAAAGTTGCCATATAAAGGCTACCAGTTGAGGTGTAAATATCGGCACATTCCGGTTGATGCCCATTGAATCCCAACACGAGCCAACCCTTTTCATCAAAGTTTTGATTCCCTTGGTACATATTTCGGTGAACAGCTGTTAATGCCGAACGAACTTGTGCGGGTGCGATATGTACAGGTAGTAATTCACGTAGTGCGGCATCGGCTAATGATTGAAAAGCTGCTGTGCGATAGGTTACTGAACGACCAAATGCTGGATAAGTGCCATCTGTTGTGATAATGCGTTCTGAAAATTCGGCATGGCGTACCATTCGTTTAATCGCTTGTTCATAGTCTTCTTTTGTTACAAGTCTTCTTGGGAGAACAGTTTCGAACATGGCAACCAGCATGGAGTGAATAACATACGCATTGTAGTAATCCATACTAAACTTGTTACCATCACTATACCAACCATCGCCTACATACCACTCTTTTATTTTATTCTTAGCAATATTAATACGGAATGGGTCGCTCTCTTTAGCCACTTTAAGCAAGAATGCTTCCGATACTCCTGCAAAAAGCAACCAGTTGTTATAAGCACCCGTACGGTTACGTAACGATTTAAATGCATCAATATATCGTTGTTTCGTAACCTCATCAAGTGGCTCCCACAAAGCATCTGGTGCACGTAGAAAAGCATGTGCTAGATAGGCTGCATCTACAATAGGTTGTGTCTGTTCGGTAAAGTTCAATTTATCGGGCGATTCAGGATCAACCGCATTCTTCAACCCCTTTAAAACCTCTTCGCGCATCTGTTTGCGTAATTTACCTTCTGCAGTCGAGTCGTCAGGTAGTGCCAACCAAGGAGCAACACCTGCTAAGGTACGTCCTACTGCTTCTAAGTAAGTTACTTTTTCGGCAGCTAGGTTGTAATTCTCACCCAATTCAAGAGGCATATTTGCCTTCAGCTTGTTTTCGGCTAGATTGTGAATAACGGGGTATGATATTTTCCATAAAAGTTCTACCCAAAGTACTCGATCTTCGGATCCAGTTAACTGTTCAGTTACCTCTTTTTTCTTCTTCTTCCCTTGTGCTTTTAAGCTCGTTGTCGAGATGCAAAGAGCGAGTAACAACGGGAGTATATAATTTATTCGATTCATAGTATGTTCGTATTCTTGTGTAATTACTTTCTTTTAGATATAGCTTACTTTTGAGTGATTCATTTTAGTGAATTACTGAATCCACCAAATTCAATCAGGTAATTGAGCCGAGTCAGTCACCCGATTGATTTTCTAAGTTTATTAAGTGCATTCCATTTAAATAGCTAATTGTGATAGTTAAAATGTTCCAATAAATGCAATCCTTTTCTCTGAGAGAATTCAAGCAGCTCTAAGAACAATCTCTAGCGATAGTATGGATGTTAAAGCTTTCGCTTAAATTGTTCCAATTAGCGGATTGGTTCATTAGCCTCTAAACGTTGTTTTCTAAGTAATGCCTCCAAGTAGTAGTAATCGGCATAATTCAACGGTACATCGATCTCCTGTTTGTGCGGAATACTTCCGACTGAATGCATTAAAAGAAAATTACCATTCGTGCCAATCTCGGCCCGATAAGCGGGTGAACTTAAGCTCTCAAGAATCTTATCGGCCGTTTCTTTGTACGATGTGTTGGGAAGATAGGTGTGCATTTCGTACAAGGCACTCGCCGTGATAGCTGCTGCAGAGGCATCGCGTGGTTCATTTGGAATATTGGGTGCATTGAAATCCCAATAAGGAATTAGATCGGTTGGTAGATTTTTATGGTTAAAGATAAAATGGTATATTTTTTCGGCCTGATCTAGATATCTTTTATCACCTGTATATCGGTAGGCTGCTGTATATCCATAGATGGCCCAAGCTTCTCCGCGTGCCCAAGCCGATTCGTGTGCATACCCTTGTGCGGTATGTTTATGACGTACCGTACCATCAAGCAAGTTGTAGTCAATGACGTGATAACAGCTATTGTCTGCACGGAATTGGTGCTCTAGTGTGGTATTGGCATGATCAATCGCCACCTGGCGAAGTGTAGAATCACCCGAAAAGCGTGCCGCTTCAAACAAGAGTTCCAAGTTCATCATGTTATCAATTATAACAGGACACTCCCAACCGCGTTCAGACTGCCATCCTCTATCCACATTCCAAGACTGAATAGCTTTTACTCCAGGGCGGTAGCGTGTAGCCAACGAGTGTGCAGCTGTTACAACCACCTCCTTGTAGGCTTCTTTACCAGTGGCAAAGTACCCATTTAAGAAGCTACATCCTATCATGAATCCCACATCATGGTGCCACTTTAGATGCTTTACAGGCTCAAGTGCTTCGGTATATTTCTGAGCCAAAACGTCCCATTTTACATCGTTGGTTAGTTCGTACATATACCACATACTACCTGGAAAGAATCCACTTACCCAATCCTCCATCGATATATACTGCACACTTCCATCTTTACGAATGGTACGTGGGTTAAGAATTTTCCCACTTTTCTCGATAATGTCGGTTTGAAGCGTATATTGCTCAACGGCATGATTCACGTTTTCGGTAATAAATTGGTTCGAGTCATTTTTTGTATCGGTGCATCCTAGCCAGGAAAATGCCAGTAGCATGCAGCTGCTCTTGAGTATAAATGATTTGCTTTTCATAAATAATATGGGTTTTAATTAGGTGATTTTTCTGGTTGTAAAAGTAGTGTGTCTGTGTGACTAGTATGTACTAAAATCATACAATATATGGGCACAAATAATCTAACTATAGAATATTAATCACCGTAATACCGCTTTAAATAGAGCTTTAGGAGCAATCTGTCCCTCTAGATTGTTTTTGAACAACTAATAGGTCTGAATTGGAACAGACAGTTCTATTTACTTATTTCAGTGATAGGCTTAAGCCCTGCTACCCACCCTATCTGCTTTTTTGATTAAAAATAATTTGAAGCTCAATTATGTTCTGTATATTTGCACCCCTAGTACGTAGAACTGCGCATTAAAAAACACAACTAAAACCTTTGTACTTTTTTCCTCAAATCAGTTTTGGAAATAAGTTTTTACTCCGATACCATGAAGAAAATAGCAACCTTTTTTCTCTTTCTGATACTTTTTATTCACCACTCATACGCCATTTTTTTTCGGCAAATAGGGACGGATGAACGATTGTCACAGCTCTCTGTAATGTCTATTTACCAAGACCAGTTGGGACGAATGTGGTTTGGTACCGAAGAGGGTATCAACATATTCGATGGGGTAAGCATAACCGCCTACGGCATGAATGACTTTAAGAAGAGAGACAATTTTATTATTGGCAATAAAGTACATGCTATTGTGGGCGATCAGGCAGGTAATATCTATTTCAATGCCGATAACGCGCTCTATCATTTTAGCATGGAAGAGGAGGAGGTCTCTTGCTTGATCAATCAAGGGGTTCAAGCTCTCTGTTTTCATGAAGGAAAGTTGTGGTTTGGAGTGAATGACTCAATCTTTACACTGAAAGTGAGTACCGAAGAGTTTCAATTTCAGTGTAAATTACCCACTAGTGAACAGTTTGTTACCACTCTATTAATTGATAGTCAGTCCCGCTGCTGGATAGGGACGAATAAAGGTCTTTACCTGCTAGAAGAGGAGAATCGTTTGACCTGCTTTCTCGAAGAGTATGATGTTTCTCACCTATTTGAAGACTCCAAGCACAATCTGTGGATATCTACGCGTATGCTTGGTCTCTTTCGGTACAGTGTAAATGGAGAATATACCTATTTTTCGGAAGCGAATTTGGCTCCCTTGGTAGATTTGACACTTTTACCAATTAGTAGTAAACTACAACTAGATAGTCGATTGTGTAGTAACCAAGTACGCTCTGTTGTAGAGGATAAATGGGGCTATATATGGATGGCTACCTTTCAAGGACTGACTCGATACAACCCTTATCAAAATACATTTGTGGTTTATGCACGCGATGAGAAGCCTGGTAATCTTACACACTCCTCTATCTTTCCTCTGTATAAAGACCATCAAGGAACCATTTGGTTGGGCACTTACTACGGAGGGGTGAACTATTTCAATGCAGAGAATCACATTTTCAACTTCTATTATGCGGAGGCTCATAATGAAGCGTGTTTAAGTTACCCCTTCGTAGGGCAGATGGTTGAAGATAAGCATGAGAATATTTGGATCTGTACCGAAGGTGGGGGGCTTAACTATTTTGATCGAAAAAAGAATCAGTTTACACATTTCCTATCCAGTCAGCATATCCATTCAATTGCTCATAACAATCTAAAAAGCATTTGTTACGATGAGTCGAAGGAGAAGTTATACATTGGTACACACACCGGTGGACTCTCCATCTACGACCTTCGAAAGCAGAGATTCGATAATCCCTTTTTGAGTAACTCCTCCTATAAAGAGAGATTTGGCGATCGAATATTGGGTATGGAACTAAAGGGTGATACCTTGATTTTTACTACCCAGCTAGGGCTTTGGAAAATGAGTACGCAAACCGAGGTGATAACGCCCTATTTTGGCTCTTCCGTAAACTACGGTACCGCTTGTTTCTTAACAGATAGTAAGGGTTATATCTGGATTTCTGGTAACAAAGGTCTCTATCGTATTCATACAAAGAATGAAGCCGATCAGGCTTTTTACGGATACGATACCCATGGTATGGGTCACTTTGTAGTGACTCATATGGTTGAGGATGCACAAGGAGTAGTCTATTTGGGCACCAACGGTTCGGGCTTTTATACTTATGATTCAGCCAAGGACTCCTTTGTAGGTTATACCACCCAAAATAGCGAGTTAGCTAGTGATTATTGTTACCAACTCAAGGAGTTTGAAAATGGAAAGTATATCCTCATTAGTGGTAATAAAGGAATCTCTTTCTTCAATCCTTTGACCCAAACATTTAGTGTCATTGAGTTAGGTTCTGCACTTCCCTTGCAACGAATTAATACGGGATGCGGCTTATTGGTCTCTAAGAATGGGGAGATATTTGTAGGAGGTACCAATGGACTTACCACCTTCTTTGAACACAACTTACATAACTCAACTCCGCCGCATCACCTCTTTTTCTCTGAACTCTTTATCAATAACGAACGGGTAACTCCGAACGACTCGACTGCTATTCTTCGAAAGAGTATATCTTATACCGAAGAGTTGGTATTAGCTTATTCCCAAAATGATGTGATTGTTCATTTTCGTTCCAACAATTACGTTCCCCCTTTGCAACATATCAGTTATGAATACCGCTTGCAGGGATTCGAAGAGCGATGGATTCCTACCTCCGATCATAAAATATCGTACACCAATATACCTCCTGGAGCCTATACATTGGCGGTGAGAGAGCGAAACAGTACTCATCCCCATACCATCGAATTAAAGATAAAAGTGCATCCACCTTTCTATGCTACACCGCTTGCTTTTCTACTTTATCTTCTACTTATACTCGGTATTATTTATGGGATTCTTCGTTTTAAGCAGGCACAATTCTTATTGAAAACGTCTCTTGAGATGGAGAAGAAAGAGAAAATACGAATGGCAGAGGTAAATCAAGCCAAATTGCAATTCTTTGCCAATATATCGCATGAGTTTAGAACCCCCTTAACTTTAATCATCTCGCAGGTCGAAGTATTACTTAAGAACAAGGCACTTTCACCTGTTGTGGTGGGTAAATTAAAGAAGATTCTCTTCAATACCAACCAAATGCGAAGTCTTATTAGTGAGCTGTTAGACTTTAGGAAACTGGAGCAAGGGCACACAAAAATAAAAGTCTCTGAATGGGATCTAGTTCCCTTTTTACATGAAATCTTTATCAGCTTTAAAGAGTATGCCACTACGCAGTCTTTAAGTTACGATTTCCAAGTAGCCAGCCCCACTCTATTGTGTTGGTTTGATCCCAAGCAGATGGGAAAGGTTATATACAATCTCTTATCCAATGCTTTTAAATACACCCCTAAAGAGGGAAGCATACTTCTATCGTTGGCCGAAGAGGAGGATGCCATTCTCATCAAGGTGATTGACAGTGGTATGGGGATAAAGAAGGAGGAGATTGATCGAATCTTTGAGCGATTCTATCAAGTCGATTCCCATTCTTCGAGTGCTACCGACTCTTTTAGCACGGGAATTGGACTTGCGTTGGTCAAAGGAATGGTAGAGCTGCATCATGGTACTGTTCAGGTAGAGAGTAAAGAGGGCTATGGCACCGTTTTTATCGTTAGACTTTTGAAAGGGAAAGCTCATTTTAGCCCATTGGAGTGTATAGAGCCTTCTACCTCCCTGCCTTCCACCTCCCAATCGTTCTTTTTTAAGGAGAACCAACCCGAAGAGGAGATGACTCTAGAAACTCCGAGTTCTAATTCTGATGTATCCAAAGAGAAGATACTCCTTGTAGAAGATAATCAAGAGTTACTGCTTATTTTAGAAGAGCTATTTTCACCCACCTACCAGGTTCTAAAAGCATCGAATGGAGTAGAGGGAATTGAACAGGCCCAGAAAGAGCTGCCCAGCCTTATTCTCAGTGATATTATGATGGCCCAGATGTCGGGGCTTGATTTGTGTATGCGTGTTAAGAATGATTTCAATATCTGCCATATCCCAGTAGTGCTACTTACTGCATTGGGTTCTACCCAGAATAGTCTTCAAGGGTTAAAGGTGGGTGCAGACGATTATATTACTAAACCTTTTGATGCACAAATTCTACTGGCAAGATGTGAAAACCTAATTACCAACCGATATCTTTTGCAGAAGAAATTCCAGCAAGAGGAGAGCTTTGAGGTGGAGCAGTTAACTCCCAACCCCATTGACCAAAAGTTTTTGGGCGCCATTAATGAGGTGGTTGAAAAGAACCTAGCCAATTCAGAATTTGATGTGAATGAGTTGGCCCGCGAATTGGCTTTAAGCCGTAGCTCCTTCTATGCCAAATTTAAAGCGCTTACGGGTACAACACCGAATGAATACATTCAAATTCATAAACTGAAACGAGCGGCCTATTGGTTACGAAATAATCCCGAAATGCAAATAGCCGATATCACCTATCAACTTGGGTTTACCTCACCCCGCTATTTTACCCGCTGTTTTAAATTGCAGTTTGGGGTTACTCCAACAGAATATAAGAAGGGCAATCAATAGAAGTAGTTTGAATCTGCTTGTTAATCGAAGGGATGGGGACGATTTGTGCATTTGAAATGGATAAATTGACCCCTTTCTTTCTTGTCGAAATACTACTTTTGTCAGGTACTTTTTAGGGATCTATTCCACGCTTTATGCTGTTGCCGGATGGTCCATTTATACCTTAAAATCTAATTGGAGTTTTGTATGGCTAGAAAAACTGATAGGCTGCGTCCCTTCTGTTTCTTACACCCTATGGCATGGAGTAAGATTGAACAACCCCTACATCGTGGAAGAAAACGACTTCCTTTTTTCTGTGTTGTGTGCTGTTTTTTTCTTTCAGTAATTTCTACTTACGCCCATACACTTTCCACTACTTCACCTCTCTTTGATTCCATTTCGGAGCGTATTCTTTCAGACCTTCTAAAGAAGCAAAGTAGCCAGGTGGTTTTATTCGATCCACAAATCAATGAATCGTTGTCGCTCGTTCAGGAGGCAGGTGCTTGTATCGGTGTCAATTACCAATCCACTCACCGAACCGATTGGGAACCTTTGAAGCATCTAGATACCATGCTGCTTTTGGCACTTGGCTACACCCATGAAGGGAGCTCTTACTTTGAAAGTGACGAAATCAAAGCAACCTTGGTACGTATGCTCACCTACTGGTTGGAACAATCTCCTCGTTCGAGTAATTGGTACCAAAATCAAATTGCTGAACCCCAACGTATGGGTGAGTTGCTGCTACTGCTCCAAGCCTATGGCAACAACTGTATACCTCAATCGCTTCTCGAAGCCGCTACTACGCGCATGAAAGAGAAAGGGGGAAATCCCCAAGCGCAGAAGGGGGCGAACCGAGTCGATGTAGCTTTGCATGGAGTATACCGAGCTTGTTTGTTGAAAGATGAACAACTCCTTCAGGACTCTTTTAATCAAATCTACTCCACAATTACTTACACCGATCAGGCCGAGGGAATTCAGTACGATTACTCTTTTACGCAGCATGGTCGTCAGTTGCACATTGGCTCCTATGGCGATGTTTTTCTAGGTGGTGTTGTAAAGGCCTGTTCCTATGCAGTAGGTACGCCCTATGCACTCCCTTCTTCTAAACTCACCATACTCACAAATCTAGTTACAAAGGCGTACTTACCTGCTATTCGTGGACAATATATCGCTTACAATGTAATCGGTCGCTCCTCTACGCGTCCGGATGCAACCTCTAGAAAAAAACAGAGCGCTATTTTTAAAACGATCTCTTCTTTAGATCCAGCCAACCGTGAACGCTACAGGAATGCCATTCAACGCATCAATGGAGACGCGGATCCAAATCATGGAGTAGAACCATATAGTCACCACTTTTTCTGCTCCGACTACACCTTGCATCAGCGCCCCGCTTACTTGGTCGATGTACGCATGCTTTCAAATCGGACGGTACGAAATGAATACTTAAAGGACAATGGTGAGGGAATTAAACAGTATTTTATGTCCTATGGAGCAATGGGTATTTATGTGCATGGAGATGAATACAGTAATATTTTTCCTGTTTGGGACTATAGCAAAGTTCCGGGCATAACTGCCCCCTCTATGTGTGAGATACCCCGAACAACCTCCTATATAAAGAAGGGTGAAAATTGCTTTTCGGGTGGTGTTACGAATGCTCTTTACACCGTTTCTGGTTACCAAATGGAGGATTATGATACCCTCTATGAAGTAAATACCAAGGCACAGAAGGGATGGTTTTGTTTTGACCAAGAAATTGTTTGTCTAGGAAATGGCATTGCTTCTGAAACTGATTTTCCCATTTATACGACTTTGAATCAGACGCTACTCAAAGGGGAAGTACATTTGAGTGAAGCGGGGGTACAGCGACAAATTTCATTGGCCGACACGTTGGCAAGCAACCGCCTTGATTGGGTCTATCACAATGGAGTGGCTTATTACTTGAACGATCAGCCCAAGGTTCTACTATCTCTTGCGGAGAGAGTGGGGGCGTGGAGTGCTATCAATACCAATTTCTCGGCTACTCCTATTCGTCAAGAGCTCTTTACACTTGCCATTGATCATGGGGTTTCTCCTCAATCGGACTCTTATAACTATTTAATAGTACCGGGTGTCAAGAGTTTGCAGGAGGTGATGGATTACAATCCGAACTCCATAGAGGTGATTGAAAATAGCAAAGAGGCTATGATTGTTTGGCATAAAAAGCTTCAATTGGTAGGTGCTGTCTTTTATCAACCTATCCAAAGGCATTTTGCCGGTATCCATTTTGAATGTGATAAAAGTTGTGTTGTACTTTTTGAGCAGATAAACTCGAAGCATTTAACGCTCTATGTGGCCGATCCAACTCAGGGCGGGGAGCCGATTGAGCTAAAAGTAGCAACTAAAAAGAATCGGGGTGTGCATTCCATCCTTTATGCGCCTGAACCACCTATGCAAGGATCTACCTTTAGTTATCGACTCGAGGAGATGCCTAAACTGAAGTAACCTTATAAACCCTTCTTAAACAGAATAGAATTATGAATCGATTATTTATACCTTTTATATTACTTATTGCATTACTAACTAGTTCTCAACAGCCCATCTCTTTTCAAAAAAAGGAGGTTACAGAGCAGATGGATGCCGTTTGTAACTGGCAAATAGCTAGTTTTAGCTACTCCACTGGAGGGAGCCCAGGGCTTTTACACGATTATGGTATTGATGCTTGGACAAACGCAGTACTTTATATCGGCATGGCTGAGTGGGCAAAAGCGACCAACAACTCCACTTATTCCGACTGGTTGTATGCAATAGGAACAAAAAATGGGTGGAGAGTTCCAGCGAATTTTATCCAATATCCGCGCTATACCATCTATCATGCCGATGAACTTTGCATCGGACAATTTTATCTAAATAGGTATCAGGTTACCGGTGACGCTCAAATCTATGCATCGATTAAGTCCAGAGTCGACTCAATCTTGCATAATCCTCCCTTAGTGGGTATGCAAGCCAAAAATAAACAGAAGTGGTCCTGGTGTGATGCGCTCTTTATGGCTCCACCGGTTTATGCCCAGTTGGCTCTGATTGAGAATGAGGATAAATACCTGGCATTTATGCATCAGGAATTTATGGAGACCTACAACCATTTGTATGATAAAGAACACAAACTTTTTTTTAGAGATGACAGCTATTTTGACAAAGAGGAAGCCAATGGAGAAAAGGTCTTTTGGGGAAGAGGAAATGGTTGGGTAACGGCAGGTATAGCACGTATACTTGCTTATCTGCCCCAAGTATATGTACATCGTCCCTTTTATGAAGCCTTGTTTGTAGAGCACTTGAATCGATTGATTGAACTAAGGGATGAGAATGGTTTTTGGCACGCTAGTTTATTAGATTCTGGTAGCTATCCATCGCCCGAGACAAGCGCTACTGCTTTAATAGTCTATGCCATGGCATACGGAGTCAACAGTGGGCTACTTGATAAGGATAGCTACCTCCCTTTGATCGAAAAAACATGGTTTGCACTGCGTTCTGTAATTGATGAATCGGGCAAATTGGGCTATGTACAACCCATTGGTGCCGATCCGCGTAAAGTAACTAAGGATATGAGTGCTGTATATGGAGTGGGTGCGCTCTTATTGCTTGGTAGTGAGGTGTATAAGATGAATTGGTAAATGGTTAATTATACTCTATCGGACAAATAGTGTACCTTTAATGTACTATAAGTTCACTTATTTATTCAACAAAATAATACTTTTGTTGCATGTTGTTTATGGAAATAACCTGTTTTTAACGCTTTGGTGTGTTGAAGAAGTAACTTTAAATCAATCTATATATTTATTATGAACGAAAAACACAAATTACATCCATCTTTTAGAAAGATGTTTGTAAGTGCTATTTTGGCCTCTGTTGCTACAGGCGTAACTTACGCTACTCCTACAGATACCAATCTACCTAGCGAGGATTCCCATGAAATTGTGCTCTCTCCACAGCAATCAAAAGTTACCGTTAGTGGACTCATTGAAGATTCTATGGGTACGGTAATTGGTGTGAGTATTGTAGAGAAGGGCACTTCGAATGGAACCATTACCGATATGAGTGGTGAGTTTTCATTATCCGTTTCTAGTAATGCTACGTTGGTAATTAGTTATATCGGATACCAAGAACAGCAAATTGTAGTAGGAAATAATCGTAACTTTAGAATCTTATTAAAAGAAGATACCCATGCACTCGAAGAGGTTGTGGTAGTAGGTTATGGTACGCAAAAGAAAGTAAACTTAAGTGGCTCTATCTCTACCATCAATGTGAGCGAGTTAACCGAGAGTAGACCCATTACCAATGTCTCTCAAGCATTAGCAGGTATGGCTGCAGGGGTTACCGTTACCTCTTCGAGCAACCAACCGGGTAATGACAATGCCGATATCAAGGTGCGGGGGCAAGGTACCTTAAACTCCTCTTCGCCACTTGTAATTATTGATGGTGTTGAGGCGGGTATCAATACGGTGAATCCACAAGATATTGAAACAATGACCGTTTTAAAGGATGCCTCTTCGGCAGCTATTTACGGATCTAGGGCAGCGAATGGGGTTATCTTGATCACCACCAAACAGGGAAAAGCAGGTTCATTGCGCATGGAGTACAATGGCTACGTATCTTTCTCTTCTATTCGCAAAACACTGACTCCAGTTTCGAACTATGCAGACTATATGGAGCTGGTTAATGAAGGGCTAGCCAATAGCAATCAAGCAACGATCTTTAGCGAAAACAGCATTAATACTTGGCGAAATGATGCTGGGCAAAATCCACTGAAATATCCCAATACGGATTGGATTGATGAAACATTCCAAAACTCAACCGCTACCAACCATGTGGTTTCTATGAGTGGGGGGAGTGAAAAAATGCGCTTTTACGGCTCATTTGGCTATAGTGATACTCCCGGGGTAATGGATAATGCAGGCTTTACCCGATACAGTGGTAGAGTAAACTTAACCGCCGATGTGAAACCTTGGCTTACGCTAGGTATGCAAGTAAATGGTTATGTTTCGGACATGGGGCCAGCTGCACAATATAGTAGTTCGGGTACGATTACAGATGATATTTTCACCTATGCATCGGCTACAACACCGGGTATGGTATTCCGTGCTCCCGATGGCCGATTTGGCGCTGTAACCAATGATGAAGACGATGCTCAATGTAATGTAAATAATCCCTTAGCACGTGCTAACCGCAGAGAGGGTGGAATTCGTAAGAATAACATGCGTACCCGTTTCTCGGGTACCTTTAAGCCTTTCAAAGGATTTTCGGTAACTGGATCTTATTCGTATGAATTGGTGGATGAGCAACGCGAGTGGAAACCCGTGACTGTAGAGCAATGGAACTTCTTGACAGAGACCATGACCTATACCAATGCGGGCAGAACAAGCATTATGAATTACAACGGTAAAATTGAGCGATACTTTAATGATGTGGTGGCTCGTTACGATGTAAATCTTGCCAATGATAGACTGAGTGTGAATACAATGGTAGGTGCCAGTCAAGAGCTTTACCGTTCTAAAAACTTTAGTGCCACTAAATATGATTTGATTGATAATAGTCTTGGGGTAATTAATGGAGCCACAGGCGATGCATCGGCAAACGGTTCAATGTCTGAGTGGGCTATGCACTCCTATTTTGGCCGTATCAATTTAGGTTGGGAAGATAAGTATTTATTGGAATTCAATCTTCGTTCGGATGCTTCTTCACGTTTTCTTTCTGACAAGCGTTGGGGCTACTTCCCTTCAGGATCGATTGCGTGGCGTATGGATCAAGAATCATTTATGAATAGATGGACCGAGAAGAGTTTGAGTGCTTTGAAATTGAGAGCCTCTTATGGTTCTCTAGGGAATAACTCGGTGGGTAATTATGATGCAATCTCTTCTTACTCAACCTCCAATTATGTGCTTAATAGTGCTTTAGCTACGGGTTTGGCACAAACTGCTATATCGAATGCTGCATTGACTTGGGAATCGACTTATGTAACCAATATTGGTTTGGACTTTGGTTTTTTCAATAACTCACTCACAGGTACATTAGATTACTTCCACAAACGCACAGAGGGTATTTTGATTAATCTTCCTGCACCTAGTGTACATGGATCGGCTTCTATTCCCAAAGTAAATAGTGCTACGGTGGTCAATAAAGGTTTTGAAGCAACCATAGGTTGGCAAGATAAAATAGCTGACTTCACCTATGGTATCAATGCAAACTTTTCACATATCCAGAATAAGGTGACTAAGTTTAAAGGGACGGAGATGTCGGGTATGCAGTTAAGTGGTGCCAATATGATTTGGGAAGGCCACTCTATTAACTCACAATATGTATTGATTGTTGATCGTATCTTGCAAACCGATGAAGATATGAAGTTGGTTCAGGAGATTATCGATAATGCACCCATTAATGAATCGACTGGTCAAAAAAGAAACCCATTTGCTGCTTTTGGTACACCTCAAAAAGGGGACTTCTTGTATAAAGATGTAAATGGAGATGGCATCATTGACAATACCGATAAAGATATTGTAAGTGATGGACCCAATCCTAAGTTTACAACTGGGGTTAACATTAACCTAGGATGGAAAGGATTTGACTTCTCTATGCTTGTTCAAGGCTCATTTGGTGGAAAAGTGTATTGGCAGTCGGCTGCTTACAATACCCCTACGGTACGTTATGGATACCAATTGAACAAGGAGGTGTGCGATGGTCGTTGGTACGAAGGAAGAACCGATGCAACGTATCCTAGATTGTTGCATTATAGCGACTCACGCAATCAACAAGTGAGTGATTTTTATGTGCAAAGCACCGACTTTGTAAAGATTCGTAATATGCAATTGGGTTATACACTTCCTAAAGCATTGGTGAATGGCTGTGGTATAGAGAGAGTCCGTGTTTATGGTAGCTTGGAAAACTTCTTTACGTTTACTGGTTTTAAAGGATTTGATCCTGAAGTGAGCGGTTTGAATTACCCAACTATGAGACAAGCGGTTGTTGGACTTAATGTAACATTCTAAACAAATTAAATTTATGAAACTCAATAAGACGATTTTACTTTTTTCTGCAGCAGCGCTGATGCTATCTTTTAGTAGCTGTTACGAATTAAATAGATTTCCTGAAGATAAATTAAGTTCAGGTACCTTCTTTAAAACGCAAGCGCATGCCGATCAGGCATTAATGGGGGTATACAGTGTGATGCGCAACGAAAATGCCATGGGGCTTACCTTCTCGATGGACTGTTTAGGAGGCCTTGGAACGGGATATGACCCGGCATCGTATCAAAATATGATGCGTGGAACGTATGGGGTAACGGATGGTCAAGTTAAGAACAAATGGATCCAGCTATATGAAGGTATCACTCGGTCGAATATTGTACTTCAGAATATAGATGGAGTAGATATGAGCGAAGAGTTAAAGCAGCAATATCGTGCAGAAGCTCGTTTTATGCGTGCACTTTATTACAACTCACTGCTAACTTTCTTTGGGGGTGTTCCTATTTATGATGAATCATTTGTGGTGGCCGAAGGGTTCAATGAGATGCTCAATCCTCGAAGCACAGAAGAGGAGGTACGAGGCTTTATTTTAGCCGATTTGGATGTTGCCATTGCCTCACTACCTACTGAATGGGATACAACTAATTATGGTAGAGCTACTTCGGGAGCAGCTACTGCTTTGAAAGGAAAAGTATTTCTTTATGCCAAACAATATGGCGAGGCGGCTAGATGTTTTGAAACAGTAGTAAATAGTGGTAAATATGAACTCTATTCTAACTATGCTAACTTGTTTAAACCCGATGGTGACCAAAGTAATGAAATGATATTTGCTGTGCAAAATATGGGGGGAGTAGGAACCGATTTTGGTATGCCTATGTGTTTTTACATGGGTACACGTGCCTCTTTTGGTAGTTGTTGGAACAATGTGATGGCTTCTGTTGATTTCGTTGACTCGTACGAGTGGAAAGATGGTAGACCTTTTGATTGGGAAGAGATTGCACCTGGATTCACAACAGATAATGGGGTTAAAGAAGAGACTTTTGGCGCTGTATTAGCTACAGGAGGAGGGGCAGTGGTTTCCTACCCTTTAGCAAAAGAAAAGCTACTTAATATGTATATTAATCGTGACCCACGAATGAATCATACGGTTATTTTACCTTATACATGGTACAAAGGATGGTTTAAAAATGCACCTCACGATTGTGAATATGTTATAACAAAGCCAGGTACTCCAACGCCTACAGATGGTTATAATATGATGCGTGTCAATGGTAGTCACTATTATTACCAATGGCGAAAATTTGTTCCAGAGTATGATTTGGGTGGGGAGCTTAATAATCGTGCCCACACACCTATTAATTTCCCACTCATACGCTATGCTGATGTTCTTTTAATGTTGGCCGAATGTTACAACGAAGCGGGTAATACAGCTGGAGCCGTAGAGTATATTAATCAAGTTCGTTCACGTAGTGGGGTAGAGATGCCTGCCTTAAATAGTGGTCCAAGTTGGTTAAGTGCTACCACTAAAGAAGAGGTATTCAAGCGTATTAAACACGAGCGTGCAGTAGAACTAGCTGGTGAAGGACATAGCTTCAACGATATGCGTCGTTGGGGATTATTAGAGACCCTTAATAATAAACCAGAAAAGTATGTCACTGGTAGGACTCATTTTACCAGAGTAGTAACTGAACGTGATTACCTATGGCCCATTCCAGCAGATGAGGTTTTCCAAAACACCGCATTAATACAAAATCCTGGATGGTAAGATAAGCCTCCATTCGGTCTATTTAGAATATAAAAAAGGTTAGTTTTTAAAAGGCTCTGGGTAGAAACTTGTAATAGGTCTATACCCAGAGTTCTCTTATATCTAGACACATGAAAAGTATAGTATACCCATCTGTTTCACTGGTTTCCCTTTTACTGTTAGGGAATCATCTCCCCACTTTTGCTCAAGAAGTAAAAGTTCCCAATGTTATTTATATATTCCCTGATCAATTTCGGAATCATGCTATGGGATTCTGGAGCGAATCCGACTTCAAAGAATATGTCAATTTTAAGGCCGATCCAGTATATACACCCCATCTAAATAAACTGGCTCGTGAGTCGATTGTTCTAACCTCTGCTATGAGTAACTGCCCATTAAGTAGTCCACATCGAGGGATGCTGCTGACAGGCATGTTTCCAGAAAATAGTGGGGTGCCGCTTAACTGCAACTCCAATCGCCCTATTAGCTCTTTACCCGATGAGGCTATATGTGTGAGTGATCTATTTAGTCAAGCAGGATACAACTGTGCATATATAGGAAAGCTTCACTTAAATTACCCTACTCCCAATGACCCAGATAGACCTGGCCATTATGTGGAAGATAAGCTACCTGCCTGGGATGCTTACACGCCACCAGCTAAGCGACATGGTTTTGATTATTGGTATTCATACGGTACCTTTGATGTACATAAGCAGCCCCACTATTGGGATACAGAGGGGGTAAAACATGAGGTTAATGAGTGGTCGCCTGAGCATGAAACTCAAAAAGTACTATCTTACCTTCGCAATGAGAAGCGTGTACGCGATGAATCGAAACCCTTTTTTATGATGGTCAGCTTTAACCCGCCTCACAATCCCTACGCTTCTACAGACGATTGTATGGAGATCGATTACAATTTGTATAAAGAGCGTTCAGTCGAAGAGTTGTTGGTTCGACCAAATGTAGATTTAACCCTGGAAAAGGCGAGGCTTGCGCCCTACTATTTTGCCTCCATTACAGGTATTGATCGCGCAGTAGGTAGAATTCTACATGAGTTAGAGCAGTTGGGATTGGTGGAGAATACCGTGCTTGTTTTTTCTTCCGATCATGGAGAAACCATGTGTAGTCAAGGTACAAATGATCCGAAAAATTCACCCTACATAGAGAGTCTCAATGTCCCTTTCTTGCTACGCTATCCTGCCAAAATAGCTCCAGGTATAGATACTGAATTACTCCTCTCTTCTCCCGACATTATGCCTACCCTTTTGGGAATATGCGGTTTGGAAAATCAGATCCCTACAACGGTTGAAGGGCGTAATTATGCCAGCCGATTTATGGATGTAAGCTGTTCCACTCCCCTAAGAGAGGGAGCACTTTACCTAAGAAATACTGATGGTGTTAAAGATGCCGATGGGAAAGTGATTTCCTATTTTCCCATTGCAAGAGGGATTAAAACGCACCAACATACACTTGCTTTAACCCTGGATAAGCAGACAAAGCAGCTCAAGGAACTATTGCTTTTCGATGATGTTCGGGATCCTTATCAACAGAATCCACTTCTTTATGAAGAACATCCCGAACTTGTGCACTCTTTACTTCAAAAAATGGTTCCTTTGCTTAAAGAGGCCAATGACCCTTGGTATAAGGAGCAACTTTTAAAAGAATTAATTCCTTACTCAGATAAACTGATTAACCCTTAAAATAAATGATTATGAATAAACGAATTCTATTTCTCTTTACTTTTCTTCTCTTTGTAGTTCTACAAATAGAGGCTTACGAGGTGCGAAATTTATTGCAAAAGAAGGCTACATTGGAGCAAGTCAAAGAGGCCCTAGTATTGAATCAAGCGTGGGTTCCCTATCCTCAATACCAAGATCGAGCAGGTTGGGACAACTTGTTAGGTACCTATAAAGAGGATATTATAAAAGCGGGAGAAGGTTACCTGAACTTTGATTGGAGAGTTGTTAAAGCAACTGATTACCTAGAATTTGAACGTTCGGGAAATCGAAATATAATGCAAGAGCCTTTGGGTGCAAATAATAGGGCTATTGGTACGCTTTTAATGGCGGAGCTTGCGGAAGGAAAAGGACGCTTTATGGATGAAATAACCAATGGTGTATTGCACGTTTGTGAGATGAGTACTTGGGCACTTTCGGCACACCTTGCTTCGTACCAGAAAAGTCGTCGTGCTTTTCCCGATCACCGCGAGCATATTTTAGAACTTACACAGGGGGATATGTCACAAATGCTCTCTTGGACCTACTACTTTTTAAATCAGGAGTTGGCGAAGATAGATCCCATTATACCGGTTCGTTTACGAAGTGAACTTCAAGAGCGAGAACTTAATCCCTATATGGAGCGAAGTGATTATTGGTGGATGGCCCTCAATTATAAACCAGGTTTGATGGTCAACAACTGGAACCCTTGGTGTAACTTCAATGCGTTGACCTGTTTCTTTTTACTGGAGAATGATCCTGACAAGTTGGCTGAAGCTGTTTATAAGAGTATGCAATCTACTGATCATTTTATAAACTATGTACAAGTAGATGGAGCTTGTGAAGAGGGCCCTTCGTATTGGGGGCATGCAGCAGGTAAGCTGTATGACTACCTGCAAATGTTATCGCTAGGTACAAGTGGTAATATTAGCATATTTGATGTTCCACAAATACGTTATATGGGCGAGTATATTGTACGCTCTTATGTAGGCAATAAATGGGTTGTAAATTTTGCAGATGCTTCGGCCAAAGGTGGAGGATCTCCTGCATTGATTTATCGTTATGGGGCTGCTGTAGGTAGTAATCTTATGAAAGGATATGCCGTTAAAGCCAATCAAGAAAGTTCTGTGAAGCCTACAACAAGTTATTTGGATACCTTTAGAGCTTTAGAAGATTTTCGCTCTCTCTCTGCATTGAACAGTGATCAAACAACCTTTGTTGAACCTACTTATACGTGGTACCCCGAAACAGAGTTCTGCTACATGAGTAATAAGAGTGGCTTTTTTCTGGCTGCCAAGGGAGGGTACAATAATGAGAGTCATAACCATAATGATGCGGGAACCTTCTCACTCTATTTGAATACTACCCCTATGCTTATTGATGCTGGTGTGGGGACCTATACGCGTCAAACGTTTAGCAGCGAGCGATATACTATTTGGACCATGCAAAGTGACTATCACAACCTACCTCTCATTAATGGAGTTCCTCAAAAGTTTGGGGCCAATTACAAAGCGAGTGAGGTGAAAGCAAATCAAAAGCAACAACTCTTTTCATTGAACATAGCTACTGCTTACCCCGATGAGGCACAAGTTGAAAAATGGATACGTTCGTATCAACTTACAAAGAGTGGTTTAAAAATCGAAGATGCATTCTCCTTGAAGGAGGCAGTTACACCCAACACAGTAAACTTTATAAGCTGGGGAAAAATTGATATCGCTACACCCGGTACTGTTGCGATTGAAGTAGAAGGGGAGCAGCTAAAACTAAATTACGACAAGAATCAATTTTCGGTAGCAATTATGCCTATAAAACTCGATGATCCTCGACTATCGAATGTATGGGGAGCTGAGATTTATCGCATCTCTTTACAAGCGAAAAATAAGCAGCAAGTAGGTAAATATCTATTTACCATTACTAAATAGAGTATAGTGAATTATATTGAGAGAAATTAATAATTTAAGGTTTTAAAGAGGCTGCAATGTTATTCTTGGCCTATTGGTATGATAAAGTCGGTTAACCTGGTTTTAAACTTCCTCGTTAGTAGATATATAAATGCTTTCGTTGAGAGTTTTTAATTTGAATCTTAACTTCAGGGTCTGATTAATGTTATTTTTTCACTTCTTAAATTGAATAGCTTGTATGCTTAGCCGCATTAAATCCAGCTAATTTCTTTTTAGCTCTTCTTTTTTTTATCGAAGTTTTAATGTTTATTAAATTTTGTATATGTGTTCAACAATTCCTACCTGTATGTATGTTTATATGCTTTGGTAGTGTGATTTTACTAATACATTCTGCAATGAGAAACTTTCTGAATACCCTACCTAAACAGTTTGTGGTTATGATTTTTATCATAGGAGGAGTCATGGCTGGACTTGCTGGATATGTAGTTTACATGTCGAGAGCTTATGCCTATGCCAGTGATAATCCTTCGGCTTGCATTAATTGTCATATTATGACTCCCTACTATCAATCGTGGATGAATAGTTCGCATGGCAATTGGACTACGTGCAACGATTGCCACCTTCCACAAGACAATGTAGTCAGTAAGTTTGCTTTTAAAGCTTATGATGGTCTCTATCATTCGGCTGTTTTTACACTCAAAGCCGAACCTCAAGTGATTCGTTCAAGAGAAGCTAGTAGCTCTGTGATTATGAACAACTGTATTCGCTGCCACACGCAACTAAATAGTGAGTTTGTAAAAACAGGCATGATTACTTTTGCTCAAGTCAAAGAGGGTGAAGGAAAAGCCTGTTGGGAGTGCCACCGCAACATCCCTCACACGTTGGTGAGTAATATCTCCTCCTCTCCCAATGTGATTGCTCCCTTGCCCGAATCTCCAGTTCCAACCTGGTTAAGAAAAATGATTAATAACCGAAAAAAAGAATAATGGTATGTTCAAAAATTTAGCAGAAGCAATTAGGCGTAAACCGATTCTTGGTTGGGTTATATTCGCCGTAGTTATGGTAGCTGTATTTGGATTAGGGCTACTAGCTGCCTCTATAACGGAACGTAGAGCCGAAATAGCCACACTGTATGCCAATAAAAAGATTGAGATTGATGGGTTGAATTCCAAAAGTGAAGAGTGGGGAGTAAACTACCCACGTGAATATGATACGTGGAAGCGAACCAAAGAGATGAACTTTAAAAGCAAACACCTGGGTAGTATGGTTGAGGATGTATTAGAGAGTAGACCAGCCATGGTTCTTCTTTGGGCAGGTTATGCTTTTTCAAGAGATTACTCCGCACCCCGTGGACACATGCATGCCATTGAAGATATTACTCATACGTTGCGTACCGGTACTCCCGATGCTACGCATGCTGATATGCAACCCGCTACTTGTTGGAGTTGTAAAGGTCCCGATGTGCCTCGTATGATGCATGAAAAGGGAGCAGAAGCCTTCTATAAAGCTGCTTGGAGTGCATACGGAAGTGAAATCGTTAACCCCATAGGGTGTGCCGACTGTCACGATCCAGTAACGATGAATTTAACCATTACCCGTCCGGCTTTGATTGAAGCTTTTGAACGCCAAGGGCTTACTGTAGATGACGCTTCTCCTCAACAGATGCGTACACTGGTCTGTGCACAGTGCCACGTAGAGTACTACTTTAAAGGAGAGACTAAATACCTTACCTTCCCTTGGGATGGAGGAATGACAGTCGAATCAATCGAAGGCTATTTTGATGCTATGGAGTATGCAGATTGGACACACGCATTGAGTCGTACTCCTATGTTAAAGGCTCAACATCCCGATTACGAACTCTTCTTACTTGGACCTCATGCTCAACGCGGATTAGGTTGTGCCGATTGTCACATGCCTTATAGAGCCGAAGGAGGAATTAAATACACTGATCACCAAATAGTCAGTCCACTTAAAAATGTATCGTCGACTTGTCAAACTTGTCACCGTGACAGTGAAGAGAACTTATTGAAATATGTATACGACTATCAAGACAAAGCATTGGAGATTCGAGATCGTATTGAAACCGAATTAAGTAAAGCTCATATCATGGCTAAAGCTGCATGGGATAGTGGTGCCGATGCTGCTAAGATGAAAGAATCGTTACAATTAATTCGTCAGGCACAATGGCGTTGGGATTTTGCAGTGGCCTCACATGGCGGCTCTTTCCATGCACCAGTCGAAACACAAAGAATCTTAGCACATAGCTTGGACCGCTCTTTACAAGCTCAATTAGCATTGCAAAAAGTGCTATTCTCACTAGGTGTTGATGAGGTAGCTATGCCCGATATTTCTACCAAAGCAGAGGCACAAGAGTACATTGGACTTGATATGCAGTTGCTAAGAGATGAGAAGAGTGAATGGATAAAGAGTACCCTGCCTACTTGGATTGAGAAAGCAAAGGCAGAGGGTAAAATTGTTTCAACCAATATTTAATGGCTCTATTTAAGAAAAGAATTTGGCAAAGACCGTGGGGTTATGTCGAAAGCCTACTAATTGTAGCGGCTTGTGTAGTGGTTGGATTATTGTTGCAACAGCGTGTAGGAGCATTTGATTTTTACTTGCTTGCCTATCCTGGCAATATCGGTGGGATTCTATTTGTATTACTTTTTTCCATACTGATTGGTCTTTTGGCTAAAAAGAGAAATGTAGCTGGTTGGCTTTGTGGTATTCCTATGAGTGTTACGTTAATTTCGACTTTCGCACTTTTAGCTATTGGGTCACGCAGTTGGTCATTCCTTTTTATCTATTTACTCCTTACCCTTTCGTTAGGTGGAGTAATTGTTCGTAAAGTAAAACGGTTTAAGTGGAGTGATTGGGGTTTTTACCTCAATCACTTAGGCTTGTTTCTGCTCCTGCTTTTTTCTGGTTTCGGATATGCTGATATGGAGCGCTATATAATGTATGTACAAGAGGGAGAGACCGAATGGAGGGTCTATAGTGATGATGGAGGTGTGAAAGAGTTACCTATAGCTATTACACTTCACGATTTTGATATGGATTACTATCCTCCTAAATTGGCCGTTATAAATAAGCAAACAGGTGAAGTATTACCCCAAGCAAAGCCACACTATTTTCAGCTTGATCCTGATTTGCCCAAAGGGAGTATTAACGGGTGGCAGATAGAGGTGCAAGAGTATATCCACCAAGCTATGCGCAATAGTGATAGTACCTATCGATATTTGCCTATGCCTGGAGCCACTCCTGCTGTAAAGATTAAAGCAACTAAAGAGGGCATGATGCAACAAGGGTGGGTTTGTGGTGGAAATCAGGCACAACTCTTCATGACCCTACCGCTCGATGAGAACTCCTCTATGGTGATGACCGTAGCAGAACCTCGCCTTTTTCAATCTACTATTGAAGTCTATACAGAGGATGAGAAGCATCTAAAGAGGGTTATTGAAGTGAATAAACCACTTAAAGTAGGTCATTGGACCATTTATCAATATGGGTATGATAACCAAGCAGGCCGTTTGTCTTCATACAGTAGTTTTGAACTTGTTTATGATCCGTGGTTGGTACCTGCCTACTTGGGCATTATTATGATGATGATAGGCTCAATGGTGATGATTTGGCAAGGAAAAGGGAAAGGGGGCGACAGATGACATGGAGTAGTTTTATCTATTTAGCACTACCTGCTATTGGGGCATGGTTAGCTGCAGCACTTGTTGTTAATTTAAAGGGTCATCAAAAGTTGGCACAATGGCTTACTGTAGTAGGCTGCTCTATCTTTGCCATCTTCATCCTCTCTTTTTGGATCCATATAGAGCGTCCACCTATGCGAACCATGGGCGAGACTAGGTTGTGGTACTCCATGTTTTTATCAACGGTGGGTTTTATAGCTTACAAGCGGTGGAAATATAATTGGTTATTGAGCTATTCTAATGTTGTGGCTACTGTATTTGTCGTGGTTAATTTGTTGAACCCCGAGATTCACTCCAAGAGTTTAATGCCTGCGCTGCAAAGTAGTTGGTTTGTACCACACGTAACCTCTTACATTCTTTCGTATGCCATGCTGGGTGCGGCTACCATTGGTGCAGTGGTCTCACTGGTGAGAAATAGAGCTGAAAAGCGAATGTTTCATTTCTTAGATAATATGATTTACATCGGTTATGGTTTCCTCATGCTTGGGTTGTTAATGGGAGCGTTGTGGGCCAAAGAGGCTTGGGGGCACTATTGGTCGTGGGATCCCAAAGAGGCTTGGGCGGCATCGACTGCTGCAGCCTATTTGGCCTATATCCACATAAGGCTCAAAAGCAGCCCTTATACCGATAAAGTAGCACTGTGGTTCATTGTGATTGCTTTTGTTTTACTGATGATAACTTGGATTGGAATAAACTATTTACCTGCTGCGGCAACCAGTATACACACCTACTAGGGAACCAAGCCTTATCTTATTGTATATAGTAGGGGTGAAATAGTCTGTTTACCCTCCATATTAATTGATATTGATTTTATCCTTCAACCCTTCACACTTGTTGATTGTCAGTTGGTTGTGGTGAAGGATAGGGGTCTCTATCCTTCACCTATCCTTCACCATGCTTCACCCTGTTTTACCACTCCTTTGTTGCAAACTACAACACCCTTCTAAAAAGAGTAGGGGTCAACTCTTTACGAATAAACAAAAGGAGCTAGTAATGTTGTTGCAAACACTTAAGAGAGTTGGTGCAAAGGTTCCCACCTTTTAACCGAGCCACCTAGGTGGCACACCCGCGCCACCTAGGTGGCTCGGTTCGGGTATCAGTAGGTTTTGAGTTGATCTCTTCGATGGAATGGGGCTTTTTTGAAGGTGAAATAGGTTTTGTAGTACATGGTTGTTTGGCTTCTTTTTGTTGGGAATGTTTACTTTCAGCTGTAGAGCTTGTGTGGCAGTGAGTTATGCCAACTGAAACTAACTTTTGTGTAATTGAAATTGGGGCGTTTTTGGGGGAGGGCTAGCAGCGTTTTCTTGAATCGGTATCTGCTGTTTATGCTTTCACAACTGCTCTGCATAGCAAACCAACCTCTCCATCATTCACTTCTTCTTTTTGTTGATTGCTCTATTCTATGAATAGCGTAGATAGCTATAAGAGTAAGATAGTGCTTTAGAAACCTGAAAAGATTCGTCTATACTCGAAAGTTTGTTGTTTTTTGACGAAACTTTCGAGTATAGACGAATCTTTTGTGTTTCTGAGCAATCTATTGATTTCTCACATTGCTATTCCAGCAGAACAATCTGTTAGATTACTAGAATAGCTTAACTTGCAACTTCTGCTGGGGGGTAATAATCATATTCTCTACCTCATAGGCTATAGATAATCCATCTTCGTTCTCTTTAGAGAATACCACTACAACCGATTTATCGGCAGGAATCTCGATTGTGTCGGGATACCCTTTCTGTT
The DNA here is from genome assembly GCA_051648565.1 of Phocaeicola sp. Lineage (GTDB taxonomy): Bacteria > Bacteroidota > Bacteroidia > Bacteroidales > Bacteroidaceae > Phocaeicola. The sequence continues at coordinate 158,491 of JBOFFJ010000161.1, read as the reverse complement.
GGTTATCGATCTTTCTTAGTTTAAAGGGTACATCACTGCTATTTTTGATGGTAAGATAGCTTCGCTTTTCACTGCTATAGTATACGGGACTTACCTCGATGGCTCCTTCAAAGAATTTACTTAGATACTCCTCTTTGCCCATTAGCGTATTGAAGAAGTAGATCAGTGTGCGTTTATCAAAAAGCGCTTCTCGAATAGCCTCCTCGCTTCGCTCTTTGGCCAAAACCAAGGTCATGGGGCGGTGACTGGTGGTAGTAAAGTCATACAATGATTCGGTTACATCGTGTACATCGGTATTCCCTATGAGTGTTAGGTTCTTTTCGTTCACCCAGTTTAGTGCCACCGGATACCATTCGAATTCATTGAATACTTCAATACCGTGTAGCCACCCTTTTTGGAAAAGTTCTTCGTGTACCGAGTGCCATTTTATTTCTTCTACTCCCCAGCCAGGATGGTTCCACATGATGAATGCTCCTTGGTTATGTGCCTCTTCGATAGCTTTCATGTAATCTTTTTGATCGAGTACATTTACATCTTTTAGAAAGAGTGCATTTAAGTGGCCTGGAGGCATAGAGCGAGTAATCTCTCCTCCTTTGATTAAGATGATATTGCGTCGGAGTGCCTCCTCTTTGGCATACTCAAAGGATTGATTGTGGTCTCCTTTTACCAAGCCTGGACGTGCAGGTTGTCCTTCGATGTGGTCGGTGATAGAGATGGCATCAAGCCCCTCTTGCCATGCTTCGCGTACCCGAAGGGTAGGCCATACGATACCATCCGAAAACATGGTATGAATGTGAAAGTCGCATTTCAGGAGTTGGTAACCATCAATTTCTGGCATACGAATCTCTTGGCGTGCTTTCATTCGTTCTTTGCCTACTTTAATTTCTTTAGGAAGTGAATTCTGCTGTGCATTGGCACAGAATGGGCTGCACAGCAAGGCAGCCACTACAAGCATGTTTTTTGATTTCATATTGGTCTATTTAGTCTGTTTTTCTGTTACTTGCCATCCGTAATCTACGTAGCTCCAACTTACTTTGTTATTGTTATCTACCTGAATGAGTAGGTACCCCTCTTCTGTTTCAAGGAATGAACCTCCCCACCAATAGGCCGATACGGCTCCAGCTGTAACAAACCAGCGGTTACGCTCTTGTATCTGTTCGTATAGGTGTTGATGTCCTTGTAGAATGAGTTGTACATTGTAGTTGTTCAGTAGTTCGAATACCTCTTTGGTATTTTGTATCATATCTAACGGTTTAAAGTTACCTTCTACTACGGGATAGTAGAGAGATAGCATAGGTACGTGAAGCGATACAATGATAGGAACCTCTGTTCCTGCTCTATCGAGGTCTGCCTTTAACCACTCTAGTTGTTCGGGGTTAATGGAGTAGGCGCCTTCGGCAGTAGGGTAGAGGCTATTAAGTACTACAAAGTGTACCCCTTTGTGGGTATAGGAGAAATAGGTTTCTCCAAAACGTTTTTTAAAGAGGTTGAATCCAAGTGAATCTACTTGCCCATTCTCCAGATAGAAGCGATCGTGGTTTCCAATGGTAAAGTAGGCAGGTAGAGAAGAATCGTCTACAATTTGCTTGAAGCGTGCTTGTAGTGAATCGGCTGTTTGTTCGGCTCTACCTAATCCATCCGAATCGGTGTTGTCGCCGCCAAATAGTACAAAATCGACACCTTTCGTTTTGGCGTGGGCTAATGCTTGACGAAGCCCCTCCTCGCCATTTCCTCTATTCTCTTTGTTAAGATGTACATCGGTAAGAAAGGCAAAGCTAAATTTGGTGGTTACTGTTTGTTCTTTGGGATGGCTCTTTGTTTGGCTACAGCTTGCTAGTGCAACAATCAGTGCGATGGCTGAAAGCCAGTTTTTATAGGTTCTTTTCATAAGAAAATGATTTTAGAATGAATTGTTTTATTTGTTTTATTCCCAACCAAATAGTTGGGGTGCCAAGTTGGGATTTAATTCCATTTGATTTCTAGGTATGGGACGGTAATAGAACTTGGGTTCTTGAAAGGTACCCATGCTTTGGGTAGTTTGAATGGTTCCTTTGTTACCCTCTTTTAAATAGACGGTAGCTCCTGCATCCTCGATGGATCCAGTACGGTAGTAGATTAACTTTTCGCCTAAGGCATTCTCTTCTTTGTCTGACTCGGCTGGGATGGATTGCGTAGAGGGAATTAAGTAGATATCTTCTATACCATCTCCTGTTAAATCGTATTTACCTAGTGATGGGAAGTAGAGTCCCTCAGGTACTTTTTCGAGTAACTTTCCACCTTTCCAGCGCATTAAATCATCAAAGCGGAAACCTTCGAAAGCCAACTCTACTCTGCGCTCCCGGCGTATCTCTAGTAAGAGGGATGAAACGCCTGGAAAGGATGCTTGCATCAGGGGGTCGGTTGCAGGTGTAAGGATGAGGTGTGGCATACCTGCTCTTTGGCGGATGAGGTTGATGGATTGATTTAAATCCTCTTGTGTTAAGATACCTAGTTCTGCTTTTGCTTCGGCATAGGTTAGTAATACTTCGGCATAGCGGATAACGGGAAAGTCAATACTGAGGTAGTACTCCTCTTCTTTGTTGTTGATAAACCCTTTGATTTGGTGGTATCCGGAAAAGTTCTTATTTAAGGTTTGTACATAGATACCTGCTCCAGGTGCATAGGTCATGGTGTTTATCAGTTCCCATCCTGGATAGGCATAGGTTTGACTGAGTCGTGGGTCACGATTTTCGAACTCTTCTATAAACTGTTTGGTTTCATAGCCTGGTTGTGCCGAATAGAACGAACCATCCTTCATAAGGTAGTTTTGAAGCAGGTCTTTGGTAGGGCAGGGTATGTAGTTTCCAAACATGTAGGCCCAAAATCCATTGCTAGCAGTGGAGCGGTCGTAATAGCGGGCTTGAATCATCTCTGGATTGGTTGATAGGTCTAGTGTGTTGAATAGCGTGGAGTAGTCACTCTCTGGCTTTCCTGTGTTGTAGAGAGTGAATCCGCCTTGGTCCATTAGCTGTTTGGCTGCCTCTTCGGCTATTTGGAGGAAGCTATTGGCACTGTTTTGTAGATTTAATTCATCGTGATATTTACGGTAGGTTCCTTCGTAAAGGGCGTGTCTGGCTAGGGTGGCTACTACAATCCATTTATCGATGGCTCCTTTAACTTGATTGGTTTTTACATGTTTGGCAGCAAACTGATAATCTTCAAAAATTTTATCAATTACATATTCGCGTTTATCGCGTGCCTTGTACAAATCGGGGTCATTGGTTGTGAGTGTTTTATCATACCAAGGTACATCCGAGAAGCGTTTGACTTTATCCATATAGAAGGAGGCGCGGTAGTAGCGCACAATCCCTTGGTAGTGTGCCAATACATCGGCCGAGACATTGGCTTTTTCACAGCGCTCTAAGAAGAAATTGATATCGTACAGTCGTTCCCAATTCCAACCACCTGTAACGGTGGTGGAGGTGGGATTGGGAGAGGACATGATATTTTTCACCTCTACATGGTCGGTAGTGGCTTGGTTGTCGGTTCCTGCATCGGCTACATAGTCGTACCCTGGTATGTTGGTTAATCCATAGCAATACATGCGTAGGTCTTCTTCACTATTGAAGTAGCTATCTGCTCCAATTTCAGTTTGGGGCAGTCGGTTCATAAATGCATCGTTGCATGCAGTAAGTAGCAAGCCTGTAGCTAGGCTTAAGCCAAGATATAATTTTAGTTTCATGATGGGTTAGGGTTAAAAAGTTAAGTTTACACCGACTGAATATTGGCGGTTGAATGGATAAACGTATCCGTACGAATCTTCGTTGGTTACAGCCTCTGGATCAAAATATTTCTTCAGTTCACTCCACTCGAATAGATTGTCGCCACTTACATAGATGCGAACACGGTTTAGTTTTGCTTTTTTAGTCCATTCAGCAGGTAGGGTATAGGCTAAGGTGATGTTTTTGAGTCGCAAGTAGGCACCATTGAGCAAGTAACCTGTTTGTGGAATAGCTAGTCCCATGGCATCGGTTCCTGTTCCTAAGTTCTTATCGGCTAACCACGATTGAAATACGGGGTATTTTGCATTTAAATTTTGATTAGCTAATCCTGCATTGATATAGGCTTGTGAGTGTTTACTCATCTCTATCTCATTATCGGTTGTGGGCCGATAGAAGTCAAATGCATGGGTTTGTCCACCCGTGTAGGGTTGTTGGTAGAAACTCCAGTAGAGGTAACTTACAGGGTAGTAGTCGCGTTTACCAATTCCTTGGAAGAATCCCGATATTTCGAAACCATTCCACTCTGCATTCAGGTTAAAGCCGTAGCGGAAGCGGGGAGTGGAGTTACCAATGATACTTAAATCGCCTGGATTATCGACTGTGGTTCCTTTGGTGATGCGTTGGTCTCCATCTAGGTCTTTGTATTTGGGCCATCCTTCTACAATTTCGAGAGCTCCCCATGGAATAATTTCGGTTTGGTCTAGGGCAGCAATTTCTTCTTTGCTAGTAAAGAATCCATCACTTTGTAGTCCCCAAATTTCGCCTAATTCTTGTCCTTCGTAGTATTGGTTTAGTGTGCGGTTGGGGTTGTCAAATTTAGTAATCCAAGAACGGTTGTCCGATAAAACAAAGCGTGCTCCCCATTGAAGAGGTTTACCTTTTACATGGAATTGATCTTTGTAGGCAATAGATAACTCCCATCCTGTTGTTTTTAAATTGGCTGCATTTTCATTGGGCTCTGTCTTACCTAATACACCTGGTAACTCCTTTGCCAAGGTTAGCATGCCTTTTGTATCTCGGCGGTATATATCGAATGAAGCAGTTAGCTTATTATTCATCAAACCGATGTCGATACCTCCATTGAGTGTATTTACCTGTTCCCACGTATAGTCGGCCGAGACTAGACCAGGTGCCGTGACTGTTTGTTGCAACTTTCCGTCAATGAGATAACCACCTAGGGAAGAACCCATAGAGGGGATGTATCCATACTCTGATACCAACTGATTACCCAATGAACCGTAGGAGGCACGTATCTTAAATTGGGAGAAGATGGTATGGAGTGGTTCAAAGAAGGGTTCGGCATCTACTCGCCAAGCAGCCGATCCCGAGGGGAAGAAGCCAAAACGTTGGTTGGTAGGAAAGCGTGAAGTGCCATCGTAGCGTCCGTTTAATTCTACTATATAGCGATTGTCAAAGGTGTAGTTAGCTCGGAAGAACATGCCACGAATGGCCCAATCTGTGTATTGCTCATTTACATATTGCTCACCCGATGCCAATCCTATGGATGGAAGTGATGAAGAGATCAAGTTGTATCGGTCTGCAGTGAATTTGTTCCACTGACTATATTCTTGGTTAAACCCTACAATTGAGGTTATGTGATGTTTGCCAAATGCTTTGTTGAAGGTGGCATACAAATCGAGTACGGTGTAGAAATCAGTTGTACTTGCTTTGTAAGCACGGCTAGTTCCTTGTTCGCGTATATCTTCGGGTCCATAACCAATTTGATACTTGTTTTTGTACCAATCGTATTTCTCATTTCCTCTTACAAAAGTAAAGTTGGCATTGAGTAGTAGGGCTCTTTCCCAGAAGTTCATTTCGGCCGAGAATGAACTCTGTAGTCGGTCATAAACGGTTTTTTCTTCACCACCATCTACCAACTGTGCCAAGGCTTCACCCAATTCTGTATTGGCCCACGTACCATCGCTGTTTACATCTACATGATGAGGCTCGGCATCATATAGTGCACCTAAGTTGTAGTAACTAGGTTTCCGGCGGGTAGTCGATACGAACGAGGTATTATTGGACAAAGTAAACCAATCCCAAATTTTATAACTTACCTTACCACGCATACTATACCGCATGTATTTATCGTTATTCACAATGCCCGAGAAGATACCATCTTCGTCATTGACTCCTCCTGATAGATAGAATTTAGTGCGTTCACTTGCTCCCGAGATAGCTATTTGATGGGCATGGCTGAAGGTGCTTTTATTCAAAAAATGGTCCGTCCAGTTGGTATTACCCATATACTCCCATTGTGTTTGATCAAGTGGATTTAAACGGATGTTACTTGTTCCCAAAGGGTTGTCTGATCGTTGACGTGCCCACTCTAATCTTTCGTCGCTGGTAACGTGCCCTGAGCTCCAAGGAGTATTTAGTACCGCAATATTCTTCAGCTTTAAGTAGATGTATGGGTCAGAAGTCTTATCGGTAAGTGAGGAGGGACGTTTCCACGAAAAGTTACTGTTGTAGGTAACTTGTATGCGATCGCCTTTACCTTGTTTGGTAGTAATAAGAATTACGCCAAAGGCTGCCCGTGCTCCATAAATAGCTGCAGAGGATGCATCTTTGAGTACCGAAATGGTTTCGATATCTTCGGGTAAGAGGCGGTTCATCTCTTCGGCATCCGATGCTACTCCATCAATTAGAATAAGCGGTGATCCTCCGTTAATGGAGGCCTCTCCACGAATGTTGACTTTGGCAGCTTGTCCAGGTTCACCACTGGTAAAATCGATATTTAAGTTGGGAACCATACCTTGTAAACCTCGTGATAAATCGGTGATAGGGCGCTGCTCAAGTTGTGCAGCCCCTATTTGATCGACCGATCCTGAAAGGTTTACCTTTTTTTGAACTCCATATCCTACTACAATTACATCGTCTAGTTTTTCCGAATCATCGTCCAGCAAGATTTGAAAATCGGTTTTCCCATTGATGGCTACTTGTTTGGTTTGGTATCCAATATAGCTAATCTCAATGGTAGCATCGGTAGGTACAGCCAGTGTAAAGCGTCCATCTACATCGGTAATGGTACCATTACCACTTTCGCGTTCTTGAATGGTAGCACCTATCAATGGCTCACCCGTAGCATCGCTAACGATACCCGATATTTGAACCCTTGTGCGTACCTGCTCTGTGGCATAAATGGAAGCTTCCTCTTTCACCGTATGGGCAGGCAGTAGGGTGGTACCCCATGCGGTAGTTGATACCAATAGGAATGTTTTTAGCCAAAAAGAATCATTTCTTTGCATAAAAAAGTGTTGCTTTTGTTAATTTGGCTGCGAAGCTAGGTGACAAGTGTTGCGAAATGATTTCATATTTATTTTATTTTGCTGATTGTGTTAATTCTTGAATATTTTAAACTGTTTCTTAGGTTGTTTTCTTAACGAAAATGTATTGTTATGCAGGTTCCCTTATATGTCACCTTTTGGAAAAGCATTATTTAGTGAACCCTAAGTAGCTTTTGGTTGTTGTAATTAATAAAATAAAACATAATTAATATTTAATGAACCAACACCTACTAAATAGAGATACTACAAGTGCCTTGGCAAATGGTAAAATTCTTTATTATTCATTTCTGGCTGGTGCCAACCAGCTTTTTACCTATCAGGAGGAGATAAACCAAATCAATGTATTTCCTGTGAGTGATAAAGATACAGGAACCAATTTAGCCGCTACGGTTAGGGCTGTAATCGATACTATTAAGCCGCATAAATCGTATAAAACGACTGTAACCCACATGGCCGAAGCCGCTTTGATGGGAGCTAGAGGAAATTCGGGCGTTATTTTTGCTCAATTCTTGTATGGACTCAGTTGTGAAACGAAAAATAAGGCTGCCATAGATAGTACCGAATTTGCAGAGAGTGTTCGTCGTTCCGTTCCTTATATCTATCAAGCCATTGCAAATCCTGTAGAAGGGACTATGCTGACGGTTATTAAGGAGTGGGCTGAATACCTCAGTATGAAGAGTATGAAGAACTACGATTTTAAAAAGGTATTAATTGATTCGTTAGAGATTTTGGAGCGCTCATTGATTGAAACAACCTCTAAACTTAACATTTTAAAGAACCTAGAGGTGGTAGATGCAGGAGCAAAAGGTTTTGTACTCTTTATGAAGGGGGTTATTGATTTTATTCGGGTGGGAAATATTCGGGAGTTGCCTCTTGTATTGTCAGCAACTCCCTCTGTTACCCACGTTGATCACCCAATTGATGGCGAAATAGCATATCGTTACTGTACGGAGGCACTCATTAAGGAGAGAACCCTTTCTCACGATGAACTTCAGCAGGTGGTAAATAGGCATGGAGATTCGGTTGTGGTAGCTGGTTCGCAAACCACCTGTAGGATACACGTTCATACCAATAGCCCTGCTCAACTTTTCCAAGAGTTACAAGGGTGTGGCACGATTACTTTTCAGAAGGTAGACGATATGGTTAGGCAGCAAGAGATAGCTACCAAGCGTAAGTGGAACATTGCACTGGTTACAGACTCTTCGTGTGACTTGCCGCAAGAGCTGATTGACTATTACCAAATTCATGTGATTCCACTCAATCTAAGCTTTGGCGAAAATCATTTTTTGGATAAGGTAACCATCCAGCCCGATAACTTTTATGATATGCTTGAAAGCGAAGAGAACTTTCCAAAGAGCTCTCAAATTAATGAACAGACTTTTACCAATCTCTATGCTCATCTAGCTTTGCATTACGATGCTATTATTTCCATACATCTAACAGCTCAGTTTAGTGGAACTTTTGCCAATAGTGTAAAGGCTGGAATGCGTATCTCGAAAGAGTATCATAAACCGATTCATGTGATTGATTCTAAAAATCTATCGGGCGGATTGGGATTACTTGTATGGAAGGCTGCCAAGAAGATTGAAGAGGGGAGTGGAGTCGATGCTATTGTGAAAATGATTGGTGAGGACATTGCGCAGACAAAGATATTTGTTAGTGTACGCGACTTACATTCAATGATTAGAGGTGGGCGGGTATCTAAACCCAAAGGTTTTATTGCCAACTTATTGGGATTTAATCCTGTTATTTCAATGGACGAACAGGGTAAATCACTTCTATTTGGAAATACCTTTAGTCAGCAGGCTAGCCTACAAAAAGTGATGAGTCACATTGAGAAAGTGAGTATGAAGAGGCCGATATGGAACTACATTGTACTGCATGCACACCATCGGGTAGGTGCTGATAAGACAGAACAAGAGATGATACGATTGACTGGTAAACAGGCGGCTTCGGTGGTTGATATTTCGCCTATTATTGGCATGCATGCAGGTAAGGGGGCTATAGCTATTGCTTTATTACTAAACAGTTAAATATAGATAAGATGGGAACACTCTTTTTACAAGCTTCGCTTCTTGTTTTGACGCTCTTCACCTTGTTGTGGATGTTGAGTATTAAATGGAAGAATGTAAGTATTGTTGATCTTTTTTGGGGAATTGGGTTTGTAGTGGTCAATGCATTCTATATCGGAATGTCGGGCGATGTAACACCTCGCAAGTTCATTTTACTGCTATTGGTTACCATTTGGGGCGTAAGGCTCTCTATTTATCTGACATGGAGAAATTGGGGCAAGGGAGAAGATTACAGGTATCAAGCATTTAGGAAGAAGTATGGTGCCGAACGCTATTGGTGGATCAGTTTCTTTCAGACCTTTTTATTGCAGGGCCTATTAACGATGGTTATCTCTCTTCCTTTGTTAGGGGTTAGTATGGCCCATTCTTCTTCCTTGAATTTGTTTGATTACCTGGCTATGTTACTCTGGGTAGTAGGCTTTACTTTTGAGGCTGGTGGTGATTATCAATTGGCTCGTTTTAAGAAGAATCCTCAGAATAGGGGGAAGGTGCTCTGTTATGGTTTTTGGAAATATACGCGCCATCCTAACTATTTTGGTGATTCGGCAGTGTGGTGGGCTTACGCACTATTTAGTATAGCAGCTGGGGCTTATTGGCAGGTGATTGGTTCGGTTGTGATGACTTTGCTCATTATTAAGGTATCGGGCGTGGCACTCTTAGAAAAAGGATTGAATCAAACCAAACCGCACTATGCTGACTATATCAAGAAGACGAGCTCATTTTTTCCTTGGTTTCCTAAAAAGTAGGTGGGTGTGAATCTATTGGATAATCTATGGCTACTTCTATTCTTGCTTTGGGGGTTGCCATTAGGCTATTACCGCAGCAAGTTTCGTAAATTGGTATACCAAACCAATAGCTGGACCATTAATATAAAACCGCTGTTTTGGCGTGAGATTAAAGGGCTCTTTGGTAATCTTTATCCTACTGATAAGAATTATTTGAGGTTTCGTAATTTTTATCTCTTCTATCTGTTGGTATATGTTGTGTTGTTTGTTGTCTATTTAACTGTTGGTTAGAGAATATGAACGTTGAAATTGTACTTTTTGTATTAGCCTATTTGATAGGTTCTATTCCAGTAGGCTACTTGTTGGTGCGGTATGCCACTGGACAAAACATTCGGGAGTTAGGAAGTGGAAATATTGGTTCTACCAATGTAAGGCGGATAGCTGGGCGGAAGCTTGCAGCTATTACTCAGTTATTGGATATGGGCAAAGGAGTTCTTCCAGTAGCTTTTTATCTCTACTATCGATATGACCCAGCGGTAGGCTACTTTCAGTCCATTTTAGCTAATCCATCGATTTACGGGGTGGCTATAGCAGCTATATTGGGGCATGATTTTTCTATCTTCTTGAAGTTTAAAGGGGGAAAGGGGGTAAATACCACCTTGGGTGCTTCGGTCTTACTAGCTCCTCTTCCGATATTTATAGCAGTTGCGGTCTACTTTATTACTAAATGGCTCTTCAAATATGTGTCGCTCAGCTCAATGGCTTTGGCTATATCTTTGGTTGTTGGTGAGTTTATGGTAGTTGGAGTAACCTATACGCTCTATTATTTGGTGGTCTGTATGGTACTTATACTCTTGTTGCATCGTACCAATATGGATCGTTTGTTACGCAACCAAGAGCTCTCTTCTTAGCAAGGTGGGTTACGCTGATTGGTCGCACCTAAGTCGACTGCAAAGAAATAGGTCTGTTTCATCTGTTGGTAATGTTTAAACAAATCAAATTTCATGTACCAAATATACTTTTCACTTGAATCCGGCTGGAGTGTGTATATATACATATCGTATACACTTAGTGTAGGTAAATCGGATAATAATTGCATATATGCATGAAATAATTGGTTCTATTGCATATTAATTGGAAATAATTGGTTACTTTTGCAGCGTAAATCAGAATAATTATACAACCATGAAGAGTAAGAATAGTAGACTTGATGCCATTAAAATTATTATTTCGAGTAAAGAGGTAGGAAGCCAAGAGGAGTTGTTGCAGGAGTTGGCCAAAGATGGTTACACCTTGACACAGGCTACCCTTTCTCGTGATTTGAAACAACTCAAAGTTGCCAAAGCAGCTAGTATGAATGGAAATTATGTATATGTATTGCCTAATAATACGATGTACAAACGAATGACCGATTCTCACTCTTCACGTGATTTATTGATGCACAATGGATTTGTTTCTATTGAATTTTCAATTAACCTAGCGGTTATTAAGACTCGCCCAGGCTATGCTAGTAGCTTGGCTTACGATATAGATAGCAAAGATTTTGATGAAATATTAGGAACCATAGCAGGTGATGATACCATTATGCTGGTTATGCGTGAGGGGTGCACCAAAGGAGAAGTAAAACTAGCTTTATCGCTAGTGATACCTAATATATACTAAAGAATAGATTAACAAAGCGTTAAGAGAAATGGAGCTTAAAGATATTGATGTGATGGTAGCCGATGCCTCGCATGAAGTATATGTGGATACCATATTAGAAACCATTAGAGAGGCTGCTAAGGTACGTGGTACTGGAATTGCAGAGCGTACGCATGAGTATGTGGCCACAAAAATGAGAGAAGGAAAGGCTATTATAGCTCTTTGTGGTGAAGAGTTTGCTGGGTTTACTTACATTGAATCGTGGGGTAACAAGCAGTATGTAGCTACTTCGGGGCTTATTGTTCATCCCAATTATAGAGGAACGGGGCTAGCCAAGCGAATTAAACAAGCTTCATTTAAACTCTCACGACTGCGTTGGCCTAAAGCCAAGCTTTTTAGTCTAACTAGTGGAGCAGCTGTCATGAAGATGAACTCGGAGTTGGGCTATGTACCTGTAACATTCAATGAATTAACCGATGATGAGGCTTTCTGGAAGGGGTGTGAGGGGTGTACCAATCACGATATATTGCAAGCAAAAAATCGTAAATTCTGTATTTGTACCGCTATGCTGTACGATCCAATATTGCACGAAGAAGATAAAATCTAAAATCATATATAAACATGGAAAAGAAGAAAAAAGTAGTAGTCGCATTTAGCGGTGGGTTAGATACTTCGTATACCGTAATGTATCTTGCTAAAGAAAAAGGGTATGAAGTACATGCAGCTTGTGCCGATACAGGTGGATTTAGCCCAGAGCAACTCAAGGCAAACGAAGAAAATGCCTACAAATTGGGGGCAGTAAGCTACGTAACCATCGATGTGACCAAAGATTACTACGAGAAGAGCCTAAAATATATGATTTATGGAAATGTGCTTCGTAACGGAACTTATCCTATATCGGTAAGCTCGGAGCGTATCTTTCAAGGAATGGCCATTGCTCATTATGCGAATGAAATAGGAGCCGATGCCATTGCTCACGGTTCGACGGGTGCTGGTAATGACCAAATTCGTTTTGATATGACTTTCTTAGTTTTAGCACCAGGCGTAGAGATTATTACCTTGACACGTGATATGACATTGACTCGTCAAGAGGAGATAGATTACTTAAATAGCAACGGATTTGAAGCCGACTTTACCAAATTGAAGTATTCATACAACGTAGGTTTGTGGGGAACTTCAATCTGTGGTGGTGAAATTTTAGATTCTGCACAAGGTTTGCCCGAATCGGCTTACTTAAAGCAGGTAACCAAAGAGGGAAGCGAGCAACTACGCCTTACTTTTGAGAAAGGGGAGCTTACAGCGGTAAATGACGAAAAGTTTGCTGATCCTATTCAAGCCATCCTAAAGGTAGAAGAGATTGGAGCCGCTTACGGTATTGGTCGTGATATGCACGTAGGCGATACTATCATTGGTATCAAAGGGCGTGTAGGATTTGAGGCGGCTGCACCCATGCTTATTATTGGCGCACACCGTTTCTTAGAGAAATATACCTTGAGTAAATGGCAACAATATTGGAAAGACCAAGTGGCCAACTGGTACGGTATGTTTCTTCACGAGAGTCAATATTTAGAGCCAGTTATGCGCGATATTGAAGCCATGTTGGTCGAATCACAACGCAATGTCAATGGTACAGCTATCTTAGAACTTCGTCCCCTCTCATTCTCAACCATCGGTGTAGAGTCGGAAGATGACTTGGTGAAGAATAAACTAGGCGAATATGGTGAGACACAAAAAGGGTGGACAGCCGAAGAGGCAAAAGGGTTTATTAAAGTAACCTCTACACCCCTACGTGCTTATTATGCTAACCACAAAGACGAAAAGATTTAAGCCATGATTAAAGTAGGAATTATAGGAGGGGCAGGATATACGGCAGGCGAATTGATTCGCTTGCTCATTAACCACCCCGATGTGATTATCACATTTATCAATAGTAGTAGTAACGCTGGAAACAAGGTGACCGATGTACATAGCGGACTCTACGGAGAGATAGACCTCTCTTTTACCAGCGAACTTCCGCTCGATACCATTGATTTGCTCTTTTTCTGTACCGCTCATGGCGATACCAAGAAGTTTATAGAGAGCCATACCTTGCCAGCTGAACTGAAAGTGATTGATCTTTCGACCGATTACCGCATCAAGAGTGCCGATAACCCCTTTATTTATGGACTGCCCGAATTAAATAGACGAGCTATTTGTAAAAGTCAGTTTGTGGCCAATCCCGGTTGTTTTGCCACCTGCATTGAGTTGGGATTATTACCACTGGCCAAGCACCAACTCTTAACAACCGATGTTACGGTAAATGCTATTACAGGTAGTACGGGTGCAGGGGTTAAACCTAGCTCTACTACGCACTTTAGTTGGCGAAATAACAATATGAGCGTATACAAGCCCTTCTCACACCAACATTTGGCAGAGATTAAGCAGTCGCTAGCACAACTGCAAGGTGGGTTTAATGCTGATGTTGACTTCCTTCCTTACCGAGGCGATTTCCCTCGTGGTATTTTTGCCACATTGGTGGTTAAAACGAAGTTGGAGTTGGATGTGCTTACCGAGATGTATCAATCATACTATGCAGAGGACTCTTTTGTACATTTGGTTGATAAGAATTTAGACCTAAAGCAGGTGGTTAATACCAATAAGTGTTTGATTCATTTAGAGAAGCATGGCGATAAATTGTTAATCATCTCTTGCATTGATAACCTACTCAAAGGAGCCAGTGGACAAGCTGTGCACAACATGAATTTGATGTTTAACCTGGAAGAGACTGTGGGCTTAAATTTAAAGCCATTGGCTTTTTAATATTCAAAAAGAGAAACGATGAAACTATATGATGTATATCCCCTGTTCGACATTGAGATAGCTCGTGGCAAGGGGTGCCAAGTGTGGGATGAAAAAGGTACTGAGTATCTAGACCTATATGGTGGCCATGCGGTGATTTCGATTGGTCATGCACATCCTCACTATGTAGAGCGTATTAGCGAACAGGTGGGCAAATTGGGATTCTACTCCAATTCGGTGAAGAATCCGTTGCAAGAGGAGTTGGCTCTAAAGCTAGGTCAAGCTTCGGGTTACGAAGATTATCAACTCTTCTTGGTGAACAGTGGGGCAGAGGCCAATGAGAATGCCTTGAAACTAGCTTCATTTCACAACGGGCGTACACGTGTATTATCGTTCCATAAAGCATTTCATGGGCGTACGTCACTAGCTGTTGAGGCTACGGCCAATCCTACTATTATCGCTCCGATTAATGCTAATGGGCATGTTACCTTCTTGCCATTAAATGATATTGAAGCGGTAAAAGCCGAGATTGAACAGGGCGATGTATGTGCCGTTATTATTGAGGGTATTTTGGGAGTAGGGGGTATTCAAATACCTAGTAACTCTTTTTTACAAGCATTGCAAGCTCTTTGTACGGAAACAAATACGGTGTTGATTTTGGACGAGATTCAGTCGGGTTACGGGCGTAGTGGTAAATTCTTTGCCCATCAATATGCCGATATTCGTCCCGATATGATTACCGTTGCCAAAGGCATTGCCAATGGATTCCCGATGGGTGGTGTTTTAATTGCACCCCAATTCAAACCCGTATATGGGCAGTTGGGAACCACCTTTGGTGGAAACCACTTAGCTTGTGCAGCAGCACTGGCGGTACTTGAGGTGATGGAAGAGGAACAATTGGTGGAGAATGCAGCCAAGGTTGGTACTTATTTGATTCAAGAGTTGAAGAAGTTGCCACAAATAAAAGAGGTACGTGGAGAGGGTTTAATGATTGGCTTGGAGTTTGAAGAGCCTATCAAGGAGATTCGTAGCAAACTTCTTTTTGAACACAACATATTTACCGGTGTAACGGGTACACATGTAGTACGTTTGCTTCCACCGCTTTGCTTATCGATGGAGCAAGCAAACCATTTCTTGAATCACTTAAAAGAGGTGCTTCTGTAGATAAACAGAATGCTACTCAAAGCAACAATGGGTCATTGATTGCTTAATACAGAATAAAAGCGTTGGAAAGGTGTATACCTCTTTCCAACGCTTTTGCTTTGTATAAATAGTGGCTTCTTTTTTAGAGATGGGTCTCTTTGGCCACTCTTCCTAGTTGAATCATTCCTCTTTTAAGCTCCTTATTCATTGTCCACTCCAGTGGGCAGTGCTGCCCACTGGAGTGGACAATATAGCCTACTGTAGTGGTCTATGCTGCCTACTCTAGTGGGCAGAAGTTTTTTTCAGTAAATCCTAGATTTGTTGTTTAATAGCATTAATTTTGCTTCACGTTCTCCTTTTTTTGCTATTGATAATTAATAACAGAAGCGGGGAGTAGTTTTAAGTATTCTATGTAAACAAAACTCCTTGATTGGAGTTTCATATCAATATAGGGATTAAATAAACAAACTAAATTAGTTCAATATGAAGAATTATGTGAGAAGCCTAACTGTTATTATAGCGTGTTGTCTATCCATTGCACTCTGTGCGCAAAAGCCCAATGTGCATATTTTAGCCACAGGTGGAACCATTGCAGGAAGTGGTCAATCGGCTACGCAAGCTAGTTATACGGCTGGTGAAGTAGCAATTGAAACGTTGCTTGCTGCAGTACCTCAAATTACTGAGATAGCCAATGTGACTGGTGAACAGGTTGTAAAAATAGGTTCGCAAGATATGAATGAAGAGGTATGGTTGCTATTAGCCAAGCGAGTGAATGAACTACTATCCGATGAGAAGGTAGATGCCATTGTTATTACCCACGGAACCGATACGATGGAAGAGACTGGTTATTTTCTTGATTTAACTACGCAAAAGGGTAAATCGGTTGTCCTTGTAGGTGCTATGCGCCCTTCGACTGCTATGAGTGCCGATGGTCCTCTCAATCTTTACAATGCAGTGGTTACAGCCATTGACCCAGAGAGTCAAGCCAAGGGGGTAGTTGTAGCGATGAATGGATTGATTCTTTCGGCTCGCGATGTGACCAAGACTAGTACTACCGATGTACAAACTTTTCAGTCACCCAATACAGGTCCTTTGGGGTATATTAATGATGGAAAAGTATTTTATTTAACGAGCTCACTTAAGCAATCGGTACTTGATGCACCTTACGATGTGAGTGAGGTTACTAAACTGCCCAAAGTAGGTATTGTATATGGATATGCTGGCATGAATGGTGATGTGATGAAACCCTTCCTAGAAGGAGGTTATCAAGGTATTGTTCATGCAGGTGTAGGCAATGGAAATATTTACAAAGATATTTTTCCGCTTCTTGAGCAGGCTCGCAAGGAGGGAATTGTGGTAGTACGCTCTTCGCGTATTCCTACAGGCTCGGTTACCCTTGGTGCCGAGGTGGATGATGCTGCTTACCAGTTTGTGGCATCCAAAGAGTTGAATCCTCAAAAGGCAAGAGTGCTACTGATGTTAGCATTGACCATGAGTGCCGATTGGAATCAAATACAGGGTGACTTTAATAGTTATTAGGTTGAACTACAAATAGTAGGGTATACAACCTTTTTTGTATGTCGAAGGTGAAAATAGTATCTTTAAGTGACTGTTTTCACCTTTTTCATTTTACCTTTGTTACATACTTAAATTTAAATAATAGAGAGATGAAAATAACAGTAATTGGTGGAGGAAACATGGGAGGTGCTATTGCGCGCGGACTAGCTAAAGGGAATACAGTGGCTACGGCAAGTATAACGGTAACCGATCCTTATAAAGAGGTTTTGGAACGTTTGAAAGCAGAATATCCAGCTATACATACAACTACCGAGAATCATGCTGCCATTGAGGAGGCCGATATCATTATTCTAGCTGTTAAACCTTGGTTGGTTAAGCAAGTACTTAGTTCAATTAAGATTACCAATCGCCAAGTGTTGGTATCTGTGGCAGCAGGTATTAATTTTGAGGAGTTGATAGAAAGTACGAGTCCAGAGATTACCATCTTTCGCCTTATTCCCAATACAGCTATTACCCATTTAGAGAGCATGAACTTGATTGCTAGTTACAATGCAAGCAAGGAGCAAGAGGAGTTGATGCTTGCTATCTTTAATGAGATGGGGCTCTCTATGCTTATTCCTGAGTCGTGGATGGAGGCTACTACAGCATTGACCTCTTGTGGTATTGCTTTTGTCTTGAAATATATTCAAGCAGCTATGCAAGCAGGAGTAGAGATGGGTGTTCCGCCTCAAGCAGCAATGAAGATGGTGGCACAGTCGGTTAAAGGGGCGGCCGAATTAATATTGAATAGCGATACGCACCCCTCTGTGGAGATAGACAAAGTGACTACACCGGGTGGAGTGACTATTAAGGGGGTGAATGAGTTGGAACACAATGGTTTCTCTTCGGCTATTATCAAAGCAATGAAAGTAAGTCGATAAAGAGCTTTTAGGCATCTATAATTACTTTACATGAGGGTGTGTCAAAATATCGCCTTACCTAAAATGTAACACTTTAAATAAGAACTCGCCCCCTTTTACAGATATCAGTAAAAGGGGGCGAGTTGTTTTAAGAGAGAGCGTGGACGAATCTCTTTACTCTCTTTTTTCTATACGCAATCCTACATCGGTAATGCCTTGTAGGGTTGTATTTCTCATAATTTGCCTAACCTGAATCATTTTAAGGGTATCTCCTTCAGTAACTGTGATGGATACTTTATGAGGAGCACTCAACTGATAGAGGCTGGATACGCCTGTACCATTCCATTTGCCATTTTCGTCTGTTAGGATAAAAGCTACCGTATCATTGGGTAAGTGTACCGTATCATTGGTTAAGTAGCTTAGGGCAAGCGATAGGTTTTGGTAGGGGTAATTTTCGTGGTGGCGCAAAGATAGTTCCATATCATAGTGCCCTTCAGGTAAGAGAGGGGTATAAAGTAAGGTATCATGCCCACTCCAACCCATTCG
Source organism: Phocaeicola sp. (assembly GCA_051648565.1). GTDB lineage: Bacteria > Bacteroidota > Bacteroidia > Bacteroidales > Bacteroidaceae > Phocaeicola. The sequence goes on along the minus strand of JBOFFJ010000161.1, from coordinate 140,121 downwards.
AGGAACGGGTTGGTAAGCATGATAGACAGTAGGAGTTTGGCACCCCATAAGCAGTGCCAAAACTCCGGTATAAGTAAGTTTACTCGCTTTGAGTAGCTTCATTCTTTTTTACATTATTATTAGTCTGTTCACCTCCCTCTGTACGAGGTTTGTTGGGGCGTTGCGCATTGGGGTTTCGTTCTCCTTCGCGACGAGGTGCTCTTCCGCCTTCTCTGGCTTCTCCTTCACGACGTACCTTTTTTTCGCTTTTTCCCTCTTGCGGTGAGCGTTCTCCCTCTCTTCTTTCGCGGGGTTGTCTCTCTTCTCCCTCGCCTCTTCTTTCGGGGCGGTTGTTATTGCCTCTTCTTTGATCTTCTCTTCTGCGAGGTGGTTGGTTGGATGGCTCTCCCTCTGCTCTAGGCGGACGTGGTGGGCGTTCTCCTTCTGCTCTAGGCGGACGTGGTGGACGTTCTCCTTCTGCTCTAGGTGGACGTGGTGTACGTTCTCCTTCTGCTCTAGGTGGACGTGGTGTACGTTCTCCTTCTGCTCTAGGTGGACGTGGTGCTCTTCCCTCTTCTCTCTCATTGGAGCGATTTTCACCTTGTGGAATCGGACGTTTTTTCTTCTTCTTATTGGCTGTTTTGGCCTTGTCAAAGCGAGTTAAACTCTCCTGTTCTACCAAGTCTACAGGTTTTTGTGGCTCGTTTTGCTTTCCTTTTTCAGAGAGTGATTCGGGTCTCTCGCCACGTTTGTTGAGGTTGATAATATCGAATGCACGTTTGGTTGTGATGGTTACCACATTGGCCATAAAGTGCTTATCGCTAGAGTATAGAATGGTACCTTTCAGGATATCGGCCTTAAAGAAGTAGTAGGTGCCATCTTGTGTTTCGAGTGTAACCTCTTTGCTTGGGAAGCGTTTTTGTGCCTCTACATAGACATCTACTTCGTAGTTCATGCAACACTTCAGTTTGGCGCACTGTCCAGCTAACTTTTGTGGATTGAGTGATATATCTTGGTAGCGAGCTGCACTGGTCGATACGGAGTTAAAGTTAGTCATCCAGGTAGCGCAACAGAGTTCGCGTCCGCAGGGGCCAATTCCCCCGATGCGTCCTGCCTCTTGGCGTGCACCAATTTGTTTCATCTCAATACGTACACGGAAGTTCTCGGCCAATACTTTGATTAATTGGCGGAAGTCTACCCGTTCATCGGCTATGTAATAGAATATGGCTTTGTTGCCATCGCCTTGATACTCTACATCGCCAATTTTCATATTTAGGCGAAGGTCGAGTGCTATTTGGCGCGAACGAATCATGGTAGCATGCTCTTTCGCTTTAGCCTCTTCGTACTTCTCTAAGTCTACCGGTTTTGCTTTGCGGTATACTCTTCTAATTTCGGCATCTGGTTTTAAATTGGCCTTTTTCATTTGCAGAGGTACCAATCTTCCTGTGAGTGTAATGACACCAATATCATGGCCAGGACTTGACTCTACAGCCACTACATCTCCTTTTTCGAGTTTGAGTTTGTTGCTGTTTTTAAAGTATCCTTTGCGTGTATTCTTAAATTGCACCTCTACCATATCCTGTTCGTCGGCATTGCCGGGCACATCTGCCATCCAGTCATAGGTATTGAGTTGCCTATCTTGTCGTCCGCAGCCCTTGCAGCATATGCGGCCACTTCCGTTCTTTATTTTAAAATCATTGTTCATTTCTCTGTGGTATTATATTTATTTCTGCACCAGTAACACAATCATTTTGAGCGAAAAATCAAAGAAAACCATTTTGGGGTTTACGTTTTGCTCAATGTGTAGCTGGGCTTCGCTTAGTTCATCCATGATTCCCATCACATTCTTTTCATTCACAAAGGGTGCGAATCGAGATGAGAATTGTTCTTCTTCCGAATTTAAATAGACCAAATTGGATTGGTGGAAGTTGTAAATAAAGTTCTCGCGTATCATACGCTGGCAATATATTAAAAACTCTTTTTGACGCTCACGCCCTAGTGAAGCTACTTCGTCACTCCATTTCTTCATTTCGCGCAATTTGCGTTGGTAGGAGTGGCGCATTAGTTCCATAAATAGTTTCAAGAAGAGTTTGTGCTCTTCACTTAAATGAATGGTCTCTAATGCATGTAAGAAGCTTCCTTCTGCGCGGTGTGCTAGGTGAGTCGCTTGGTCAAAGGCGATGCCATAATGAGTTCTTAGTCGGTTGGCAATCTCCTCTTCTTCTATGCCTCGCACCTGAAATCGTTGGGTACGACTCAAGATGGTAGGTAGAATCATTTCGGGCTCCTCGGCTATGAGTAAGAATAGTGTCTGTGCAGGAGGCTCTTCAAGTAGTTTGAGTAGTTTGTTGCTGCAAGCAATATTCATCTTCTCGGGCAGCCAGATAATCATAATCTTGTATCCCCCTTGGCTTGATTTTAGGCTTAACTTGCGGTTAATCTCGTCACTCTCTTTGCCAAAGATGATGGCTTGTTGGTTCTCGGCTCCCATCTCTTTTAACCAATGCTGGAAAGAGAAGTAGGGTGATTGGAGTACCAATTTGCGCCATTCGGTTAAGTAGTCGTCACAAACAGTCTCGCTCTTATTTTTCTTCTTAACAACAGGGAAAACAAAATGGAGGTCGGGGTGTGCTAGTTTATCATATTTTACACAGTTGGGACATACGCCACAGGCATCGCTTTGGGTGCGATTGTTGCAAGCAATGTAACGTGCATAGGCTAGCGCAAGTGGGAATTTTCCTGCTCCCGTAGGGCCACACAGTAAGAGTGCATGAGGAATTCGTCCCTCTTGCACTTCATTAATTAGATGCTTTTTGGCAGCCTCTTGCCCGATAACGTCTCTAAAGAACATAACTACTGCTTAATAGATAGCTTGCGCCACCTCTTTAACACTCTCTACTGCACCTACTGTGTAGAAATGGATACTGGGTACTCCCTGTGCTATCAATTCGCGGCACTGAGCTGTACACCACTCTATGCCTAGGGCTGTACTCTCTTCGTCATTTTTGCATTTCATAGCTTCGACTGCAAGATCCTGCGGCAAGTCTATTTTAAATGTTTTAGGAATCATGCTTAGCTGTGATAGCTTGCGGAAGGGTTTGATGCCTGGAATAATGGGAATTTCAATTCCTTCCTTGCGGACACGTTCCACAAAATCAAAATATTTTTGGTTGTCGTAAAACATTTGTGTCACTGCATACTCTGCACCTGCTTCTACCTTCTTCTTTAGCCAATAGATGTCTTGATCTAAGTTGGGTGACTCTTCGTGTTTTTCGGGGTAGCAAGCTACACCGTAACTAAAGGGTGTACCCGTAACCTTAATGGGTGATCCATCAACGAAGATACCTTGGTTAAAATCATTGATTTGATTTTGTAGTTCGAGTGCATGCGAGTATCCATCTGCTTCTGCTACGAATTGTGACTCGTGTTTGGCCTTATCTCCACGCAGAACCAATAGATCGGTAATGCCTAGAAACTGTAGGTCAAGTAGTACATATTCGATGTCCTCGCGTGAAAAACCACTGCAAAGAATGTGTGGAACGGTTGTAATGCCATACTTGTTTTGTAGGGCAGCTGCTACGGCTACCGTTCCAGGACGACGGCGCATACGCTCACGTTGGTACAATCCATTACCCAAATCTTTGTATACATACTCGCTTCTGTGCGTAGTAATGTTGATATATTTAGGGTCAAACTCGCAAAGCATATCAACTGCTTTATTTAATTTTTCTATTCCTGTTCCCTTTAAAGGGGGTAATATCTCGAATGAAAAAGCTGTTTTTTCTGTGCTTCTGATTAAATCGACTACTCTCATTTTACTTTATGCTCTCTTTGCCTACTTGGACAAAATTAGTGATTCGACAAAAATAACAAAAATATTGTAGTTAGGTGGATGTTGGGTTGATTATTTGCCTAACTACTCCTCCTCTTTCGTTACTCTTTTTCCATTTACCACTACATTTTCTAACTTTAGGTTTACTAAGTTCTTCATTTGTGTTGCTTTTGGTGCCTTTTTTACCTCAATGTTGCGCAGGGTAATGTCGTATCGTTTGGCTTCGGGACTGTTCGCTAGAAGTTGCTATTCAGGAGTATTAAATAGATAGACTCCAAGAGTAGCAAGCATTTATAGCTTGCTGCTCTTGGAGTCTCTTTTTACTGTAAAAACTCTCTTTTAGAGTGGCACATACTCAACAAAAGCTTCGATTGCCTCGTAGTAAGCGAGCCCTAGTTGGTGGTACAAATCGGCTGTACCTTGGTTTCGAGCTTCGCTTCGCTGCCAGAAAAGGCGGTCGTCATTACCCATAAATGGTGCACTCTCCATCTGCGATTGATGCTTTAAAATGGAGTTTCGTTTGGCACGTAGCTCTTCGGGGCTTAGTGGAACGGCCATCTCTATATTCTCTATCTCCCATTCGGCCCATGCTCCTCTATACATCCAGATGCGGCAATCTTCCAGCCATTTGGCTCCCTCTTTCTTCTCAATGTCGATGGCTGCAAAGATGGCATCGGTGCAGACACGGTGTGTACCGTGTGGATCGGCCAAATCGCCTGCTACATAAATTTGGTGGGGTTTTATTTCGCGTAGTAGTTGCAGTACAATCTCTACATCGGCCTCACTGATAGGGCTCTTCTCAATCTTTCCTGTTTCGTAGAAGGGTAAATCTAAGAAGTGGCACTTATGGAGTGCTATTTGGTTATAGCTACAGGCTATTCGTGCTTCGCCACGGCGAATTAATCCTTTGATGGTTAATATATCTTTGGTATCTAAATCACTCTCTTGCTTGGTAGCTAGAAAGGATTTTATCTCATGGTATTTATCTTTGATAACCGAATCGTTATCTTCGTTAAATAGTTGATTGAAACCATTGATGAAGTGCATAAAGCGAGAGACCTCTTCATCGCCTACAGCAATATTACCCGATGTTTGGTAGGCAACGTGTACATCGTGTTTTTGCTGTACCAATCGGCTAAGTGTTCCCCCCATCGAGATGACGTCATCATCGGGGTGTGGAGAGAAAACAACTACTTTTTTGGGGTAGGGGGTAGCTCGTTCGGGGCGATGGGTATCGTCCGCATTGGGCTTTCCTCCCGGCCATCCGGTAATGGTGTGCTGAAGATCATTGAATATCTTGATATTTACATTGTAAGCCGAGCCGTATAGAGCGAGTAGCTCACTCAATCCATTCTCGTTGTAATCTTTGTTTGTTAACTTCAAGATGGGTTTTTTTAAGCGTAAGCATAGCCACACAATGGCACTACGAATAAGCTTGTCTGTCCATTCACATTGGGTAACTAACCATGGGTAGCGAATGCGTGTAAGGTGTGCTGCTGCTGCTAAATCAATGTAGATGGTAGTGTTATTGTGCATTTGCAAGTACGAAGCAGGTATCGATTCGCTCACCTTGCCCTCGATTGCTTGCTGAATGATATCCATTTTGTTGTCTCCCCATGCTGCTAGATAAATCTTTTTGGCAGCTAATAGGGTAGCGATGCCCATACTTATGGCGCAAGGTGGAAAGCTCTCCATTCCATGGTTGTGTGCCGCTTCTGCTTTCGAGGTCGCATTAATTAGAATAAGCCTAGTATGTGAGTTTAACTGGGTTCCTGGCTCATTCATGGCAATGTTTCCTTCTCGTCCAATCCCCATCACAACAATGTCAAGACCACCATAGGTTTGAATACGTTGTTCGTAAAGTCGACAGTAATCTAACAGAGTATCTTGTGCTAATGCGCCATCTATCGCAAAGATATTTTGTTTATCAACATCGACATGATCGATTAATTGCTCTTTGAGTTGTGTGTAACTACTTGTTCCTGCATGCGATTGAAGTGGATAAAACTCATACAAGTTGAAAAGTACTACATTGCGGAAGCTTACTCCATCTTCTTGGTGGCGGCGCACTAACTCTTTGTAGATGGGACGTAAAGAGGTTCCTGTTCCGGCTCCGATTACACAGAACTTTCCCTCTCGTTGTCTCTCTTCTATTTTAGATACAATACCATCTACTAGTAAAGTGGTTGCTTCTTCAATACTTTCATGGATCTCGGTGGCTATCTTTTCACGTTGTGTTAGGACCGAACGTTCTATCTCATTAGCTGGCTGATAATATTTTGTAGATACCCTATTGAGAGATATCTGCGAGCTTAAATTAGTTCTCATAGCTATCTAGAATTATAGGTTATTCTTTTCAATATCTTTGAAGTAGTTATAGGTACCTACTTTAAGCTCTACACAAGCAGGCTCGTCACATACAATGATACCGTGTTGGTGTAGCTGAAGGGCAGTAATAGTCCACATCTGATTAATTCCCCCCTCGACAGCTTGCTGTAAAGCACGTGCTTTGTTGTGTCCATTACAGATGATGAGCACCTCTTTGGCTGCTAATACAGTACCTACTCCTACGGTAAGTGCTGTTTTAGGAACCTTGGTTATATCATTCTGAAAGAAGCGCGAGTTGGCTATGATGGTATCGGTTGTTAGCGTTTTAATGCGTGTACGCGAGGTTAATGACGAACCCGGTTCATTGAATGCAATGTGTCCGTCTGGCCCTATTCCTCCTAGGAATAGGTCAATTCCACCAGCTGCTTCAATGGCTGCTTCGTACTGCGCGCACTCTACGCATAGGTTTCTAGCATTGCCATTCAATATATGTATATTGTTTTTCTCAATATCAATGTGGTTGAAAAAATGGTTCCACATAAATGAATGATAGCTTTGTGGATGCTCTTCGGGCAATCCTACATATTCATCCATATTAAATGTAACTACATGCTTGAAAGAGAGTTTCCCTTTCTTGTGTAACTCGATGAGTTCTTTGTACATTCCTAGTGGTGATGACCCTGTAGGTAATCCTAGTACAAAGGGTTTTTCGGCTGATGGTTTTGCCTCATTAATTTTTTTGGCTACATAATTTGCCGCCCAAGCAGAGATTGCTTGGTAGTTGGGTTCGATGATGACTCTCATAAGTCTTCTTTTTGGTACTGTGTTAAATTAATAGGGGCTAACTTTTCTCGTTGGGGATTTCATTGAGTGCCCTTACCCAATAAACGAGCTAGGTAAGGCTTGATACTCTTTAGCTACAAAAAGAAAAAGGGGTTTGTTGTAGCATCACTCTGTTTAGTGTAGCAAGAGAATCGTAGCATACCTCTATGCAATATTACAAAAAACTACTGATATGAGTGAAAGAAGCCTTCTCTTTTTCCCTCTTTTTTCTCAATTTGAATGAGGAAAAAAGAGACGCTCCTTATTTGGGGCTCTTTTTGTAACTTGTAGTTAGCAGAATTCGTTGTAAAGCTTCTTCCAAGCTCTATTTAGCTCTTCCATCGAATCAAAAAGTAGATGAGCGCCTTCGTTTAGTAGAATCTCATCTTTTAAGGGGCCTGTATTAACGGCAATGGTGAAAATACCTGCTGCTACTGCCGACTGTACACCAAGCGGTGCATTTTCAATTACAATAGCTTCATAGGGCTTTAAACCTCCCTTTTCGAGTGCCATAAGATAGGGCTCTGGATGAGGTTTTCCTTGCTTAACATCGTAGGCTGTTACCATTAAGTGTGATTGGAAACAGTTGGGGAAATTGGCGTTTAGTCGTTCGAGTAGTGAAGCTTGTCCAGAACCGGTTACAACCATCGGGGTTAGCCCGGCTGCTTGTACTTGTTGAAGGGTCTCTAATGCTCCTGGCATGCGCAGTGCTTTGGGGCATTTGTTAAACTCTTCTGTTTTGGCTTTGTAAATAGCTTGGATCTCCTCTTCGCTTGCCTCATAACCTCTTTGGCGTTGGCTTACAAGGTTAATGGTTGATGAACCTGTTCTTCCCTCATGTAGGTAAGCCTCTTCGCGACTTAAGTGTAGCCCTTGATTTTTCATGACTCTATGCCATGACTCTGCATGATTGGGCATGGAGTCAAATAGGACTCCGTCCATATCGAATAGTACTGCTTTGAGGTTGATAGCTGGGTGTCCACTCTTCTCTAAATAGCTCTTAATAGCCTCTTTAATCATACTTATGTTAGTTTTTTATTAATTATTTGGATTAACGATCTTTGGATTCAGCTATTTCCTAAAATAGATTCACCCACGTTACAAAAGGGTAGCGTGGGTGAACTTTTATTCTCTTAAATGAGTCTCTATATATAGATTTCTCTGTTTACAATTTAGCTTGAATCGCTTTTGATTCCTCTTCAAAGCCAGGTTTGTTAAGTAGAGCAAACATGTTTTTCTTGTAAGCTTCTACGCCAGGTTGGTTGAAAGGATTTACACCTAGCAAGTAACCACTGATACCACAAGCTTTTTCAAAGAAGTAGATAATTTGTCCTAAGTAATACTCGTTAATAGTAGGAACAACCAAACGCATATTGGGTACACCACCATCTACGTGTGCTAGAAGAGTACCTAGCTCGGCCATTTTATTTACCTCGTCTACGCGTTTGCCTGCCAAGAAGTTCAAACCATCTAGGTTGGCTTCGTCGCTAGGTACATGTAGGGTGTGGTTAGAATTCTCAATAGAGATTACAGTTTCAAAAATAGTACGTTCACCTTCTTGAATCCATTGTCCCATTGAGTGTAGATCGGTTGAGAAGTCTACTGAAGCTGGGAAGATACCTTTAAGATCTTTTCCTTCCGATTCTCCGTACAACTGTTTCCACCACTCCATCATAAAGTGAAGCTTAGGTTGGTAGTTTACCAAGATCTCAATTTTCTTGCCTGCTTGGTAAAGTGCATTGCGGGTAGCTGCATAAACTGCTGCAGGATTCTCATTGAAAGGAGTTTCTGATCCACATACTTTTTCCATTTCGACTGCTCCTGCTACTAGTTGCTCAATGTCAAATCCAGCTACTGCAATGGGTAATAAGCCTACTGGAGTAAGTACTGAGAAACGTCCACCTACATTGTCAGGTATGATGAAGCTTTTATATCCTTCTTGGTTAGCTGTGATGCGTGCTGCTCCTTTTTCGGCATCTGTTACCGCTATAATTACCTTTTTAGCTATCTCTTTGCCACGTTGATCTTCGCACTGTTTCTTAAGAAGACGGAAAGCCAACGCTGTTTCGGTTGTTGTTCCTGATTTAGAGATGTTGATTACTCCAAATTTTTTATCTTTCAAGAAGGTTGTTAATTCATAAAGATAGTCTTCGCTGATGTTGTGACCTGCATAAATCATGATAGGAGCTGTTTGCTCTTTCTTTAACCACTGAAAGCTATCTGAAAGTGATTCAATGACCGCACGTGGGCCCAAGTAACTACCTCCAATACCTGCTACCACTACTACATCACACTCTTCTCGCAAGATTTGAGCCGTTGCTTTTAAATCGGCTAGGTGTGCTGCTGTAATAGAGCTAGGTAGATGTAACCAACCCAAAAAGTCATTGCCCTCTCCTGTTCCTTTTTCAAGTAGTTCCATGCAAGCTTTCACTTGTGGTTCGTAAGCAGCTATGCTCTCTTGAGAGATCAAAGGTGCTACTTTTTCAATGTGTAAAGAGATATTTTTCATAAATAATAAAGTATTTATCTAAAAGAATCTGTTAGTAATTTGATTTCAATCATGGGCGAAATACGTTCGTACAAAATATTGTAGACTGCATCCATGATAGGCATATTTACATGAAGTCGTTTGTTAATTTCTTTGATGCATTTGGTGCCGTAATATCCTTCGGCTATCATCTCCATCTCTATTTGTGCACTTTTTACAGAGTAACCTTTACCAACCATGGTACCAAATACACGGTTACGGCTAAATTTAGAATAGGAGGTAACAAGTAAATCCCCTAAATAAGCAGAGTCGTTAACGTTTCGTTCTACGGGGTGTACGGTATTTAAAAAGCGGTTCATCTCTTGTATTGCATTCGATATAAGTACAGCTTGGAAGTTGTCTCCATACTTTAATCCACTGCAAATTCCAGCAGCAATGGCATATACATTTTTTAAAACTGAAGCATATTCAATTCCTGTAACATCTTGACTTACGGATGTTTTTATGAAGTTTCCAGCTAGTTGTTTTGCAAAAACTTTAGCCTTCTCAATCTCTTTACATCCAATAGTTAGGTATGACAAGCGTTCCAAAGCTACCTCTTCGGCATGGCAAGGACCCGCAAGTACGGCCATGTTCTCTTCAGGTACATTCAGTATTTTGTGGAAATAGTCTGAGACGATTAGGTTTTCGTCAGGAACTATTCCTTTGATGGCTGTGACAATGAATTTGTCCTTTAGCTTTACTTTTAGCTTTTTTAGGTGGGTCTTGAGGTAGGGTGAAGGGGTTACAAAAATTAACGTATCCGATTCTCTTACCACTTGATTGATATCTGATGAGAAATTGATTGTTTTTATATCAAAACGAACACTCGTCAGGTACGAAGGGTTATGCCCCAAACGTTTGAACTCCTCAATCCGGTCATCACTGCGGATGTACCAGTTGATAGAGCCTCCTTGAGCCAATACTATTTTAGCAATAGCTGTAGCCCAACTGCCACCACCCATTATCGCTATTTTTCCGGGCAATTTCATCTCTGTTTTTTTACGTATCTAGGTATAAAAGATAGTGGGCCACCTATAAAATATTTATAGGCAACCCTTCCCTTACTATTATTTTATATTATTGATCCACCCTGCAACCTCATCTACGGTAGGGTTTTTCAATTCTAACTTGTACTTTTTGTTAATGCCACAAATATCTTGGTGAGCCTTTTGTGCATTTACGTCTTTCAAATCTTTTACAAGATTGTATCCTGCTTTTTGAATAGCAGGCACCCACTCTTCGGCTACACCCAATTCCATGAATTTTGCAGCAGAGTCTTTTGCGATAACCTTTTCAGGACGCATTTGTGGGAAAAATAGTACCTCTTGAATAGCTACTTGTCCAGTCATTAGCATCACTAAGCGGTCCATACCAATTCCCATACCCGATGTAGGAGGCATGCCGTACTCGAGTGCACGAATAAAGTCTTTGTCGATAAGCATTGCTTCGTCATCCCCTTTTTCGCTCAATCTCATTTGCTCTACAAAGCGTTCATATTGATCAATAGGGTCGTTTAGCTCCGAATATGCATTACACAACTCTTTGCCATTTACCATAAGCTCAAAACGTTCTGTTAGTTCTGGGTTGTTGCGGTGGCGTTTGGTCAGTGGTGACATCTCAATGGGGTAGTCAGTAATAAAGGTTGGTTGAATGTACAATCCTTCGCAGCATTCGCCAAAGATTTCATCAATCAATTTACCTTTACCCATGGTTTCGTCTACCTCTAGGTTTAGTTTTTTAGCTACCTCGTATACCTCTTCTTCACTTTTGCCATTTAAATCATAACCTGTATGATCTTTAATAGCATCAAGCATGGTTACACGTTTGAAAGGTGCTTTGAAGTTAATTGTATTGTTACCTACCGTTACTTCCGTAGTACCGTTTACATCCAAACAGATTTTTTCAATCATCTTTTCTGTAAACTCCATCATCCAGTTATAATCCTTGTAGGCTACATAGATTTCCATGCAAGTAAACTCAGGGTTGTGTGTACGGTCCATTCCTTCGTTACGGAAGTTTTTAGAGAACTCATACACCCCTTCGAAACCACCTACAATGAGGCGCTTCAAGTAAAGTTCGTTGGCAATACGTAGATACAACGGAATATCAAGTGCATTGTGGTGTGTCATAAATGGACGAGCGGATGCTCCTCCTGCGATTGATTGCAAGATAGGGGTTTCAACCTCCATGTAATCTTGTGCATTGAAGTATTGACGCATAGAGTTGTACACCTTGTTGCGCTTGATGAAGATGTCTTTCACCTCTTCATTCACCACTAGGTCTACATAGCGTTGACGATAGCGCAATTCAGGATCTTCGAATTTATCGTATACTACGCCATCTTTTACTTTTACAATAGGAAGTGGTTTTAGCGATTTAGCAAGTACTGTTAGCTTTTCAGCATGTACGCTAATTTCACCCATTTGTGTTTTAAATACAAAACCTTCAATTCCTACAAAGTCGCCTAAATCGAGCAAGCGTTTAAAGACCGTGTTGTACAAATCTTTGTTCTCTTCAGGGCAGATGTCATCGCGTGTAATATATACTTGCACACGTCCTTTAGAGTCTTGTAATTCGATGAAAGAGGCCTTACCCATTACGCGGCGGCTCATGATGCGTCCAGCAATTGAAACTTTGCGGGGTTCACTCTCATCTTCCTTAAACTCGGTTTTTATATCTGTCGAAAAAGCGTTCGTTACATACTCGGCTGCAGGGTATGGGTCTACTCCATACTCGCGCAGTTCATTCAGACTATTGCGTCTGATTATCTCTTGTTCACTTAGTTCTAATACATTCATGCTGTTAAAACATTAACTCAATTTGGGAGCAAAATTACGAAACATTTCCCAAACTATTGCATTTACACACTTTTTATTACTAAAAAACAGTGGAATAAATTATCTTTGCCTCTCTAATAATTAATGCAAATGAGGATAAGTAAAATGTTTTTAGGGAGTCTAATGGCCCTCTCTTTTTTTATGAACCAACCCATCTGCTCTCAGCAAGTTACTCCCGATGCTGTGGGTTATTTGGTTAAAGTTGGAGATGTAGCTCCTGATTTTAAGATGGAACTCAGTAGTGGTGAAACAATCATGCTTTCTGCACTGCGCGGTAAGGTGGTTATGTTGCAGTTTACTGCTAGCTGGTGTGGGGTTTGTCGCAAGGAGATGCCTTTCATAGAGAAGGATATTTGGCAGAAATACAAAGGGCGTAAAGATTTTGCTCTCTATGGTATTGATCGTGATGAGCCATTGCAAACAGTTCTTGCTTTTGCTAAGCAGACTAAAATTACTTATCCACTAGGACTGGATCCTGGTGCAGATATCTTTGCTAAGTTTGCTGAGCGTAAATCGGGTATAACACGCAATGTGTTGATTGATAAAAAGGGGAATATTGTGATGCTCACTCGTCTTTTTAACGAAGAGGAGTTTGCCTTGTTGTGTCAAAAGATAGAGGAGTTATTAGGTGAATAAGTTATGGTGTTTAGCTCTTTTTTCTTTTGTTGTGTTGCTTCTTTTTCCTATTACGGTAGCTTCTCAAAAGACAAATAGGCGTATATATAAAGAACCTCTTTTTGGGAGTCAATTGGCTGCTTATGAAGTTGGCTCGCAGGAGTTGCGTGGAGCCTCTTTCTATTTGGTATGTGGACACGGTGGTCCTGATCCCGGAGCTATCGGAACCTATAATGGACACAAGCTGCATGAAGATGAGTATGCTTATGACATTGTTTTGCGGTTAGGAAGAGAGTTGCTGATGCGCGGTGCCACTGTACATATTATTATCAGAGATAGCAAAGATGGGATACGCGATGGGCAGATACTTGCCCCTAGTAAGCGAGAAACTTGTATGGGTGAAGCCATTCCGTTGAATCAGGTGGAGAGGTTGAAGCAGCGCTGTCTGCATGTGAATAAGTTGGCTAAGCAGGATAAAAGTAGCTATAAACGAGCTGTTTTTGTTCATGTAGATAGTCGTGGAACTGGTCAGCAGACCGATGTCTATTTCTATCATGCTCCTAATAGTGTAAAAGGAAAGCGGTTGGCCAATAGCTTACGTACTACTTTTGCCAATAAATACAGTAAGCATCAGCCTAATCGTGGTTTTAAAGGAACGGTGAGCGAACGTAATCTATATGTACTTAGGAATACGCAGGTGGTAGCTGCTTTCTTAGAGCTAGGCAATATTCGTAACCCTCGCGATCAAAAGCGTCTGGTTATCCCCAGTAATCGCCAAGCATTGGCTCGTTGGGTGGCCGATGGAATTGCTGCCGACTACAAAAAAGAGAAGAAATAAGTGGTGACTGTTGCTGCTGTAGGGTAGCCTTACGTACTTTTCTTTTTCTTTGTTCCGAAGAAACGTTGAAATCTTCTGACAATTTTAACTCCTGTCATTACTCCATCGTATACCCAAACGGCAGATTGTGCATGTTGTATAATCGCTTCTGCGCCAGTTTTGGGAGTCGATGTTGAGAATAGTTCATTTGTCAACTCGCTAATTCGTTCCTCTTTTAGGTCGATCTCTTTTTTTAACTCCTCTTTGCGTTGAGTAATCTCTTGTAGTGTGATGTAGTTGGCTTGCATGTTCGTAGGTGGTTATTTGTTATTTAAAAAGAGATTGGCTAGGAATTTAGCTAAAGGCTCAATGATTAATCTTTTGCGTAAAGAGTAGATTATTACTGCTAGGCATATTAATCCTGCTGCAATAATCCCAAAGCTAGTGGCTAATCCTCCTACTGAGGGTGCTAATAGGTGTGCCAGTGTAAAAGATAGGTAGAATAGAACCATGCCTCCTAGTAGAAGTAGTGTGAGTGCTACAACTGCCGAAGAGAGAAGTATGGTAGATTTTTCTACCAATTCTAGCTTAAGATGCTCTTGTCTTAGTTTTGTATAACTTTTGAGTTCTGCAAATAGTTCCTCAAGGTTGTCTAAGTTTTGATTGTCTGAAAACATGCTAATTCTGGGTGTTAGGTCTGCTTATTGGATTGTGTTAGTATGAAAGTGTATCAACTTTCTTTTTTATGGAGAGCTGATACACTTTAGGTGTTGGCTGTACTGTTATTCGCAAGCGCTTTCTCCTTTTACTTTTGATGTGATTTTGTCAATCAAATCACTCATCTGTGCTGGATTTAAGTCAATGCCTTTCTCGCGTAATGCATCTCCTATTTTACGGCGAGTGTCTTCTCCTTTTTCGGGAGCAAGTAAGAGTCCGATTGCTGCACCCACAGCGGCTCCTCCAATAAATGCGGCGAGTAAATTTAAAGCTTTCATAAAAATCTAAGTATTAGTGTTTCTACAAAGGAAACAAAAAAGAGGTGATAATGGTTGTATCTAGGTTGTTAATTTACTTGTTTTGAATTAAAAAATGTTATCGGCATGATTAAATAATCCGATTGGGAGCGTTGCTACTAAAGTATTGTTATTTTTGCAAAAGAAATAGAATAGTATAATATTAACTTGAAAGAAGGATCAGTATGAAAAAGATTTTTTTGTTGGGTGGAATGGGGCTTTGTCTTGTATTTGCCTTTTCGTCTTGTAAATCGAGTGAGAGCGCTTATAAAAAAGCTTATGAAAAAGCCAAGCAACAAGAACTGGCTGCTACACCAGCACCTGAGGTGGTTGAGGTAGCGCCTGTAGTGGTTGCTCCTGTTGTAACTCAACCTGTAGCCAATGTAACGGTACGTGAAGAGAAAGTTGAATTGGTTTCTGGAACAGGGCTAAAAGCTTACAGCGTGGTGTGTGGTAGTTTTGGTGTAAAAGCCAATGCCGATGGCTTAAAAGATTACTTAGATGGTCAAGGATACAACGCAATGGTGGTGTATAATGCAGAGAGAAATATGTATCGTGTGGTAGCTGCATCGTACGATGATCGTTCACAGGCTGCTCAAGCACGTGATAGTTTCAAATCTAGATATTCGCACCGCGAAGACTTCCAAAAGTCTTGGTTGCTTTACCGCGTTTACTAAGAAAGTACCTGAAACCACTTTCTGTAAAGTAAAGATGAGCCACTCTTTTTCTCTGTTTATGAGGGAGAAGAGTGGCTTGTTTATTGATTTTTTACTCTTTAAGACTGAGATAGATAAGAAATATATTGTATTTTTGTGCACTATATGAGCAGAATAGTAGCTATAGATTATGGGAAGAAGCGGACGGGTATAGCCGTCACTGATACCCTGCAAATTATTGCAAGTGGACTGACCACTGTTCCCACCTCAGGTTTGCTTGATTTTATATTGAATTATGTAAAAAATGAACCTGTAGAGCGAATCATCGTGGGACACCCTAAGCAGATGAATAACGAAGATTCGGAGAATATGCGTCGCATTGTTCCTTTTGTTAATTTACTAAAGAAACGATTGCCAGCTATTCCTATTGAATATGTAGACGAACGATTTACCTCTGTTTTGGCACATCAAGCCATGCTAGTGGGTGGTTTAAAGAAGAAAGATAGACAGAACAAAGCGTTGGTAGATGAAATTAGCGCTACTATTATTCTACAAACTTATTTAGAATCAAAGAAAACATTTATATAATATAGAAGAGATGATATTACCAATTTACGTATATGGCCAATCTGTATTGCGCCAAGAAGCTGAAGATATAACCCCAGACTACCCTAACTTGAAGGAGCTGATTGCAAACATGTTCGAAACCATGGATCGTGCTGATGGAGTGGGTCTTGCTGCTCCCCAAATAGGCCTTCCTATACGTCTTGTTACAGTTGATTTAGATGTGATGGCCGAAGATTATCCCGAGCTCAAAGGGTATCGCAAAGTATTTATCAATCCACACATTATCGAAGAGAGTGAAGAGGAGTCTTCTATGGAGGAGGGTTGCTTAAGCTTGCCAGGTATTCACGAGGCAGTTAAAAGACCTGAGCAAATTCGTGTAACTTACCTTGATGAGGAGATGAATCAACACGATGAATGGGTAGGAGGTTATGTAGCTAGAGTCATGCAGCATGAATTTGACCATCTAGATGGAAAAATGTTTATTGACCACCTCTCTACACTGCGCAAGCAGATGATAAAAGGAAAGCTAGGTGCTCTTTTAAAGGGCAAAGCACGCTGCTCGTACAAAGTGAAAGTCATTAAATAACATAGAGAAGGGGGTCTTTACAAAGAGGCTTCCTTCTTCTGTTTACTCGTAACACAACTGCACGTACCTTAGAACATGATGAGAAAACAAATACTATCTTTGGGGCTACTATTACTCGCTACGCTAGCTGTGCGAGGCCAAATTAATACAGATCGGGTATTAGCCATCGGGCGAAATGCCCTCTATTTTGAGGATTATGTCCTCTCTATTCAATATTTTAATCAGGTAATTAATGCCAAGTCTTATTTGTCAGAACCCTTCTTTTACCGCGGAATGGCAAAAATCAATTTGGATGATTTCTCAGGGGCCGAGCAAGATTGCACCGAGGCTATTGAGAGAAATCCATTTGTGGTAAGTGCTTATCAGGTTCGAGGCTTGGCTCGTATTCGTCAAGACAACTACGAAGGAGCTATCCAAGACTATCAGAAAGCATTGGAATTTGATCCTGAGAATATTGGGATTTGGCATAATATGGTATTGTGTAAAATGAAGCAGGAGGATTATAAGGGGGCTAAGTTAGACCTAAATACAGTTATCGAAATATCTCCTCGTTATACCAAAGCCTACCTTATGAGGGGCGAGGTGGAGTTGAAACAGCAAGATACCTTGGCAGCAGAAAAAGATTTCAATAGAGCTATTGAACTCGATCAGTACGACCCCGATACCTGGAGTAGTCGTGCTATTTTACACCTTCAACAAAAAAAATATGCCAATGCCGAGAGTGACTTTGACAGAGCCATTCGTCTCTCTGTGCGCAATGCAGGGGTATACATTAATCGCGCTTTGGCTCGTTTCCACCAGGATAACCTGCGTGGTGCCATGTCTGATTATGATTTAGCACTCGATATTGATCCATACAATTTTATTGGTCACTACAATCGTGGTTTGTTGCGTGCACAAGTGGGTGATGACAACCGTGCCATTGAGGATTTTAATTTTGTGATTGAGATGGAGCCCGATAATATGATGGCTATCTTTAATCGTGCCATGCTGCTTGATCAGACAGGCGATTATGCCCAAGCCATTCAAGACTACTCTACGGTAATTGATACCTACCCTAACTTCTTAGCAGGTTATCAATACCGGGCAAGCAGTCGCCGCAAAGTAGGAGATGATAGAGGAGCCGAGGCCGATGAATTGGTACTATTAAAAGCACAACTCGATCGCCAGAATGGAGTGACTCAAACTACTGCTCAGAACAAGACTAATGAGGAGGAGGGTGATGGTACCCGTAAAAAATCAGATAAGAACGTAAGTAACTACCGAAAAATTGTAGTAGCCGATAGTGAAGAGGCCGAAGAGCGATACAAGAGTGACTACCGAGGTAAGGTGCAGGATAAGAAGGTAACCATTGCTCCTCAACCCATGTTTGCGCTTACTTACTACGAGCGCATGGATGATGTAAAGCGACAAGTTAACTACTACAAACGCATTGATGAACTCAATGCAGCCAATCGGTTACCCAACCGATTACTGATAACGAACGAAGAAGTTGCCCTCAATCAAGCACAAGTCGAAAAGCAGTTTGAATCTATTGATCAGCAAACGGCACACATAGTCGAAAAGCCTAACGATGCATATAGCCGTTTTGCTCGCTCGCTTGACTTCTATTTGGTACACGACTTCTCGAATGCTATTGAAGATTTAAATCAAGCGCTCTATTGCGAACCTACTTTCTTTGCCGCCTACTTTAACCGAGCATTGATTCGATTTAAGCAGTTAGAGTATTTGAAGTTAGAAAAGAGTTATGATATGGTAGCAGGATCCTCCAATGAATCGGCAGTTAAGGCAGTCGATTATGAGTTGGTAAAACGCGACTTCGATAAGGTGATAGAGTTGGCTCCCGATTTTGTCTATGCCTACTACAACCGAGCTAACTTACTTTCGATGCTCAAAGATTACCGAGCAGCCATTACAGATTACGACAAAGCAATTGAATTAGATCCTAAGTGTGCGGATGCCTACTTTAACCGTGGTCTTACTCACATCTATTTGGGTAATAATAGACTTGGCATTTTAGATCTCAGTAAAGCGGGTGAGTTGGGACTCTTCTCGGCTTACAATATTATCAAGCGGTTTACAGAGAAACCTTAATCGTGCTTAAGGCTATTCACCTAAAGCAAGGAAGAGTGTCGTTTTGTACCCTTCCTTTGAACTTGGACTATCTTTAATATTCAAAGAAACGATGAATTTTCAAACAAAATCAACAATCATACAGGATTTGGCTGCATGTAGTAGCAAAGAGCTCGAACTTCTTAAAGTGTGTGCTTACTCTTTGAGCTCATTCGATGAGGAATTTCTATTTAAGTGTTGTGTTTCACTTAACATAAAGGCTATTGACCGAAAACCTCTAATCGATGGGTTACTTGCAAAAAAACTAATTGTAAAGGTCTATTCGGCTTATCATTCGTACAATGATTTAGTATTAAATGACCATGTGTGTATACAGTTGTTGATTACAATGGGAAAAGAGGCAACATTGTACAATGCTAAGTACAAGAGAATACATGGACCCTCTGCATACTTTACGCGTAAATCGCCCACAGACAGAGCAGACGAACGTAATTTTATCTTTGAGTATGTTGCTAAAAAGAAGGTTGTAACACTTAATTACCAACCAGAAGGCGATTTTGATGTTGATGTTTTTTTTCAACTTTGTCTGCTTTTTGATCAGTATGAAGAGTTAGAACCACTTTTAGCTTATTTGCCCACTGAACTTTTAAATCGCTGGCTTCTTAATGCAAAGCGAATGGCCGATACTTATTTCTTTACTACTGAATGGGCTAAGATCGACTCTTTGTTAAGCTCTCCAGTTATTAATGAGCAGCGAATGGCTGAAATAGAGTCCTTCTTTATTCTATCTAGATGGGTTTATGCAGGCAATTGGGATCAACTCAGTCAGCTTGATCGGTTTGACTCGGTAGAGGCTCTTTTGGCAAAAGCCTTTTTGGAGCAGCGAAGCGGAAAACTGCAAGAAGCGGTAAAACTGTACCAAAAGGCCATACCTGCTAAGCAACAACTCTCCCATAACTTATTCTATGATTTCGCCTATGTTTGTGGATTGATGCAACTAAACAGTGATAAGTCCAGATCAAAGCTGAGTGCTTTAAGAAAGAAGAAAGAGCTTCCAGTTGTTATTGAGTTGTTGGTAGAGATAGCCCATTCAACCGATTTAGATGCATTGGCAGTAAGAATTAATAATGTTAGTATACACTCTTCCTTGGAGAGTATTCTTTTTGAAATGGTTCTAGAACATTATGGACTCGATGTGAGGTTTGAACGCTCTTATTTGTGGATTGAATACCTATTCTCGCTTTCAGGTTTTGACTATTTAAAATCCTTAGTTGCTTTAACATTCCCATCGCTAGCTCTTCAAAAAGGGTTTACTCCCAATGAACCTGTTACCAACCCACTCTTGCCTCCTTACACGAAAATAATGGCTTGGGAGAGAACGCTCGATCTGTTACTCTTTTCCAAAGAAGAGGAGGTGCCTAAAGCCCATCGTATTGTCTATTTAGTTGATAATAGCTTTTCCATAACCCCCAAACTCCAACTCCAATTAAAGAGTGGAGGATGGTCTAAGGGACGAAAGATAGCTCTTTCGACTTTTAGTGGAGGAACCCCTGAGATGACTACTTTTGACCATGAAGTAGCCAAACGTGTGGAGTTTGAGGCAAGTTACGGTTACTACTCTTATGGCGGTGGATACTACTCACTAGGGGGTGCTAAGGTAATGAAGCTATTTGTAGGGAAAAATAATCTTTATAACAGTGCGCACGAAAGTGTCTCTATGGAGGTGGTTTTAGAGCAGCCCCACTTGGCTATTCAAAAAGAACGAAGTGGGTATGTAATTGAGTCAAACATTGCCGATGTAGCAAACAAAGAGTTGTTGAGTTGTGAGATGGAGAGTCAATCTCGCATCAAGGTAACTGAAATGAGCTCCAGACAAAAAGAGGTGTTAACGCTTTTATCTCGTATTAAGCACTACCCGCTAGAGGCAAAAGATAAGTTGCAGCAGCTTCTTCAAGCCATTAGTGGAGATATTACTGTTCACTCTGACTTGGTAGCATCGGATACCTCCATTGTACAGGTCGATGCTAGCTCTTCTATTGTGGTGCAGCTATTGCCTGTAGGAAGTGAGTTTAGAGCACAGCTCTATGTTAAACCTTTTGTGCAGTCTCCTCCCTATTGTGTTCCAGGTAAAGGAACTAAAACAGTGATGGGTAGTGGCGAGCAGGCCTCTACTCAAGCCATTCGGAATTTAAAGGCGGAAAAAGCCAATCTAAACGAGTTGTTAGATGCTTTGGGCGAATTTGATGTGGTAGAGGAGAATACCATTCAATTATACTCCTCGGCCGAGTGTTTGGCTTTCTTAGATTGTGTCCGTTCCCTTGAGACGGTGCAGATAGAGTGGCCCGAAGGGGTTAAACTTAAAGTGACTGGTGCAGCTTCGCTAAGTAACTTCTCTATCTCGACCAAAGGGAAGGATAGTTGGTTTACGCTTGTGGGCGAATTAACATATAACAACGACCAAACCATACAGCTGAACGAACTGTTGGATCAATTTGCAGCGAGTGGCAACCAGCGTTTTATCGCCTTAGGCGATAATGAATATTTGGCACTAAGCGAACAACTGCGTAAAATGTTACTCTCTATTCAGACCGTTATTACCAAAGGAAAGAAGAAGCAAGAGTTAAAAGTATCGGAGTTTGTAGCCCCGCTCTTGCGTTCGTTTCAGGCCGATGGGCTCGATTTAAAAACCGATGCCTCTTACAAGCGGTTGATTAAGAAGATTGATGCAGCCGATAAAATGGAGTTCCCAGTTCCTACCATGTTGCAAGCCTCTCTTCGCGAATACCAGGAAGATGGATTTCGCTGGATGGCTAAACTGAATGAGTGGGGGGCTGGTGCCTGTTTGGCCGACGATATGGGATTGGGTAAAACGGTGCAAACCATTGCCATGCTCTGCCGTCAAGCACCACACGGGGCTGCATTGATTGTAGCGCCTGCTTCGGTGGTACCTAACTGGAAGGCAGAACTCGAAAGGTTTGCTCCAGCCCTGCAGGTAGCCATGTTGAGCGATGCTGCTAACCGAGCTGAGTTGATAGCTACAGCAGCCAGTCAGGATGTGGTGCTTATAACCTATGGTTTGTTGAATACCGAAACCACCGCCCTTACAGAGAAGCATTGGAAAACGATTGTATTGGATGAGGCGCACTCTATTAAAAACAAAGAGACCAAAATCTCCAAAGCTGCCATGCAGTTGCAGGGCGATTTTCGCATCCTGCTTACAGGTACTCCTGTGCAGAATCATTTAAGTGAGATTTGGAACCTCTTTCAGTTTATGAATCCAGGTATGTTGGGCTCTTACGAGCAGTTTACAAAGAATTTTATCAACCCAATTGAAGCCGAAAATAACAAAGAGAAGCGCAAAGAGCTTAAGAATTTAATTGCTCCTTTTCTTTTGAGACGTACCAAGAGTGAGGTGCTCGATGAGTTACCTGGAAAAACAGAGATGGTCATTACGGTTCAGCTAAGTGAGCAGGAGGAGCTTTTCTACGAAACACTTCGTCGAAAAGCCGAGCAGCAACTGTTAGCTACTGAGAATAACTCTATACAGACCCTTGCCGAGATTACCCGTTTGCGTCAAGCAGCTAGTCACATCGGATTGGTCGATACTACTTTCAACCAAGAGTCTGTTAAAATGGCTGCTTTCTTCGAGCTGGTCGAGGTGATGAAGGAGAATAATCACCGTGCCTTGGTCTTCAGCCAGTTTACTTCGCACTTGGCTCTCTTTAAGGAGGCGCTCGATAAGCGAGGTGTTGAGTATCTCTATTTAGATGGCTCTACCCCTGTGGCCGAACGGGGTAAATTGGTCAAGAAGTTTCAAGCAGGTAATCAATTGCTCTTCTTAATCAGTCTCAAGGCTGGAGGATTGGGACTCAATCTTACAGCTGCCGACTTTATTGTACACCTTGATCCTTGGTGGAATCCTGCCATCGAAGACCAAGCTTCGGATCGAGCTTATCGGATTGGACAAACGCGTCCTGTAACTGTTTATCGGTTGATTGCTAAAAATACGATTGAAGAGAAAATTATTGACCTAC
Source organism: Phocaeicola sp. (assembly GCA_051648565.1). Classification (GTDB taxonomy): domain Bacteria; phylum Bacteroidota; class Bacteroidia; order Bacteroidales; family Bacteroidaceae; genus Phocaeicola. The sequence goes on along the minus strand of JBOFFJ010000161.1, from coordinate 117,432 downwards.
ACCGTACCAAGAAAGATCTAGCCGATTCGTTGCTAGATGGTACCAACCAGTCGCATAAGCTTACGCGTGACGAACTCTTGCAGCTACTTAGCAGAACCACTTAATAGATACGTGTATCCCTAGCTATAAAATAGACGTAATAAAGAAAACACAACGAAATTAAAAATGAATAACATGAACAGATTCTTACTCTTACTCTCTCTCTTCTGGATGAGCATACCCTCACTATGGGCACAACCAGCTAACTATGTTTGGAATGGAATGAGTAAGAACTCCTCCGAATCGATGCCATTGGGGGGAGGAGATATTGGTATGAATGTATGGGTAGAGAATGGAGACATTTTGTTCTATCTATCCAGAACAGGTTCGTACGATGAGAACAATACCCTCCTTAAGCAGGGGCGTTTTAGGGTGCGGTTAACTCCCAATGCCTTTTACAGTGATGCCGATTTTGTACAAACACTCAATTTGAATGATGGTTACATGACCCTTGAAGGAAAACGAGGAAAAGTAACCATTTGGGTCGATGTGTTTAAGCCCGTAGTGCATGTGGAGGCAGAGACCGAAATGCTTTCGTCTATTCGAGTCTTTTACGAAAATTGGCGTCACGAAGATAGAGCCATCCGAAAGGTAGAGGGGCAACAATCTTCTTACAAATGGGCCATCCCAGAGGGACTTGTTACCGCTAAAGATGAAATTCAGCGCAATGGCGAATCGCTTTTGTTTTACCACAAGAATAACAAAGAGACTGTTTTTGATGTGGCTGTAGCCCAACAAGGATTAGAGCAGGTTAAAGGGGAACTTTACAACCCGCTACGTGGACTCATTTTTGGAGGTAAATTGGGTGGTAAAGAGCTTATATTCGATTCTACCCGTACCGGACACATGGACGAAACAGAATATACTAGTTGGTGCTACAAGGCTCAAAAACCCTCTAGAACGCATAACTTTTACATAACTCTTCACACAGCCCAAACCTCGTTACAAACCTGGGAGGAGGGATTGGCTCAAACAGAGCGTAGCATAGTAATCAAAAAAGATAGAATAGCTACTCAAAAGTGGTGGAATGAGTTTTGGAAACGTAGTTACATCACGGGTGGGGGCGAGGCTTCGGATGCGGTGCGTAACTATACCCTGTTTCGCTACATGTTGGGGTGTAATGCACTGGGCAAGGACCCCTCTAAATTCAATGGTGGGCTCTTTACCTTCGACCCTATACATGTAGATGAAAAGATGCCCTTTACTCCCGATTTCCGTCGCTGGGGTGGGGGAACCATGACGGCCCAAAACCAACGTTTGGTCTACTGGCCACTGCTAAAGAGTGGTGACTTTGACCTGATGAAACCTCAGTTTGATTACTACCTGCGCCTATTGCCTACTGCCGAGTTGCGCACCAAAACCTATTGGAACCATGCCGGTGCTTGCTTTACCGAGCAGATGGAGAACTTTGGATTACCCAATCCAGCTGAGTATGGATTTAAGCGTCCCGACCATTTCGATAAGGGGATGGAGTACAATGCTTGGGTGGAGTATCAGTGGGATACGGTACTTGAGTTTTGCCAAATGATTTTAGAGACCTCCAGATATGCCGATGCCGATATCACTCCCTACCTGCCACTCATTGAGAGTTCGCTTACCTTCTTTGATGAGCACTACCAAATGTTGGCTTCCAACCGTGGCCGCCGTGGTTTAGATGGCGATAAGAAGTTGATTATCTACCCCGGTACCGCTTGCGAAACCTACAAGATGGCACACAATCCAACTCCTACCATCGCAGCCCTACGTACCGTACTTGAGAGTTACAAGCGCAAGCAAGATATGTTGGATCGCATTCCTGCCATCCCACTCCGTACCCTCGAGGGGAAAGAGATGATAGCACCTGCCTTAAGTTGGGAGCGGGTAAACAATGTAGAGACCCCACAACTCTACCCCGTATTTCCATGGCGCATCTATGGCGTAGGTAAGCCCGATTTGCAACGAGCTCTTAATACCTACTCCTACGATCCCGATGCCGTAGCATTCAACTCGCATGTAGGGTGGAAGCAATACAACATTTGGGCTGCCTGTTTAGGTATGACGCAAGAGGCAACCACCTTGTTGCAACAGAAGCTGGGCAATGGCCCCCACCGCTTCCCTGCCTTCTGGGGACCCGGCTATGACTGGACACCCGATTTAAACTGGGGAGGAAGCGGTATGATAGGTCTGCAAGAGATGTTGTTGCAGGAGGTAGCGGGCAAGCTACTTCTGTTTCCCGCTTGGCCCCGTGAATGGGACATCCGTTTCAAACTGCATGCTCCCCATAAAACCACCATTGAGGTGGAACTCAAAGGAGGGCAAGTAACCCAACTGCTGGTATCACCCAAAGAGCGAGAAGCCGATGTGATTAATCTTCTCCTATTGAGTGACCAAGAGAAACGAGAGTTGCAAATCGCACCTACTACAATAGCTACTACCCTTCAATAAAGGGTAGTAGTACTACTTACTAACAGTTGGCTCAGTAAATAACTTACTTATTTTGTTATTTACTGAGTAACTTACTTAATTTAGAACTCTAACTCCCCCTTCTGCAATGGAAAGCTTTTTAAAACAGGTTGCTGCCGATCTATACCAACGTACAGCGGGCAATATGGGACATACAGCCGTTGTATTTCCCAACAAACGGGCTGGTCTTTTCTTCAATGAATACTTAGCACAGCAAAGTGATGCCCCCCTTTGGGCACCCGCTTACTTAAGTATCAGTGAACTATTTCGTACCCTCTCTCCCTATCAGGTAGGCGACCAAATTAAGCTGGTGTGCGAGTTGTATAAGCAATTTAGTACCCATACCCAAAGCCAAGAGAGCCTGGATGAGTTCTACTTCTGGGGCGAAATGCTACTCAGTGATTTTGACGATGCCGATAAGAACTGTGTCGATACCGATAGGCTCTTCTCCAATCTGCAAGAGTTAAAGGGAATGATGGACGATTACGACTTCTTGGATGACGAGAAGGAGGCGGCCATCCAACAATTCTTTCAAAATTTCTCTATCGAAAAAAGAACCGCACTTAAAGAGCACTTCATCTCCATGTGGGATGTGTTAGGAGCCATTTATAGCGGCTTTAAGGAGGCACTTGCCCAGCAAAATATCGCTTACGAGGGGATGCTTTATCGCCAAGCCAGTGACGTTATTCAACCCGACGAACTCCCTTACGACACCTACGTGTTTGTTGGATTCAATGTGTTGAACCAAGTAGAGTTGCGCCTCTTTCAAAAGTTGCAAGCGGCTGGCAAAGCACTCTTCTATTGGGATTATGACCACTTCTACCTCACGCAACAAAAAGGGCATGAGGCGGGCGAGTTTTTACGCCGTAACTTGAACGAATTTCCCAACTGCCTACCTGCCTCCTTCTTCAATAACTTGGCTCACCCCAAAGTGGTGGAATACATTGCTGCCTCTACCGAGAATGCACAAGCACGCTACCTACCTACTTGGATTCGTCAAAACTTAACAGCCGATGAAAAGGAGAGTGCCATTGTGCTCTGCAACGAAACATTGCTGCAACCGGTGCTACACTCGCTTCCCAGTGAGGTAGAGCAGGTCAATGTAACGATGGGTTTTCCTCTTTCGCAAACGCCTATTTATAGCTTTCTAACCGCTTGGCTCGATTTGCACATTGCTGGATACAATCCTCAAACAGGTCGCTTTACCTACCAAACGGTAGTTACCTTGCTTAAGCATGCTTATACCTCTCAGTTGAGTAGCCATGCTGCTCCCCTCGAGCAACAGCTTACCCAAAAGAATCGCTTCTACCCACTTCCTAGCGAGCTGCAGCAAGACCCCTTTTTGCAGCTACTCTTTACCCCTCGAATGGGCAACTTAGTCATTTGTCAAGCGCTCATTGAGGTGATGCAACAGGTGGCTACCCTCTACCAAGGCGAAGCAAAAACGGAAGATACCTTTGTACAGCTCTACCAAGAGTCGCTCTTTAAAGCCTACACCTTGGTGAATCGATTCTATGCCTTGATTGAATCGGGCGACCTAACGGTACAGCCCGAAACCCTTCGTCGTTTGCTAACCAAAGTGTTGGGATCGACCAATATTCCCTTCCATGGCGAGCCTGCCATTGGGCTTCAAGTAATGGGGGTACTCGAGACCCGTAACCTCGACTTTAGGCATTTGGTTATGTTATCGGTAAACGAAGGGCAGCTCCCCAAAGCAGGTGGCGATACCTCGTTTATACCCTACAACCTACGCAAAGCTTTTGGTATGACTACGCTAGAGCATAAAATAGCGGTCTATGCCTACTACTTTTATCGACTCCTGCAGCGTGCCGAGCGCATTACGCTCCTCTACAATACCAGTTCGGATGGACTTAACCGAGGAGAGTGGAGCCGTTTCATGTTGCAATTCCTTATTGAGTATCCGCACCCTATTGTGCGTCGTTACCTTGAGGCAGCACAGTCGCCACAAGCTGCTACCGCTATCGAAGTCACCAAAACCATCGAGGTGATGAAGAAGATGCAGAAGCGCTTTGATCTGCGCCTCAACAAGCAGGCCAACTTCTCGCCTTCGGCCCTCAATACCTACCTAGACTGTCCACTCAAGTTCTACTTTAGGTATGTTGCAGGACTCAGAACTCCCGACGAAGTGAGTGCCGAGATTGATTCGGCCACCTTTGGTAGCATCTTCCACCGGGCAGCCGAGACCCTCTACAACGAGTTGACCACACACGGTAAATTAATCACCAAAGAGAAGCTTGAACAGCTTCTAAAGGATGATATAGGGATACACAACCATGTGGATGCCGCCTTTAAAGAGCTCTTCTTTCAGGTAAACCCAACCGAAAAGCCCGAGTACAATGGGGTACAGCTTATTAATGCCGAGGTAATTGTGCGCTACATCAAGCAGCTACTCACTAACGATCTTCATTATGCACCATTTACTTATGTAGAGTCCGAGGCCAAGGAGTACGAAGAGATTCAAATCAACATCGAGGGGAAAGGAAAGATTCACTCACGCATTGGGGGGATTATCGACCGGTTAGATAGCAAGGAGGGAACATTGCGCATAGTCGATTATAAAACAGGAGGAAATGCCTCTTCGCCTAGAGATGTGGAGTCACTTTTTGTACCCGATAAGAAGCGTTCCAACTACATCTTTCAAACCTTTCTTTATGCCGCCATCTTGAGTAAGAAGCAACCCCTTAAGGTGGCTCCAGCACTGCTTTACATCCATCGTGCTGCTCAGACGGATAGCTATTCGCCCATTATAGAGATAGGCGAGCCTCGTAAGAAGGTTGTTGTCGATGACTTCTCGCTCTATGAAGGTGAGTTTCGCGAGCGGTTGAATGGATTGTTGGAAGAGATTTTTGACCCCACGCTTACTTTCCAGCAAACTACGGTAGAGGGGGCTTGTGACTATTGCGACTTCAAAGCGTTTTGTAAGCGCTAAAGTGATGCTCTGTTTCTCAATCATAGATTGAGGTAATCACTTTAGCTCATCACTCTTTTTTATTCATGAAAGATGCCCTGTCATCATTCGTTGTGACAGGGCATCTTTCATGAATAAAGTGGTTTTCTATCCTCTTTTTTGTTGCTCTTTTTAGAAAGAGTAGCGAGCAAAGAGAGTGGCGCAGAACCAATCGCTGGTATCGGGTACATTGTTCCGGATAGCACTTCCCGGTGTAGCATAGGCTGCATTGAAGTGGAAATACCACTGTTGTGAGTGGAAGTATTTCATGGTAAGATTGTACTCAGTGCCATAAAATTTAGAGTCCGACATTACAGATAGGGCAGGATTACCCCCAATGTTATTGTATTCATCGGCATAGAATAGCCAGAATTGCCCCACTAACTGAATCCGCTTGGCTGGGCTTAGCACCGCTTGAATGCGGTGGGTAATTTCATTGCTATTTTGTACCACCTTGTACATCCCCGATCCTTGCACCCATTGTTCACCGTTCCCTCCGGTATAGAGTGCATCCCACTTGTTGTAAGAGGTGGAGTTAGGATTATCACCATCAAAGTGTGCATATCGGTAGCTCAAGGTAGGACTTCCTTTGGCTTTGGCAAATTTCCATCCCACTTCACCGTAGTAGGCCCAAGCATTCATATCGAAGTTTCGGTTGCGTTGGTAACCCACTTCGCTCTTAACAAAGAGTCCTCCTTTGCTATCTGTGGTTTTGAAAAGGCGTAGGTTGTACACCTCTAATCCTTCGCGGCTGTATACATTACCATCGGGAGTATAATACTTAAATCTAGATTCGGGTACGGTTAGGTACGTAAATCCCAACGTACCATTCTTTTTGTTACTAATCTCAAGGTTTACTCCATTAATGGTGGTGTGGCTATTGAGTATCGGTAACTCGTTGGGCTTGAGCGAGAATCCTTGAATCATGATACGGTTCCAAGCAAAACTACCCGTAACGGATGGTTTGGCTGCCCAGCGAGGGTTGAGTTGTAGGGCAGCGCGGTTGTTACCATTCATTGAGGTGTTGGTAATAAGCCATCCATCCCCTAGCGTAAATGATTTACGTCCATAAGTTAGGTTGTAGCGGTAGCGATTGCCATTTTTTAATTGTTGGCCACCTACTACTCCGATAAAAGCATCCTCTACATCGCCATAGATACGAGCTTTGTTGGTAAATAGTTCATCACCTGCCGAGAAGGAGACCAAGTAGCTAGCTCCCCCATAGAGGTGCAGATTGATTTTAGGGACCAAGTTAAATACGCCATACATCCCAACACTGGCAAAACCTTCTAACCAAGCCGACCAGCCAGTTCCAGTAGGAGAGTCGGCCAGCGGATTGCCATTGGTCATTACGCCAGGGTTTCCAAACCAAGTGTTGTGGTTGGTATAAACCATCTCCGAAGCGGCCATACGCATGGTAAGATAACTCCGTTCTGAGTTGTAAAGTACCGGGAGCATCTTCTTATTTTGCAGCGCATTTTGGCTTTTAGTGGGTTCCTCTTTCCGTTTTAGCGTTACATACACCGTTATTTTAACTCCATTTTCGGCCGTAGGAAGGGTGGTGATGCGCGAGCTCTTTACAAAAGGCAGTAAATTGAGCTTAGAGTTGTAATAGGACGACATCACCCCACTGTACTGGCTTTGTAAGGGAACGGCAAATTCATTGGCAATCACCTTCTTGTAGGAATCGGCTAAGAGCGAATCTTCTGGCATATTCTGGAAGGAGAACTCTACTTGTTGTACCATATTGCCTTCGTAGATAGAGGCAGGGTTGTTGGTTTGTGACCAACAAAGGGTGCTTACCATAAGCCATGCTAAGCACCCCATGATTACTCTCTTCATATATTACGATGAGGTTTTAAATATAGGTTTCAATTAGAAGTTGGTCCATCCACCATCGGTAGCCATTACAAGACCTGTCAAGGCCGATGCTTCGTCAGAAAGGAGGAACAGAATATTAGAAGCTTGTTCCCAAGCCATAGAGCCTCGTTTTTGTGAATCACAATATTTGAGTAAGCTTTGTGTTTTTACACTTCCCATACCAAATCCTTTTTGTGCTTTGATTTCTGCTTTCACAAAATCGCCTGCACGCTCTACCATAGGGGTGAGTGTTTCGGCCATGTTCACTGAATTAACGCGAATGCCGTAGGGGGCATAATCGATGGCTGCATTGCGAGTCAATCCGTTTACCGCATGTTTGCTAGCTACATAGGCGGGGTTGCCCGAAAGCCCAGTCATACCTGCAATAGAACCTACTAACACAACCGATCCCCCATTGCCTTGTTTCAAGAGTTGGCGAAGGGTAGAGCGAAGGGAGTAGAAGGTGCCTTCAGCATTGGTTTTGAATACGTTACTCCAATAGGCATCGGTAGCATCAGTGACCGAAGCTGGAAGTAGTTTTTGTTGCTCTTTGTCGTAGGTAAAGGGATCGCCTGAGTAGGAACCATCCATTACACCTGCATTGAGTACGGCATAGTCTAGTTGTCCAAAAGTATCAACAGCTAGTTTCACCATTTTATCACAATCTTTAGGTTTACTTATGTCGCCATGAATGAAGAGTGCCTTTCCACCCCCAATGGCACCAAAGTAGTTGTTAATTGAGTCGGTAGTCTCTTGTCCCACCTCTTTGAGCCAGTCCATAATAATAACATTGGCTCCCTCTTTTACAGCTCTCGCTGCAGTAGATTGGCCAATACCGCGTGCTCCACCGGTTACTAGAATGGTTTTGCCTGCAAAACGACCTGGAATAAAATAGTCTTGTGAAAGGCGAACTACATCGCGTTTAACAGGTGCAGTAGTGCTCTCTTGTGCCATAGCTGTAGTAGAGAATGCCAAGGTGGATAGTCCACAGAAAAGTAGATGTGAAAGTTTCATAATAAGCTGTTTTTAAATGATTGTACGTTGGTTTGTTGAATTCAAAGCAGGAGATTCTTTGTACTGAAAGAGTCTCTTTGAGAACGCTTCTTTGAAGAGCTCTCTGTGGTGGCTTGCTTGTTTCAATACTAGTACAACAGAAAAAAGGGATTTGGGTTCAAACAGTTCTTTAGATTCTTCTGGGAGGAGCTGAATTTTCTTCTTGTGGAGCAAGGCGGATGTGTTGAAAGCCGTATGGCTGACACAATCGCATCTTAGACAAAGGAAGAAAGAGGTGTTGAAAGAACTTTGTTGGCTCTGTTGGAAAGAAGGGTACGTTAAAATATTCGGCATGCAACTTGCCTGCTATCCGTTGAATAGATAGGTGTAATTAGTTAAAATACTCAACATGCAAGTTGCCTCTTCTACAGACCTCAATTGCCCCCCAAAAGTTAGGGATAAAACTTTTGGAGGGCAACTTCTTAAAGAGAGCGTGCTGAAACGTTCTCCTTCGATAGAGGTATGGGTGATAGAGGTATGGGTGATGGACTACCAGCCAAAGGCTTTGTTAATGGCTGGATAGACCACTTTGCCACCTGCAATGTTAAGTCCGGCAGCTAGTAAGTGGTTCTCGGCACATGCCTTTTCCCATCCTTTGTTGGCCAATTCTATGGCATAAGGTAGGGTAGCATTGGTTAAGGCCAGTGTAGAGGTGTAAGGCACCGCTCCTGGAATATTGGCCACACAGTAGTGAACGATTCCCTCTACTTCATAGGTAGGTACGGCATGTGTGGTGGGAAGTGAGGTTTCGAAACATCCCCCTTGGTCAATGGCTACATCTACCAGTACGCTGCCGGGTTGCAGTAATTTTAGCATCTCTTTGGTGATGAGGTGGGGAGCTTTGGCTCCTGGAATCAAGACGGCACCAATCACTAAATCGGTAGTAGGAAGGAGTTGTTCTATGTTGTAACGTGAGGAGAAGAAGGTTTTTACATTTTTGGACATGATTTCGCTTAACTGGCGCAATCGGGGTAGTGAAATGTCGCAAATGGTCACATTGGCTCCCAAGCCTGCCGCCATCCAAGCTGCCTGCGTACCTACCACTCCTCCTCCTAGTATCAATACGTTGGCAGGTAGTACCCCTGGAACACCTCCTAGTAAGATGCCTTTGCCTCCTTGTGGTTTCTCTAGAAAGCGAGCTCCCTCTTGTACCGACATACGTCCAGCTACTTCACTCATGGGAATGAGTAGCGGAAGGCCTCCTTGTTTATCTTCAACTGTTTCGTAGGCCAAGCAGGTGGCACTACGCTGGAGCATCGCTTCGGTTAACTCTTTGTTGCTGGCAAAGTGGAAATAGGTAAAGAGTAGTTGCCCCTGGCGGATGAGTGGGTATTCGGAGGGAATAGGCTCTTTTACTTTGATAATCATTTGAGCAATTTCATATACCTCTTCGATGGTGGGGAGTAGTTGGGCTCCCGCTTTTTGGTAGCTCTCATCACTAAAGCCGCTGTTGAGGCCTGCACCTGCTTGGATGTAGAGGGTGTGCCCTTCTTGAATAAGCTGCTGAGCTCCTGCAGGAGTAAGCGCTACACGGTTTTCGTTGTTCTTAATCTCTTTGGGTATTCCTATAATCATAATGGTAGAATTTAAAGGTTACTAACGAAATATCAGGCCACTAAGTTAGCAAATAGTTATATTCTCCTCCTTTTATTTTCTTTTTTTTGCGACCAAGGAGCTATGTTTAGTAGCATGGTTTTACTCTTTATTGGGAAATAGTCGTTGCCTTAGTCATTGGTGAAGTGAGTTTGGGAGAGTGGCTTCTTATTTGTTTCCACCATTGAAAGATTAGTTGTATTTTTGTGGCTCATTCGTAAGTACCAATCACCACATGAATAAAAAACAACTCTATACCCTCTTCGCTCTTTGGAGTACCCTCTCCCTTCCATTGCAAGCACAACTGGATTCTCCAATAGGACAAATACCTTCTACTCAAGAACCAATAAGTGACACACAACCGAGTAACTCCCTTCAACCAGCTGGTTTGGAACCACCCAAAAACTTGGTTCAAGAAGCCTCCCCAACTGTAAGCGATAGTGTGCGGTTGCAAAAAGCGGAAGCTCCTCATTTTATACCCCCCTTCGATTTTCCATTAACGTTGAGTGGTGCCTTTGGTGAGTTGCGCTCCAACCACTTTCACGGTGGAGTCGATTTTAAAACCCAAGGGGTGGTGGGTAAGCCCATTCGCAACATTGCAGCGGGTTATGTAAGTCGTGCTGTAGTGACTCCTGGTGGCTACGGACAGGCACTCTATGTAACCCATCCCAGTGGTTACACGTCTGTTCATGGTCACCTTCTCAAGTTTGCTGCCCCTATTCAAGCGCGTATCGACTCTGTTCAATATGCAGAGGAGCGTTTTGCGGTCGATCTGCACTTTGAGCCCCATGAGTTTTGGTATGAACAAGGAGAGGTGATTGCGTTGAGTGGTAACGAAGGGTACTCTTTTGGTCCCCACCTCCACATGGAGATACGCGAGAGCGATACGTGGGCTATCATCGACCCCTTGCCCTTTTACAAGCACCTCATTAAAGATACTACCCCTCCTCGTGCATCGTTTGTGATGTTCTATCCCCAGCAGGGGCGTGGGGTGGTAGCTGCCTCATCGCTCAAGAAGCGCTTCTCTATTCAACAACTCTCTACTCCCGTTGAGGCGTGGGGTGATATTGCTTTAGGTATCAACGCTTTTGACTATATGGATGGTACCCATAACCACTACGGCGTATGGAAAGTAACCCTACTGGTAGATGGTGAGGAGCGTTTTTGTAGCACCATTGATAAGGTATATCCACACGAGAATAGAATGATAAATGCTTGGACTGATTACGAGGAGTATCGTACACGCGGTAACTGGTTTATGCGTTCGTACCAGTTGCCAGGAGCCAACTTGCATCAGCTTTCAAGCGATCAGGCTAATGGTATTATCACCATCAATGAAGAGCGTGCTTACAAGTTTCGTTACGAGTTAGAGGATCTTTATGGCAACCGAACCACCTACTCCTTTACTGTGATAGGTAAGCAGCAACCCATTGCTCCCTACAAGCGGGTAGGTAAGCAGCTATTGGATCACCTAAAGGGAAATGTGGTACAGGAGCAAGGAATGGAGTTGGCCATCCCTCGCGGTGCTCTCTACCACGATGTTGACTTAATCAGTAAACTCTATTCAGTCACCTCTCTTTCTTCTTCTTCTTCCTCTTCTGCTGCTATTACCACCACTACTCTCTCTTCTGGCCACCGCATCTACCAGTTGCACGATAGCCCCGTGCCATTTCATGTGCCTTGCTCGTTGCAAATGCGCATTCCTACTGCGCTCATAGCTGCTCCCGAACAGTATTACATTGCCCAAGTTCGAGGCAACCGAATCAGCTTCGTTGGCGGAAGCTACCAGGATGGTTGGATCAAAGGAAGCATCCGCGAGTTGGGTAGTTATACCGTTGCTATTGATACCCTTGCGCCCCGCATTACTCCACTCCTTCCCAAGCAGTGGGGGAGTGGAAATATTCAGTTTCGGGTAAAAGATGAGGAGAGCGGCATCGCCTCCTACAAAGCCTATGTAGATGGAGAGTTTGTGTTGTTGGGGTACGATTTAAAGAGCCACCGCCTACTGCTCAAACACCCTGAGCGGTTAAAACCGGGCAAGAACCGCCAACTTGTTCTTACGGTAACCGATCGTTGCGGCAATGAAACGACAGAAACCTACCTCTTTTAGCACGATTCTCTCTTGTTCAGTTTCTTCTTTTGGTAGAAAATGAGTAGTTTTGCTTCTCTTTAACAGTAATCAATTAAACAGTAAAATATGAAAATGAAAAACAGATGGATGGTCGTAGCGGCTCTTTTGCTAGCTACTGTAGCCCCTAGCTGGGCCTGCACCAATCTAATTGTAGGAAAGAAAGCCTCTACAGATGGTTCGGTTATTATCTCCTACTCGGCCGATTCGTACGGTATGTTTGGTGAACTTTACCACTTTCCAGCAGCGGTACACGAAAAGGGTACCATGCGCGATATCAATGAGTGGGATACGGGTAAATTCTTGGGTCAAATAGCCGAAGCACCTAAAACCTACAATGTAGTGGGTAACATCAATGAGTTTCAAGTAACCATTGGCGAAACCACCTTTGGAGGGCGCAAGGAGTTGCACGATCCATCGGGTATTATGGATTACGGAAGCCTTATTTATGTGGCGTTGCAACGCTCACGCACAGCCAAAGAGGCTATTCGTGTCATGACCGACCTAGTAAAAGAGTATGGCTACTACAGCAGCGGCGAGTCGTTTACCATTGCCGATCCCAACGAAGTGTGGATTATGGAGATGATTGGTAAGGGTCCCAATGTAAAGGGAGCGGTATGGGTAGCGGTTCGTATACCCGATGATTGCATCTCGGCACACGCCAACCAAAGCCGTATTCACCAATTCCCTATGAATGACAAAGAGAACTGTCTCTATTCGCCCGATGTCATCTCTTTTGCTCGCGAAAAGGGTTATTTCGAGGGAGTGAACAAAGATTTTAGCTTCTCGGATGCCTACAATCCCCTCGATTTTGGGGGTGCACGCTTTTGCGAAGCACGTGTGTGGAGCTACTTCAACATGTTTAACAAAGAGGTAGGCAATCAATACCTTACTTATGCACAAGGTAAAACAAAAGAGCCGATGCCTCTTTACATCAAAGCCGATAAAAAACTATCGGTGCGCGATGTACAAGGTGCTATGCGCGATCACTACGAAGGTACTCCGTTAGATATTACCAACGATCCCGGTGCAGGTCCTTTCCACTCACCTTACCGCATGTCGCCTCTTACCTTCAAAGTAGGCGAGGAGGAGTGTTTCAACGAACGCCCTATCTCTACTCAGCAATCGGCCTTTAGCTTTGTGGCACAGATGCGTAGCAATTTGCCCGATGCCATTGGTGGCGTGTTGTGGTTTGGTACAGACGATGCCAATATGACTGTCTTTGCTCCTGTTTACTGTTGCGCTACCCGTGTTCCCTTCTGTTACAACGATCCCAAAGCAGACTGTGTAACCTTCTCTTGGGACTCTGCTTTCTGGATTTACAACTGGGTAGCCGATATGATTCGTCCCCGTTACAGCCTCATGATAGAGGATATGCGTTTGGTACAAAACAGGTTGGAAGATACCTATGCTGCTGCACAACCTGGCATTGAACAGGCTGCTTTGGCACTTCACCAAACCGACCCTGCCGCAGCTAAAGAGTTCTTGACCAATTACACCGGTATGACAGCACAAACCGCTGTAGATAGTTGGAAGAAATTGGGCGAGTTCTTAATTGTTCGCTACAACGATTGGGCTATGAAGAAGGTAAATGCCGATGGAACCCTTATGCGTCCCGAAACTGGACACAATGCCCCACTAGTTAGACCTGGTTATCCAGCAGAATTTCTCGAAAAACTAATTGAGGCTACAGGCGATCGCTACAAAGTGATTAAATAAGTTTCCCTCTATGGGTAACAATAATTAAGGTAAAGAGTAGGAGATAAAATAGTTTTCGCTATTTTTGTTCTACTCTTTACGCTATAGAAAGATTCGATATAAACCATTATTATAATACATTTCGTATGGAAAATCAAGAACTAATTAAACAGGTAACCGAAAAAGCTGAAAAGTGGTTATCGCCTGCCTATGATGCAGCTACCCAAGCAGAGATTAAAGCTATGCTTGAAAATCCTGACAAAACCGATCTAATTGAAGGTTTCTACAAAGACCTTGAGTTTGGTACAGGTGGTTTACGTGGTATCATGGGAGTAGGTAGCAATCGCATGAATATCTATACGGTTGGAGCAGCTACACAAGGACTCTCTAACTACTTGAACAAAAACTTTGCCGACCTAGCGCAAGTTTCTGTAGTAGTAGGTTACGACTGTCGCAACAATAGCCAACTTTTTGCTAAGATATCGGCCGATATCTTCTCGGCAAATGGCATCAAAGTATACCTTTTCGACGAGATGCGTCCTACCCCCGAAATCTCTTTTGCCATCCGAAACTTAGGCTGTCAAAGTGGTATCGTAATCACTGCATCACACAACCCCAAAGAGTACAACGGTTACAAAGCCTATTGGGATGATGGTGCACAAGTATTGGCTCCACACGACAAAGGGATTATTGACGAAGTGTTGAAAGTAACTTCGGCTGCCGAAATTAAGTTCGAGGGCAATCCTGCTTTGATCGAAATGTTAGGCGAAGAGATGGATGCTACCTACTTGGCAAGCGTAAAAACAGTATCGATTGATTCGGCTGTAATTGAGCGTCAAAAAGATTTGAAAATTGTCTATACACCCATCCACGGTACAGGTATGACGATGATACCTCGCGCCTTGAAAGAGTGGGGTTTTGAGCAAGTAACTTGCGTACCCGAGCAGATGGTGAAGAGTGGTGACTTCCCAACCGTTGTCTCTCCCAACCCTGAGAATGCAGAGGCACTCTCTATGGCTATTGAGTTGGCTAAGAAGATAGATGCCGACATTGTTATGGCGAGCGACCCCGATGCAGACCGTGTAGGTATGGCTTGCAAAGACGACAAAGGGGAGTGGGTACTCATCAATGGTAACCAAACTTGTTTGTTGTTCTTGTACTACATCATTGTCAACCGCAAAGCAATGGGTAAGATGGTAGGAAATGAGTTTATTGTAAAAACAATCGTTACTACCGAACTTATTAAGAAAATTGCCGATAGAAACAACATCGAAATGCGTGACTGTTACACTGGTTTTAAATGGATTGCGCGCGAAATCCGCTTAACCGAAGGGGTAAAACAGTACATCGGTGGTGGCGAAGAGAGCTATGGCTTCCTAGCTAGCGACTCTGTACGTGACAAAGATGCTGTTTCTGCTTGTGCGTTACTAGCCGAAATCTGTGCATGGGCCAAAGACCAAGGCAAGACGTTGTACGATGTATTGCTCGATATCTATGTAGAGTATGGCTTCTCACTAGAGACTACTGTCAATGTAGTTAGACCAGGTAAGAGCGGTGCCGAAGAGATTAAAGCGATGATGGATAATTTCCGCAAGAATCCTCCTACTAGCCTTGCTGGTTCAGTGGGTCTTCTAATCAGAGATTACCAAAAACTGGAACAAAGAGAGCTCGATAGCATTACGCCAATTGAGATGCCCGAACGTTCAAATGTACTTCAGTTCTATACCCCTGATGGTACCAAGGTATCTGTTCGTCCTTCGGGCACAGAACCCAAAATCAAGTTCTATATTGAGGCAAAAGGAAACATGGTTACACGCGAAGATTATGCCACTGTACTAGCTGCTGCTGAGAAAAAAGTAACACTCATTAGAGAGGCATTGGGCATTTAATTGTTCCTCCTCTTTTAGTCCAATTATAAAAGCGTGCATCTAGCTATTTAGGCCGGATGCACGCTTTTTTTTGATTACAACAAAGCTATCAGGAAGCTACTTAAATTAACTCTTTGGCAAAGTTGCTGTTTCAAGAAAAAGAGTAACTTTGCAAAAGGGTTCACCTATAACCCTTCTCCATAACTAAACGAGTTAGAACCATTTAAAAAGTAAGAGCAGATGGACGATATTAGAAGATATCCCCTCGGGATTCAAACCTTTGAGAAGTTGCGCGAAGGCAATTATGTCTATGTAGATAAGAGTGACTTGGTTTACCGAATGGTGAAGGGTGCTTCCAATCAGGCCTTCTTTCTGAGTCGCCCCCGTAGATTCGGTAAGAGTCTCTTGGTATCTACTCTCAAGGCTTACTTTGAGGGAAAGCGTCACCTGTTTGAGGGATTGGCTATTGATAAATTAGAGAAAGAGTGGACCACCTACCCTGTACTTCATATAGACCTCAGTCGGGGGAAATATTACCGAGTAGAAGAACTCAATTCGGTAATAGAAGACCACCTCTACCTGTGGGAGGAGCTCTATGGTGAAGCAAGAGAGGGGCAATCCTACTCTTCCCGTTTTGCCAATGTGATTAAGCGTGCCTACGAAAAAACAGGGCAGAAGGTAGTCATCTTAGTCGATGAGTACGATTCGGCCTTGCTGGATAGCAACGACAATAAAGAGTTGCAACAAGAGCTACGAAGCATTATCCGCTCTTTCTACAGCCCCTTAAAATCAAGTGATAACTACCTTCGCTTTCTCTTCTTGACGGGTATCACCAAGTTCAGTCAGATGAGTATCTTTAGCGAACTCAATAACCTGAATAACATTAGTCTGCTGCCCGAGTACGAGGCCATTTGTGGCATTACACAAGAGGAGCTACTCACCCAGCTGCAAACAGATATTCAATCCTTGGCCGATAACAACCACCAAACCTATGAGGAGGCTTGTGCCGAGCTTAAAAAACGATACGATGGGTACCACTTTAGTAAGAATCTAACCGATATATACAACCCCTTTAGTTTGGTGAATACCTTTGCCAACAGAGAATATGGCAACTACTGGTTTAGCACAGGTACCCCCACCTTCTTGGTCAATTTGTTGAAGAAGCTGGAAGTACCCATCCCTGAGTTAGAGGGAGTCAAAGCCATGATTGATGATTTTGACCGCTCTACCGATGTGATTACCAATGTGATTCCCGTACTCTATCAAAGTGGGTACTTAACCATTAAGCAGTACAACCCTCTTTTTAACTCCTTCGTGTTGGGTTACCCCAATTCGGAGGTACGCACTGGTTTTCTTAGCTGCTTACTGCCCGACTATGCACACATAGATTCGCTAACAGGCAATGGATTCATGATGCAATTCTTAGAAGATCTAATGGAACAAAATATTGAAGGGTGCTTGCTACGGATGCAAACCTTCTTTGCCGAGATTCCTTACGTGCTAGAGAACAAGAGTGAGAAGCACTACCAAACCATGTTCTACCTACTCTTTAGGCTGATGGGACAGTTTGTAGAGGCCGAGGTTTATACCGCTACGGGGCGCATTGATGCGATGCTGGCCTTAAAGGATGGCATCTACCTCTTTGAATTTAAAGTAGACCAGTCGGCTCAAGTGGCACTGGACCAAATAGAGGCCAAGAACTATGCCATGAAGTACCAACTAGATGGCCGACCCATCTACAAAATAGGGGTTAACTTCTCCTCCAAAGAGCGCACCCTTACGGAGTGGATCGTCAAGCAGTAAGCATCGTTTATCTATACCACTGTAGCGGTAAGGAGGTATAGAACTAGATAGAAGTAGAAAGTGGCTCCTCCCAGTAAAAAGCTAGCAGATCGTTTTTTACTGGGAGGAGCCACTCTTGGTAGGTGGCTTTATAGCCCTTTGGCCTTCGCCTCGTTCCAAATGGCATCCATCTCTTGCAGTGTCATCTGGCTTAAATCTTTTCCTTGCTGCAGTGTTTGCTCTTCCAGGTAACCAAAACGGCGCATAAACTTTTGGTTGGTTAGCTCTAAGGCGTTGTCGGGATTAATTTTATAGAGTCTAGCTGCATTGATCAAGCTAAAGAGTAGGTCGCCAAACTCCGCTTCGGCTTTGGCCTTATCCATCTGTTCGATTTCCGCTTCGAACTCCGCTAGCTCCTCTTTCACCTTCTCCCATACTTGTGCACGCTCTTCCCAGTCAAAACCTACATTACGCGCTTTGTCTTGAATGCGGTAGGACTTTATAAGGGTGGGGAGTGAAGCAGGCACCCCCGATAGTACACGCTCGTTGCCATCCTTCTCCTTCAACTTCAGCTTCTCCCAATTTTCAATGACCTGCTGTGCATCTTCGGCTTTCTCCTCGCCAAACACATGGGGGTGGCGGAAGATGAGTTTATCACACAACTTATCGCATACATCTTTGATATCAAACGAATCTGTTTCGCTGGCTATTTTGGCATAGAAACCAATGTGTAGCAATACATCGCCCAGCTCTTTACACACCTCATTGGAGTCACCTTTGAGTAGGGCATCGCAAAGTTCGTAACTCTCCTCCAAGGTATTGGGACGTAGACTCTCATTGGTCTGCTTTTTATCCCACGGGCACTTTTCGCGCAATTCGTCTAATATATCGAGGAATCGACCAAAGGCCTCCATTTGCTCTTTTCTACTGTGCATATCGGTTTTAATTGGTTAATTAATAGGACAAAAATAGGCAATTATCGAACGCTTTTCGTAATTTTGCCCTTCAAATTAGTAGATTATAATTTAAACCAATTACATACAATGGAATTAGCAAGTAAGTACAACCCCACGGAGGTGGAGGGAAAATGGTACCAGTATTGGCTGGACAACAAACTCTTTAGTTCAAAACCCGATGGTCGCGAACCCTATACTGTCGTTATTCCTCCTCCCAACGTAACCGGGGTGCTTCACATGGGGCACATGCTTAACAATACCATTCAAGATATTTTGGTACGTCGTGCCCGTATGATGGGCAAGAATGCTTGTTGGGTACCAGGTACTGACCATGCATCGATTGCTACCGAAGCCAAAGTGGTAAACCGTTTGGCACAACAAGGCATCCAAAAAACCGACCTTACCCGCGAAGATTTCTTGAAACATGCCTGGGAGTGGACCGACGAGCACGGAGGCATTATCCTCAAACAGCTTCGTAAACTGGGTGCATCGTGCGACTGGGATCGTACCGCTTTCACCATGGACGAAGTACGCTCAGAGAGTGTAATCAAGGTATTTATTGACCTTTACAACAAAGGGTTGATTTACCGCGGTGTACGTATGGTAAACTGGGATCCACAAGCCTTAACAGCCCTTTCGGACGAAGAGGTAATCCACAAAGAGGAGCAAAGCAAGTTGTACTACCTTCGTTACAAGGTAGAGGGCGATGCAGAGGGCCGTTATGCCGTAGTGGCTACTACCCGTCCCGAAACCATCATGGGCGATACAGCGATGTGTATCAACCCCAACGATCCAAAGAATGAGTGGTTAAAGGGCAAGCGCGTCATTGTTCCGTTGGTAGGACGCTCTATCCCCGTTATCGAAGATGACTATGTAGATGTGGAGTTTGGTACAGGTTGTTTGAAAGTAACGCCTGCACACGATGTGAATGACTACATGTTGGGCGAAAAGTACAACCTCGAGACCATCGATATCTTTAACGACAACGGTACCTTGAGCGAAGCAGCAGGCCTTTATGTAGGTATGGACCGTTTCGAGGTGCGCAAGCAGATTGAACAAGATTTGCAAGCAGCCGATTTGTTGGAGAAAGCCGAAGCTTACACCAACAAGGTGGGTTACTCAGAGCGTACCAGCGTAGCCATTGAGCCTAAACTATCGATGCAGTGGTTCTTGAAAATGGAACACTTGGCAGAGATTGCACTGGGTCCTGTGATGAACGACGATATTAAGTTCTACCCCGCTAAATACAAAAATACCTACCGTCACTGGATGGAGAACATCAAAGATTGGTGTATCAGCCGTCAGTTGTGGTGGGGACACCGCATTCCCGCTTACTTCCTTCCACAAGGGGGCTACGTAGTAGCTGCTACCGAAGCGGAGGCAGTGAAATTGGCACAAGAGAAGAGCGGTAATCCTGCCTTGACTCTAGCCGATCTTCGCCAAGACGAGGATTGCTTAGATACTTGGTTCTCGTCGTGGTTGTGGCCCATCTCGTTGTTTGATGGTACCAACCATCCAGGCAACGAAGAGATGAGCTACTACTACCCAACGAGCGACTTGGTAACAGGTCCCGATATTATCTTCTTCTGGGTAGCCCGTATGATTATGGCTGGTTACGAGTACGAAGGAAAGATGCCTTTTAAAAATGTATACTTTACCGGTATCGTACGCGACAAGCAAGGACGCAAAATGTCGAAATCACTCGGTAACTCACCCGATCCACTCGATTTGATTGAGCAATATGGAGCCGATGGGGTACGTATGGGTATGATGTTGGCCGCACCTGCTGGTAACGACATCCTATTCGACGATACACTTTGCGAGCAAGGACGTAACTTTAACAACAAGATTTGGAACGCCTTCCGCCTGGTAAAAGGGTGGGAAGTGGCCGATATAGAACAACCCGAGTATGCCCAACTAGCTACCGAATGGTTCGATAACCTATTGGTGAAAGTAACCGCCGAGATGGACGATCTATTTAGCAAATACCGTTTGAGCGAAGCGTTGATGGCAGTTTACAAACTCTTCTGGGATGAGTTCTCAAGCTGGTACCTCGAGATGGTAAAACCGGCTTACGGCCAACCTATCGACGCTACTACCTACGCAGCTACCTTGCGTTTCTTCGATGCGTTGTTGAAACAACTTCACCCCTTTATGCCTTTCATTACCGAAGAGTTGTGGCAACACATCTACGACCGTAAAGAGGGCGAGAGCTTGATGGTGGCACAAATGGAGCGCTATGCCGATAGAGACCTAGAGGCATCTACAGCCATGGTTCACATTTTCAACAAGTTGAAAGAGGTGGTAAGTGGTGTGCGTACCGTACGTTTGCAAAAGAACATTGCTCAAAAAGAGGCGTTAACGCTAGAGGTAATGAATGCCGATGCAGAGGTAATGGCTTACAGCGCTATTATCAAGAAGTTGTGTAACCTTACAGAGGCTACTGTGGTAAGCGAGAAGCCCGAAGGTGCTGCTTCATTCATGGTAGAGACTACCGAATACTTCGTTCCACTCAATGGCATGATTGATGCCGAAGAGGAGATTAAGAAGCTAGAGGCAGAGTTGAAGTACCAAGAGGGATTCCTTATCAGTGTACAAAAGAAACTAAGCAACGAGAAGTTTGTAGGCAAAGCGCCTGCTGCTGTCATTGATGGCGAGCGTAAGAAGCAAGCCGATGCAGAGAGCAAGATTGCCTCGTTGAAAGATAGCATTGCTTCGTTGAAGAAGTAATAGCTACTGAAGCGCTAGAATGATTTTGGCTCATTGAATTACTCATCCAATAGTAATTCAATGAGCCAAACTGTTTTATACAACCTGTAGAGTTACACCTTAGCATCTATATAGAGTAGTTGATACTGCAGGTAATAGAAAGTGATTAATTAGTATTAAAATTGAAAATAGATTCCTATTTTTGCAAATCCTAACCATAAAAGTGGCAAAAAGCGACAAAACAAGTAAAAAATAGCCTTAAGCAACAACAATAACAAACAAATCTTTAATATGAAAAAAAAAGAGTTACTAACTTTACTATTCTTACTCTTCTTATGGACGAGCTGTAGCCATCCCTCTCACTTTATTACAGATAGTGAAACAAGGGATGAAGTAACCGCCGATTACAAAGCAAAACTAGAAGCACTTCCTACTGGTAATCTATTTGACATCTTTCATCAAACCATTACTACATACGAAAAAGAGGCTCTTCAATTTTTGTACGCTTACCTACCTATTGGCGATATTACTGACTATAGTGGCGAATACTATCTTGAAAATATCCGTACCTCTTTATTAGCTCAAAAGGAGATGCCTTGGGGAAAAAGTGTACCCGAAGAGCTGTTTAGACATTTTGTACTTCCCATCCGAATTAACAACGAGAATCTAGATGATAGCCGCATGGTCTTTTACAACGAACTGAAAGATCGCGTAAAAGAACTCTCTCTATACGATGCAGTGCTTGAGGTTAATCGCTGGTGCCACGAAAAAGTTGTTTATACCCCTTCGGATGCTCGTACAAGTTCTCCTCTAGCTTCAGTAAGAAGTGCATACGGACGTTGTGGTGAAGAGTCTACCTTTACCGTAGCAGCCCTTCGCTCAGTAGGTATTCCAGCCCGTCAAGTATACACACCTCGGTGGGCACATACCGATGATAATCATGCTTGGGTAGAGGCCTGGGTAGATGGAAAATGGTATTTCTTAGGTGCCTGTGAGCCCGAACCTGTATTGAACCTAGGGTGGTTTAATGCACCTGCATACCGTGGCATGTTGATGCATACCAAGGTGTTTGGCAAATACAAAGGAGGCGAAGAGATTTTAGCTGTAGCAGATAGCTATACCGAGATTAATATAACCGAAAACTATACACCAGTTGCCTTGGCAACCATTAAGGTGGTCGATGAGCATAATCAACCCATAGCAGGTGCAGCAGTCGAATTTAAAGTTTATAACTATGCCGAGTTCTATAGCATAACAGAAAAAACAAGCAATGAACAAGGCGAAGTAACCCTTACAGCAGGTAAAGGCGACTTACTCATCTGGGCCACTAAAGAGGGTAAATTTGGTTATACTAAAATATCAGTAGGGAAAGAGAGTAACACTACCGTAGTTCTTTCTAAAAGAGCAGGAGGTGTAGAAAAAGCCCTATTCGACCTTGTACCTCCTGTAGAAGGAGCCATCTCGGTAGAGGTTACCGAAGAGCAAAAACAGCTTAATGGAGCTTGTCTACTTAAAGGAGAGTCCATACGAAATAAGTATGTAGCTACATTTTATACCGAAGAGCAGGCTAAAGCACTGGCCATAAAACTAGGAGTTAATGAGCAGGAGCTTTTTCACTACTTGGTAGCAAGCCGTGGAAATTATGATGAAATAGAGCGCTTTCTCTCTCAATCACCCGCTGAAAAGCGTTTGACTGCCATGCAGCTATTACAGGTTATTTCATCTAAAGATTTAAGAGATACTCCTGCCACCGTATTGGCCGATCATCTTGCACATACACCTACGATTGATACACCCTATTTTGAGAGTTATATTTTAAATCCGCGAATAGCCAACGAACTTATTACATCGTATAAAGAGTTCTTTATCGAGAACTTGAAACCAATTGTAGCAGAAACAGTTCAAGAGAATCCAGAGACTTTGGTAGCATGGGTGAAAAGTGAAATTAAAATTTGTGATGAGTTAAATCCACAACGCATTTCTATTTCACCTGTAGGAGTGTTTAAATCCAGAGTGGCTGACAGAGACTCCAGAGATATTTTCTTTGTGGCAGCAGCCCGTAGCTTAGGTATTGCCGCACGTATTGAACCGGTATCAGGAAAAGTAGAATATGCTAGAGGGGCTGAATGGGTGAGTGTCGATTTTGATTCTACAGCCGAAGAGATGATTCAAAAAGGGTCGGTAATTGCTACTTATAAGCCTATAAAATCGCTAAAAGACCCCAAGTACTACTCACACTTTACCATAGCCAAGGTACTTCCTTCAGGCCAACTACAAACACTCAATTTTAAAGAGGGTGATGTAGATATGGGAGGAGGCGTTACCTACAACTCGCTACTTAAAAAACCGTTAGAGCTAGAGGTTGGAAATTATGTACTGGTTACCGGAACACGGTTGACCAATGGCACTGTACTCTCTGAGATGAGTTTCTTTGTTATTGAATGCAATAAAACAACTACTATTAAATTAGAGATGATAGAGAATTTGGCCGATCTACAGGTACTAGGTAACTTTAACTTAGAGAATCGTTTTATACGTGCAGATAGTAGAGAAGAAACAACTATTTTAAGTACTACAGGGCGTGGTTACTATTTAGTAGCTATGCTTGGGGCACGCCAAGAACCTACCAACCATGCCATGCGTGCACTAGCCTCTATTAAAAATGAGCTGGAAGATTGGGGAAGAGATGTTGTTCTCCTATTCCCCGACGAACAAGGGTTAAAGAGCTTTGATACGAATGAATTTGGTACACTCCCCTCTACTATTACATACGGAATGGATATCAATAAGACCATTCAAGAAGATATGGTTGCTGGATTAGGTTTACAAGATCCTCATACTTTGCCTATTTTCTTGGTTGTCGATGCTTTTAACCGCGTGGTATTCCTATCACAAGGTTATACCATTGGTATGGGAAGCCAATTGATGAAGGTTATTGATAGCCTGTAAAAGCTTAATACCTTTAATAAAACTGCTACTATATGTAGCAGAACTCCCTAGAGTGTACTTTATATACCCATTAACGGATGAAAAAAAGTAGTTCTAACAATCTAAGAGCGGCCCATCAACTCCCTCAAACCGAGTCGTGGGCCCTTTATTCCCTCTCTATCGGAAAGGTAGCGTTGAGGCAGGAAGATGGGTGCATTACGGCCATTCAGCTTATTGAACAGCTCCCTTCAACGGTTGTAGTGCAGCCTACTCCTTTAACCGATTTAGCGGCTGCTCAGCTAGCAGAGTACCTGAGTGGAGCGCGCATCGAATTCGATTTTCCTTACCGATCCGTAGGTACCCCTTTTCAGCAAAAGGTGTGGATGGAATTGACTCAGATTCCTTACGGACAGACTCGCAGCTACCAAGAGATAGCAGCGGCCATCGGTATGCCCAAGGCGTGTAGAGCTGTGGGGAGTGCCAACCGAAAGAATCCGTTGCTTATAGTGGTTCCTTGTCACCGCGTAATAGCGGCCAGTGGAAAGTTATCGGGCTATGCTGCTGGGGTAGAGCTGAAAGAGCAGCTCCTGACATTGGAGAGGGTGGGGTGAGCTTTTTCCCCCTTTTCATCGCATTTACCCCCTCTACTACACCTATTACTTTTTTTATCCTTCATCCTTCACACTCGCTGATACAGAGCGAGTTGTGGTGAAGGATAGGGGTTTTTAGCTTCACCTATCCTTCACCGCTGTTTTGGGGTTCTAGTAGCAATTTTGTTTTTATTTTATTTTTTTTTAACTCTGTCCTTGTTTTTTTACTATATTTGTAATCAAGGGCTTTGCTACTACTTTATTCCTTTCTCTA
Source organism: Phocaeicola sp. (assembly GCA_051648565.1). GTDB lineage: Bacteria > Bacteroidota > Bacteroidia > Bacteroidales > Bacteroidaceae > Phocaeicola. The sequence goes on along the minus strand of JBOFFJ010000161.1, from coordinate 92,544 downwards.
CTCTTTTTTTTATTGTTGACTGTCGTGGTCTATGTTGGCTACAATGGTCGGCAGTATAGACCACGACAGTCAGCAGTGCTGTCCACGCTGGTAGGCAGCCCATTTTGTCACTAGATCTTTGTTACACTTTATGCTAATATAATAAAATGGATAAAATTGAGTATGACTTTTATGAGAACCCTACTAACGGTTCCACTTACCAGCCCTCTAAGTATCACATTCGTATCTGTAACCGTCAGACTGTTGATACGAAGGAACTTATTGAGAGTATCAGTAAAAAATGTACCCTTACTTCAGCCGATATATTGGCAGTAATTACCGCTTTTAATGAGGAAATTTCTTACGAATTAAGCCGGGGTAAAACGGTAAAAATTGATGGGTTGTGTCGTTTTGAAATTAGCCTTACTACTGTTTCAGGTATCTGTACGGGAGAGGAGAATGGTGCTAGTATCGGATTAAAAGGGGTTCATGTTCATTCCGACGCAGCATTAGCCAAGTCGGTTAAATCACAGCTTTTACCACGAGCAAGGTCAAAGGGGGTGCACTCCACTTCCATTTCGGAAGAGGCTGTGCTGGAGAGGCTCACCGAGCACTTTGCCTCTCACCCCACGATTAACTGCGCAGGGCTGCAAAACCTCTGTTCCATTACTCGCTACATGGCACGTCGCCACATCAATCGCTTGCTTGGTGAGAAGAAGTTGGTAAACATTGGGTATAAAAATCATCCTATCTATATGCTTAATAAATCTATACATAACAATGAAAACAAGTGACTTATACGAAGCAAAGAGGTGTGCAAGGAGAGAAATAAAGAGCAAGAATGATCTTTTTGTTGCCTTATCTGCTTTAAACCTATTAAATGCAGCAGTGAAAATAGAGCTATTTAAGGAGCAGGTTGGTTATGGTTTTATAAAACCGGCTGTTTCTAGAATTATTCAGCACTGCATGAAGAGTAATGAATCTAACTTTTTTGATGATATCTGTTACGATGCAAAACGGAAATGTGCCTATCTCAGGTGTTTTGGGCTACAATTTAGTTTTCATAATGTCAACACAAATTGTATTGATGATGAGATTATAACTTTGATTTCAGAACATTCACCCGTGTGGGATGGTGTTAGATTACAGCCAGTAGCGTTAGAACTATATCAACTAGCCAAAGAGTGTCAGCTGAAGGGTATATCGGATAGTGATGCTATAATGGGTAAGTTTCAAGAGTTCCAAGGTTGAGTGATTCTCTATTCTTTAACTAAATAATCGATACAAATATGATAACTAAAATACCAAAAATTAAAGATTACGGCATCTTTGAAGATTTTTCATGGGATGTAGGTACCCAGGATTTTAATCGCTATAATCTATTTTATGGTTGGAATGGTAGTGGTAAGTCGACTCTATCTAGTCTGTTGAGTGAATTGACTTTAGACAATCAGGCTCAGCTTCACCCTCTATCCAAGTGGAATATTACTACCCAAAGGGGGCAAGTTATGCCTAATATGGTGGATGGCATTCCAATGAATATTTACGTATTTAACAAAGCTTTTGTAGAGAAGAATGTTTTTACTGAGAATCATGTGAAGGGAATTGTCTATTTGTCAGAGAAAAAAAAGGATGAAAAAGAGAAACTTCAGGTAATAGTAGATCAATTTGACAAGGAGAGTCAAGACTTGACAAAATATGATATAGAACTAAATGGAGATAAGTCTGCTAAAAAGAAAAAAGGCCTAAAAGATGACAATGCTGCTTTTTTGTCAGAAGCTGCAAAGAGTGTGAAGGCTAGTTTTAAGATAATCGATGTAGATGATAATCGATTGTTGAATTATGACAAAACAAAACTACTGACTTTTATAGAACAGAATAAGGATCTTTTATTGGATAAGTCCAGTCGTTTGTCAGTTGCTCAGATTGAAACTCTCTCTAAAAGTATAAAGCCACAAGAGAAAGGAATATTATCGGAGGATGAATTGGAGCCATATGCGTTTGAACAACTTATGGAGATATATGAAGCCGTGGTAGAGTTGTGCAATACTTCTATCACAAATAAAACCATCGCCCGTCTAAAAGATAATCCAGCAATTGCTACTTGGGTTTATCAAGGGCTTAAAGATTTTCATGGGATAGATACTGAACTGTGTGAGTTTTGTCAACAGCCTTTACCAACAAATCGGATATCTGACTTAAATCAACACTTTAGTGACGAGTTTGAGAGGCTACAAATAGCATTGAAGGAGATGATATATAAGATTGAACTTTTAAAGCGATATTCTTCTTTTCCTTCTCCAAATACTTTATTTGACGAGTTTGCAAAGAATTACCAAATAGCTAGTCAAAATTGTAAGAATGCTGAGCTTGAAATTACCCAGCTCCTAGAGAATTGGAAATTAGCACTTCAGAAAAAACAGAACAATCCATTTACAGATGTTTCGGATATAGATACCCCAATGATTAAGCGTGAGCTTTATCAAAAATATGGTGAAGAGTATACAGCCATATTAGGCTATCTTAGGCAACATAATGCGAAACTGATGAATCTTCAAGAAGAGATTGATAAAGCTAAATCTAAACTAGAACTTCATTATGTAGCGCAAGAGGTAATTAAATACAGTTATTTCAAAAATAGAGAACGAGAGGATGAACTTACGCGATATATAGAGAAGTGTAAGATAGTTATTAGCTCCCTTCAAGAAAAAATAGTTTCTTTAAAAACGAGTTTGTCCAATGAGGTTGTTGCTGCTCAGATATTTAATGAGATGCTTCATAAATTCATTGGTCGTAGAGAATTAACTTTGGAGAGTCAAAAGGAAGGTGGATATATTGTGAAACGATATGGAACAGATGAAGCGAAGAATCTAAGTGAAGGAGAAAGAACTGCTATAGGATTGGTTTACTTTGTTGCTAAGCTTAAAGAAAATGACAATAGGATAGAGGATACTATTATAGTCTTTGATGATCCGATATCAAGTTTAGATTCTAACCATCTATTTTCAGCTAAATCATTCATTAAGAACCATTGCGAAAATAGTAAACAGTTGTTTGTCTTTACTCATAATTTTTGGTTCTTTAAAATTATGCGTGATTGGTTAGGTGATAAAAAGGAGAAGGTAAAAGGGGCTGATGGGACTACTCAAAAAGATAAAAAAGGAGAGGATATCAAAAGAAAGTTAGCTAGTATCTATCAGTTTAATATTGCGGTACGCGATAACAAACGATTTTCGAGTATTCAGAATGCAAAAAAAGAACTGACCAATTATGATTCAGAGTATCACTACTTGTTCGGTAAATTGCAGGAGTATAAGAAGAATAGAGATTTGCTATCAGAAGATTGCTATTCATTGGCGAATGTAATACGACGAATTTGTGAAGCAGCTCTTACATTTAAGTATCCACAAATTCGCACTATGAAAGGGTTGATTTATATTGCTGAAGTTGATGATCAGATTAAGGATCGTTTATATGATTTTTTAAATAAGTATTCGCATTTGGACAGAATAGAGGCACATGAGAATCTTTTGGAAAACCGTATGGAAGAAGGTCTTTCTGTTATTGATGATGTAATAACATTGCTTCAACAAGAATTGCCTGAACATTACACGAATATGTGTAAAACGGTAGAAGCTAGTTGAATCCCTTATGATAAACAGAACTAGTACTTGTCCTATTTACATCGTCATACGAAGAATCATGGAGGTTTACAGTCGTACTAGAGGTACTGTTTTGTGAAAGGTATGAAGATAGGAATAGGTCGCTTTGTCTTTGTTTGGTTTGAAGAAGAATGAGTTGGCTGATTAAAAGATTGGGTTACTCCATTCATGAAACCTTTTTTTTCATACATTTGCATAAACAGACCATAAAGGCACTAAATAGAACGATAAATGGCTAAAAAGCAAAACGTAAGCTACCAAGATATAGAGGCTTCACTCGAAGTGTTTAAGCAAAATAAAATAGCAGTAGAAGAGATCGGATTTACCATCCTGAAAGCATTTGGAAAGAGTGAGGCCGATATTCGCCGCTACCGCGAGGGTAAGGGAGTATTAACCACTTACAAGGGGTTACTCATTAAAGGGCTCTTTGCCTATCAGGCCACCTCTACCATTGCCTTGACAGCTACCCTAGAGGAGATGAAGTGCGACCCACAACTACTCAAAGCAGCCCCTAAGATTATTGCGGTTAGTGATGGCGAGCAGCTGTTGGCTTTTGATATGCGGGAGCGCGAAACCTACGAATATCCACTCAATAGGCTCTACTGCAACTTCGCTTTTTTCTACCCCCTGTGTGGTGTAGAGCGTTTTGTATTGGTAGATGAGAATCCTGCTGATGTAAAAGCGGCCGAGAAGTTGGCCAAACTGCATGATGAACTTCGTGCGTACAATGAATTTAGTAGCAAGAGTGAGCTGCATGATTTAAATATCTTCATTGCCCGCTTGCTATTCTGTCTCTTTGCCGAAGATACCGGCATCTTTGAGGAGAAGCTCTTTACAGGCTCTATTGTGCGTTACACCAAAGAGGATGGGAGCGACTTGGCCAGTTACTTGAGTGCTACCTTCAATGTGATGGATATGCGTGAGCGCAATGCCGATACCCTAAAGATTATCTCTCAATTTCCCTATGTCAATGGAGGGCTTTTCTCCAATCTTATTCAGATTCCAAAGATGAGCTACAAGGCTCGCAAAATCATTATAGAGTGTGGTGAGTTGGATTGGCAAGATATCAATCCCGATATTTTTGGGTCGATGATTCAAGCGGTGGTCGATCCCAATGTGCGTGCCAATCAAGGGATGCACTACACCAGTGTGCCCAACATTATGAAGGTAATCAACCCCCTCTTTCTGGATGAACTGCGTGAGGAGTACAAGAAGCAACAAGCTCTCTATGACGAAAAGAAGCAGCTGCGCGATGTGGGTATGCTATCGGAGAAACTCTTTTTTAGTGAGGTAAAACCCATTGTAAAGGCCAATAACAAGTTGTTACTACGCATGTCGAAAATGAAGTTTTTTGACCCTGCCTGTGGAAGTGGTAACTTCTTGATTATCGCTTACAAAATGTTGCGCCTGCTCGAAATGGATCTGTTGAGGCTGAATCGTGCCTGCTACCGCCAGGGAGAGATTGACTTTGTTGACTCTTCGTCCATCCGTTTGAACCAATTTTATGGCATTGAACTGTTAGACTTTCCGCACGAAGTAGCGATGCTCTCTATGTGGCTGGCCGAGCATCAAATGAATAAGAAGTTGTACGATCTTTTTGGGGTAAATACAAGTGCGTTGCCTTTGAACAATATTACTCAAATTAAGTGTGGCAATGCGTGCCGATTGGATTGGAACGAGGTGTGTCCGCATACACCCGAAGAGGAGGTGTTTGTCTTTGGGAATCCGCCTTATTTGGGGGCTCGCCTACAAGAGGATGGGCAAAAAGCAGATATGGAATTTGCAATAGGTTCAACTCTTGCTTACAATAACCTAGACTATATTTCAACATGGTTTTATCTAGGGGCTAATTTTATTGCTAATGCTAAGGCTGAATTGGCATTTGTTACCACCAATTCAATTTGTCAAGGAGAACAAGTTTCGTTGCTATGGAGTGATATTTTAAATAAAAACATTGAAATATCTTTTGCTTACCAATCTTTTAAATGGGCCAATAATGCCAAATACAATGCAGGTGTAATCTGTGCAATTATTGGGTTGCGTGCAACAAGCCATGCTACAAAATATTTGTATGATGGTGCTAATAAGAAGATAGCAACCCAAATAAATCCCTATTTAGCTGAAGGTAGTTCTGTAATTGTGAATAAAACTTCAAAATCGATATCAAGTTTTCCTTCCATTGATTTTGGTAGCATGGCAAATGATGGAGGAGCTTTGCTTCTATCTTCTGAAGAGAAGAATGAAATGGTTACACTCTATCCACAGTCAAATGAATTTATTAAACAGATTTATGGGGCTCTGGAGTTTATTAGAGGCGAAAATAAATATTGTCTTTGGATAACCGATGAGAAATATCATTTGGCAAGATTGATTCCTGAGATTGAAAAGAGAATAGAAAAATGTGCAAAATCTCGTTTGGAAAGTAAAAGAGAGGCCACTCATAAGTTAGCAAGTTACCCTTATAAATTTGGTGAGATTCGGTATAAAGAGACTGAATCTATTATCATCCCTTCAGTCTCTTCTGAACGTCGCGAATATATTCCAATAGGATATCTAGATAAGAATTCAGTTATCTCAAATGCTGCATTTGCCATTTACGATGCCGAAACCTGGCTATTCGGCCTCCTAACCAGCAAAATGCACATGGCGTGGGTACGAACCGTTGGCGGAAGACTGAAAACAGATTATCGTTATTCTGCGCAACTCTGTTACAACACCTTTCCCTTCCCTAAAATCACGAAAGAGAAGCGTGCCCAACTCACCGAAGCAGCCGAAGAGGTGTTAATTACCCGTGCAGGCCATCCCGAGAAGACACTGGCCGAGATGTACGATCCCGACAAGATGCCACACGATTTGCGAGAAGCACATGCTACTTTAGACGATGTAGTAGATAGCTGCTATCCCGGTTATCCGTTTGCGAGTGATGAAGCTCGATTGGAGACACTCTTTAAACTCTACGAGAAGATGAGTGCCAAGTAATTTCCACCTCGGTCCCGAATGTGAGTATGCATGTATCTAATATATTAAATGATAAAGAATTAGATTCGGATTCAGTTGTCAAGGATTACTTAATAACTGCCTCAGACGGGAAGCACTACAAGGTGATGTTCTAAAATAACCAATACAAAAATACTATGGAGAGCAAACAAAATAACTTTGTCGACATACGCTATATGCAAAGCGGAAAGTCGTCGAATACCAACGAATGGGGGATGCGTGAGATGCAGGCCAAAGCCTACGAACACCGCAAAAACCGATTTTTATTGATCAAAGCGCCTCCTGCCAGTGGCAAGAGTAGGGCTTTGATGTTTATAGCCCTCGATAAATTAGAGAAACAGGGGTTAAAGAAGGTCATTGTGGCGGTACCCGAAAAGAGTATTGGCCGCTCCTTTACTAATACCTCACTTACTACCTTCGGCTTCTTTACCGATTGGAAGGTGGCTCCCTATTACAACCTCTGTACGGGTAATGAGAGCGATAAATCGGGCATCTTTTGTGAATTTATGCGCAACAAAACCGCCCGTGTATTGGTTTGTGCCCACGCCACCCTTCGCAATGCCATGAAGCAACTGGACGATGAGGAGTGGAACGATTGCTTGCTGGCTATCGATGAGTTTCACCACACCAGCGCCGATGCCAACAGTGGACTGGGCGATACGGTACGCCGGGTGATGAATAACTCCACAGGTCATATTGTGGCCATGACTGGTAGCTACTTCAGGGGGGATGGAGTTCCAGTATTGAGAGCTGAGGATGAAGCACGTTTTTACCCCGTTACCTACAACTACTACCAACAGCTTAATGGCTACAAGCATCTCAAAAATTTAACCTTGGGCTATCACTTTTACAAAGGGGTTTACCTCGATCATATCGCTGAGGTGTTGGATACTCGACGGAAGACCATCATTCACATTCCCTCCACCAATAGCCGAGCCTCTACGGCTAAAGGTAAATACACCGAGGTATGGGAGATTATGCAGCTGATAGGTGAGGAGGTGGAGCACGACTACAACCAAGGCATCTATACCCTGCGCACATCCGATGGCAGGCTGCTGAAAGTGGCCGATTTGGTGGAGGATCACCCCAAGACGCGTGAAAATGTATATGCCTATCTTAATAAGATGAAGCGTCCCGAAGATATGGATATAATCATAGCACTGGGAACAGCCAAGGAGGGGTTTGACTGGGAGTGGTGTGATACTTGCCTTACAGTGGGGGTACGTGGCTCCTTGACGGAGGTGATTCAGATTATTGGCCGTTGCACACGGGATAGTGCATCGAAAGAGAATGCCCATTTTATAAACATGATTGCTATGCCCGATGCAAAGCAGCCTGATGTGAAGGTGGCAGTCAATGATTTCTTGAAGGCTATTACCGCTTCGCTACTCATGGAGCAGGTAATGGCTCCTAGTTGGTGTTTTAAAACGACCAAAGAAGAGGATGCGGATAACAATACGGTCAATACCATTGTGGTAGAGGGATTAAAGCCACTATCAAGCATCAAGACCAAGCAGATTGTGGCAGAGCAGTTGGATGACTTAAAGGCTATTATCTTGCAAAATGATATGGTGGTAAAGGCCATTAGTGGTAATACTACGGCCGAAACCATTACGCAACACTTGATTCCCAAAGTGATTCGAGAGAAATATCCCGATCTATCGGAGGGTGAAGTGGAAGAGGTGCGCCAACGGATACTACTCGATACGCTTATCAAGGGGAATGATGTGGTAGATGAAAAAGGAGAGTCTATTGATCTTTCGGGAGTACAAACGGCCGAAGAGGGTCAAAACAGTGAGGCGAATCGATTTTTGAAGTTAACCAATCGTTTTATCAACATCGATAAGTTGAGCATTAACTTGATTGATAGCATCAATCCTTTTCAACGGGCCTATGAGATTCTTTCAAAAACGGTGGATGCACCTACCTTGAGAATTATTCAAGATACCATAGCCGAGCAGAAGTTTGACATGCCGCTTGAACTAGCTATCCAGTTATTTAAGGGGCCGCTCAAAGAGTGGATAGCTCAGCACGATGGACAATTGCCTTCGCTCAATAGTACCGAGGCGAAGGTGCGCGAGCTGGCCTGTGCCTACCAAATGATTAAGAACCTCAAGATTAGAAAGATGAGTGGATTGCAGTATGAACCCGAAAAGAAGGAGTCATGATGGAGTGGCCAGAAGATTTATTGCACCTGTTTGATGATCCCTTGTTAGAGGATGTACTTCCTAAATCTGCCGCTATTACACCCGATGATAGGCGGGTGAAGGCGTTGATAGAGATTACCCAATGGGTAGAAGCACACGAGGGGCGTATGCCGCAGTGTGGAGGCGATTTGAAAGAGAAAATGTTGGCTCGCTCCTTGGTGGCACTCAAACGAGATGCGAACGAGGGATTAAAAGCGTATGACTATTTGCAACTGTTAAATGAGGAGGAGAAGGTATGAATTTAGATGAGGAACTAAATGAACTATTGAATGATCCGCTGTTGGATCTTTCGGAAAAGGAGAAATCGCTCTTTGACATTCCAGCCGATATGAAAGAGGTGTTGGACAAACGGGAGGGGGCGGATTACATTGCTCGCCGAAAAGTATGTGAAGATTTTGAACAATTCAGCGGACTATTTACAACCCTACACGAAGAGCTAAAAACAGGAAAAAGAAGCTTGGTGAGATTGACTAAGACTGCCAATATTACGCCAGGTCACTTCTTTGTGATAGGAGGGCAGCTGCTCTACCTAGCCTCTATGGGTGAAAAAAAACGCAATGAAAATAATAAGCGACTCGATTGTAGAACGCGCTCTATTTATGAAAATGGAACGGAGTCCAATATTCTACTGCAAACCCTGCGGAAAGGGGTGATGGAGGATGGTTTTGCCATTACCGAAACGCAGGAAGGAACGGAACTTACGATGTTTAGTCCCAGTCAATTGGATAAAAAAGACCAAGTTACAGGCTATATCTATGTATTGAAATCGCTCTCTGCACAGCCCGAAATAGCTCATCAACCCGATTTGTACAAAATAGGCTTTACGGTCAATAGTGTGGAGGAGCGCATTGCGAATGCAGCCAATGACCCTACCTATCTACTGGCACCTGTTAAGGTGGAAGCATCTTATAAGATTGTTAATCTCAACAGCCAACTCTTTGAAAGTTTGATTCACCAAGTACTGGATGCCGTTCGGATGCAATTTACCATTACAGATGCCAAGGGGGCGATACACCATCCCAAAGAGTGGTACGTGGTGCCTTTTCCAGTAATTGAGACTATAATCAAAAAAATAGTCAATGGAACCATTACCCAATATATATATAATAGGCAACTAAAATGTTTGGAGCGAACTATTGTAAAGCGTGAATCGACCTTTGATACCAAGGGGATGAAGGTGTTGACGCTGAATATAAAAAAGGTATACTTTGATGAGATCATGAAGGGTGAAAAGGATATTGAGTTTAGGGAGTTGAAACAGACTACGCTCAGTAAGTATACTTACCTAGACGAATCGGATGGGAAGCGATATCTACGTAGGTATGATGCGCTTCGACTCTATGTGGGCTATCAAAAGGATCGAGAGAGTGCCATTGTAGAGGTGGTGGATACCATCTGGAATGAAGGAGTGGTGGAGTATCATTTGGGGCATGTGTTGGAACATCTTGAGAAGGAGGAGTGAAGAAAAGAAGAAATTAGGAGAATGAAGTTGCATAAATGTCCTAGATAACTGATAGTATCGGCGAAGCGGTACCACTTAATGTGCTACAATCGTACCGCTACAGCGCTTCGGCAATATACCTTAGCAAGATTTAAGAAGCTTGGAATACCCTTCATTATCAAATTACTAGAAGTAGTCGAAGAATCAGATATTTCAAGAGGAGGTATAGGGCAATCAGTGGAAGCAATCATATTAGTCATTGATAACAAAGTTAAATATCTAGCAAAAATAGCTTTAATGAATAATTTACCCCTAAATAAAACAAACTAAATATTAAATCTCTTTGATAAAGAAATGGATAATGTATCCATGGATAAATTCTAAGATATAATTAGATTAAAGCCTATAAATAATTTATTGTTTTCTTCACTCATAAATGGAAGTATTTTTCTACTTTTGAGTAATAATAGAAATGATAATGAAAAAATATATAGAAGAATTTCATTCCAAAAAGATTTTCTGCTTGGAAGATATTACTCCAATTGCAGGTAATCAAGAGAATGCGAAAGCACTACTAAAAAACTATAAGAAGCAAAACCTTATAGTTCAAATCCGTCGTAACCTATACAGTGTTACTGATCTCGCTACAAAAGCAACTGTAGCCAATAAATTTGAGATTGGTAGTCATATATCTGATTCGGCTTATATATCCTATCACTCGGCTTTAGAATATCATGGGATTGCGCATCAACTGTTTTTTACACTTTATATTTCCAGCGAAACGCGCTTCAATAATTTTGAATTTGAAGATATGCAATATCTCTATTGTAAATCAAATATATCAGAAGGCATTGATACACCTCCTATGAACTCATTGATTAGAGTCACGAATATCGAACGAACTGTAATTGACTGCATTGACCGAATTGATCGTGCAGGAGGATTAGAAGAACTGATTCACTGCTTATCAATGATCAATTATTTAGATGAGAAGAAGTTGATAAGCTACTTAAATCTATATAATAAAGCATTCTTATTCAAGAAGGCTGGATTCATATTAAAAAACTTCCAGGCTAATATAAAACTAAGTGATGATTTTATCTCTTTATGCCATCAGAATGGTGCTCCTCATGTGAAATATCTTACAGAACCGGCAGAGTCTGACACATTTCATAAAGAATGGAATATTTACGCTCCTAAAAATATTTTATCATATTTAGAACAAGGTAATAATGAGCTTATATAGTAAATCGGATTTAGAGAAAATTGCAAAAGAGAGTGGATTCATTCGGGATAACTTAGAAAAAGTTATCCGATTAAATGATATTCTAATATACTTCAATACAAATCCTAGACTCGCAGAGAACCTTGTTTTAAAAGGTGGTACAGCCATCAATCTGACGGTATTTGATATGCCTCGATTATCTGTTGACATTGATCTTGATCTTAATAAAGAGTGCTCAAGAGATGATATGCTTGCTATTCGTGAATCTATTAATAAAGAGATTCTAGATTATATGTTCACACAGGGATATACACTAAGCCCAAATACAAAGAATCCTCATTCACTTGACTCCTGGGCTTTCTATTACCAAAATGCCGCAAACAATAGGGATAATATCAAAATTGACATTAACTATTCAATGAGGCATCATATTTATCCAGTGAATATTGCGCAAACAAAAGTTGAATTCCTTCCTTCTACAGAAATCAGAGCGGTACATCCTATTGAATTATTTGGTAGTAAGATTAAAGCTTTGATCGAGAGAACTGCCGCACGTGATCTTTATGATGTTTACAACATGATATCCAACTCTGTATTTGCTGAAGTGGATTTAAAGATGCTTAGAAAATCCATATTGTTTTATTTGGCTATCGGAGGTAGCTATTCACCCAAACTTGAATATAGTTTTGATGCAATTGACAAACTCAAATTCCCTCAAATCCGAGCTCATTTAATACCAGTATTACGAAAGTCTGAGCAATTCGATTTTGAGGAAGCAAAGAGAACCGTAAAAGAGTTTCTTACCTCGTTAGTTGCATTTACAGATGAAGAGAAAAGATTTATTGAAGAATTCAATAGTAATAACTATGTACCGGAGTTACTCTTTGATGATAAAGAAATAATTCAGAGAATTAAACTTCATCCAATGGCCATCTGGAAAACTAGAAAAACCAACTAAAAACACTGAATTTAATGAAAATAGCTTTGTTTTAGTTATTAAGATGATACTATTTGTTAATTATCAACACATTACACTTCCTGTATTGTAAAATCAACAACTAAAAAATCAGATTATGTTAGGTGCAATAATTGGAGATATTGTAGGAAGGTGTTGGGAGTTTAATCCAACGAATGAGTATCATTTTGAGCTCTTTTCAGTAGCGAGTGACTTTACTGATGATACCTCTGTACCATGGCTATTTTCCCTCCACAATAATCCACTCACTAAGCGTTCGCGTTTCGGTAGAGAAGTTTACCCCAATTTTATAGATCGGTCTTCCATCCATAGCATACTTTAATCCGTACTGCTTGGAGTCAATTTGCTCCAACGCCTCTTGGGCACTTTTGTCTACCTTGAACTCAAAGAGGTAGATGGCATCGGCTAACTGCAGTACGGCATCTATACGGCCAATAGCGGTGCTTACTTCGGCCTCTACATATTGTCCCATCAGTTTGAAGAGAATGTAGAGGGCGGTTTGGTAATGCTTCTCGTTCTTGTTGTGTAGGGTGTTGGGGATATCGGCAAAGAAACTCTGCAAGCGAACCATACACTCCTCTAGCTGGTGCTCCATGAGGTTTTGCAGAAAGCTGACTACCATAAAATTACCCTGTATGGTATCGGTGTGTACGTAATCGGGTATCAGGCAGTGCAGGAATCCCATACGTACCTCTTGGTTGGGATATCCCAATGTATAGGTATTCAAGAGGGGGTTGTAATCTTTGATGGTGAGGTATCCACTTTGGTAAAGAACGGGTAGCACATTGCTAATTCGCTCTGTAGAGCGATCAAAATCGACTGCTGTGGCTGTGATTCCTTCTAGTTTAGATATATCGAGCTGCTCTTTTTTAATCAGTTCGAGCAAGAAACTGGGGGTACCTGTGCTGAACCAATAGCTCTCTAGCATCTTGTTGGTAAAGGCTGTTAGTAGGCTAAAGGGGTTGTAGATATCGGTCATCCCTTTGCTGAAATGATACCCATCGTATCGTTTTTTTAATTCAGCTCGCATCTCCTCTTCGGTTTTGTTTAGCGCTTCTGCTAGTAGGCGAATATCTTCGGCCATTTGGGTGTAGAGTTCCGTTTCGGAGATGCCACAAATGGTATCGTAGTAGGGTACCATGCTGATGTTGTTGAGGTTGTTGAGCTCGCTAAAGATACTCATTTGGCTAAACTTGGTAATGCCTGTTAGGAATACAAAACGAAGGAAGCGGTCTGAATCTTTGAGTGGGGCATAGAAGGAGCGTACAATGGTGCGCAACTCTTTTTGAAGTTCGGGATCGCTGTTGCTGTCAATCAGGGCCGAATCGTACTCATCAATCAGGATAACCACTTTCTGTCCCGTTTTTTGGTAGGCACGCTTAATAACATTTCCAAAACGAGAAGCAAATGTTTGTCCCTCTCTTGCTCCACCATACAGTTCCTCCCACATGTACAAGTGATCTTCTAAGATGCTGGTTAACTCTTCTACACGTCCATAGGTGCTGCGGCTTAAGTCCAATCGGAGTACGGGGTGTACGTTCCATTCGGTTTCAAGTTGCTCGATAGCCAATCCCTTGAAGAGCTCTTTTCGTCCTTCGAAGTAGGCTTCGAGGGTCGATATGAGTACGCTTTTTCCAAATCGGCGGGGTCGACTGAGGAAATAGCTTTTGCCCGCTTCGTTTACCATTTGATAGATAAGGGCGGTCTTATCAATGTAGACACAGTTGAGCTCAATGATTTCGGAGAAGGTCTGTATGCCTACGGGGTATCTGCGCTTAATGGGTTTCATGGCGAATGCTCTTTTGGGGTTGGGTAAATAGTGCTGCTACTAGCTGTTGCTACAAATGTACGCTTTTATTGAAAATAACAAAAGGAGCACGCCTTTAAATTTGCTTGATTACCCTGCTAGTTGCTTCAAAATAGTCGAAGAAAGGCTCGAAAAATATGGGTGAAGGATAGGTGAAGCTAAAAACCTCTATCCTTCACCATAACTTGTTGATAGTGAGTGAGTGTGAAGGATGAAGGATAAAAAAGGAGAAACTTGTAGTAGGGCGGGGGTAACATAACTGCCAGAATTGTTTTACATTTGTACCACTTAACTAAAGAAACATGGATATAACTGCAATCAAGCAGCGTTATGCTGCTCACCCTCATACTCAAACGCTTGAAAAGGAGTTTCAAGATGCTGCTATACGAACCATTCACCTCAAAGGATTGCACGCTTCGGCGGCTCCGCTTTTTCTATCTAGCTGGGTGGGACATGCTACGCAAACGTCGCTCTTTATTCTTTCGGATGCCGAAGAGGCGGGTTACTTTTACCACGACTTGGTACAGATGAATGGCGAGGAGTCGGTGCTCTATTTTCCCTCTTCTTACAGACGGGCCATTAAGTATGGACAGAAGGATGCGGCGAGTGAGATTCTGCGCACCGAGGTGTTGAGCCGCTTGCAGCGGGGCGATGCGCTGACCATTGTAACCTACCCCGATGCACTGGCCGAGTTGGTGGTGTCGCAAGAGGAGCTGGTAAAGAATACGCTGCACCTAACGGTGGGTGAGGAGATTGATAGGCAGTTTTCGGTTGAGGTATTGACGCAGTATGGCTTTCAGCAGGTGGACTATGTGTACGAGCCGGGGCAGTTTGCGGTGCGGGGTAGTTTGATTGATGTATTCTCGTTTGCTTCGGAGTATCCCTATCGGGTCGATTTCTTTGGTGATGAGATTGAGAGTATCCGCTGTTTCGATATTCAGTCACAGCTCTCTACCGAGAAGCGGGAGCGGGTATCGATTGTGCCCGAACTCGATGCTGCTAGCAAAGAGGGGAAGATACGCAAGGTTCCTTTTCTCACCTTTCTGCCTAGTGATGCACTTGTTTTTGTAAAAGATCTTTTCTGGACGCGGGAGGCTATTCAGAAGGCGGTTGATGAGGCACTCTCGCCCCAATCAGTAGCGCTTCGGAAGACGGAGGCCGAGGCGGATGATACCCGCCGTACCTCGTTGAGCCTGACCGATGGGGAGGCTTTTATGCGGTTGGTGCTTGACTTTCGGCGCATTGAGTTTGGCTCGAAGCCTACGGGTACGCCGCAAGCGATACTCACTTTTGAAACAGCGGCACAACCCATCTTTCACAAGAATTTTGATTTGGTGGGGAGTACGTTGCACGATTTTGTGCAGCGGGGCTATACGCTTTACATCTGTACCGATAGCGAGAAGCAGGCCAAGCGCTTGCAGGCTATTTTCGATGAACGGGGCGATGAGATAACCTTTACCTACATCAATAAAACCATTCACGAGGGATTTGTGGAGCATACGTTGCACAGTTGTTTCTTTACCGATCACCAAATATTTGACCGTTTCCATAAATACAACTTGCGCAGTGATAAGGCGCGCAGTGGTAAGGTAGCACTCACCTTGAAGGAGTTGAACCTCTTTGAACCGGGCGATTATGTGGTGCACATGGATCACGGGGTGGGGCGTTTTGCAGGTTTGGTGCGTATGCCTAATGGGAATACTACGCAGGAGGTGATTAAACTCATTTACCAAAACGAAGATGTGGTCTTTGTTTCAATTCATGCCCTGCATAAGATATCGAAATATAAGGGCAAGGAGGGGGAGGCACCTCGTGTCAATAAGCTAGGAACGGGTGCTTGGGAGAAGCTGAAAGAGCGTACCAAAACCAAAATGAAGGATATAGCGCGCGATTTGATTAAACTCTATTCGCAGCGTAAACAGGAGAAGGGGTTTTGCTACAGCCCCGATAGCTTTTTGCAAACCGAGTTGGAGGCGAGTTTCTTGTACGAAGATACGCCCGACCAACTAAAGGCTACGCAAGAGGTAAAGGCCGATATGGAGAGTGAGAAGCCGATGGACCGTTTGGTGTGTGGTGATGTGGGCTTTGGAAAGACGGAGGTGGCTATTCGGGCTGCTTTTAAGGCGGTGGCCGATAACAAGCAGGTGGCTATTTTGGTGCCTACTACGGTGCTGGCTTACCAACACTACCGCACCTTTAGCGAGCGGTTAAAGGATTTTCCTTGCAAGATTGAGTACTTAAGTAGGGCTCGTACGGCTAAGGAGAGTAGCCAGGTGGTGAAGGAGTTGGCCGATGGGGGAGTGAACATTGTGATTGGTACCCATAAAATTATTGGCAAGAGCATTAAGTTTAAAGATTTAGGACTGCTTATAGTAGATGAGGAGCAGAAGTTTGGGGTGAGTGTGAAGGAGAAGTTGCGCCAGATAAAGGCCAATGTAGATACGCTCACCATGACGGCTACTCCCATTCCGCGTACCTTGCAGTTTTCACTTATGGGGGCGCGTGACCTTTCGGTTATTCAAACCCCTCCTCCCAACCGATACCCTATTCAAACGGAGGTGCATACCTTTCAGGAGGAGGTGATAACGGAGGCTATCAATTTTGAGATGAGCCGAAACGGGCAGGTATTCTTTGTCAATAACCGGATTCAGAACTTGCCGGAGCTCAAAGCAATCATTGAACGAAACATTCCCGATTGCCGGGTGTGCATCGGTCACGGACAGATGGAGCCTGAGAAGTTGGAGAAGATTATACTCGACTTTGTGAACTACGATTACGATGTATTACTGGCTACCACTATTATTGAGAGTGGTATTGATATACCCAATGCCAATACGATATTGATAAATCAAGCCCAAAACTTTGGATTGAGCGATTTGCACCAAATGCGTGGACGGGTAGGGCGTAGCAACAAGAAGGCATTCTGTTACCTACTGGCTCCTCCTTTGGTGTCGTTGACGGCCGAGGCTAGACGTCGACTACAGGCTATCGAGAATTTTAGTGATTTAGGTAGTGGTATTCACATTGCCATGCAAGACCTTGATATACGGGGGGCGGGCAATATGCTGGGGGCCGAGCAGAGTGGTTTTATAGCCGACTTAGGGTATGAAACGTACCAAAAAATATTGAATGAGGCGGTGAAAGAGTTGCGCGAGGATGAATTTGCTCATCTCTATGCCGAAGAGAAGGCGGGGGATGAAGATAAGCTGAGCGGCGAAAACTTTGTAGAGGAGTGTGTGGTAGAAAGCGATTTAGAGTTGCTCTTTCCTAATGAATACATACCGAGCAGTAGCGAACGGATGTTGCTATACCGTGAATTGGATAATATGGAGGAGGAGATAGATCTCTTTAACTTTAAACAGCGCCTGAAGGATCGGTTTGGCAAGTTGCCTGAGGAGGCTAAGGAGTTGTTGCGCATTGTCTCTCTTCGTCGATTAACCAAGCAGATGGGAGTGGAGCGTGTGGTACTGAAATCGGCTAAAATGACTCTCTACTTTGTGAGTAACTTGGAGAGTCCTTACTACCAAAGTGCTGCTTTTGGTAAGGTGATTCACTATATGGGTAGCCACCCCAAACGGAGTAACCTGCGTGAACAAAAAGGGAAACGAAGCATGATAGTTAATCATGTAGACCGTGTAGAGGAGGCAGTGGCTATCTTGACCGAAATGGTGTCGCTTGAAGTGTAATAGCCTCATTGAATAGGTTATAGAGGGGAGTATGGCGTGCTCCTATACCTCTTTTGTGGTAGATTTGCCTCTTTCTGGTGGTTTGATCCCTTTTTTGTTGAAATAAAGGCTCGTTTTCGTAACACATCTTCACTTTTATTCGTTTATTTGTGTAGTAATCAGAGTGATGGTCTATTTTTTAATAAACAGGAGGGCTGGTATGGAGCGACAAAAGAGTAAAGTGAAGGGGAAGGAGCGAAAAAGGCTTCCTCGAGATGTGAGTTGGATCTATTTCAACCACCGTATTTTACAAGAGGCACAGAAAGAGACGGTTCCATTGTTGGAACGTTTCTCTTTTCTGGGTATCTACTCTAGTAACTTGGATGAGTTTTTTCGGGTACGCGTTGCTACGCTGGTGCGATTGGCGGCGTGTGAAGATAAAATGCTAGCTAGTGAAAGGGAGGAGGCTAAAGAGCAACTTAAGCAGATAAACAAGCTCAATGCTATATACGCTAAAGAGTATGGTGAAGCGGTACAACAGGTGATAGCCGAACTGGCGAAGAAGCGGATCTATTTGGTTACTGAGAATGATTTGAGCGAATGGCAACGTCACTATGTAGAGGTCTATTATGCGCAAAACTTGATGGGGAAGCTCTCGCCTGTTTGGCTCTCTCAATTACATAATTGGTGGCATGGAACGGACGAAGAGATTTACTTGGCTGTAAAGCTTCGCAAAGCAAATCGCCGCAGTAGCGACTATGCGGTGATAGAGCTACCTGTTTCAACAGTGGGGCGCTTTGTTGAGCTACCGAAGCAGAAGGGGAGTAGCTTTGTGATGTACCTGGATGATGTGGTGCGTTGCTGTTTGCCTCAACTATTTCCCGGAATGGAGTATGATACCGTGGAGGCGTATGCCTTTAAATTTACCAAAGATGCGGAGATGGAGATGGAGAATGAGGCGCACCGAACCATTTTGCAAAAGATAACGCGGGGGGTAAAGAGTCGTAAAAATGGACTCCCTCTTCGGTTGGTCTACGATGCGCAGATGCCTAAGGAGTTGCTTCGGAAAATAGCTCATAAGTTACAGATAAATAAGTACGATACGCTCTTGGCGAGTGGTAGGTATCAGAATCACAAAGATTTAATGCACTTTCCGGCAGCGGGTCGAACTGACTTGCGTTACCCGGTTTGGCCCTCTATAGTAAAAAAGGAGCTGAATGGGCCAGAGAGTTTGTTGCAGCTTATTCGCCAAAAGGATCGTTTACTCCATTTTCCTTATCACAGCTTTGATTCCTTTATACGCCTGCTTCAGGAGGCCTCTATCCATAAGGGGGTGAAAACGATTAAAATGACTCTTTATAGATTGGCTCGCGACTCAAAGGTGGTGAAGGCGTTAATCAATGCAGCTCGCAATGGAAAGAAGGTGACGGTGGTCATTGAGTTGCTGGCACGTTTTGATGAGAGCTCGAACATTGATTGGGCTCAGTTGATGCAAGAGGCTGGTATACGGGTTCTTTTTGGAGTAGAGGGGTTGAAGGTACATGCTAAACTGCTCCATATAGCCATGCATGCAGGGGGCGATTTGGCTTGTGTGAGTACAGGCAATTTTCACGAAGGGAATGCTAAACTCTATACCGACTGTTTACTGATGAGTGCCAACCGCAAATTAGTTAGTGAGGTGGCCGAGGTGTTTGATTTTATTGAGAGGCCTTTTGCCAACAAGGTTTTTAAGGAACTCTTGGTTTCGCCCAACTGCATGAAAGATAAATTGGTAAAATTGATACAAACAGAGATAAAGAATCACAAAACTGGAAAGCCATCGGGTATCTGGATGAAGGTTAATCACATTACCCATCCCGACTTAATGAGGCTACTTTATGATGCGGCCGAGGCAGGAGTAAAGGTGCGTTTGTCGGTACGCGGAAACTGTTCATTGGTAACAACGGGTAAAAAAATAAAAGAGCAGATGGAGATCAATGGCATTGTAGATCGCTATTTGGAGCATGCACGCATCTTTATCTTCAGCAATGGGGGCGATACAAAGCTTTTTATGGGGTCGGCCGATTGGATGAAGCGGAATCTGGAGAGTCGAATCGAGGTGATTATTCCCATATACGATCTAGAGATAAAGCGTCAATTGATGAGGGTGGTAGAGTATGCTATGAGAGATAATCAGCAAGCGCGGGTGGTGGATGGTAGCGGCGAAAACAAAATTTGCCAAGGAAATGCTGCTGAACTTTTTCATTCGCAAGAGGTTTTATACAAGGAGTATCTGTTGGAAAATGGAGAAGAGAAACTTAACTAAACTAGAGTCATGGGAACAGTTAATTATGCAGCCATCGATATTGGTTCGAATGCTGCCAGACTACTTATAAAGAGTGTTGATCCGGATGCACCCGAGGAGCAACGATTTAAGAAGAAATTGATGGTGCGTGTACCGCTTCGGTTAGGGTTTGATGTCTTTTCTATAGGTGAGCTCTCTGAAAAAAAGGAGAAAAACCTGAAGCGATTGATGAAGTCGTTTCAATACTTGATGAAGATATACGAGGTAGATGATTACAGGGCTTGTGCTACATCGGCCATGCGTGATGCAAAGAATGGGGCGGAGATTATTAAGAAAATTGAAAAATCGAGTGGCATCCTGATTGAGATTATTGATGGGAAAGAGGAGGCTAGAATGGTCTACAGCAATCACCTAGAGTGCGCATCGGATAGGATAGGAAATTTTGTCTATATCGATGTGGGTGGGGGTAGTACAGAGGTGAACTTTATAGCCGATAGTAAGTTGCTCTTTTCGCACTCTTATAATGTGGGGACAGTGCGTATGCTGAGTGAGGCGGTGGAGCCTGAAACGTGGATTCAATTGGAGGAGGATTTAAAGCGGGTAGCTCAGGGGCTTGGTGAAGTCAATATCATTGGATCGGGGGGAAATATCAACAAACTTTATCGCCTCTCTGAGAAGAAAGATCAGGAGAATTTACGCATCTCGATGGAGGAGCTTAGGGAGATATACCAGCTACTCAAGCCGTTGAGTGTAGAGCAGCGTATGGAGCAATTTGAGCTAAAGGAGGATAGAGCCGATGTAATTGTACCCGCTGCCGAAATATTTCTGAAGATTGCGCAAGCTATTGGTGCTAGCTATGTGCATGTGCCTGTAATAGGCCTCTCGGATGGGATTATTGATGAGCTTTATGCCAAGAACTTTGGTTGTGCTAAGGTGGAGGAGTAGCTTTTGGTTACACTTTCATTGATTTCTCCTTTTTTTAAGTGTCACTTGACTAAAAAAGGGGGGCGAAAATATCTGTTTCTCTATTATTCTTAATAAATTTGCACTTTAAATTTTAGAGGTGTAACCTCTTAGGAATTAGATAAAAGAAAAACAAGATAATTATGCGTAAGAAATTTGCTGAGCATTCACAACTCAACCTCTCTCAGGTTAACAAAGATGTACTCAAGAAATGGGACGAAAACGAGGTCTTTACTAAAAGTATGACAGAGCGCGAGGGCTCTCCTTCGTTCGTATTCTACGAAGGGCCTCCTTCGGCCAATGGTATGCCAGGTATTCACCACGTGATGGGTCGTGCCATTAAAGATACTTTCTGCCGATACAAAACCATGAAGGGTTTTCAGGTAAAGCGTAAAGCGGGATGGGATACACACGGCCTACCAGTAGAGTTGGGTGTGGAGAAGCGATTGGGTATTACAAAAGAGGATATTGGTAAAACCATATCGGTGGCTGAGTACAATGCTGCTTGCCGCAAAGATGTGATGCAATATACGCAAGAGTGGACCGATCTTACCCATAAAATGGGTTACTGGGTCGATCTAAACGATCCCTATATTACGTACGATAACCGCTACATCGAAACGCTTTGGTGGATGCTCAAGCAGTTACACCAAAAGAATTTGCTTTACAAAGGGTATACCATTCAGCCCTATTCGCCTGCAGCAGGTACTGGTTTGAGCTCGCATGAGTTGAACCAACCGGGTTGTTACCGCGATGTAAAGGATACTACAGCGGTAGCGCAATTCAAAATAGTCAACCCATCGGATGCATTGGCTGCATGGGGTACTCCTTACTTCTTGGCTTGGACTACTACGCCTTGGACATTGCCTTCGAATACAGCACTTTGTGTGGGCCCAAAAATTGATTATGTAGCGGTACAAAGTTACAATAGCTACAGTGGGGAGCCTATTACTGTTATTCTAGCAAAAGCATTACTTTCTGCACACTTTAATCCTAAAGCTGCCGAGTTGGCGCTAGAAGAGTACAAAGTAGGCGACAAATTGGTTCCTTTTAAAGTGATTGCCGAGTACAAAGGAACGGACTTGGTGGGCATGGCTTACGAGCAATTGATTCCTTGGGTGAAACCGGTGGAGGTGACCGAAGAGGGCAGCTGGGCAGCTAGCGACAAAGGGTTCCGTGTAATTCCGGGTGACTATGTAACGACCGAAGATGGTACGGGTATTGTACACATTGCTCCGACTTTTGGTGCGGACGATGCGCAGGTAGCTCGTGCAGCAGGTATTCCTTCGCTCTTTATGATCAATAAGAAAGGCGAAACTCGCCCCATGGTCGACTTAACAGGTAAATTCTACTTGTTGGAAGAGTTGGATGAGGCTTTTGTGGCAGCATGTATCGATGTGGAGCTTTACAAAGAGTTCCAAGGGGGATGGGTGAAGAATGCCTACGATCCTCAATTTACTGTAGAGGGTAAATATGATGAAGCGGCGGCTCAAAAAGCAGAATCACTCGATGTGAAGATTGCGTTGATGATGAAAGCATCGCAACGTGCCTTTAAAATTGAGAAACATACACACAACTATCCACACTGCTGGCGTACGGACAAACCGGTATTGTACTATCCACTTGATAGCTGGTTTATTCGTTCTACAGCTAGCAAAGGGCGCATGATGGAGTTGAATAAAACCATCAACTGGAAGCCAGAGTCGACAGGTACAGGTCGTTTTGGTAAATGGTTGGAGAACTTGAATGATTGGAACTTAAGCCGTTCACGTTATTGGGGTACTCCACTTCCTATCTGGCGAAACGATGCAGGCGAAGAGATCTGTATTGGTTCGGTAGAGGAGCTTTATAACGAAATTGAAAAATCGGTTGCTGCAGGCATTATGGCGGCAAATCCTTACAAGGAGTTGGGCTTTATTCCAGCCGACTATGCCGCCGATAACTACGGAAAAATAGATTTGCACCGCCCCTATGTAGACGATATCGTATTGGTGTCGGAAAGTGGTAAACCGATGAAGCGCGAACTTGATTTGATTGATGTTTGGTTTGATTCGGGTGCTATGCCTTACGCACAAATTCACTACCCATTCGAGAACAAAGAGTTGTTGGATAACGGCGATGTTTATCCAGCCGACTTCATTGCTGAGGGGGTAGATCAAACTCGTGGATGGTTCTTTACGCTACACGCTTTGGCAACTATGATTTTTGATAAAAAAGCCTTTAAAGCGGTTATATCAAACGGATTGGTGTTGGATAAAAATGGCAACAAGATGTCTAAGCGTTTGGGTAATGGGGTGGATCCATTCGAAGCATTGGAGAAATATGGATCAGATCCTGTACGTTGGTACATGATTACCAACTCTTCGCCTTGGGATAACTTGAAGTTTGATGTAGAAGGGGTTGATGAGGTGCGTCGTAAATTCTTTGGTACGCTCTATAATACCTACTCATTCTTCTCGCTTTATGCCAATGTGGATGGATTCTGCTACGAAGAGGCGGAAGTGCCTATGAGCAGTCGCCCCGAGATTGACCGTTGGATTCTTTCGGTAATGAATACGTTGATTCAACAAGTGGATGCTTGTTTGAATGAGTATGAGCCTACCAAAGCGGGTCGATTAATTAGCGATTTTGTGAATGATAACTTAAGTAACTGGTACGTTCGTTTGAATCGTAAACGTTTCTGGGGGAGTGCTATGTCGACCGATAAGCTATCGGCTTACCAAACGCTTTATACTTGCTTAGAAACGGTTTCTAAATTGATGGCTCCGATTGCTCCTTTCTATGCAGATCGCTTGTATGGTGATTTGATGGAGGTAACGGGTCGTGAAGCTTTCTCTTCGGTACACTTGGCTAACTTCCCTGTTTGCCAGAGCGAATATATTGATTTGGAGTTAGAAACTCGTATGCAGATGGCACAGGATGTTACTTCGATGGTATTGGCACTTCGTAGAAAGGTAAATATCAAGGTGCGTCAACCCTTGCAATGTATCATGGTACCTGTAGTGGATGCTCAACAAAAGGCTCATATAGAAGCAGTGAAAGAGCTTATCATGAATGAGGTGAATGTAAAAGAGATTCGTTTTGTCGATGAATCGGCTGGTGTATTGGTGAAGCGCGTGAAGTGCGACTTTAAGAAACTGGGCCCTAAATTTGGCAAACAGATGAAAGCAGTTGCAGCAGCGGTAGCCGAAATGACGCAAGAGATGATTGCTCAGTTTGAAAAAGCAGGCAACTATATGCTTACGCTAGCAGATGGATCGGAAGCTTGCTTAGAGACTATCGACGTGGAGATATTCAGCGAAGATATTCCAGGATGGTTGGTAGCTAACGAGGGTAAATTGACGGTGGCACTCGATGTAACCATCACCGAGGAGTTGCGTCGCGAAGGGGTTGCGCGTGAGTTGGTAAACCGTATTCAAAACATTCGTAAGAGTAGCGGTTTTGAAATAACTGATAAAATAGCGATTACACTTTCTAAAAACGCTTTAACAGATGAGGCGGTAAATGAATATAATGTTTATATTTGCAACCAAGTTTTAGCAAATTCATTACAGCTCGTAGAGGAGGTAGCAGATGCGACAGAACTTAGTTTTGATGATTTCTCGCTCTATGTGAGTGTTATCAAAGAGTAATAACCTTTTTTTAAAACCATCTATTATGAACAAAAAGACCCGATATTCGGACGCAGAACTCGAGGAGTTCCGTGTGATTATTATGAATAAATTGGAACTAGCACAACGCGACTATGACCGATTTAAGGATAGTATTATGAACAAAGACGGCAACGATACGGACGATACCTCACCTACTTATAAGGTGTTGGAAGAGGGAGCAAGTACGCTTTCTAAAGAAGAGACAACTCGATTGGCTGCTCGCCAATTGAAGTTTATTCAAGGATTGCAAGCTGCTTTGGTGCGTATTGGAAACAAAACCTACGGAATATGCCGTGAAACGGGTAATTTGATTCCTGCCGAAAGACTTCGTGCAGTACCTCATGCTACATTAAGCATTGAGGCGAAGAATGCACCCAAACGATAAGATAAAGAGAACAAAGAGCGAGGATAGCGTGTAGGTACTTGCTGTACCTATCCGCTATTTACGCTCTTTTTTAGTGTAATTGAAAATTGTAGATGAAGAAAGTACTAACGCAGGGAAAACTAGCTACCCTCATTATATTAGCGGTTATTATCATTGATCAGGTGATTAAAATTTGGGTCAAAACAACGATGTATTGGCACGAGAGTATTTATGTGGCCGATTGGTTTCAAATCTATTTTACCGAGAATAATGGAATGGCGTTTGGGATGGAGATTGTTGGAAAGCTTTTTTTGACCTCATTCCGAATTATTGCAGTAGCGGCTATCATCTGGTATCTCTGTAAAATAGTGAAGAGGGGACTTAAGACTGGTTATGTAGCTTGTGTCTCTCTTATTTTGGCAGGAGCTATCGGAAATATCATTGATAGTGTATTTTATGGAGTGATTTTTAATGAGAGTACGCATAGTCGCCTAGCTACCTTTGTACCCGTAGGAGAGGGGTATGCTGATTGGTTCCATGGACGCGTAGTCGATATGTTCTATTTCCCCATTATCAAGACTACTCTACCCGAGTGGTTGCCTGTAGTAGGAGGAGATCCTTTTGTTTTCTTTAGTCCTATCTTTAACTTTGCCGATGCGGCTATTAGCTGCGGTATTATTGCTTTGTTGCTTTTCTATAGTAAATATCTGAATAACGAGGTTCATCCAGATACTTCAAAAGTGAGTAAATAAATGAAGGTAGCATTAATAGTAAGCCAATAGTTAATGATGAGTAGTATGAAGTTTGTTTCTTTAGCGGGTAGAAAAACAGTGCAGGCCATTTTGGGTGGATTGCTTTTATTTACCTCGTGTAGTGATACAACTAAAAAGCCAGTGGGATTTATAGAGCCTGCTCAGATGGAGGAGGTGTTGTACGATTACCACCTAGGACTCTCTATGTCTAGTAATCTACCCTATGCAGAGAATTATAAAAAGGAGTCTTATCTGAATTATCTTTACGAAAAACATGGCATAACAGCTGCGCAGTTTGATTCTTCCATGGTTTGGTATACGCGCCATACTAAAGAGATGACAACGATGTATGATAATCTGACTAATCGATTTAAAGGGAAGCGTACCTATTTGCAAGAGTTGATAGCCCTGCGTGACAATGCTTTTAAAGGTTCATTGGAAGGTGATACGGTTGATATTTGGCAGGGAAGTAGTTTGCATTGGCTATCTGATTATCCACTGACCAACAAGGTGGCATTTGAGATGAAAGCCGATTCAAATTTTCGTCCAAAAGATCGTTTTTTATGGGAGGCTGACTTCCTTTTCTTACAACCCGATAGTCAGCGGGTAGTGGTAGGATTATCAATCCTGCTAGATAATGATTCGGTCATTGGAAAAACAGAGACTTTTACAGCATCAACTCACATGGCTGTATTATTGCAAGCAGATACGGATTCTGTTTATACGATTAAACAGGTGAATGGTTTTATCTATTACACGGATAGTGCCACGCATAACTTAGGTGTTTTTGTTAATAATATTCACTTAATGCGCTACCATGATTTGAGTGATACAGTAGCTGTAGTATCTCAAGAATTGATGCCCGAAGTTGAATTGACACAAGGGCAAAAAGATTCATTGGAGGAGGTGAAGCGCCAAGCAGCCGATAGAGCTTTTCCAACAGAGGTGTTAGCACCTGCTCCTAATTCCATTCAGTTAATGGAACAAGATAAAAGAGCCACTCGCTAATGAAACGATTTGCCTGTAATAAACTCTTTGTAAATCCTCAGCTTACCTACCCCCAATCGGTGGTGGAGGTAGGTGATGGAGGCCTTTTTTTGAATCATTTTTTGTTGACAGAAGAGGTGCGTGGAACCGAATGGTTAGGAGGCCTCTTCTTCTTGTCGAGTGATGACTCTTTGGAGCGTTTCTCTCCACAAATGGTATGGGAAGAGTTCTTGACTCAGTCGGTAGAGAAAGAGGGCCACTCGCTTTATGTATGGCATTTATTCCCTTTTGATTTTGTAAATAACTGTTGTATGCCTCAGAGTCGGTTACGACGTCTTTGTTAGCCCCTTTACTGGTTGCACAGCTGATTAAATTAGCTTACGTCTAAATTCAGCACATACGATGGCAGTAGCAACAGCTACATTAAGCGATTCAGAACTCTCTACTTCTGCAGGATAGTTTGGGATGTAGAGTCGTTTGTTTAGGCACTTTTCAACTGCCGGGCTAACTCCTTTTCCCTCATTTCCCATGACGATGATGCCGTGTTTAGAGAGCTTCTCGCTGTAAATAACCTCTCCATCTAAGAAAGTACCATAAAGTGGTGTATCTTGAAGTGATGATAAGAAGGGAGGTAAATCAAGGTAATGTACCTTCACTCTAGCCAATGCACCCATCGTAGCTTGAACCGTTTTAGGGCTATATACATCGACTGTACCCACAGAACAGAAAATATGGTGTATGCCAAACCAGTCGGCTATTCGAATAATGGTTCCTAAGTTTCCAGGATCTTGTACATCATCGAGTGCTAGACAGAGCTCTTCTTTGGCTATCTCATTTGAGTATTTATAAGCTGGTTGTTCAAAGAGTGCTAACACCTCTTGAGGCGTTTTTTGGAAGCTAGCTTTTGATAGCTCTTCTTGAGTTACCTCGATATATTCACACCCCTCTTCTGCCTTGTGTTGCGATAGCCAACTAGCAGTTGCAACGATTACTTTAGCAGGAAAGTGTCCCAGTAAATCGCCTACTAATTTAGGTCCTTCTGCCACAAAAAGTCCCTCTTCTTTTCTTTTTTTCTTCGATTCTAGTGATCGAATCAGTTTTAATTTATTCTTGCTAAGCATTGTTTTTTACTTCGGGTAATCAAGTTTGAAGAGCAAAGCTAAGAAGATATTTTTTAATTATTCCTTCGGGTGAGATATTTTTACCCGATTAAAGAAAAAATGTGCAATCGGCATGAAGGAAAAATGGGGAGAGCATGTTATCTTTGTGTTACTTACTAGTGAACTGTATTGAATGATATGAAGAAGTGCCTACCTCTCTATTTACTCCCTCTCCTTATAACGCTGTGCTCTTCTTGCTCGGTCTCTAAATTCATTCCCGAAAATAGTTACTTACTTGATCAAGTTCAGATTGAATCAGATACTCGTACTATTAAAACAGTCGAATTGGAGGGTTACATTCGGCAGAATCCCAATTCGAAGTGGTTTAATACGGTAAAAGTACCTCTACATATTTACGCTCTTTCGGGTATTGACTCTTCTAAGGGGTTTAATCGTTTCTTGCGAAAATTGGGGAGCGAACCTGTTATCTACAATCGGGAATTGGCCGAAAGATCTCGCTTAGAACTTGAGAAGGCCGTGCGTAATATGGGTTATATGCGTGCCTCTGTGAGACTTGATGAGCGGGTTAAAAGAAAGAATCTAAAGTTAGCCTACCAAATTAAAGCAGGACACCCTTATACCATTGAGACTTTTACTTACGATATTCAAGATGACCAGGTAGCTAGTTATATTCTGGCTGATACTATTAAGTCTTTGATTAATAGCGGTATGACCCTGAATGTGAATCAGCTAAACGAGGAGCGCCAGCGCGTTACTAAGGAGCTACAAAACAGTGGTTTCTATAAGTTCAATAAAGATTACATTGTTTTTCAGGCAGATACCATTCGTGATAGCTACAAGGTTGCTTTAACGCTTCGTGTGTTGCCTTACCAATCAGGCAAAGGAGAGAATTTCCAGCCACATGAGCAGTACCGTATCGGTGATATCAGCTTTATAGTCGATCAAGAGATTAATCGTATTGATGCTGCTACACTCTTAACTTATGATTCTGTTGCATTGGCTGGATCGAAAATTTATTATGCTGACGATCGTTACCTGCGTCCTAAAACATTGTTGAATTTTAATCGAATCCGTAAGGGCGAGTTGTATAGTGAACGTAATGTGCAGAATAGTTATGTTTCGTTCGGAAGATTGGGTGCGCTAAAATACTCTAATATCTCTTTTACTGAGCGTACGGTAGATGGCCAGAAGTGGTTAGATACCTATATTATGATGGCAAAAGGGAGAAATCAATCGGTTGGTTTTGAAGTGGAAGGAACCAACTCAGCTGGTGATTTGGGGGCAGCTGCTTCTGTCTCTTATCAGCATCGGAATTTCTTTAGAGGTTCAGAAAATTTCACAATTCGCTTGCGTGGCGCTTACGAGGCTGTGACAGGTTTGGAAGGGAACTATGCTAATGACAGTTATTTGGAGTATGGTATTGAGACTAGTTTGCAATTTCCTGAATTTAAATTTCCTTTTCTTACATCCGATTTTAAGCGTCGTGTTCGTGCTACCTCGGAAGTTAGTTTGATGTACAACTCGCAGTATCGTCCTGAGTTTATGCGTACCTCAGCTTCGGCAGCTTGGCGCTATCGTTGGTCAGGTCAATATTCACAGCATCGATTCAGCTTGATTGATGTTAACTATTTATATATTCCAGGGAGTTCTATGTCTGCCGATTTTAAGGAGTATCTAGATCAATTGTATCAGCATAGTTCTTTAATTTATTATAGTTATGCAGACCAGTTCATCGTGAGTATGGGATATTCATACACCTATAATAGTACCGGTAATTCATTGATTAAAACACCTACTCGTAGTTCACATTCGGTGCGTATTAATATAGAAGAGGCAGGTAATTTATTCTATGGTGTCTCGCGCTTGGCTTTTGGATCGCCTAGCGACCCTGAGAAGGGATATGTGTTGGCTAACATTCCTTTTGCACAATATGTGAAAGGTGATTTTGAATATACTCGAAACTTAATGATTGACCCGAAGAATTCATTGGTCTTTCGTGCTGGTTTAGGTATTGCTTTTCCTTATGGTAACTCAACTGCTCTCCCTTTTGAGAAACGTTATTTCTCAGGAGGTGCCAACAGTGTGCGTGGATGGTCTATTCGTACGTTGGGTCCAGGTTCGTCTGCACTGCTAGAAAATAATTCATTGAATACTCTTCTTTGCAATGGCGATATGAAGATTGATTTAAATGTAGAATATCGTACCCATCTTTTTTGGAAGATGTATGGTGCACTTTTTATTGATGCAGGAAACATCTGGAACTTACAGAAAGACTCCTACTATAATGATGGATCTGAATTTAAATTTCATACCTTCTATAAAGAACTAGCTGTAGCCTACGGTGTTGGTTTTCGTTTAGATTTAGACTTCTTGGTATTGCGTTTTGATGGTGGTATGAAGGCTGTTAATCCAATGGAAACTGGTAAAGATAAATACCCTGTGGTACATCCTAATTTTAGCCGTGATTTTGCTTTTCACTTTGCCGTAGGATACCCTTTTTAAATGATAATAAGATGACAACAAAAGAGAAATTACATCGAACCTACTCGGAAGAAGAGATTCAGGAGCTTGAGAAATGGTTCAAAGAGCAGCAATTGCCTGCTAGTTTGATTATTGATAAATCGACCTCTATTCCAAACCTGAAGGAGACACTTGTTAGCTTGTTTGAACAGGCTTATATTTGCCGAGAGAATCCTAAAATGTTGGGAGCAATTCGCTTGATTGAGAAAATTAAGAGTAAGTTAGATGGAGTTGAATAAGAATAATCCCCTCTATTGCATCTGTTGGTAATAGAGGGGATTGTTGTTTTATTAATTAGGTATATACCAAAGATCTGTTGGGATAGGAGTTATTTCTTTCACTTTTAAAAACCTCTTTCCAAAGAAACTTATTTTATGTAGCTGCTGGCTATACAGTTCGTTATGTAGTTTCTCAAATCAATCCTTGTTTTTCCATGGGTGATTGACTTGTTTTTATTTTAGTTGACGTAGACTGTTTCAAAGTACTCTTGAAAAATAGACTTTACCTTTTCTAGCTCTTCGGGAGTGTTCTCTCTAACTCCCTTTAGTTGGTAGCTTTTGCCCATTGATTCATATTTGTGTGCTCCTAGTGTGTGATAGGGGAGAACCTCCACACGTTCTATTTGTTTGTACTGGCCTAGTTGGCTGCCTAAGGCACGCATATCCTCTTCGAATGCACTGTATCCTGGCACCAATACATAGCGTAGCCACATCGGTTTTTGGTTCTCTTCTAACCATTGTGCCGTGCGTAGAGTTTGTTCATTGCTTCGTTCTGTAAGCAATTTGTGGCGTACATTGTTGTGCTCTTTTATGTCGAGTAGTACCAAATCAGTTAATTTGAGTAGCTCCTCTACGTGGCTGTTCCACACTCCTCCATTGGTATCTAAGCAGATGTGTATACCCGCTTCTTTAAGCATTTTAAATAGAGGAACCAAGGCTTCGGCCTGTAGAGTGGGTTCTCCTCCACTAAAGGTAATTCCTCCTCGTTTTCCAAAGAATGCTTTTTGGCTTACAGCCATTTCTAGAATCTCTTCGGGCGTAGTAAGTTGGCTTTCACCTTTTATATCTATTGTATCTGGATTGGCGCAATATAGACAACGGAAGTTGCATCCTTGTAGGAAAACAACCAATCGCAGTCCTGGGCCATCAAAGGTTCCTAGTGATTCGTAGGAGTGTACATTGAGTGACATTGATTTATTCATCGATCTGTTTTTTTGGGTTAGAAAAGGAAGAGGGATTATTAATTCAACTCTTTCATAGCCTCTTCTTTCGTGTATAACGTCTAGGTTATTGGGATGGTTTAAGGGCTTCCTTGCTAGAGGGAACTCTTTTTGTGTGGCCACTCCTATTTGGTTAGGTAGTGGTAGTATAAATGTTAAGAAGCCATTTCTTACTCCTATGAAGGAGTGAAGAAATGGCTTCTTTGATTGATGTGAAGTTAAATTATAAACCGAAATTTACTTTTTCAGCATATTTCTTTAACAGACACTTCTTCTTGCTACTATATAGTAGTAGTGATTACATTCTTTGGTGGAATGAACGGCTAATAACCTCTAGTTGGTGTTCGCGGCTCAATTTTACAAAGTTTACAGCATATCCAGATACGCGGATAGTAAGTTGTGGATACTTTTCAGGGTGCTCCATTGCATCTTCCAACATCTCTCTGTTCAATACATTTACATTTAAGTGGTGAGCTCCCTTGATAAAGTAACCATCCATCATTGTTACTAGGTTTTCAACGCGTGTTTCAGCATCTACTCCTAATGATTTAGGAACGATAGAGAAGGTGTTACTAATACCATCTTGTGCATCGCGGTAGCGCAATTTTGAAACTGAGCTAAGTGAAGCAATAGCTCCCTTTTTGTCACGTCCGTGCATTGGATTAGCTCCTGGTGCAAATGCTACACCTTTGGCACGTCCATCAGGCGTAGCACCTGTCTTCTTACCGTACATTACATTTGATGTAATGGTAAGTAGAGAAAGCGTAGCTTGTGCATCTTTGTAGATAGGAAGTTTTTTCAACTCTTCAGTAAAGTAATATACCAAGTCTACACCTAAGTGGTCTACGCGGTTATCGTCATTACCAAAGCAAGGATATTCATTTTCAATATCAAATCCTTCTGTTAGGCCAATGTCATTACGTTTGACAGTTACCGTACCATATTTAATAGCCGATAGTGAGTCAAGTACGATTGATAAACCAGCTACACCGTAAGCCAAGTTGATACTTGGATTGGTATCAATCAATGCCATTTGTGCACGTTCGTAGTAATACTTATCGTGCATGTAGTGAATGATGTTCATGGCATCGTTGTATACACGTGCAATTTCTTTCAATACTTTTTTGTAGTTAATAAGTACCTCTTCGAAGTTTAATACATCGCCTGTAAGTGCAGGGATGTCTTTTACCATCAATGTACCTGTATACTCACAACGTCCACCGTTGATAGCCAAAAGCAATGCTTTAGCCATGTTACAGCGTGCTCCAAAGAATTGAATTTGCTTTCCAATAGCTTGGTAAGATACACAACAAGCAATACCGTAATCGTCGTTATCGCGTACTTCACGCATTAACTCATCGTTTTCGTATTGTACAGATGAAGTGTCGATTGAAACTTGTGCACAGAAGTTTTTAAATCCTTCTGGTAACTCGTTACTCCAAAGAACGGTCATGTTAGGCTCGGGTGAAGGGCCTAGGTTGTACAATGTTTGCAAGAAACGGAACGAAGTTTTTGTTACTTTGGTACGTCCATCATTAAAGCGTCCACCGATTGATTCAGTTACCCAAGTAGGATCACCTGCAAAAATATCGTTGTATGCTTGCATACGTAGGTGGCGTACCATACGTAGTTTGATCACAAATTGGTCAATTAACTCTTGTGCAAAAGTTTCGTCGATTGTACCGTTTTGTAGGTCGAACTCGATGTAGATATCTAGGAATGAAGATACGTTACCAAGTGACATGGCTGCTCCATCTTGTTCTTTGATAGCTGCTAGGTAAGCCATGTATACCCATTGTACCGCCTCTTGAGCTGAAGTTGCTGGGCGGCTTAGGTCAAATCCGTAATATTCGCCTAATACTTTAATCTCTTTAAGCGCTTTGATTTGTTCTGATACCTCTTCGCGTAGACGAATGTTAGCATCAGTCATTGGGCTACCAATTTTTTGTAGGTCCTCTTTTTTTGCTTGGATAAGACGGTCAATACCGTAAAGAGCCAAACGTCTGTAGTCACCAATTATACGACCACGAGCGTAGTTGTCTGGCAATCCAGTTAAGAAACCTAGTGAGCGGAAAGAGCGAATTTCGTCTGTGTATGCATCAAAAACACCATCATTGTGTGTCTTGCGGTAGTTACGGAAAATCTCTTTTACTTTATCATCTACTTCGATACCGTTTTCACGACATGCTTTTTCGACTACTGCAATACCTCCAAACGGTTTGATTGAGCGTCTTAGCACAGCATCAGTTTGTAGACCTACGATCAATTCGTTTGCTTGGTCAATGTATCCTGCTTTGTGTGACGTGATAGTCGAAATAGTTTGGTGATCCAATGAACGTACACCATTGTTTGTGCGCTCTTCTTCTAATGCTACAAGGCAAGCATTCCAAATTTTTAAAGTTCGCTCAGTTGCTCCTGTCAAAAATGAAGCATCGCCTGTATAGGGTGTAATGTTATTATTTACGAAGTTGGCTACGTTAATTTCTTTGCTCCACGCACCATCTTTAAATTTATTTGTTGATTCCATATAGGTTATCTATGTTAGGTGAACAATTAGGGCGCAAAGATACAATAATCTTCGTCCCCAAACATCACTATGAGTAGGTATATTGATAGTTTATTTAGTTAATATACAAAAAGAGATTCTTCTAAAAAGAAAACTCTAAAAAAGTTGTCCTGATCTATTATGTCTTCATTATTTCTGTAAGTAGAGGTTTTTGCTGTTTAAAATTCGTTTTAATTTATATTTTAAGTTTTGGAGTGGTAATACCACTTCTAAGATGGGTAGTGAAAAGTAGAATGTCGATGTGTTTAGTTGTTTAGCTGCTTGGGCTAGCACCAAGGCTTGTACTAGGTGTCTGATGAAATAGCTTCCTGCAAAGAGGCTGCACAACAGCCACTGTTCAAAATAGATGGTGTGTGCTAGAGCTGCTACAGTGATAGATAGGAAGAGTAGTCTAGTGGTAGTCTCAAACCCTACCCAAAAGCGTTTTGATCCTTTGAAGAAGGAGCTCGTTACAGCATAATTACTCTTTTCGATGCGCCAATTGCGGCGGTAGCTGGGGTGGCTGATACAGATAAAGCTATCTGGATGTGTGGCTACTCTGGTGTTTTGTTTTGTAGCATGTTGATTGATAAATAGGTCATCTTCTCCTCTCTCTAGGCGTAGGTGAGCAGCAAACCCTTTTTTCTTGAAGAAAAGAGATTTTCGGTAAGCCAAGTTTCTCCCTTTTCCCATGTAGGGTAGTTTGTTGAGTGCCATCCCTAGAAAGCGCAAAGAGTTGATTAGTGTGTCAAATCTAATCTCTTTGTTGAACCATCCAGCTTTTTTCTCGTAATTACTGTATCCTAGTACAATGTCGGTAGTGGGGGTAAAGTAGGTAGCCAGTGTGCGCAACCACTCTTTAGAGCAAGGTTGGCAGTCGGCTTCTGTAAAGACTAACCACTCATATTTACTTGCTTTGATGCCAGTTGTGATAGCCAGTTTTTTGCGGCTAACATAGCGAGCTGTTTCAGGTACAAAGCTGTAGTATAGGTGTGGGTATTTCCCTTGTAGTAGTTTTAGTGTATCGCTGCAATCTTCATCTGCTTGGTCGTATATAACAATAACTTCAAATGTGGGATACGTTTGCTCTAGGAGTGTAGGTAAATTCTTCATCAGGGTAAGTCCGTCTCCTTTTACTGCAACTACTACTGAGATGGGGGGGAGTTCGCTTTCTGGTAGCTCTTGTTCTGTTTTAGTACTTTTTCTTACTTTGTAGGGTAGTCTGCTATATAGGCCTAAATAGTAACTTAGTTGTATGCATAAAAGCAGCAAAGATGCTCCAAGCATGCTTAGCTCTACTATATTGTATTCCATCATTGTTTCCTGATTTTTTTAGATGGTGCAAATTTACATAAAAATATCGATTTAGTAAACGTATTTAAGATTAATGGAGCAAGTCAAATTCTTGGTTGATGAAAGAGTGTGATAGTGTTTTTTTTTGTTTTTAGGAACCAAGTAAAATGGTAGGTTGGCAGAAAAGTACGATAGCAATCTCTTTTAGCCTTGCCAAACTGTACGCTTAAAGTGGGTTGTATTGGTAGGGAGTGGTGTTCTAGATCCTTGCTGCTAGAGCGCTCTCTGAGCGGAGATGATGAGCTGAAAATAAATGAACAGAAATAGCAAAACAACCTATAATTTTGCTTGGGTTGGCACTTCCCGATTAGAGCGGGTGACATAAAAAAAAGTATCGCTAATAATCGAATGATTATTAGCGATACTTTGCGGTGCGTATGGGACTCGAACCCATGACCACCTGCGTGACAGGCAGGTATTCTAACCAACTGAACTAACGCACCTTGTTGTTTTTTTTGTTTTGACAACCTCTGTTGTGATAACGAGTGCAAAGGTAGCGCTTTTTTTAAAACCTGCAAGCGTTTGGGTAAAATATTTGCGTGAAATGGCGAAAAAAATGCAAAAACAGCATTTTTGCTGCTCTTTTTATCAACTTTACCTCTCTACTTTGTATCATGCAGCCTATTGGGATCAACTCTTTTTTAATCCTATTGATGATTGAATTCAATAGAAGAAGAGCTAAATTGACTGTTGAAAATCTTCTAATCGCTTCTGAGTTGTGTTTTTTTATGCACTAGGTAGTCAAATTCTTCAGGGGAAAGTGCTCAATACTCTATCTAACCAAGTTTGCAAAGTAGAAATAGGGATACTATTATCCCTATGGATTGGTGTCAAATTCTCTATAAACAAGTTCACCCTTGCCGCAAATAGTTGTGGCAAGGGTGAATGTTGCATTTTAGCTATGTCGATACATCCTCATTAAACGATGTTCGTTTTCTCTTTTCTTATGAGTTCATGCTCATCAAGAACTCATCATTGTCTTTTGTGTTTTCAAGTCTACTTTTTACAAAAGTCATTGCTTCTACAGAATTCATATCGGCCAAGTGTTTACGAAGTATCCACATACGGTCCATGGTTGTTTTGTCAAGGAGCAAGTCGTCACGGCGTGTGCTCGATGCAACGATATTTACGGCAGGGAAGATACGCTTGTTGCTCAAGATGCGATCAAGTTGCAGCTCCATATTACCTGTTCCTTTAAACTCTTCGAAGATAACTTCGTCCATTTTTGATCCAGTATCGGTTAATGCTGTTGCAATAATGGTTAGTGATCCACCGTTCTCAATATTACGTGCTGCTCCAAAGAAGCGTTTGGGTTTTTGCAATGCATTGGCATCTACACCACCCGAAAGAATTTTGCCCGAAGCAGGCGATACGGTGTTGTATGCACGTGCCAAGCGGGTAATTGAATCTAAGAAGATAACCACATCGTGTCCGCACTCTACCATGCGTTTGGCTTTTTCGAGTACAATGCCTGCAATCTTAACATGGCGTTCTGCTGGTTCATCAAAAGTCGATGCGATAACCTCGGCCTTTACGCTACGTGCCATATCAGTAACCTCCTCAGGACGTTCGTCAATTAAGAGCATAATCATGTACGCTTCGGGGTGATTGGCAGCAATTGCATTGGCAATGTCCTTCATCAAGATCGTTTTACCCGTTTTAGGTTGTGCTACGATTAGTGCACGTTGTCCCTTTCCGATAGGTGAGAAGAGGTCGACAATGCGCGTTGATAGGCTATTGGGGATACCTGGTGTGCAAAGATGGAATTTTTCGTCGGGGAAAAGTGGTGTAAGGTGTTCAAAACGGATACGATCTCTAACTAGGCTAGGATCTTGACCATTGATTCTTTCTACCTTAACCAGTGGGAAATATTTTTCGCCCTCTTTGGGTGGACGAATAGGTCCCTCTACTACGTCACCAGTCTTTAATCCAAATAGTTTAATTTGTGATTGTGATACATAAATATCATCGGGTGATGATAGGTAGTTGTAATCAGAAGAGCGCAAGAAACCATAGTTATCTGGCATAATTTCGAGCACCCCAATACCATTTAAGATGCCATCAAAATCGTATGCTTTTTCAACCACTTTGCGCTCTTGTACAGGTGCAGGTGTTGCTGTAGTAGCTGTTTGCATCGAATCTCCTGTTTGATTGGAGTTGTTTGCTTTTGGATGGTTTGGGTTTGTACGATTGTTGTTGGGGCGGTTGTTGTTGCCTTGATTGCCTTGATTGGGTTGGTTCTGTTGGTTTTGTTTGCCATTCGAACCATTGTTTTCTCTTTGTTGGCGTTGTTTTACTTGTGCTTTAGGTGCTGCAACGGGAGCTTCAGCTTTGGTTGCTTCAAATTTGCCAAGTAGCTCAGAGGGGAGTTCAATCTTTTCGGAAGGAAGATTTTCGATGGCAATGAAGTCAATTGTCTCATTGCTCTCTACAGCAGTTGTAGCAGGTTCCACTGTGTTCTCTTCAAAGAGAGGCAGTACTGCTTCTGGTTTGTTTTCTTTCTTTGGCTTTCTGTTATTTTTCTTTGGCATTGCTGCCTCTTCATTCGTTTCGGTTGCTACCTCTTTTTTGCTTTCGGCTGCTATAACTTGTGTAGTTTCTTCGCCTTCGATTTGTTTTTTAGGAGCACTTTTTTTGGTACGTTTCTTAGGCGTTCCTTCGCTTGTTGCCTCCTCGGTAGTAGCTTTTTCTTCTCGTTTTGGAGCTGTTTTCTTTTCAGTAGTGGGAGTAGTTGGAGCAGTGGATTCGGCTGCTTCAGGAGCTTTGCTCTTCTCTTTGCGTTCTACTTTTTCAGCCTTCTCTTTGTTGGCTGTATAGACTTTATCTCCCTCTTTTTTAATATTGATGCGTGAACGTTGTTTGCGCGGCTCTCTCTCTGCATCCCTGTCGGTTGCTTTTTTTTGTGCTGCGCTAATGATAGCTTGCTCGTCTAAAATCTTGTAAACCAGTTCTTCTTTGGCGCTTGAAGATACTTTGGTTAAGCCCAACTCTTTGGCGATAGACTGCAATTCCGACAAATCTTTGTCGTTTAATTGAATGATGTTATACATGGAGTATAAGAATTAATAAAAATATTGCGTTATAATTTTTTCTTGTATGCGAAGTAATAGGCTTTTTTCATCTCTTTCCTATGGGCAAGAGGGTGAATGTAGCTAATTTTCTTGGAATAAAGTTGGTGGTTGACCCCTTGTTGAAAGAATCAAAAGAATGGGAAAGATTGGGTTGGTTTGAAATAAAGTATATCTCCCATCTATGGAATGCAAATATACACTTTATTTTCTGTAATCCAATAAGTAAGCCCTTTTTTAGCTCATTTTTATAGTTATGAGATTAGAACTCTTTTTTTTAGTCAAGTTGTGCTCTTCCTTTTTACGAATACCTTTTATGAGAAAGAGGGGTGGGAAAATAGCTTTTCTCAAACAAATTCACGTCTGTTAGAAACAGATTTACGCTTGTTTTAGCAAGTTCACCCCTGTTGCAGAGTTTTGAAATTTATCCCAACAGTTTTTGTTTAACTCTTGGGATGAACTTCACGCTGCGACAGGGGTGAATTCTCTATATAGGTGGTGTTCTGAGACACCTTTTTTGCTTGCTGCTAGTGAGTTACTGCAGCAGCTAGGTACAATCTTTTAGGCTCCTTGTAGCTGTTTGTGCATAGAGGCAGCTGCCTTACGGCCATCGCCCATGGCAAGGATTACCGTAGCACCCCCGCGCACAATGTCGCCACCTGCATAGATGTCCGAAATAGAACTTTGCATATCTTCATTCACGGTGATGGTTCCCCATTTGCCCACTTCCAGTCCTGGAATGGAGCTAGGTACAATCGGGTTGGGTGATACGCCTACACTGACTACCACTAAGTCTACATCTACTGTTTCAATCGCTCCTTCAATGGCTTTTGGGCTACGACGTCCCGAAGCATCGGGCTCACCCAATTCCATTTTTTGGAGTACCATCTGTTTCACGCAACCATTCTCATCGGCCAAGTATTCAATGGGGTTGTGCAGGGTAAGGAACTCTA
The DNA here is from genome assembly GCA_051648565.1 of Phocaeicola sp. Lineage (GTDB taxonomy): Bacteria > Bacteroidota > Bacteroidia > Bacteroidales > Bacteroidaceae > Phocaeicola. The sequence goes on along the minus strand of JBOFFJ010000161.1, from coordinate 52,803 downwards.
CCCCCTCTTCTTTGGCATGTTTTACCTCTTCTAGGCGAGCAGGCATCTCTTGTTCCGAGCGGCGGTAGATAATCATGGCACGCTCTGCTCCTAGGCGGCGTGCGGTACGTACCGAGTCCATTGCGGTATTTCCTCCACCAATGATAGCTACATTCTTGCCGAAAGTAACCGGTGTATCCGACTCTTCACTTGCTGCATCCATCAAGTTTACACGTGTCAAGTATTCGTTGGATGACATGATGTTGATGGCATTTTCGCCCGGTATGTTCATAAAGTTAGGAAGTCCAGCTCCCGAAGCTACGAAGAACCCTTTGAATCCCTCTGCTTTTAGATCGTCTACGGTGATGGTTTTACCAATGATGCAATCTTTGATAAACTCTACACCCATACGTGAGAGGTTTTCAATCTCTACATCGACAATGCTGTTGGGAAGGCGGAACTCGGGAATACCATATTTCAATACGCCACCAATTTCGTGCAAGGCCTCGAATACCGTTACCTCGTATCCCAATTTTGCCATGTCGCCTGCAAAAGCCAGACCAGCAGGTCCAGATCCTACTACAGCTATTTTGATGCCATTCTTTGTAGCAATCTGAGGAGTGCTTATTTGACCACTTTCGCGTTCGTAATCGGCTGCAAAGCGCTCCAAGTTGCCAATAGCTACCGCTTCGTGACCCATTTTAAGGTGAATACATTTCGATTCGCACTGTTTTTCTTGCGGGCAAACACGACCACAAACAGCAGGAAGTGCGCTGGTTTCCTTTAATACCTGAGCAGCTTCGAGGAATTGACCTATCTCAATGTGTTTGACAAAGCTTGGAATGTTGATGCTTACCGGACAACCTTCCATGCAGGTAGGATTGGCACAGTCCAAACAACGTTTTGCTTCTACCAATGCCTGCTCTTGGGTAAAGCCTAAGTTTACCTCTTCGTAGCGGCTGTGTGAACGGTATTCTGCATCGAGCTCATTCATGTGTGCACGCGCAATGGCCGTACGCTCTTTTGCTTTCATCGATTTGCGTAGGGCTACACGCCACTCTGCATCTCTACCTATTGCTACCTCTTCGGCTTGACAGGCTGTGTCGGGAGTCTCTTGCGTTAGCTTGCTCATGTCGGCACGTTCCAGTTGTTTGAAGGCTCCCATGCGTTTCAACATCTCGTCAAAATCAACTTGATGTCCATCAAACTCGGGACCATCCACGCAAACAAATTTAGTTTTACCTCCCACAGTAATGCGGCAAGCGCCACACATGCCTGTACCATCTACCATGATGGTGTTAAGCGATACTTCGGTAGGGATTTCATATTTCTTGGTCAGTAGGCAGACGAATTTCATCATGATGGCTGGTCCAATAGAGAAGCACTTGTTTACCTTCTCGCGTAAGATAACCGATTCTACTCCTTGTGTAACCAATCCTTTTTGGCCGTACGATCCATCGTCTGTCATGATGATTACTTCGTCCGAGCAGGCACGCATCTCCTCTTCGAGGATGATAAGTTCTTTGCTACGACCCGCTAGTACTGTGATAACACGGTTGCCTGCCGCCTTAAGCGCCTGTACAATGGGCAACATAGGTGCTACACCTACACCACCTCCTGCACAAACTACCGTGCCAAAGTTCTCGATTTCGGTCGCTTTCCCTAGTGGCCCTACTACGTCGGTAATGTATTCGCCTTCATTGAGTGCACACAAGCGGGTAGACGATAGTCCTACCTCTTGTACTACTAGGGTAATGGTGCCTTTTGCTACATCAGCTTCGGCTATAGTTAGAGGCATGCGTTCTCCTTTTTCGCCTACGCGAACAATGACGAAGTGTCCTGCCTTGCGTGATTTAGCAATCAAGGGTGCTTCTATCACCAGTTTTACTACTTTCTCAGAAAAGTACTCTTTCGAAATAATCTTGTTCATTTCAGGATATAGTCTGTTAGTTATTATTTTGTTGGTTGATTATCAATAGGCTAATTGGGTGCAAAACTACAATTTTAATAATTACTAACCAAACAATCGTTTTACAATTCATCCCTTTCTTACACTTTCTTTTAGCTAGATAAAGTAGGGGGGTAAGATAGCAAAACGTTTGCATAAAAAAACTCTCGACTGCTTTTTGGTCGAGAAAAGGTTGCTGCTAGCGAGGGGGGTAAGGAAGGGGCAGAGAAGGTTGTTACTAGCGAGGGGGGAAGGAGGTATCAAGATAAATAGCCAAACCTAGCTGGTCGTTTACGCGCTAGGTCTGGCTATTTATGTGGGATATAAAGGAATTCTCTTCTCTTGCTGTGCTTCAAAATCAAGATAGTAACTGTGGCTATCCATCTTTCTGTAGCGTTTATCGTGGGAAGAGTTGCTTCTTTTTAGTTTGTCTTAATCAATCAGTTCAAATCCGCAGTAAGGAACCAATACCTTTGGAATGCGAATACCTTCGGGTGTTTGGTGGTTCTCCAATAGGGCAGCCATGATGCGTGGAAGTGCCAATGCCGATCCGTTCAAGGTGTGGCAAAGTTCTGTTTTCTTCTCAGCAGTGCGGTAGCGACATTTCAAGCGGTTGGCTTGGTAGGTGTCGAAGTTCGAAACCGAGCTTACCTCTAACCAGCGTTCTTGTGCTTCTGAGTATACCTCGAAGTCGAAGCAAAGAGCAGCTGTAAAGCTCATGTCGCCTCCGCAAAGGCGCAAGATGCGGTAAGGAAGTTCTAGTTTTTGAATCAACCCTTCTACGTGAGCCAACATCTCTTGGTGTGAAGCTTCTGAATTTTCGGGTTTATCAATGCGTACGATTTCAATTTTAGAGAATTCGTGTAGACGGTTCAAACCACGTACATCTTTACCGTACGAACCTGCTTCGCGACGGAAACATTGCGTGTAAGCACAGTTTTTAATAGGTAGTTGTTTTTCGTCTAGAATTACATCGCGGTAGATGTTTGTTACCGGTACCTCGGCTGTTGGAATAAGGTACAAGTCATCTACTGTACAGTGGTACATTTGTCCCTCCTTGTCGGGAAGTTGTCCGGTACCAAAGCCCGATGCTGCATTTACCACCGTTGGAGGAATAATCTCGTCGTAGCCCGATTTGTTTGCTTCGTCCATGAAGAAGTTAATCAAAGCGCGTTGCAAACGAGCCCCTTTTCCTTTGTATACAGGAAATCCTGCCCCTGTTATTTTTACCCCTAAATCGAAGTCGATAAGGTCGTATTTTTTTGCTAGATCCCAGTGAGGCATGGCTCCTTCGTGTAGTTGGGTGCGAACACCTCCCTCACGTTCTACCACATTCTCTTCGGGTGTTTTTCCTGCAGGTACCCCTTCGTAAGGGATATTAGGAATGGTGAAGAGGATGTTTTGAAGCTCTTCGCTTGCCTCGTCCATTGCTGTCTGAAGTGATTTGCTTATCTCTTTAATTTCGGCTACTCTGTTTTTGGCAGCTTCTGCCTCCTCTTTTTTCCCCTCTTTCATCAGTTGCCCGATCGATTTAGAGAGTGCATTTACCTCGGCTAAGTTTTTGTCTAGCGAGTTTTGTGCATTGCGTCTTTTATCGTTGCACGCAATTACTTGGTTGATGGTAGCTTCTGCCTCTTTGAAATTCTTTTTGGCCAATCCGTTGAGTACCGCTTCGGTATTCTCGGTAATTTGTTTAATGGTAAGCATATCTATATGTTGTTTTGGATATTTCTTTAATTTGAGGAACAAAGATAAGTAAAAAAGAGATACGCTACTTTGGTAGGCTTAAAAAAGTGTGTGAGGGGTATAAAAGTGTGTGAAAGGCGGTGTAGTTAGAAGCAGGAAGGGAAGGGGTAAATGAAGTTAAAAGAGACCAGAAGGGTGGTGTGAAAATCTAAAAAGAAGGATGTGGGCAGAGGAAGTCAATGAAATAAAAAAAAAGAGAGAAGTTTGGTGTGTGAAAAGATTAAAAGAGGTGATGTGGGAAAGTGAGGGGAGGAGGGATGGATTGTCCCATTGGTTTAAAAGGCTTGAATAAAAAGAGAGGCTCTTCCTAAAATAAGGAAGAGCCTCTTTAATCTCTTTGTATACGTATTTAATTACGCTTCAACTGTAGGAACAACAGAAACGAATCTCTTGTCGTTACGTCCTACTTTGAATGATACTGTACCATCTACAAGTGCGAACAATGTGTGATCTACACCCATGCCGATGTTTTCACCTGGGTGAAATTCAGTACCTCTTTGACGGATGATGATGTTACCTGCTTTGCAAGTTTGTCCACCAAAAATCTTTACGCCTAATCTTTTGCTTGCTGATTCACGGCCGTTCTTAGAACTACCTACACCTTTTTTATGTGCCATTTCTTTCTAAAATTTTAATGATTAAGCAATAACTTGTTTGATAGTTAACTCAGTAAATTGTTGACGGTGACCGTTCATTTTTCTGTAACCTTTTCTTCTCTTTTTGTGGAATACAAGTACTTTATCGCCTTTTACAAGGTGAGAAAGAACTTCACAAACAACTTTTGCACCTTCTACAGTAGGAGCACCTACAGTTACAGTTCCGTTGTTGTCTACCAACAATACTTTGTCAAACTCAACAGTTGCGCCGTTTTCGGCGTTTTGAATGTGTTGTACAAACAATCTTCTGCCTTCTTCAGCTTTAAATTGTTGACCGTTAATTTCTACAATTACGTACATCTTTAAATATATTAAACGGGTTTTTTCCGGTAGGTGAGGTGCACTTACACCTGCTTCTTTCTACCCAATCGGACTAAATCGGTTGCAAAAGTACAACTTATCTATTAGATAAACAAGCGTGTACCCTATCTTTTTTTCTATAACAGACAAGAAATCAAGCTACCTGCTCTTTGTTTTGCTCTTGGCTGCTGAGCTTGTTCACTACTCTTCTCTATATTGTTTTTACTTTTCTAGCTCCACTTCGCCGTAAAAGGTAATTCCTTGTCGGTTGGTAGGTTGTACATAGATGGTGGTTTTACCATTGGGGAAGATGCTTAGGTTGTATTCGTAACGTTCCTCTTCGTTGCGCGTTACCACTTTTACCTTTGTTTCGCCCTTTTTTCTCTTTTCGCTGTTGTATGTGGTGATGGGGGCATCAAATATAAGTCCCTTGCCTCCTCCATAGGGGATGGAGTAGCTCACACCAAAGTAGGGTAGGTAGGATAGGATGGAGTCATTTCGGACGGTTAGGTTATATTCCGAAGTCAAGATTCGACTCTCGCCACTCTGTGGAATGGCTTGGTTGACTCGAATGGTAAATGATTGGTTCTCTAGTGCACGCTCTACTTGTGTGGTTGTCGACTCTTTCTCTTGTGCATAGCTTGGAGTAGCTATCCAGCTAGCTATAGCCAATAAGGCTAGAATGGTTCTCTTTTTCATACGGCTTACACGATTGTTAGTAACTTTCAACTCCAAAGATACTCTCTTTGTTCAGCAAAGATATTCTATAGTACCATTGATGCTTCTATTTTGTTACATCTTTATCTCTTTTTTGTAATAAATGGCTTCTCTTTTGAGCTGACTCGCTGTTTATCATCGCTTCAATCGCCACATTTCTACATCTGTTAAGTCGAATATTTCACTATTCTAATTTGTTAACCTTTTTTGCCCTATTGTTTTGCTACCTTTGCCTCTCAAGTAAGTTATGAAAAGTAAGTTTGTACAACTAGCACGCTATTTCCTCCCCCTACTCTTTACACTCTATTTAGGAGGAATTACGCTCTTTACCCACCCGCACATTGTGAATGGGGTGGTTCTTGTGCATTCACACGTTTTTAATGGCGAACACGAGCACACCACCATCGAGCTAGAGACCATCTTTTTTCTCTCTCACTTTTTGGCAGATAGCTCTCTCTTCTTTGCTCCCCTCTTTACCCCCCTTGTGTGGGTATTGCTCGGAGTTCTTGGGGTAGTATATCGCTTTGTTGCCCCTCATCTAGCCCTTCGAGGCACCATTCAGTTGCGTGCTCCTCCAGCATTCTCTATCCCTTTTTTATTTTAGAACACCCTGTTTCTTTCAGGATGTTCCTTTCAATTGTGTAGGTAAGCGTACTTCAGTACCCTTCTCTACCCTTACCTCATTTTCTAAATTATAACCGATTATTCAGTATGAAAAAAATAGTTTCAGGGCTGATAGGAGTGTTGTGTGCACTCTTTTCTGCCACCACCGGCTATGCCGTAGAGTTAAATCAATCCGATGCCAACATCGTAGGTCACGTACTCGACAAACAGAGTGGCGAGCACCTTGCCTTTATCACTGTATCGTTAAGAGGTACTACCATAGGTACCACTACCGATAACAGTGGCCACTACTTCCTCAAAGAGTTGCCCGAAGGCGACTTTACCCTTGAGGTATCGGCCGTAGGCTACAAAACCGTTCGTCGTCTACTTACCATCCGTAAAGGTGTTACGTTGGAGGAGAACTTCGAGATAGAGGAAGATCTCATCTCCTTAGAAGGGGTAGTGGTATCGGCCAATCGCAGTGAAACCACTCGGCGTATGGCTCCCACCTTGGTCAATGTAATGGATGTAAAGGTGTTCGAAAATACCAATTCAACCACCCTTTCGCAGGGGCTGAAGTTTCAGCCAGGGGTACGTGTGGAGAATAACTGCCAAAATTGCGGCTACCAACAGGTGCGCATCAATGGCCTAGATGGCCCCTATACCCAAATATTGATCGATTCGCGTCCCATCTTTAGTGCTCTAGCTGGGGTGTATGGATTGGAGCAGATTCCAGCCAATATGGTAGAGCGGGTAGAGGTGATGCGTGGAGGTGGTTCGGCCCTCTTTGGTTCATCGGCCATTGCTGGCACCATCAATATTATTACCAAAGAGCCGCTGCGTAATTCGGCACAAGTGGCCCACAGCTCTACCGCCATTGGGGGGCTCTCTTCGTGGGACCATAGTACTACGCTCAACGCTTCGCTGGTGACTGATAATAGTAAAGCAGGGCTTTACATCTTTGGGCAGAACCGCGAACGTAGCGGTTACGATCACGATGGGGATGGGTATACCGAGTTGCCCCAAATAAAGAGTCAAACCATTGGTATGCGCTCTTACCTTAAAACGGGTCTCTACTCTAAACTTACTTTGGAATATCACCACTTAGAAGAGTTTCGTCGAGGCGGAAATAACTTGAGCCGTCCACCCCACGAGGCCGATATTGCCGAGCAGCTGGAGCACACCATTAATAGTGGGGGAGTAAAGTTTGATTACTTTTCGCCCGATGAGAAACAACGTTTTAATCTTTACGCTTCGGCACAGCACACCCAGCGTGATAGTTATTATGGAGGTGGTCAAGATCTCAATGCCTATGGCGCTACCACTGGTTTAACTTGGATTGTAGGGGGACAATATATCTATAGTTTTGATAAACTACTCTTTATGCCCGCCGATTTGACTGGTGGATTGGAGTATACGCAAGACAACTTGAACGATGAAATGTGGGGCTACAACCGCTACATCAAGCAAGATGTAGAGATAGCCAGTGCATTTTTGCAAAATGAATGGAAAACAAAAAAATGGAGCCTCTTGGTAGGAGGACGCTTGGACAAACACAACCTATTGAGCAAACCAGTCTTCAGCCCGCGGGCCAACCTCCGTTTTAATCCCACTGAAAACCTCAACTTCCGTGCCAGTTATTCCTATGGATTTCGGGCACCCCAAGCCTTTGACGAAGATTTCCACATCGAGAATGTAGGAGGAACGGTAGGAGTGATTCGATTAGCCGATAATTTGAAGCAGGAGAACTCGCAAAGCATCAGCCTATCGGCCGATCTTTACCGTACGTGGGGCAGCTGGCAAGGGAACCTCTTGGTAGAGGGATTCTACACCCAACTAGATAACGTTTTTGCCCTTCGCCAAGTAGGCGAGGAGGAGGGTATTATTATTAATGAACGTTACAACGAATCGGGGGCATCGGTACATGGAGTCACTCTGGAGGGGAAGTTGGCTTACCGTTCGTTGTGGCAGTTGCAAGCAGGCATGACCCTGCAACAAGCCAACTATAGTGAAGCGCGCCAATGGAGTGATAACCCTGAAGTAGCGGCTCAGAAGCGCATGTTTCGTACGCCTAATAGCTATGGCTATTTTACTTTGGCTTACACCCCTGCTAAGTTGCCCCTTACTGCAGCCCTTTCGGGCAACTATACCGGTAGCATGTTGGTGCCACACCGTGCTGGTTACATTGCCCAAGATGAGGCGGTAACCACTCCCGACTTTTTTGAGTTGAATCTAAAAGTGGGTTACGAAATAGCTCTTTACAAAGCGGTAACCATGCAACTCAATGCGGGGGTGCAAAACATCTTTAATGCCTACCAAACTGATTTTGATAGGGGAGCTATGCGCGATTCGGGCTATATTTATGGTCCAGGTAGCCCTCGTTCTTACTTTGCAGGAGTTAAGTTTAGTTACTAAGCTGGTATTCATGGAGTGATTGTCTCCTCTTCGAAATGGAAGCAATTAAATTAGCGTAAAATAAAGGCTAGAAGAGTTGCTAGTATTCGTATTATTACTACATTTGCGTTGTAATAGCGTAAAACATTATGAGTTACAAATCAGTTAAAGAGGTTGTAACGATGTTGCAAGAAAACGGTTTTTTTCTAAAGAGCCAGAAAGGTAGCCACATGAAGTTTGAAAAGAATGGATTAACGGTTATTGTTCCAGATCATGGTAAAAAAGGCGTTGAGAAAGGCACTTATTACAGCATTTTGAGGCAAGCGGGGCTTAAATAGCCCCCCACCTCTTTTGTTTCACTTTAAACGCATAAATATGAAAACAGTTGAAGTAATTGTAGAACATGCAGGAAAGAATCTGAGTGCTTATATTGAGGATGCTCCAATCATTACAGTTGGAAATGATATAAAAGAACTGGAGGATAATATGAAGGAAGCTATTGAATTATATCTAGAGGACAACCTTAACCCATGTGAATTATTGTCGGGTGAATTTGAACTAAAGTTTAAGATTGATGCTGCTACTTTTATAAACTATTACAGTAGTATATTTACCAAGGCTGCATTAAGCCGCATTACAGGAATAAATGAACGCCAATTGTGGCATTATGCAGCAGGTGTTCATAAGCCTCGCAAGCAGCAACTAGAAAAAATTCAGAAAGGTATTCAATCCTTGACTCAGGAGCTTTCTGTTATAAATCTCATTTAAGAGTTATTGCCGTTCCCCCTCTACTACACGAATCACTTTTTTTATCCTTCATCCTTCACATGCTCTCATTATGAGTGAGTTATGGTGAAGGATAGGGCTTTTAAGCTTCACCTATCCTTCACCCACTTCCGCACCTAGTAAGTTGTTAAACTTTTTCGGTAAAGTGGAGTGAAATATATGGATGTTTTAACCGGACCACCTAGGTGCCCCACCTGTGCCACCTAGGTGACCCGGTCGCGCCACCTAGGTGGCACACCTAACAGGTGGGCTCCTTTTGAATCTTTTACTTCGATGGAATGGTGCTTTTTTGCAACTCTTTCACGAAATGGCTCTCTTCTTTTTATGCAGATGTTGCAATGATTCAGAGTTTGTATAGATAGTTTACTTTCAGCTCTAGGGTTTGATTAGTAGTTAGTTGCGTTGGCTGAAACCAAAAAGTGAGTAATTGAAATTGGAGGGAAAGTGATGATTCCTTAGGCTGCTTGATGCCCCCAAATTTAAAATCGCCCCTGTATCATGCAAGATGATTACAGGGGCGATTATTCATTTAGAGGTATTTCGAGGCACCTTTTGCTTCAATAGATGGGGGTAGACTAGTTGAAGTAGTACAAGAAGATGGCGATACCATCCAATGCATTCTTCTTTTGACCCTCTATTTCGATGGCAAATTTAATTTCAGCTTTGGCTACACCACGTAGGTTTTGCAAGCTATGAAGGCTAGCTACTAGGCGAACGCGTTGACCAGCTAGTACCGCTTGACCAAACTTCATTTTATCCATTCCGTAGTTAATCATCATCTTTAGGTTATTCACCTCAATGATTTGGTTCCACAAGTGTGGTAAAACCGAAAGAGTAAGGTAACCGTGTGCAATGGTCGATTTAAAGTGGCTCTCTACCGCAGCACGTTCCGTATCTACGTGAATCCATTGGTGGTCTAGTGTAGCATCGGCAAAAAGATTGATGCGTTCTTGCGAAAGCTCTACATAGTCCGATACGCCTATTTGTTTTCCAATCAAATTTTCAAAGTCGGCAAATGAGTTGATAATTACTTTATCCATAATTGAATATTATATAGGTTGTTATTAGTTGCGAATGAAACAGTATGCAAAAGTACAAAAAGTTTGCGAATGTGAAAAAAATAGCCTCATTTTAAGTGATTCAAAGCTTTGGGTGTCAAAAAAGAGAGTTCTTTTGCCAAATTACACAATCCTTTTTTAGTGATTGAAAATTCCGTTTGGAAGCAGGTGAAAGTTACTCCGCTCAAGTAACCGAGCTTTTTCTAGGTTAATTGGCCCACTAAGTGATGCAAAAGCACTTGGTGGGCCAATCTTTTTAGATAGAGTGTTCGTTTAGGTAGAGCATCAACTCATTCTTGTAACTATCCGATACCGGAATGTACTCTTTGCCAAAGACGATGCGTCCTCTATCTACCACTTTAATTTTATGGCGTTGCACAATAAAGGAGCGGTGTACGCGAATAAACTGATGGGTGGGGAGTCGTTCTTCCAAGCTTTTCATACTCATCAGTGATAAGATGGGTTTTTCTCTATGCTCTAAGTAAATTTTTACATAATCTTTTAACCCCTCTATGTAGAGTATCTCATTCAGCGCTACCTGTATCAGTTTGTAATCACTCTTTACATAGATGCACGCCGAATGGTTATCTTGGGGTATTGCTTCACGCTGGATACCCTCTTTTAATTCAAACCACTGCACAGCTTTGTTGACCGAACTCAAAAAATCGGTGTAGCTGATGGGCTTGAGTAGGTAATCCAAAGCATGCACTTTGTAGCTATCAAGGGCATATTGATTGAAAGCAGTGGTGAAGATAATGCGTGTTTCGGCCGATACCATTTTGGAGTATGCCAGTCCATCTAATTCGGGCATCTGTATATCTAGAAACAACAGTTGCACCGGTTTCTCGTGACTCCTATTTTGCAGTGCTTCAATGGCACTGCTGTAGCAGCCCACCAATTGGAGTAGGGTTGTTTTGAGGACGTAGCTCTTGATGAGTTCTCTTGCCAAGGGTTCGTCATCGATAATGGCGCAGGTTAGTTTCATTGGATTATGCTTCGTTTGTTTCGTTCGTTGTTTCAGTTTGAATGGTTAGTAGGGAGTGAAATTTTTTGCCATTCTCGCTTATTTGTTGCACCCATGAGTATTTATTGGGGTAAATAAGCTCCAAGCGTCGTTCCACCTGTTCTAACCCAATGCCGCTTCCACTTTTATCCTCTTCTCGCTTGGGGAAGTTACTGTTTTGGATGTGACAAACTACGGTTCCGTCATTTCGTCCACGTAGGTAGATAAATACAAAGCAGGGCTCTGTACTACTTATGCCATGTTTGAAAGCATTTTCAATGAGTGAGATAAAGAGAAGTGGTGCAATTTGGATACTCTTTCCTGAATCGATAGTTAGTTGTACATCGACTTTTGCATGTTCGGGAAGGCGAATACGCATTAAGGCGATGTAATTTTGGATGAAGGCAAACTCTTTCTCTAAGGGTACGTTCTCTTCTTGATTGTCGTAAAGTACATACCGTAGCAGTTTGCTTAGCTCTTGTAGAGCCTCTTGTGCTTTGTCGCGATTAAATAGGATGAGGGCATAAATGTTGTTAAGGGTGTTGAGTAAGAAGTGTGGATTGAGTTGACTCTTTAGGTTCTTTAGCTCAGCCTCTGTACGTGCCTTTTCTGTTTCAATAAGCTGCTGTTCTGCTTTGCGCCAACGGGTGCTGATGCGAATGGCTGTTCCAAGTGTGGCCACGAAGAAGAGCATAATAACGTCTCGCACCACAAACATCCAGCGTGGGGGAGGCATCTCTGCTCTCATCTCTTTGGGAGGGGGAGGAGCAGAGTGTATGAACTCTATCCCTATCTGCAGTAAGATAGATACTGCTATAATGAGCAAGAGGTTGTAGAGATAGAAGTAGCCATCGCGCTCGCGGAAGAGGTAGAGAGGGACTAACTTGAGGTAGTTGACATAGAACACAACAAAGCAAGAGAGGGAGACGGGGAGGTGTTTAACCAACTCCAACCAACTTATTTGTTCGCTATCGCGGTTTAAGAAGATGAGGGGAAAGCCAAATATGAGTAGCCAACTAATGGTGTGGATGGCTACCTCTAAGGGGCGTTGTTGTATGGAAAAAGGTTTCATGTTGCAATATAGTGGTTTTTGGTAAGATGGGACTGTTTTTCTCTTCGATTTCTGCTAGCTATCTGTTACAAGGGGGTTAGGGTTTCTCTATTTTTGTAACGAATAGCTACCCTTTTTTGTTGTTTCGTTGGGGAGTGGCACAACTCATTTTGAACTACTCGTAGCGTATAGCCTCGATGGGGTCTAGATGGGCTGCTTTCTTGGCAGGATACCAACCAAAGAAGATGCCTGTAAGGGTACAGACAATAAAACTAAGTGCTACACTCCAAGGTTGAATATAGATGGGCCAGTTGGCAAAGCTGTTGACTGCAAAGGAGGCTCCGATACCCAAGAGTACCCCAATAATTCCTCCCGTAATGCTAATAAGGATGGCCTCTATTAAGAACTGACTCAAGATGTCGATTCCTCTAGCACCTACACTCATGCGTAGTCCTATTTCGCGGGTACGTTCGGTTACACTCACATACATAATATTCATAATTCCAATCCCTCCTACGATGAGTGATATACCGGCAATGCAGGCCAAAAGGGTAGTCATTAAGTCGGTGGTTGAGCTGAGCATGCTACTTAACTCTTGTTGGCTACGAATGGTAAAGTTATCTGATTCGCCTTCGCGTAGTTTGTGGTTGCGGCGTAAAAGGGTGGTAATCTCTTCGATAGCTGCTTCGGTTTGCCCTTCGGAGATGGCCGATGCATTGATTCCACCCAAGTAGGTTACCGCTAGGATGCGTTTCATCAGGGTGGTATAGGGAGCTAGTACTACATCGTCTTGGTCCATGCCCATGCTGTTATATCCTTTGGCTTTTAAGAGTCCGATAATGCGAAAAGGGATGGAGTTAAAACGTACTACCTTGCCAATAGGGTCGCTTCCATCGGGAAAGAGATTGTCGGCTACTGTTTTTCCAATGACACATACTTTGGCAGCGGTTTGCAAATCTTGGTCGGTAAATAGTTCTCCCTCTTCGAGGGTGAGTTGCCGGATGGTAAGGTACTCTTGATTCACTCCATACATGCTTGTAGGGGCATTTTGGGCACCATAAATAAGTTGTCCGCCACTGGTAACAGTAGGACTTATGGCGCTCAGTAGGGTAGTCTCGGTTTGTAAGGAGAGAAAATCTTCCATCTTTAGCGTCTGCATAGAGCTGGCATCTTGGCGTACCCCTCCTCGCATATCTGCACCGGGTTGAATCATAATCATGTTCGATCCCATTTCGGCTATTTGTGATTGGATGCTTCGTTTCGATCCCTGTCCAATGGCTAGCATGGCAATGACCGAGGCTACCCCAATAATGATTCCCAACATGGTTAGGAAGGCACGCATCTTGTTGTTGTTGAGTGCGCGTAGGGCTATTTTAAAAAGGTTTGTTCCGTTCATCGATTCTTTTTTTTTACGGTTAATTCTATCGTCACATAGATGCTACTCCCCATCCATTACATACTCCCGTACTTATTCTCTTCTTTTATGGTTCATTCTATGGTGGCGTAGAGCCAACTTGGGAATTTACTGCGGGGAGTCTTGTTGATTGGCAGTAGCATCAGTAGGCCGATCTCTTTTAGCACTCTTCGGGTAGTGGAAGGGCTTCGAGCGCCTCGGCTGCCGAAAGTATTTGGGGGTTGAGGCTATCCTCTTTCACCATTCCGTCACGCAGTACAATGTTGCGGCTACTGTATTGCGCTATTTCGGGGTTGTGTGTAACGAAGATAATGGTTCGTCCTTCGGCATGTAGCTTTTGGAGGAGGACCAATATCTCGAATGAGGTGCGCGTATCGAGATTACCTGTTGCCTCATCGGCCAAGATTACGGCTGGATTGTTTACCAAGGCGCGAGCAATGGCTACACGTTGCATCTGGCCACCCGACATTTGGTTTGATTTGTGCATTAATCGATCGCCCAGTCCTACAGCTTGGAGTGACTCGATGGCACGTGTGCGACGTTCGCTAGCCGATACTTTGTGGTTGTACATGAGCGGAAGCTCCACATTCTCTATGGCAGTGGTTTTGGGCAGTAGGTTGTAGCTTTGAAAGACAAACCCAATCTTGCGGTTGCGCAGTACGGCCCGTTCGCTTCTAGACATGGTGCGTACCGATACCCCGTCTAGCAAGTATTCGCCTTGGGTGGGGGTATCTAAGCAACCCAGTGTATTGAGCAGGGTCGATTTACCCGAGCCAGAGGTTCCCATGATGGTAACAAACTCTCCTTCGTGAATGGTGAAGGAGACCCCGCGAAGAGCCAATACCCGCTCTTCGCCTACTTGGAACTCTCGTTTTATGTTTTGCAATTCAATAATCTTTTTCATCGCTTACTTCTTTTTGGCCCCAGGAGGTGTAGGCATAAATGGGTTGCTCTCTGTTGAACCGCCATTTGGTGTTTGTGGAATGGCTTGTTGCAAGGCTGCCTCCAGTATCACTTCGCTATTGGCCTCTATCCCTTTCACCACTTCGGTTACGGTACCGTTGCTAATGCCTATCTCGACTGGAATGGCTTTGTAAGTAGCTCCTTGGAGTATCCACAACTTGTGTTTGGCAGGAGAATCGTTGATGGTGATATGCTTTCCTAGCAGTGTGGAGGTAGGGGTAAAGCGTAGTGCTTTGCTGGGTACTATTAATACATTGCTCTTGTCGATGGTGTATACATTTACATTGGCTGTTAACCCTGGTTTTAGCTTTAAGTCGGGGTTGTTGGCCGATATAACCACTTCGTAAGTTACCACATTGCTGGTGGTAGTAGCCTCTAAACGGACTTGGGTAACAGCTCCCTCAAATATATCATTGGGGTAGGCATCTACGGTGAAGGTTACCCGTTGTCCCTCCTTTACTTCGCCTATATCGGCTTCATCTACATTGGCCACTACCTGCATTTGGGTTAAATCGGCTGCAATGGTAAAGAGGGTAGGTGTTTCAAAGCCAGCAGCTACGGTTTGTCCCTCCTCTACGGCACGGTTTATCACCACTCCATCAATGGGTGAGGTGATGGTGGTATAGGCTAGGTTGCGCTGTGCCTTAGCTAGTTCGGCCTTGCTACTAGCTAGGGTGCTGCGAGTGCGGTTGTAGTTGTAGAGGTTTTGTTCGTAATCGGTATCACTAATGAGTCCTTTGTCATGCAGGGTTTTATTGCGGTTGTAGAGTTGTTGTTGGTACTCAAATTCGGCCTTCGATCCATCGTATGAGGCTTGTCTAGAGGCTAATTCACTCATTAAAGTGATTCGATCCATCTCGGCTATGAGTTGCCCTTTGGTTACTACCGAGTTGTAATCGACATAGAGTTTATCGACAATACCCGATACTTGTGTACCTACGTTTATTTGGGTTACAGGTTCGACTGTTCCTGTAGCAGTGATGGCGTAGCTCACCTCTCCCGATACTACCTTTGTGATCTCTATTTTTGGTTGGGCTTGTTGGGGGGCTTGGCTCAAGAACCACCATCCGCATATACCTGCAGCAGCAATCAGTGCCACGATTAAACCTGTTTTCTTCTTCATAATCCTATTGTTCGTTTGATGGGTTTACATTATCAATTAAAAAGTCTCCTCCGTAGAAGTTCAGTAGCATCCTATTCATCACTGCCATGTATTTGGCTTGCAGGTGTGACTGTTGCGCTGCGAGTAGGTTGTTCTTCTCGGTTAGTAGTTCGACTATGTTTTTCATGCCTAGTTGGAACTGTTCGTTCATCATTTCGAAACTCACCTCTGCACTGTTTAATTGCACTTGGGCAGCGGCAAACTGTTGTTGTGCATTGGTGGCATCTAGCCAAAGATTCTCAATGGTTTTGTAGAGCTCCTTCTGGGTGTTAATGAGTGCTAGTTCATTATCATCACGTTGCAAGCGTGCCTTCTCTACTGCGCTCTTTACAGTACGGTTGTTAAAAATAGGCACACTCAATGTGAAGCCAATGTTGTTGTTCCACCCATACTTTAATTGGCTGCTCAACCCATTGGTACTGCTGCTGTAGTGATTGGTTCCCATGCTCGCATTGAGGCTGAGGCTGGGGTAGTAACCCGCTTTTGCAATGGATATGCTCAAGTCGGCACTCTGAATTTGCAACTTTCCACGCTCTATCTCGGGGCGTGAAGAGAGGGCGCCCAGGTATACATCGCTCTTGTTAGGAAGCGGTGCAGTGACCTGTTCGTTGTTTAACGAGGCGTCTCCTATGGTAAAAGATGCATCCCCCTCTATCTCTAATAGCTGTTTTAGTTGGAGCAGATAGCTCTGTAGCGATGAGTTGGCTACCACCAGTTGGTAACTATCATTACCCACTTGTGCCTCTAATTGTGCTACTTCGGCTCTCGAAAGTGAACCAGCTGAAAGCAGCTCTTTTCCACGATCGAGTTGTGCCTGGCTTACACGCAAGGTATTTTGATTCACTACTACCGCCTCTTCTGCATAGAGCACTTGTAGGTAGAATTGTGTAACCTGCTCTTCGATGGAGTTGGCTGTTTGGTAAACGGATAGTCCAGCCATTCGTTCATTCAATCCCTCTTGTTTAATGGTGTTGACTCGTTTGTTACCATTCCATACCGTCCACTGTGCATTGAGGTTGTAGTTGCCGTTGTAGGTTGTTTTGCTATTACTACTAATCACCTCATTGCCATTTACAATGGTATTGTTCTCCTGAAAGGGACGGTTGCTTAGGTTCTGTGTACTATTGAATGAGAGGCTGGGGAATAGTGCCGCTTTGGCAGTTTTCAAATCCACCACACTGCTTTCGTAGGCAATTTGTTGTTGTTGCAGCTGAATATTCTGCTCCATGGCATGCTCTATGCAATCTTTCAGGCTCCACACGGCTACCTCTTGCTCCAGCTTCTCTTCTGTGTGGCTATCTGTTGCAGTTATTTCTTGTGCATAAAGTGGCGAAGTAGCAAGCCATGCTATGAGTGCCGTTGCATATAAAAATAGTGTTTTCATCTCCTCTTCTTTAAATATTTGCAACAAAGGTATATAGCCCCCAAAAGCTTGTCAACTTAAATAGATTAAGGGGGGATAAGTCTAGACAAATACCCTTTTTTTACCGATAAGAGCTTTTTGCAGTTTTGGCTTATCTATTTTGATAGAGTGATAGTTCCAACAGGGTGTAAGAGCACTACTTCTGGAAGAATTATAGCCGAAGTATCAACTATATTCTCTTTTTTGTTGTTATTTGGTAATATATGTTGTAGTATTGTATACTTGCTACGGCATAGCTAAGCAATGCATAGCCTAATAGAGTAGATTAACAACTAAAAAGAGCATGATGGTATTTCGCAAAATAGTAACATTCTATTACGAAGGTTTTCGGAGTATGACTTTGGGGCGTACTTTATGGATGATTATTTTAATCAAGTTATTTGTGATGTTTTTTGTGCTGAAACTCTTCTTCTTTCCCTCGTTCTTGGGTGGGAAGAGTAGTGAAGAGAAGCAAGAATATGTAGGAACTGAGTTGATAGAACGTGCCGATATAGAGGAGTAGAAGGGTATAACTACTTTTCTATGCCCCTTCTTATTGAATGAATAATTGGTAGAGCGTTGTTTCAATTTTCAACGATAAAGTATGTAAATCTATAAAAACTAAATGATATGATAGAGAGCATTGACACCTCACTGGTAGACTGGTCAAGGGCGCAGTTTGCATTAACAGCCATGTACCATTGGTTGTTTGTACCCCTTACGTTGGGACTTGCTGTAGTAATGGCGGTAATGGAGACGCTTTATTACTTTTCGGGTAATCAGTTTTGGAAGAATACCGCCAAGTTTTGGATGAAGCTGTTTGGTATCAATTTTGCGATTGGTGTAGCTACAGGTATTATTTTAGAGTTCGAGTTTGGTACCAATTGGAGCAACTACTCTTGGTTTGTGGGCGATATATTTGGAGCGCCACTTGCTATTGAGGGCATCTTGGCTTTCTTTATGGAGGCTACCTTTATCGCTGTCATGTTTTTTGGTTGGGAGAAAGTGAGCAAAGGATTTCACTTAGCTTCTACTTGGCTTACTGGGTTAGGGGCTACCATCTCTGCTTGGTGGATTTTGGTGGCCAATGCTTGGATGCAATACCCTGTAGGAATGCATTTTAATCCCGAAACGGTTCGGAATGAGATGGAGAGCTTTACAGCTGTCGCTTTTTCGCCCGTAGCTGTCTCTAAGTTTTTTCATACGGTCATTAGCTCTTGGATGGTGGGGGCTGCCTTTGTAGTGGGAGTAAGCTGCTGGTATTTAATCAAAAATCGCCATAAAGTATTTGCTCTGGCAAGTATCCGTATTGCAGCCTCGGTTGGTTTAATTGCTTCCCTTTTAACTGCCTATACAGGCGATATATCGGGGGTTCAGATGGCTAGCGTACAGCCCATGAAGTTGGCAGCTGTAGAGGGACTCAAAAAAGGAGGGACTCAGGTGCCACTGAGTGTGGTTCCTGGTGTTGAGATTCCTGGTATGCTCTCTCTCTTGGCTACACACGATATGGATGGTTATGTGCCAGGTATAGATGATTTGTTAGGAGGCAATTACAGGCTACCCGATGGTTCCATAGCATTCTCTGCCCAAGAAAAAATAGAGCGAGGTAAGAAGGCTATTGTAGCACTTAGCCAGCTTAGAGCAGCTCAGCGAGTTGAGAACAATGAAGAGGCAGCTGTTGCTCGGAAAATATTTGAAGAGAATGTGCCCTATTTTGGGTATGGATACATTAAAAATCCAACAGATTTGGTTCCCAATGTAGATCTACTCTTTTGGTCTTTCCGTATCATGGTAGGGGTGGGACTATTCCTTATTCTCTTCTTTGGATGGACGTTGTATCTTTCGCACCGTAAGCTATTAGCCGGGCAACGATGGTTGCACTGGGTGGGCATACTCTCCATTCCGATGGTCTATATGGCTACTCAATCGGGTTGGGTAGTGGCCGAAGTGGGTCGCCAGCCTTGGGCTATCCAGGACTTGCTGCCTGTAGGAGTGGCTATCTCCAAACTTCCTACCTCTTCGGTACAACTTACCTTCTTCCTTTTTGTGGTACTTTTTACGATTCTACTTATAGCCGAGGTTCGTATTCTACTCAAAGCGATTCAAAAAGGGCCAGAGCATGTACGTTAGTAATCTCTTTCGTGAATTTTGGGATATAGGCTTTGTTTGTTCGCTTCTTGCGTGTTCAATTCTTACTGAATTAGATACTATTTAAATGCATTTTAAACTATACGATATGGATTATCAATTTTTACAACAATACTGGTGGTTCTTAGTCTCTCTACTAGGTTCTCTACTTGTTTTTCTACTCTTTGTGCAAGGGGGGAACTCCCTGCTCTTCACCTTGGGGCGTACCGACGAAGATCGTCAGTTATTAGTCAATGCTACAGGGCGTAAATGGGAGTTTACTTTTACCACTTTAGTGACCTTTGGCGGTGCCTTTTTTGCATCGTTTCCTCTCTTTTACAGTACCAGCTTTGGGGGTGCTTATTGGCTTTGGATGATTATTCTATTTAGTTTTGTGTTGCAAGCTGTTTCGTACGAGTTTCAATCTAAATTGGGGAATTTGTTAGGCAAACGTACCTATCAAACCTTTTTGGTTGTGAATGGTGTGGTGGGTCCGTTATTGCTGGGTGGTGCAGTAGCTACCTTCTTCAATGGGTCTAATTTTGTGGTCAATAAGGAGAATATTCTAAGCGATTCAATGCCTGTAATTAGCCATTGGGCCAATGCCTCTCACGGATTAGATGCGCTGCTCGATCCTTGGAATTTAGCTTTGGGATTGGCTGTTTTCTTCCTTTCTCGTCTTTTAGGCAACCTCTATTTTATCAATAGCATCTATGATAGAAAGCTTATGCTAAAGTGTCGCAGACAATTGATTATAGATGCCATTCCTTTTCTGATTTTCTTTCTAGCATTTGTTATTCGCACGCTGCTTAAGAGTGGCTATGCTGTTTCGCCTAGTACCGAGCAAATCTATTTAGCTCCTTATAAGTATGCGCTCAATTTTGTGGAGATGCCACTCTTGGCTCTTCTCTTTTTAGCGGGGGTAGTGGCTGTTCTGGTAGGAATAGGGCGAGGTATATTTAGCCGGAAGGCCACTGATGGTATCTGGTATGCTGGTATAGGGAGTGTTTGTACTGTTTTGTCTTTGCTACTGGTGGTGGGGTATAATGGTACAGCTTACTATCCATCCAATGTCGATTTACAGAGTTCGCTTACCTTGAGTAATAGCTGCTCTAGTGAATTTACCTTGCGTACGATGGCTTATGTATCGTTGATAGTGCCTTTTGTGATAGCCTATATTGTCTATGCATGGAGAGCCATTGATATTAGGCAAATAACCAAAGAGGAGTTAAAGAATGATGATCACGCCTATTAATACCTCTCTGCTAGGTTAATCCTAAAACCAGCCTGTCTCTCTCTTCTTGGTGTAGTGTAGAGTAATAGAAAGTAATGAGGTGGATATCTTACCACCTCTTGGGGTGGTGAAAATCTCCGTAGAGCCTAGAGTTACGAAATGCTATACACTGGATATTGATCGGAAATAAAAATAGGGCCGTATAAAACCTACAATCAGTAGGTTTTATACGGCCCTATTTTTATTTAGCCTTGGTCTGAATCTACTTGCTTTTTGACTCTCTCTATTTACTATAAGGAGTCCCTTTTTTCAATTCAACCTATTTCTTACCCCTTTGGTTTTGGCTCTTTCTTTGCTAGCATTAAGATGTGGTATACATACTCTGTAATCCACTTTTCTGAATAGCCCAATGAAACTTGGTATTTACGAATAGCCAATGAGGTTTTGTGTACGCTGTCATCGTCAAAGCTTACCTTGGTTAAAACATCGTGCACAGTTTTCTCGGTCATGGTGCGTAACACTCCTTTCATGAATCCTGGAAGGCGTAGTTTCCATTGCATCAAGTTACCCACTACCATGAGTAGATCGTTGCTAAAGCCTTGGAACATGAATAGGAAGCCTTGTACCTGATTTACATTCTTGCAGTTCTTCTTAATAGATTGATCAATCTCTTTAAAGAAAGCATCACTTAAACCATAAAGTTCAGTCAACATCTTCTTGCATCGAGAGCGCTCTGCAATTCCCAATTTGTTATTTTGAGTTGGAATTTTTAGGCTGCGCTTGAAGGCTGCCATATCGGGAAGTGAATTAGGATTGGTGATTCCTATCTGACTAGCCAATACCGATTGATAATAGACACGGATAAGTGTCATAAAATCTTCCATTCCACCTACCACTTTAACTGGTTCGCCTTCGGCCTCTTTTTTTCCGAACAGCTTTGAAAATATGCCCATGTTATTCTTTTTTAATTCAATGGAACAAAGATACAACAAAAAAAGGAAGTAATAAAGTGCTTTTCTATTTCAGTCGTTTCTTTGTGTGATTGCTTTTTCTTCTTTGTTTTATTACTGAACGCTATTCTCATTGCATACTGTACCAATGCTTTCTTAAGCTCTGTCAAATTTCTCCTATTGGGCAATCAATGTTGGTGTTGCATAGGTAAATTCAAAATCCTCTTATAAAGAGGTTCCCCACTGCTATGCTCAATCTGTAGCAGTGGGGAAATTCTATTTTAGCTCTTTGGGTAGAGTCGTTTTCTCTAACTAGATGTTCGCTATTTGCTGATCTTCTTGTAGGAGTCTAAAAAGATCACTAAATAAACTCTACTACGCCTGTATGTAGATTAAATACCGCTCCCACAATTTTTATTTCACCGTGTGCTTCCATTTCGGCTAGTATTTCGCTTTCGTGGTGAATGCGGTCAATCATGTTTTTTACATTCTTGTAAACCACTTCATTCTCAAATTGGGTGCTGTGTAAGTCGTGTCCAGCTGTGCAGCAACTGTCAATGGCAGGCTTAATTTTATCGAGCATCTGGGTCATGTTACCTGCTTGTACTCCCTCGCAAGCCGAGTGTACGGCACCGCAACATTCGTGTCCCAATACCACTACTACTTTTGAGCCAGAGTGCTCACAAGCATATTCCATGCTTCCTAGTACATCGGGGCTCACTACATTGCCTGCTACGCGGGTTACAAATAGATCGCCCAATCCTTTGTCAAAAATCATCTCTACTGGAACGCGTGAATCGATGCACGATAGTACAATAGCCATGGGGGCTTGTCCATCTTCGGCCGACTCCATGAGTTGTGCCATGGCATCGCGCGAACTTAAGTGGCTTGAAGTGAAGTGTTCATTTCCCTCTTTGAGAAGTGAGATTACAGAGTCTGGAGTAAGTGCGGCAACGTCTTTGGTATGAAGTACGTGTGTCTCTATAACATCTCCTGCAACTTGTTTTTTAACGGTTGGTGTGCAGCTAGCCAACACAGCAGCCCATACCATGGCTGCCATACATACTTTTTTCATTTAAATTTAATCAATTGTGTTTAATTGTATAGAGGTGGCAGTAAGAAGACTGCTTTATCCCCTTAGTGGAGTTGTATGGAAACTACAACTCTATGCGAGTTTAAATTTAGTGGCGCAAAAGTAGTTATTCTTCTCATAATAGAATCCTTTTTCTCTATTATTTTTAAGGGAAATATTCAATTAAATAAATACCCTCTTTTAAGCAGCTTCTGCCAATTAATCAATGGTGCAGGAGAAGAGGGGTTTAGGCTCTGTTTTTTCTGATTCATTGATGGGGTAGTGGGCTCTCTAACCACTCAAATCGCTCGTAATGAAAGAGTCCTTTCTCGCCCAACTTTAGTTGGGGTATCACGATGAGTGACATAAAGGCGAGGGTCATGAGTGGTGCTTCGAGTGTGGAGCCTGTTTGGTGTACCGCCTCTTCTAGTTGCAGGTAGGCTTGTGAAACCTCTGCTCCTGGTTGGTCACTCATGATACCGGCAATGGGTAGTGGGAACAAGGTTGTATCTCCTTGGCAGGTTACTGCAACTCCCCCTTTTGCCTCAATGAGTGCATTGATGGCTTGGGCAATCTCTTGGTCTGAGCACCCCACGGCAATGATGTTGTGCGAATCGTGTGAGACGGAGCTAGCCAAAGCTCCTCTCTTTAGTTGAAATCCTTTGCAAAAGGCTACCTGCGGGGTTCCGTTGTTGTAGCGGTTGATATAGACTATTTTTACGATATCTTCTTCTAAATCGGACTCTAGGTTGGCCACTGCCTCTTGGGGGGTGTAGCTTCCTACGAGGGTTGTAAGTTCATCTTTTACCAATGCTATCACAGGAATGGTGCCTGTTACCTCTTTTTGAAGTGCAGTAGCAGTTATCTTTTCCAAATTAAATTGGTTGATGGGAGTTGCTTTTTGGCTCGGAGCGACTCTGCTTAATTGTTCTTGGCCACCCAGATAGAGTTGCTCTAGTTCAAAATTGACTAAATCTTTTACTACAATAAAGTCGGCCTTGTCACCTACTTGTAGGCCTCCTACTGGCAGCTTGTAATGCTCTATGGGGTTGATGCAGGCTATCTTTAAGACATCAAAAGGGTTGTACCCATGAGCTATGGAGCGAATAACCATTGCTCTGACATTGCGTTTCTCTATTATTTCGTGGGGGTGGGAATCGTCTGTACAGAACATCACCTTGCTGGGGTGGCTCTCTATTAAGGGGTGTAGTGCTTCGTAATTGCGCGCAGCGCTCCCTTCGCGTATCTGGATTTTGATGCCTAGCGCTATCTTCTCCATGGCCTCTTCGAGCGAGCTCGATTCGTGATCGGTTGTAATACCGTGGCTAGCATAGGTTCTAAGTTGCTCGCCTCGAAGCAGGGGAGCATGCCCATCAATAGGGAGCCCTTGGTGGCGAACAGCGGCTAGCTTGGCCATCACCTCTTTATTTTGGTTTACAACTCCAGGAATGTCCATTACCTCCGAGAGTCCAACAAACTGGTTGCTGGCTGCTAGCGTGGCTACTTGTGTAGAATCAATGATTCCACCTGCTGCATCAAAAGGGGTAGCTGGTACACACGAGGGGATGGTAAAGAAGCAATGGAAGGGTGCTTTTTTAGCACTCTCTACCATATATTCTATTCCCTCCACATTCATCACATTGGCTATTTCGTGTGGATCGGATACGACTGCTATGGTTCCATTCTGGATGGCCATCCAACCAAAGCTTTCGGGGGTCATCATGGTGCTCTCGATGTGCATGTGTGCATCGATAAAACCGGGCATCAGGTAGCTGGTTGCTGTTACTGGATGCCGCTTAATCTGCGTAATGACTCCATGTTCTATTTGAATGGATCCTTCAAAGATTTCTCTTCCTATAATGTCTACAATTTTTCCCTCTACTTGATATTTCATGCCTCTCTTTGTTTGCTCTATATATTGGTTCTTTTAGCTATTTTTAAAGCGTGCTACTTACGTGATGAAACAATCAGAGGGGGCCCTGGCTTGCATGGCTCCCTCTTTAATTGTGCTATATCTTGCTGATAGCTCTTTAAATGACTATTGTGCATACCAATGGTTGCAAAGATATACTATTTCTTTTTGTGCTACTATCCATTTATCTTTTTTACAATTTAATCTTTACGGCGATTGTTATTGGGTAGCACTCTCTCCAGCAGTAAATGTGTAGTTTTCTCCAGCTATGGTCTCTACGTCGTATAGGTAGGTGTTTGTGGTGGATACTGCTGGGGCAATGGTCGATTGGGCTGCTACCAATGGTCTACGAATGGGTTGCAACCAAATGGTTGACGAATAGGTAGTATAAGATTCTTTAATAGAATCTTATACTCTTTGTCGTGGGGAGTGAGTAACTCATTAGCTCTTCTTCCATAGGCGGGTCATATCTTCTAAGGTCTTTCCTTTGGTTTCGGGCACCATCTTCCAGACAAAGAGGGCCGAGATGACGCAGATAGCTCCGTATAGGCCGTAGGCAAAGATGGGACTCATCTCGTACATGGCTGGGAAGGTAGAAGATACAATGTAGTTAAAAATCCATTGGAAGGCTACTGCTATGGCAATGGCTTTGCCACGAATGGTGTTGGGGAAAATTTCGGCAATCAATACCCAGCAAATAGGGCCCCAAGACATCATGAAGAAGGCAGCATAAACAATGATAGAAATTACGGGTAGTAACCCTCCTAGTTGGAATTGCTCACAAATGGCTACGCTAAAGGCGCCTACTGCCATGCCGATAGAGCCGATAATAAGGAGGGGTTTGCGCCCCATCTTCTCTACGGTAAAGATAGCAATAAGGGTAAAGAGAATGTTGACTACCCCCATGATAACGGTTTGCATCATACCATCGCCACCACCACCTAGTTTTTCAAAAATACGGGGGGCATAGTAAAGCACGGCGTTGATACCAATGGCTTGTTGGAAGACCGAGAGCAAGATACCTACCAGAATAACGGTTGCTCCGTAGGTGAATAGTTTTTCGGTCTTCTCGCTGCTTACTGCCTTGATTTCACTCAAGATAGTACGAGCTTTCTCTAGCCCATTGATTTTGGTTAATACTTGGAGTGCCTTCTCATCTTGGTTGGTCATAGCCAAATAGCGAGGTGTTTTGGGCACCAAGAAGAGGAGTAAGCCAAAGATGGCTGCAGGAACTACCTCTGAGGCAAACATGTAGCGCCATCCATCGGATACCAATACCTCTTCGCTCATATCTTGTTTAATAAGGTAGTTCACAAAGTAGACTACCAACATACCAAAAATAATGGCAAACTGGTTGCACGAAACCAACTTGCCACGAATTTCGGAGGGAGCTACTTCGGCTATGTACATGGGGCAGACAGCCGAAGCCAATCCTACACCAATACCCCCAATGATGCGGTAAAGATTGAATGCAATGATGAGTTGTATAGAGGTGTCTCCTTTGTCGAAGAATAGAAATTCGGGGTAGTAAGAGCCACAAGCCGAACAGAAAAAGAGGAGGGCAGCAATGCGCAACGAGTTGCGGCGGCCCAATCGAGAAGCCAATACTCCTGAAAAGGCGCTACCTATAATACACCCAATAAGTGCACTTGAAGCGGTAACTCCGTGCCAAAAGGCGTCGAGTCCTAAATGTTTTTGTAGTGCTTGCTCGGCTCCCGAGATGACGGCTGTGTCGTAACCAAAGAGTAATCCGCCCAGAATGGCGACTGATACGACTCCTAGTAAATACCAATTGTTTGGCTTGTTTTTCATGCTAGTAGATTTAATTGTTTTCGTAAAAAGTACAATAAGTAAGTTGTGCGAATATACACATTCTATTTTAACTACGAAAAAGTTAACCCTCTTTTTTGCCGAGGCTATTTGGCAAAAAGAGGGTGGTATTTTAATCTTGACTACTCTTTTTTGGTTGGCATTAACTAGCGGAAGCTGCTCCTTCCTTAGTTCATTGTCCTCTCTTCTACATTTATTTAGGTGAAATTGGCCGCCGAATGTGCGTCTCTTTTTTTGCTTTTCAAGCAATCCTTCTACTTTCTTTTTATAGGTGAAACTAGCCGCCGAATGTGTGCCTCTTTTTAATTATTCTACTTCCTTTTTATAGATGAAATTATCCCCTTACATTGAGATACCTCATAGGTTTTTCAATGCAAGAGGATACTAGGGCTAATCGAGATTGGTTGTTATCTCCAATCCTCAATGGTGTGGACTTTGATTGGGGTCGCTATGTAGCTACCTCATTTAGGGTTTATCTATTCTACTTTCTAGCTCTTTACGCTCAGTTATTTACGTGGTGTATCGTACAGTAGTGCGAAGAACTCCTTTTAAATTTTCTTTAATTCCGTATAAAGTCGTTGTACGGGTAGTCCCATTACATTGAAATAGCTTCCCTCAATCTGTTCCACTCCTATAAAGCCTATCCACTCCTGAATGCCGTATGATCCCGCTTTGTCCATGGGTTTATACTTCTCTACATAATAAGTAATCTCTTCTTCGGAGAGGGTGGCAAAGGTAACATGGGTAGCTGCTACAAAGAGTTTCTGGAAAGTGGTCGATACCAAACATACTCCCGTAAAGACTTGATGTCTCTTCCCTGAAAGGGTGCGAAGCATCTGCTTAGCCTCTTGAGCATCGGTGGGCTTGCCCAACACCTCTCCTGATTGGCAGACAATGGTGTCGGCGGTAATAACCAATTCATCGGGTTGCATGGTTTGTAGATAGGCTTTTGCCTTGGCAGTAGCAATGTAAGCGGCAATCTCTTCGCCCGCTAAGTGGGTGGGATAGCTCTCGTCAACATCGGCTAAGACTCTTACTTCGAAGGCAAGGTCTAATCCAGCCAGAAGCTCTTTGCGTCGAGGTGATTGAGAGGCTAGTATAATTTTATAGTTCTCTAAGTTATGTAACATGTTGCTTATATTTAGAAGCTATTTTGAATTTATAGCAAGTTGTCGAAAGAAAAAACAGACAAGAAATCAAGCGTAAAGATGGCCGCAGTTTAAATCTTCCGTGGGTAACTGTTAAGGATAGGTATCATATAGATAAAAAGGAGTAGTGACTGCTGCTTTTAGTGCTTACCAGTTATTACCAGCCGAAAGCTTTTTCGTTCGCCATCCATTTACCTTGTGCTCGCAGTACCTGCTCTACTACATCGCGACCACACCCTTCGCCCCCTTTACGGTGCGAAATGTATTTGGCTACCTCTTTAATCTCTGGTGCTGCATCGCAGGGGCAGCAGGGGAGTCCGCACGCTTTCATTACTTCGTAATCGGGTATATCATCGCCCATGTAGAGTACCTCTTCGTGGTTTAATCCATATTTCTCTAGCAGGTGAGTGTACTCTTTCATCTTTACGGCAGCACCCATGTAAACATCTTTGATGCCCAACGCTTCGTAGCGGATGCGTACCGCTTCTGTTTTTCCTCCCGTAATAATGGAGACTATCAGTCCGCTTTTTACAGCGAGTTGCAGGGCGTATCCATCTTTGATGTTGGCCGATCGCATCGGCTCGCCCGAGGGGTGTAGGTAGACTACGTCGTTGCTTAGTACTCCATCAACATCGAATACTACCGCTTTTATCTTTTTTAAATCGTAATTGATCATGATCTCTTATTTTTTTTCTGATAAAATGGAATGTTTAGCCATTTATTGTGAATATGGTACCTCTGCTAATATCATCGTGCGTAGTGGTATAGCAGGTGCTTTTCATTATAGCTTTAATCTTTATGTTTGCCCATCTACTGATATGGTAGTGTGTAGTAGTATAGCAAGTGGGCATAATAAATAGGTGGTGAGTTTATTTGGTAGGCAGCCTGCTATTTTTGTTGCTTATCAATTGATTCACTTAACTCTTTATAGATAGCTTGTAAGTTGGGTTGATTAGCCAACATCTCTACATGCTTGTTTATCACATTCCAATCTCCACGAACTGCTGGTCCTGTTTGTGCAGCTTGCGGACGAAGATGGTGCACCTTGCGAGCCGTTTCGTCTATCAGCGGAAGCATAGATGAGAAGGGTAATTGTTGCTCCTCTAGAACGGATGCACAAAGCGTGTACATGTGGTTGGTAAAGTTGCAAGCAAATACGGCTGCTACATGTAAATAGGCACGCTGGGTAGAGGAGGCTTCGTATACTAAGGGAGATATTTCGCTAGCTAAGCTTTTGAGTTGCGTTGTAACTTGTGGTGTGTTTCCCTCAATGAAGAGTGAAACGGTTTGAAAGTTTACTGCTCGCTCTTTGCTAAAAGTCTGCATGGGGTAAAATACGCCGTAGTGGGTAGCATATCCCTCAAAAAGGCTCATGGGGAGGCTACCTGCGGTGTGTGCAAAGCAAGCTTGTTCGCGTCCCTTGGTTAGTTGTGGAATCAACGCTTCTAGTACGGCATCTTTAACCGATAAGATGTAGAGATCGGCATCTCTCACTATAACATCTATGTGGGTCGTATAGGATGTTTGCAACAGGTTGCCTAAGGTTGCTGCCGATGTTTCGGTATAACTATAAACCTGAACGATGGAGTGCCCTGCTTGTTGCAAGGCACTGCTAAGGTGTGTGGCTACATTGCCTGCGCCAATAAAAACGATTTTCACTGTTGGCCATATTTATTAAGGTGAATCTTCTCCCATTGTAGGTGCTCTTCGTTAAAGGGCTTGCGCTCCATGGCTTTGTGGCCAATGGCAATAACCGAAAGAACTTGCAACTGCAAAGGAATCTCTAGCAATCCATGTACATACTCATCGGATGCCATGCCTGTAGCGGTAAAACGTTCGCGTACTTGAATCCAGCAGCTACCCAATCCCAAATCTTCGGCTTGTAGCTGAATCATGAGTGAGGCTATGGAGGTATCTTCAATCCAGACATCACTTGTTAAAGGATCGCCCGTTACAACGATGGCTAGGGCAGCATCTTTTAAGAAATCGGCTCCCTTCTCTTTGCATTTAGAGAGGGCTAAGAGGGTCTCTTTGTTGTCAATGGCAATAAACTGCCAGCAGTTGGTGCGTTTAGAAGTGGGCGACATAAGGGCAGCCTTTAGAAGGGTTACCACCTCTTCTTGGGTTAGCTCTTGTTCGGTAAACTTGCGCGCACTGCGTCTGCTTTTTATCAATTCACTGAAGTTGCTCATAATGGTACTCTTGTTTTTTTGCAAATCTACAAAAAAAGGAGGAGTTGGTCAGTGAGTAGCCTTAAGTTTTCTATTCACTACTTAATCGCTGATGCTCTATTTTATTGGATAGATAGCTGTAGTCTGTCCAATTGTACCTTTAATTAAGCTGGTACAGTAACTAGCCATGGAGTAGAAGTAGTAAGGAGGTGGTGTTTGCTTTAAAGAGATTTTTTATAAATGGTTAGTCGCAAATAGTTTTGTTGGATTGCCATTTTTTGACTCTTTTATGCTCAAAACAAGACAAAAGGTGCAATAAAGTAGTTGTTGAGTTTGAAAATGTAAGTATGAAGCTGAAATAGAATAAATTAACATTGTTTGTGTAAGTGTGAAGAATAGAATATGAACTCATTTATAATGAAATAAAATTGAAGAAATATTTCCTTATTAATCGCAAAATCACTTTCTTTGTGCGGTTTTGTATAAAAAAACAAAGATAATAATATCAATCTTTTAAACAATAATTTTTATGAAAATCTCACACATTGAGCATTTAGGAATTGCGGTTAGTAGTATTGAAGAGGCATTGCCCTACTACGAAAAAGTATTAGGACTAACCTGTTACAACATTGAGACAGTAGAAGATCAAAAGGTTAGAACAGCTTTTTTGCAGGTAGGTGATACAAAAATAGAGTTACTCGAGCCTACATCGCCCGAAAGTACGATTGCTAAATTTATCGAGAATAGAGGCCAAGGTGTACACCACATAGCTTATGCTGTAGAAGATGGCGTAGCAGGTGCATTGGTAGAAATGGAAGCGGCAGGTGTTCGCTTAATTGACAAAGCACCCCGCAAAGGAGCAGAGAACTTAAACATTGCATTCTTGCACCCTAAATCAACTCAAGGCGTATTGACTGAGTTGTGTGAAAAATAATCCAATAATTTACTTCTAAATAATTCAAAAAGATGAGTAATCAACTTGATAAAATAAAAGAATTGATAGACCGCCGCACAGCTGCACGCTTAGGTGGGGGTGAGAAAGCGATTGCTAAACAACACGAAAAGGGCAAATTTACCGCTCGTGAGCGTATCGCAATGCTTCTTGACGAAGGTAGCTTCGAAGAGATGGACATGTTTGTAGAACACCGTTGTACCAACTTTGGTATGGAGAAAAAACACTACCCTGGTGATGGTGTAGTAACGGGTTGTGGTACGATTGAAGGTCGTTTAATCTATGTGTTCGCACAAGACTTTACCGTAGCTGCAGGTTCGCTTTCTGAAACAATGTCTTTGAAAATCTGTAAGATTATGGACAAAGCCTTGAGCATGGGTGCACCTTGTATCGGTATCAATGACTCGGGTGGCGCACGTATCCAAGAGGGTATCAATGCACTAGCTGGTTATGCAGAAATTTTCCAACGTAACATCCTTGCTTCGGGGGTTATTCCTCAAATTTCGGGTATCTTCGGTCCTTGTGCAGGGGGGGCAGTTTACTCTCCAGCTTTGACTGACTTTACGTTGATGATGGAAGGCTCTTCGTACATGTTCCTTACTGGTCCTAAAGTAGTTAAAACGGTAACAGGCGAAGATGTAACACAAGAGGATTTGGGTGGTGCTAGCGTACACTCTACTAAATCGGGGGTTACTCACTTTACAGCAAAGACAGAAGAAGAAGGTTTGGCTTTGATCCGTAAACTAATTAGCTTTATTCCACAAAATAACTTAGAAGAGGCTCCTTATGTAGATTGTGTCGATCCAATTGATCGTTTGGAAGATTCATTGAACGAAATTATTCCTGATAGCGCTACCAAAGCGTACGATATGTACGAAGTAATTGGTGCTATTGTTGATAACGGTGAGTTCCTTGAGGTGCAAGCTGACTACTCGAAAAATATCATTGTCGGTTTTGCTCGTTTCAACGGACAGTCTGTAGGTATCGTGGCTAACCAACCTAAATATTTGGCAGGTGTACTTGATAGCAACGCCTCTCGTAAAGCGGGTCGTTTTGTACGTTTCTGTGATGCCTTCAATATTCCTATCGTATCGTTGGTAGATGTTCCTGGATTCCTTCCTGGTACAGGTCAAGAGTACAATGGGGTAATTCTTCACGGTGCTAAATTGCTTTATGCGTATGGCGAAGCTACTGTGCCTAAAGTAACCGTTACGTTACGTAAATCATACGGTGGTTCGCACATTGTAATGAGCTGTAAGCAATTGCGTGGTGATATGAACTATGCATGGCCTTCTGCCGAGATTGCTGTAATGGGTGGTGCCGGTGCTGTAGAGGTGCTTTATGCACGCGAAGCAAAAGGTCAAGAGGATCCCGCTCAATTCTTAGCCGATAAGGAAGCAGAATACAACAAGTTGTTTGCTAATCCTTACAATGCAGCTAAATATGGCTATATTGATGATGTAATTGAACCAAGAAATACTCGTTTCCGTATTATCCGTGCACTTCAACAGTTGCAAACCAAGAAAGTGAGTAATCCAGCGAAAAAGCATGGTAATATTCCATTGTAATACACATTCAAATTAGAAGATTATGAATAAAACAAAAATTGGAATATTTCTCTCTTTGTTCGTTGCCGTACTCTTTAGCTCGTGCAAAGAGCAGCAGCCCAATACGCGTCTCATTCTGAATGAGGTGATGATTGAAAATGGTACTAGCTGGCAAGATGATTATGGCAATCACAGTGCATGGATTGAGGTGTTCAATAAATCATTTGGTAGTGCCGATTTAGCATCGTGCCTACTTAAGGTGAGTAGTACTCCAGGCGATACGGTAACCTATAGCATTCCAAAGGGAGATGTATTGACGTTGATTAAACCTCGTCAACATGTTCTTTTTTATGCCGATGCAGATCCTAAACGTGGTACTTTCCATACTAACTTCTTATTGAATCCTGCCACAACCAATTGGATTGGATTGTTTGATTCGGGAAATAAATTGATGGATCAAATTACGATTCCAGCAGGTAAACTTCAGGCAAATCAATCCTACGCACGTGTAAGTGATGCTGATAGTAATTGGGAAGTAAAGAATGGAGATGGTGAGTACTATGTAACGCCAAGTACCAACAACAAAACTATTGACAGCAATGCCAAGATGGAGAAGTTCCAAGCATTTGATGGCTCAGGTTTTGGTATGGCTATCTCGGCTATGAGTGTGGTATTTTGTGGTTTGATTCTACTTTTCGTTTTGTATAAAATGATTGGTAATTTGGCTGTTCGCCTAAGCAAACGCAATGCGATGAGAGCCAAAGGAATCACCGACTTGAAAGAGGCTAAAGAGAAACGCTTGGGTGAAGCTCCAGGCGAGATCTTTGCTGCTATCGGTTTGGCGCTACACGAGATGAAAGACGAAGTACACGACGTGGAGGATACCGTTCTTACCATTACGCGTGTAAAACGTACCTACTCTCCATGGAGCTCTAAGATTTATACCCTTCGTGAAACACCTAGAAAATAATTATCCTTTATTAAACGATTTACAACAATGAAAGAATATAAATATAAAATCAACGGCAACCCTTATACGGTTGTGATTGGCGAAATTGATGATAATATTGCTCACGTAGAAGTAAACGGTACTTCGTACAAAGTAGAGATGGAACCTAAGAAAAAAGAGGCTGCTCCACGTCCAGTGGTTCGTGCCGCTGCCCCTAAAGCAGCCGCTCCAGTAGCTAAACCTGCAGCAGGTAAGGGTGCTGTGAAATCTCCACTTCCTGGTGTTATCCTTGAGCTTAAGGTAAATGTAGGCGATGTGGTAAAAAAAGGACAAACTGTACTTATTCTTGAGGCAATGAAGATGGAAAATAACATCAATGCCGACAGAGATGGTAAGATTGCCTCTATCTGTGTAGAGAAGGGTTCGTCTGTTCTTGAGGGTAATGACCTTGTAATTATCGAATAATATGGGAGAATTTGTAAACTTTCTAGTTGAAAACCTAAGCGATTTTTGGACTTATACTGGATTTGCGAATGCTACCATTCAGCACTTCTTTATGATCGTAATCGGCTTGGTTTTTATATACTTGGCTATTGCTAAGGATTTTGAACCGATGCTTCTTATCCCCATTGGCTTTGGTATGTTGATTGGTAATATTCCTTTCAATATGGAGGCGGGTCTGAAGATTGGTATTTACGAAGATGGTTCGGTCTTGAATATCCTCTATCAAGGGGTAACACAAGGGTGGTATCCACCGTTAATTTTCTTGGGTATTGGAGCCATGACCGACTTCTCGGCTTTGATTTCAAATCCTAAATTGATGTTGATTGGTGCAGCAGCCCAGTTTGGTATCTTCGGTGCTTACATGATTGCTTTGGCACTAGGATTTGATCCTATGCAAGCGGGTGCAATTGGTATCATTGGTGGTGCGGATGGTCCTACAGCGATCTTCTTATCTTCTAAATTGGCTCCTAACTTGATGGGTGCAATTGCTGTGTCGGCTTACTCTTACATGGCGCTGGTGCCTGTTATTCAACCGCCTATTATGCGTGCGTTGACTACACACAAAGAGCGTACCATCCGTATGAGAGCTCCACGCGTTATTTCTCACACAGAGAAAGTGGTATTCCCTATCGTAGGTTTGTTGTTAACTACCTTCTTGGTTCCTTCGGGTTTGCCTTTGTTGGGTATGTTATTCTTCGGAAATCTGCTTAAAGAGAGCGGTGTAACTCGTCGTTTGGCCGAGACTGCTCGTGGACCATTGATTGATGTGATTACTATCCTTCTTGGTTTGACAGTGGGTGCTTCTACGCAAGCTTCTGAGTTCTTGACTTTAGATTCTATTAAAATCTTTGGTTTGGGTGCCTTCTCGTTCATCATCGCTACTACATCGGGTGTGTTGTTCGTGAAGTTGTTCAACTTGGTTCTTTCAAAAGACAATAAGATTAACCCATTGATTGGTAATGCAGGTGTTTCTGCAGTGCCCGATTCGGCTCGTATCTCGCAAGTGGTAGGTTTGGAGTATGACTCTACCAACTATTTGTTGATGCACGCTATGGGTCCTAACGTAGCTGGTGTAATTGGCTCGGCCGTTGCTGCTGGTATCTTGTTAGGTTTCTTGGTGTAAGACAACTTTGATAAATAACTAAAAAAGGTCCTCTTGAAATTATACTTCAAGAGGACCTTTTTTAGTTATTTCTTTTGCTCTAATCGCTATTTAATTAGTCGCTAATCAAATAATGGATGGCTATCTTAAATGGCAAGGGCAGTCTCTTTCGGAGGCTAAGGAGGTGTGAGGATTTGGATTACTCTTCTCCCTCAAAGTCAAATTCAAAATCGAAGTCATCACCCATTAGCGTAGGGTCAACAAAGTCCTCTATGCTGCGGCGATCTTTTTTGGTGGGTCTACCTGTTCCTCGTGCACGATCAATAAATCCTGCAGCTTGTGTCTGTTCCAATAGTGCATATTGTTCGGGTGTAGTGACATTCTCCATAACCTCTGGCACCAGTTTAGCCCCTACGCGCTTCTCAATAGCTTGTAGTACTTTGAACGAGTAGGTGATAGGTGGCTTGCGTACTTGTACCACATCGCCCACTTTGACCATTCGTGAAGGTTTAACTTGGCTTCCATTGATGCTGATTCGCCCTTTTTTACACGCATCGGCTGCAACGGTTCTTGTTTTAAATATACGTACAGCCCAAGTCCATTTATCAACTCTCGCTTCTCCCATCTCTATTTCTTGTTAAATTGGTTCATTGTAATGCTTATACCTGCTAGGCAGAAGCTTTTAATGATTTCTCCGGCCATTTCTACCCGTTCGTTCATGGTTTTCATGTCTTCGTCGGTGAAGTGTCCCAATACAAAATCTACTTGTCCTCCTTTGGGGAAATCATTTCCTATGCCAAATTTAAGTCTTGCATAGTTTTGTGTTCCTAAGATGGCTGCAATGTGTTTTAGTCCATTGTGCCCTGCATCACTTCCTTTGCTTTTTAAGCGTAAGGTTCCAAAAGGGAGTGCTAGATCGTCTACAATTACCAACACATTCTCCAAGGGTATTTTCTCTTGTTGCATCCAGTAGCGTACCGCATTTCCACTTAAATTCATGTAGGTAGATGGCTTTAAGAATAAAAGCTGTCTTCCTTTGATAGAGAGTTTAGTGGTTGCTCCGTAACGGCCATCTGTAAAAACAAGATTGGACGCCTTTGCAAGGGCGTCCAATACATTGAATCCTATGTTGTGGCGGGTATTGTGGTACTCTGCACCAATATTACCCAGCCCTACAATCAAATATTTCATTGATACGGATTAAAAGTTAGCTGTTGGTTATTTACCTTTAGCCGCTGCACCACGAGCTGCACGAGTCAATTTAACCACACAAACTACTGCATCTTTAGAATCCATCAATTCCAAACCTTCGTAGCTCAATTCACCAACTTGTACAGTTTTACCCAAACCAAGTGGAGTAACGTCTACTGTCAAGCGCTCTGGAATTGCGTTGTACAATGCTTTAACTTTAAGTTTGCGAGATTGCAAAGCCAATTTACCCCCGGCGCGTACACCTTCAGCAAGACCTTCCAATTGTACAGGAACTTGCATGATGATAGGTTTGTCTTCTTCCACTTGTAAAAAGTCAACGTGAAGAACTGCGTCAGTTACTGGGTGAAATTGAAGGTCTTTCAAGATCGCTGTAACTACAGTACCATCGATGTCAAGGTTTACTAGGTAGATGTTAGGTGTGTAGATTAATCCACGAAGACCGTCTATTGTTACTGTAAAGTGAACTGCAGTAGGCAATCCTTTTTCATCTTTTGCTACTCCGTACAATACACATGGTACACCTTCGCTCTTGCGCAACTCACGAGTTGCTTTTTTTCCTAGGTCTGTTCTTACAGTACCTTTGATTTCAATTGATTTCATTCTTTAATTTTTTTGTGTTACTCTAAATTAAGTAATTTCTGCTTAATCCGCCATCACACGATGTGATAAATCACTCGATGCCTTAAAAAGCGGTGCAAAGATACAACTCTTTTTGTAAGATACGAAAAAGGCCTCCCATTTTTTTGAATGAAAGGCCTTTAAAAAAAGCTTCTATAGGTCTGATTTTTAAAAATCAAAGTCAATTTTAATTTCATCATCTCCCAACACTGTCTCTTCAGGGTAATTGGGTCGGTTGAATGTGCCTTGCTCATCCGTTATAAACTGAATAGCCTCTTGTAAACCAGTAGAGAATTTCTCAAAATCCTCTTTGTAGAGAAATATTTTGTGCTTTTCAAAGCTTACTTGTGCATCATCGCCTGTAATAACCTTCTTACTCTCTGTGATGGCTAAGAACATCTCCTCTTTTCTATTCTTCTTCACATCTAAATAATAGATACGCTTTCCAGCTTTGATTGCTTTTGAGAAAACAATCTCCTTTTCAATGTCAGTACCGCTTCTCTTTTTATTTTCTTCCATGACGGGTTATTCGTTTTGTATATTGGCCTCAAAATTGAATCTTTTTTTTTAAATAGGCAAAAAATGAGGTAGAAACTTTCGATTGTCGGGGCTCTTTTACGAAGTTTTGTAAGTATTAGCATAAAAAAGCGGCTCCCGACTAGGTGATATTTTTGAAAAAACATTACTTTTGCAGCTTATTAATAATCTTACATGAGTTATGATAAATAGAGTTCTTATTCGCCTTAAGGTAGTTCAAATCATTTATGCCTATTACCAAAACGGAGGTAAAAATTTAGAGACAGCAGAGAAAGAGTTGTTTTTTAGTCTTTCAAAAGCATACGATCTTTACAATTACCTGTTGCTTTTGATGGTTGAAATTACCAGACATGCCCAAAAGAGACAAGAAGCGGCGAAAAATAAAATGCTTCCCTCTCAAGAGGATCTTCATCCCAACACCAAGTTTGTAGATAACCTTTTTATTGCTCAGCTGGCTAATAACAAGCAGCTAACAGAGTTTGTAGAGAGTCAAAAGAAGACGTGGGAAAACGAGCCTGAGTTGATTAAATCGTTGTGCGAAAAGGTATTCGAAAGTGAAGAGTATAAAGCTTATATGGCTAGCGAAGAGGATTCTTACGAAGAGGATCGTACTTTGTGGCGTAAGATATACAAGCGCATACTTTCTAACTGTACCGAACTTGATGATACATTGGAAGAGCAAAGCTTGTATTGGAACGATGACAAAGAGATTGTCGATACGTTTGTACTTAAAACTATTAAGCGTTTTGAAGCATCAGCGGGTGCCAAACAAGAGTTGTTGCCTGAGTTTAAAGACGAAGAAGATAGAGAGTTTGCTAGTCGTCTATTCCGTCGTTCTATCATGAACATGGATTACTACCGTCACTTAATCAGTGAAAATACCCGTAATTGGGATTTGGATCGTGTAGCCTTTATGGATGTGGTTATTATGCAAATTGCTTTGTCCGAAATTCTAAGCTTTCCTAATATTCCAGTGAGTGTATCATTGAATGAATATGTAGAGATTGCTAAGCTTTATAGTACACCTAAAAGTGGTGGTTTTGTAAACGGTACATTGGATGGTATTGTTAAACAATTAAAAAGAGAGAATAAATTGGCTAAGAATTAATATCTTTGCTTTGACTTAGATAGGACGTATCAAACGTTAGAATTAACTAAAATATAAAATAGCATGAACTTATCTTTTTTATTTTTACAAGCAGCCGGTGGTGCTGATTACTCTTTCTTGATTATGATGGTGGCTGTATTTGCCATTATGTATTTCTTTATGATTCGCCCTCAAAACAAGAAGCAAAAAGAGATTGCTGCTTTTCGTAAAAACCTAGAGGTGGGTCAAGAAGTGATTACTGCTGGTGGTATCTACGGAAAAATCAAAGAAGTAGAAGAGAGCACAATCGTTTTAGAAATTGCTTCGGGTGTAAAAATTAAGATTGACAGAAATTCTGTTTACGTCAATGCTGCTGCAACTCAGCAAGCTAATAAATAGACTCTATGTTTGATAAGCGGAGTTTAGCCCGTTATTACACACTGATAATAGAACAAATCAGAACCTCCTTGATCAATAAAAATGGTCGGGAGCTTCTGATTTTTCTCTTTTTTGTATTTCTCTCTTTCTCTTTCTGGTTGCTACAAACGCTTAATGACACCTATGAAACAGAGCTCTCTGTTCCTATACGTTTAAGCAATGTTCCTAGTAATGTAGTGGTTACACAAGATCTTCCGAGTGAACTTAAAATGGTGGTGGTCGATAAGGGAACCGTGTTGATTAACTACCTGCTTGGACACTCTCTTCATCCAATTGCTATTGATTTCGATGAAAATAGTGACGAGGGAGAGTCGGTTTGGTTCTCTTCTGCTTCGCTAGCTCGAAGAGTGAGTGCCCAGCTTTATCAGACAACCAAAATCACCTCTATACTGCCCGATTCGCTTGGGTATATCTATACTAGGGGAGAGGCACGTCAAGTAGCCATAAAGGTGGCTGGTGATTTTACTACCCAGCGTCAATATTATATATCGGATATCTCTTGTAGCCCCGATTCGGTGTTGGTTTATGCTCCCAAGGCTATTTTGGATACATTGACTGCCATTTATACAGAGCCCATTGAGCGTCACAACATATCCGATTCTATGCGTATTGAGGTAGGTTTCTTGCCTATTAAAGGAGTACGAATTAGTGAATCCTCTTGTCAGGTTGCTGTTGATGTTGATATT
Source organism: Phocaeicola sp. (assembly GCA_051648565.1). Classification (GTDB taxonomy): domain Bacteria; phylum Bacteroidota; class Bacteroidia; order Bacteroidales; family Bacteroidaceae; genus Phocaeicola. Next base: position 13,545 of record JBOFFJ010000161.1, on the reverse strand, counting down.
TATGCCGAGAAAACAGTCGAAGTACCTATTACAGGGCTCAATTTTCCTTCCGATAAGCTGTTGCGTACCTTTCCTTCCAAGGTGCAAGTGACCTTTCAGATAGGATTGAATTACTTTAAAACCATCACGTCCGATGATTTTTTTATCGGAGTAGAGTACGAGGATTTAGTCAATAGTACCACTGGTAAGTGTAGGGTTAAGTTGCAAAGTTTGCCCCATTTTGTAAGCTATCCACGTATTTCGCCTTCCGAGATTGATTTCTTGATTGAACCACGTATTATAAAAGAAGAGCATGATTAAGTTTGCTGTAACAGGAGGAATAGGAAGCGGAAAATCTTACGTTTCGCACCTTTTAGGCTTAATGGGTATTCCCATCTATTGTAGTGATGTAGAGGCTAAGCGATTGATGGTGGAAGATGTGGTAATCAAAGAGTCGCTCGTTGCCTTGCTAGGCGAAGAGGTCTATCTAGATGGCGCCTTAAACAAGCCTTTGCTGGGTGCCTATCTCTTTTCGGACCCTTTACACCTCAAGCAGATCAATGCTATTGTTCACCCCCGTGTACGCGCCGATTTTGAAGAGTGGGTCCATCGGTTGGCTCACCTACCCATCGTGGGATTAGAGTCGGCCATCCTTTATGAATCGGGTTTTGACAATTTGGTTGATGCAGTTGCGTTGGTCTATGCCCCTTTGCCGCTACGTTTGAAGCGGACTATGAAGCGCGACAACCTTACTCAGGAACAAGTGTTGGCTCGTATAGCGGTGCAGATGGATGAAGCAGAGAAGCGTAAACGCGCCCATTTTGTACTACTAAATGAACCCGAAACCGCACTTCTTCCGCAGTTGGAGTCGTTTGTAGAAGCATTAAAAAAGAGAAAATAGAAGGAAATGTTTGGGCGTTTCGTGCATGAGTTGTATTTTTGCCTCCCAAAATCTATAAAAGAAATAAGAACGTATGTTGAAGACTATTTTATCCGTTTCAGGTAAACCTGGATTATATAACTTGCTATCTCAAGGCAAGAACATGTTAATTGTAGAAGCAGTAGGTACTAAAAAAAGAATGCCTGTTTACTCGCACGAGCGCGTAATCTCTTTGGGTGATATCGCTATGTATACAGATGGCGATGAGGTGCCATTGAGCGAGGTATTGGAGTCATTGAAGCAAAAAGAGAATGGTGCAAAAGCATCTATCGATCAAAAGAAAGCTTCTGCCGATGAGCTTCACGCTTTTTTTGCTGAAGTACTTCCTGCTTACGATCGTGACCGTGTGCACACCAGTGATATCAAGAAATTGGTTACTTGGTACAACCTATTGATTGAAAGTGGAATTACTGAATTTGTTGATGCAACTGAAGAGGCTACAGAAGCTGCTGAGTAATCAACTCTTTTTTTCAGCTCACTATAAATTGGGGTCGATTCTTTGTAAAAGAGTCGACCCCGATTTATAGTGGGCTGTTCTGTTTTTTTTATTTAGGTAAGCGTCTTATAAAGTAAAGCTTTTCTTATCGCAAGCAACTCGTTCAAAGTACTCTCTGCTTAAATGAGATGTGAGGTGTATAGGTTGTAGTAGTGGGTTAGTTCCTGTATAAAGACTTGCTTTGGGTTCAAATGATGGGTTTACTATTGGGCTAGCATCTTTACAGGCTATAGGTGTATAGCCTGTAGTAGTTGTAGAAATAGTAGTGGGAATAGTTGTAGATGGGATAGAATGTGCCATATAGCGGTTGTATAACGCATATAAACAAAAAAAAGAGGTGTATAGCGTGAACTATATACCTCTTTAAAATGGTGGAGAGTATCGGACTCGAACCGATCACCTTAACACTGCCAGTGTTACGCTCTAGCCAGATGAGCTAACCCCCCGTGATAGATGTAAATCGCTTTACTTTTATCGTCTGCAAAGGTAGTACAATTTTTAATACTTCCAAATTTAACCTTTAAAAAAAAGAGAAAAGTTTAATTATCTTCTTTTCTCGTAGCGAAAATCGTTAAATTGAGTGGATCAAATAGGTTGTGTTTCCCCTTTTTTTTACTATATTGCACGCCTGTAATTGATCCCCCAATTAATTATAGACCTTATATTCATTTATTTAATTAACACATTTCATGAAAAAGCTTATCACCACCGCGTGTATAGCTGCTGCCATGGGGCTTATTAGCTCTTGTGGAGTAGCTACAGAGATGGAGAGAAGTTACAACGAAGGCATTAACATTATCCCCCAACCCCTCGAATTGCAGCAGCAAGCGGGGCGTTTTATGTTAACTTCCCACACTTCTTTTTACGCTTCAACTCCCGAAGCAGCAACTGTTGCAGCCTTTTTTGCTGCCAAGTTACAAAAATCGACAGGTTTGGCTCTTCCCATCCATACCACAGACTCCTCGGCTTCTATTTCGCTGAAGATTGTTCCCTCGTTTCGCTCCAGTACCGAAGCCTATCGGTTGGTGGTTGATACAGCGAGTGTAACCATCGAAGCCTCTACGGCACAAGGACTCTTTTATGGCATGCAGAGTTTTATGCAGCTCCTGCCCGCCGAGGTGGAATCTCCCACCCACGTAAAGAACCTCACGTGGAGTACTCCCTGTGTCACCATTAGTGATGCACCCCGCTTTGGGTATCGCGGATTTATGCTCGACCCCTGTCGCCATTTTATTCCAGTAGAGAGTGTTAAAAAGCAGATTGATGTACTCTCGCTCTTCAAGATGAACACCTTCCATTGGCACCTTACCGATGATCAAGGATGGCGAATTGAGATTAAACGATACCCTAAATTAACCGAAGTAGGTGCCAAGCGCATAGAGGGTGAGGGATATGAATATGGTGGATTTTACACCCAAGAAGAGATTAAAGAGGTGGTAGCTTATGCCGCCGAACGCTTTATAACCGTCATTCCTGAGTTGGAGATGCCCGGGCATGAAATGGCTGCTATTGCTGCCTATCCCGAGCTATCTTGCAAAGGCGAGCCCGGTACCCCCCGTATATTATGGGGTATCGAAGATATTGTAATGTGTCCCGGTAAAGAGGATATGTTCACCTTCCTCGAAGGGGTGATGGAAGAGATGATTCCCCTCTTTCCCAGCGAATACTTTCACGTAGGAGGCGATGAGTGCCCCAAAACCTCGTGGAAATCGTGCCCCGCTTGTCAAGCTCGTATCAAAGCCGAAGGCATCAAAGGAGATAAAACACACTCGGCCGAAGAGTACCTACAAAGCTATGTAATTCAACGCATGGAGAAGGTGCTGACCAAGCATGGTAAAAAGCTGATAGGGTGGGACGAGATTTTAGAGGGTGGATTAAGCCCCAACGCCACCGTTATGTCTTGGCGAGGCGAGGAGGGTGGCATTGCCGCTGCACTCCAAAACCACGATGTCATTATGAGTCCCGGAGTGAATGGGATGTACCTCGATCAATTTCAAGGCGATCCCAAAATAGAACCTGTCTCGATTGGTGGATACAACCTCTTGAGTAGGGTGTATGCGTACAATCCTGTGCCCGATACACTGGTAGGATTGGGCAAAGATAGCTACATCCTAGGGGTGCAGTGCAACAACTGGTCGGAGTATATGTATACCACCGATATCATGGAGTACCGCATCTATCCCCGTGCCCTAGCGGTAGCCGAGATAGGATGGACCCCACTAGCGCGAAAGGATTATGCCGATTTTGAGAGACGCATCAACAACGCCTATGTACGCTTAGATGGACACGGTATTAACTACCACATTCCCCAACCCGAACAGCCCAACGGCTCGTGCAACTTTGTCGCTTTTGTCGACTCTACCCAGCTGGTATTTACCACTACTCGTCCCCAAACCATGGTCTACACCCTCGATGGTAGCGAACCCACGGCCCATTCACCTCGTTACGAATCACCCTTTACCCTTACAGCGAATAGCACTGTAAAGATACGCACCCTGCTTCCATCGGGCAAAATGAGTCCTACTCGTACCATTGCCGTCGAGAAGCAGTCGTTGGCACCCGCCGTGCAGCCTTCAGTTGTGAAGCCCGGTTTGCAGATGATGCGTACCGAAGGGGTCTTCTTCAAGGCAAGTGAGTTAATCGGCATCACCGATTGGAGTGAAAAAAGAATCGAATCACTCGAGGAGCTACACCAACAAGAGAAATTTACCGAAGATATGCGTGGCATCAAGCAGTATGCCGCTGTGGCTACCGGCTACATCGATATACCCGAAGATGGCGTTTACTACTTCTCCACCAACAATGATGAGTTTTGGATAGATGGTAAACTCCTTATCAGCAACGAAGGCGAAGTGAAACGCTTCTCGCGCAACGACTCTTCCGTAGCCCTTGCCAAAGGACTTCACCCCATTAAGATGATCTTCTTGTGCCACACCATTGGTGGCTGGCCCTCCCTGTGGGTATGGGATTGGGACGGTGTGATTAACACCATGCGCAAGTCCGACCAAACGGAGTTTGTACCCATTGCCACCACCCAACTCTTTCATTGATTCGCTATTTGACTCTCTATGTATAGAGAAGTCCAGCTGGTTTTAAAACAATAACACACACAATTCTTTAAAGAGGAGTCTCCACTGGTTTCATTCACCTTGGAGCTCCTCTTTGTCTTAGAATCCTATACTTCTCTTTTCGTTGGCTTCTACCGGTTTCATCAACCTTGGAGCTCCTCTTTACTGTTTTTTAGGTTTATCTTTTTCTGCTTTCACGGGAATTGGCTACCTTTGTCTTCCAATAAAAATAGCATATTATAGTAAAGAAAATGGGAAAAGGAAAACTAGAGAAATTTGCCGATATGCGGGCCTATCCGCACGTATTTGAATACCCTTACTCGGTAGCCGATAATGTACCTTTCGAGATGCAAGGCAATTGGAACCGCGACTTCTTCAAGAACGATAATCCCATTGTATTGGAATTGGGCTGCGGACGCGGCGAATATACCGTAGGATTGGGTAAAATGTATCCCGATAAGAATTTTATTGGTGTCGATATCAAAGGAGCACGCATGTGGACAGGAGCTACTGAGGCAGCCAACTTGGAGATGAGCAACGTTGCTTTCCTACGCACCAACATCGAAATCATTGATCGTTTCTTTGCTGCAGGCGAAGTGAGCGAAATATGGCTTACCTTCTCCGATCCTCAAATGAAGAAGGCCACCAAGCGCCTTACCTCTACCTATTTTATGAATCGTTACCGCCGCTTCTTGGCACCCAATGGCTTGATTCACCTTAAAACAGATAGCAACTTTATGTTTACCTATACCCGCTATATGGTAGAAGAGAACCAGTTGCCCGTAGAGTTTATGACCGAAGATTTGTATCACTCCGGCTTGGTCGATAGCATTCTAGGCATTCGTACCTATTACGAACAACAGTGGCTAGACCGTGGTTTGAACATTAAATATATGAAATTCCTTCTTCCCCAAGAGGGTACATTGGTTGAACCCGATGTAGAGATAGAGTTAGATGAATACCGCAGCTACAACCGCAGCAAGCGCAGTGGGCTGCAAACCAGTAAATAGCAGAATCATGACTATATATCCAAAATTAATAGAAGAGGCACTCGCTACAGTGCGCTACCCAGGCACCGGTAAGAACCTGATGGAGGCCGATATGGTAGCCGATAACATACGTATTGAAGGGATGAAGGTGAGCTTCTCGCTTATCTTTGAAAAACCCACCGATCCCTTTTTGCGTTCCATGGTGAAGGCGGCCGAAACAGCCATCCACACCTATGTATCGCCCCAGGTAGAGGTGACTATCGCTACCGAATCCAAGCAAGAGGCACGCCCCGAACCAGGCAAAATGCTTCCATTGGTGAAGAATGTAATTGCCGTATCATCGGGCAAGGGAGGTGTTGGTAAATCGACCGTATCGGCCAATTTAGCTGTATCATTGGCTAAAATGGGGTACAAAGTAGGTTTGCTCGATGCCGATATCTTTGGCCCCTCAGTACCTAAAATGTTTCAAGTAGAGGATGCCCGTCCCCACTCTGAAAACATAGGAGGGCGTGATTTGATTATGCCTGTCGAAAAGTATGGCATTAAACTACTCTCCATTGGCTTCTTTGTAAGCCCCGACCAAGCCACTTTGTGGCGCGGTAGCATGGCCAGCAACGCTTTGAAGCAGCTGATAGCCGATGCCAATTGGGGCGAACTCGACTATTTTATACTCGATACCCCTCCTGGCACCAGCGACATTCACCTTACTTTGGTACAAAGCCTAGCCATTACCGGCGCTGTAGTGGTGAGTACTCCTCAGCAGGTAGCGCTAGCCGATGCTCGCAAAGGGATCAATATGTATACCAATGAGAAAGTAAATGTTCCCATACTCGGTTTGGTAGAGAACATGGCGTGGTTTACCCCTGCCGAGCTTCCCGAAAACAAGTACTACATCTTTGGTCAAGAGGGTACCAGCAACCTAGCCCAAGAGATGGGTGTACCCTTATTGGGACAGATTCCTATCGTACAAAGCATTTGCGAGAATGGCGATAAAGGGACACCTGCAGCACTTCAAACCGATACCATTACCGGTATGGCCTTTATGCAATTGGCTCAAAATGTAGTGCGCGAGACCGAGAAACGAAACAGCGAAAAGGCAGCTACCCGCATTGTAGAGATGCGCAAGTAGTAGACTACCTGCTAACCAACTACCTACCATCGCCGCAATGCATGGCCCCACTCAGCGTATCATACGCTGCTGCGGCTCATTGCGGCGATGCTACTAAGTAACCCCACTGCTTATGCCATCGACCCCCCTTTCTACCCCCCAACTGATCTACCAAAAAGAGGTAGACTCTACCAATCGCTACCTATCCCAACTAGCCTCTAGTGGTGAGTTGCCTCACCTATATACCCTTTGGGCCGATTTCCAAACAGCGGGTAGGGGGCAACGCGACAATCATTGGGAGTCTCAGGCAGGCAAGAACCTCACCTTTAGTATCCTACTCTATCCCCAAGGGGTAGTAGCCAGTCAGCACTTTCTGCTTTCACAATCCATTGCCATTGCCATTCAGAAAGTACTCTCTACCTATGTAGCGGGCATCACCATTAAGTGGCCCAACGATATTTACCACCACCACCGCAAAATATGTGGCGTGCTTATTGAGAACAACCTACAAGGTAGTTGGATAGAGCAAACCATTGCAGGCATTGGCATCAATGTCAACCAGCTTTGTTTCCACTCCAATGCCCCCAACCCCGTTTCGTTGGCGCAGCTACTGGGAGAAGAGGTGGATCGAGAGAGGTTGCTCAAGGAGGTGGTGAGTCAGATTGCTCAGTCGCCACTGTGGCGAGGTGAAATTGCTTCTTCTGCTGTTGATCGCTTCTCTTTTGAAGCTTCTACTGTGGAATCCTCTGTTTTAGAATCCTCTGTTTTAGAGTCCTCCTTTTTAGAGTCTTCTGTTGCGGAATCTTCCGTTATGGAATCTTCTTCTGTTGCTTCTTCTGGAATTGTGACCTCTTTTTCTTCCCAGTGGGTAGAGGAGTTACAAGCAGAGTATCGCTCTTTGCAATACCGTGCATCGGGTTTTCACCCCTTCTGCGATGCCCATGGCCCCTTTCGAGCACAACTGGTGCAGATACTTCCCAGTGGCGAGCTGCAGCTGCAAGATGAGAGCGGTCTCCTACGCAGTTATGGTTTCAAAGAGGTTGCTTACTTGCAAGAGTAACATTCACCTTGGAATGCTTCTTAGAACTTCAAGAAGAGTTTAAATTATCAGGGTTGCTTACTTGCAGTATAACATTCGCCTTGTACTATTCTCTTTGCAGCGAACTAGTTCTATAGACCCTGTTTCACATTGTTGCAGCAGTCGGTCGTTTAGTTACCGTAGTTATACTACAGCACCCTATAGACCTATCTCATCCTTACTTTTAGTCCACCCCATAAGGGTGTTTATCTTTTTAACTTATTTCCGTGCAATTTTATACCAAACCAGCGGCCATAGCCCGTATGAATGAGTGGGGAGCCACTAAAACTCCCTTTCTTTTTTTTATTGATTACCTGCAAGAACGTTGTTACGTAGAGCAAGTAAGTGAGGTCGATGCAGCCTCTTGCCTCTATGATTTTCAAGGAAAAAGCAATGCTCCGCTGCCCGTAGCCCCCTACAAAGGAGAACTTTTGTGGCAGGTTACTCCCCCTGATAGAGCCCGTTACGGATCCTCGTTGCGTTATGTGAAAGAGCAAATTTATGGCGGAAACAGCTTCTTGGCCAATCTCACCTGCCGCGTACCCCTCCAAACCAATCTCTCTCTTCGCGATATCTACAACCACGCCCATGCTCGTTACAAGCTGTGGGTTAAAGATCAATTTGTCTGCTTCTCGCCCGAAATATTTGTGCGCATCAAGGAGGGTTCTATCTATTCATACCCCATGAAAGGGACCCTCTCTGCCCAACTTCCACAAGCCGAGCAACAGTTGATGAACGACCCCAAAGAGGCGGCCGAGCATGCCACCATTGTCGACCTTATTCGCAACGATTTAAGCATGGTAGCCACCCAGGTAGAGGTGCTTAACTACCGCTACTGCGACTACCTACAGACCAATAAGGGCGAGATTATTCAAACCAGCTCCGAAATTTGCGGTCGGTTACCCCAACACTACCACACCTCACTAGGCGACACCCTTTTTGCCCTACTTCCTGCCGGCTCCATCACCGGAGCCCCCAAGGTGAAGACTATGCAGATAATAGAGGCAGCCGAAGGGTATGCCCGCAACTTCTATACCGGCATCATGGGTATCTTTGATGGCGAGGAGTTGGATAGCGCCGTGATGATTCGTTTCATTGAGCAGGAGGCCGATGGCCATTATTATTTCAAGGCCGGTGGTGGTATTACCAGCCAGAGCGAAGAGGAGAGTGAATATAACGAAATAGTAGCCAAAGTGTATGTGCCATTTTCTTGAAACCATCCGCATAGAGCAGGGTAAGGTGTGGAACCTCCCTTACCACCTGGCCCGCATGGAGCGTACGCTAATGGAGTTGGGAGTAGAGTCGTCTGCTTTCGTTCGTTCTCTTTCGCAGGATACCTTTGGTAAGTTCTCTTCTGCGGTAACTTCTAGTGACTCCTTTTTAGTGGCGAACCCTGCAACCTTATCGCTAAATTTGCACCAGCGTAAGTATGATTGGGTTCAACGACTCAATCCCCATCAGGGAGGTGGCGAGCGGGTGAAATGCCGGGTGCTCTACACTGCCGGCGGTATCGAAGAGATTGAGTATGCACCCTACAAACTGCGTCCTTTGCAAACGGTGCAACTGCTTGCAGCCGATAGCCTCGATTACCACCTGAAGGGGGCCAATCGCGAAGCGTTGAATCAGCTCTTTGCCCAGCGAGGGGGTGCCGATGAGGTGGTTATTACCCAAAACGGTTGCCTGACCGATAGCACCATTGCCAATCTGGCCCTCTTTGACGGTAGAGATTGGATTACCCCCCAGCGCCCCTTGTTGGCCGGCACCAAGCGTGCCCAGCTCTTGGCTCATGGGGTTCTAAAGGAGGGCACACTGCGAGTCGATGATTTATCGAACTACCAGCGTATCCGTTTTTTTAATGCGCTGATGGAGTGGGGAGAGTTGGAGCTTCCTGTTTCGGCTTTGCTGCGTTGATGATGCCTTTTCATCGTAAATTCCCCCTCTACTACAGCCATAACTTTTTTTATCCTTCATCCTTCACACTCGCTGATACAGAGTGAGTTGCGGTGAAGGATAGGGGTTTTAAGCTTCACCTATCCTTCACCACTGTTTTTGTGTGAATTACACACCTAATGATAGTTTCGTTTCACTCACAATCTGAGCTCTATCAGACAACCTTAGCTTTATATTATATTCAGTCAATAGATCGTCTATTTCTGAAGGATCAAAGATGTATGGGGCATATACATCTACATCGAAATTAGGAAAAGCAACCAATACATTCACCCTCTTGCGAGTAGGTAGTATCTCTTTCTCTCTAAAATAGATAACATTCTCAATTGCTTTCTCTTTTAAATTCTGTTTGTACAAAGGTAAAGTGTGTTGTTTTTCTGCATATTTAAGTTCAACTAATAGTACCCAGCTATCCTTGTTGTAATTTGTTGGAAATAGTAGACACTCACACTGTTTGGCTTGGCGTCCTTTTTTAAGAGGTAGTGCATTCTCTTCAAATAGATCAATGGTAAAGTTAATACCATTGGGATTGGTAATAGAGGCCCCCTTATCTATCTGTGATCCATTACATTCGGTAGGCAATGTGGTACTCCATTGGATGGGACCATTATTGATGTTTTTCCAATCGACAATAAAAATCTCTTTGTGATTTGCTCCACTGATATCTTCAAAAATATGCGTTTTATCACTTTTAGCAATAGAAGATTGTATTTTATTCTTCATTATCGATATAGTTCGTTAGTTCATAATACTCATTCATTACCTGGTGTGTAATTTCACTAAAGTAGTGCTTTTTAATGGTACCTAACTTCTCATTTTTCAAGTCTTCCACTTTACCATCGTTATTTATTTGCCAGATGGAGACCAATGTAGGGTCAATCCAAGCAGCTGAAGAGGCGAACTGGTTAGCCTCTTCGGCTGGTATTTGCTCCTTGACCTTGCCGCCTAACAAGCAATTGTTAATAGCAAAAAGTACATAAGGGCTATGTGTGGTTAGAGCCAATGAGACTTTATCATCTTTAGCTAGTGTAAATATTTGATACAAAGCATCTATTTGTGTCTCAGGAAATAGGTTTTGCTCTATCTCCTCCACAATAATCTTAGTTTGTTTGGTTTGTGTCAACTCATCGGCAATGTCTTGCGATCGAATAAATTTTTTGATGTAATCACCCTCTAAATTGTTATTCTTTATATCCTCTTTTACTCGTTCGGCAGCAGTAGTTGGATCCACTCCTTCGAGTAATTCTTGAAAGATAGCAAACTGTATTTCTGACCACTTATTTAAACTCTCAATGCTGCCATTGGCCTCCTTTTCGTAGATATTTCTTGTAACATACTCTGCCACTACAAAGAGTGGAATGGCAGATTGAAAACCACTTGCTGTATTGGTCATGGATAGTTGTAGGTTCTCTCCAAGTGTCACTATATCGCCCTTCTGTTCATCGTAATGATAGGTAATAGAGTTTTTGAGTAGTGAGAGTCTATTTACATCAGATCGCCTTTTTCTAGCCGACTCCCAATCTGCCATGAAGCTTAATATATTATTATCAGGTAGTTTCACCTCAAACCAATTGGGGATGGCCGCCACAATGTTACGTTCGGCAGGTATGTAGGATACCTTTGTCCTTTTGTATTGATTTAACTCCTTAATTTCTATATGAGGCTTTTTGTCTTCCTGTTTGTAGGTTATCTTTAGCACTTCCGATTCATATTCAATCATGGAGTCATCCTTAAAATAGCCATATAGTTTGTGGAACGATACAAGCCGATCAAAGAAGATGTTATCTTTCAAGAAATAGGCTCCATTTCTATTAAGAGCCACTCTTTTCTCTACCCATGAGCAGAAACTTATAATCTTTACGATTGTACTTTTTCCACTGCCTTGTGCACCAATAAATAGATTGATTTTATTTAGATTAATCTCAATATCTTTTATAGGGCCAATGTTTCTGATGGTTAGCTTATTTGACTTCATACTCTTCTGATCTTTGTTTTAATGGATTGGCTTAGAGATAGATTACTTTTCCTTCTACCTCTCCTGTTTAACCTCAAAGCAAAGGTATGCAATTTTTACGGTGATGCAAACGCCATGTAGACAAAAAGATAGGGGGCTGAGGCATGTCTGTTTTTTAATCATTCTAATTAGTCCACTTTCATTCTCTTTCTTTAACCTTACCATTACTTTTTTTACTACATTTGTAATGAGGGAGTTTGCTAGATAAATTCTCCTAGCTGTAGCTCCCTTTTTCATTGTCCACTGGAGTGGTCTATACTGCCTACTCCAGTCAGCAGCATTGCCCACTAGAGTGGGCAGCACAGACCACTCCAGTGGACACCCCCTTTTCTTACGACGCTTTTGTTACACCTTCTAATACTAGAATAGCATGGATAAGATTGAGTACGATTTTTACGAGAATCCCAACAAAGGTTCTGAAAAGCAGAAAACAAAGTACCACATTCGGCTTTGCAACCGCCAGACCGTCGATACCTCAGCGCTCATAGAGAGCATTAGCAAGCAGTGTACCCTGACACCAGCCGATATCTTGGGGGTAATTACCGCTTTGAAAGAGGAGGTTTCTTACCAATTAAGTCGGGGTAAAACGGTTCAAATGGATGGATTGTGTCGTTTCGAAATTGCTCTTACTACCGATAGTGGTAGCTGTACGGGGAGGGAGAGTGGTGCCAGTGTTGAGTTGAAAGGGGTGCATGCTTATTCCGATAAGGAGCTTACCAAGTTGGTTAAAAGGCAGCTTCTACCACGGAGACGGTCAAAGGGGGTGCACTCCACTTTCCTCTCGGAAGAGGCGGTACTCGAGAAGCTTACCGAGCATTTTGCTTCTCATCCCACCATTACTTGCATAGGGCTGCAACGCCTCTGTTCCATTACCCGCTACATGGCGCGTCGCCACATCAATCGCTTGCTTCGCGAGAACAAGTTGGTAAACATTGGGTATAAAAATCATCCTATCTATACGGCGGTGGTTGAGTAGTAATTAGAAGGGATCAATATTGATGTAATAGTAATAAAGTAACTTTGTACCTCAAAATAGCCTTTCATGTGAAAATAGAATTAGTAGAAATAACATATTTATCAGGAAAAGAAGTTAATTTGTTGCTCTACAATAATTTAAAGGTTAGCTTTTTTCTTGCTAACCTTTTAATTATTTATTAATCGGCAGAAATGAGGAAATAAGAAGAAAATAGGCTAATTTTATCCCTTCAAATAATCAATAATAACACTAATAGATAGTAAAATAATGAGTAGTATAAACCAAAGAGCTGAATTACAGAGTAAAATATGGAAAATAGCGAATGATGTTCGCGGAGCGGTGGATGGTTGGGACTTTAAGCAGTTCGTTTTAGGTGCACTCTTTTATCGTTTTATCAGCGAAAACTTTAGCAACTATATTGAGGCGGGCGATGAAAGTGTGAACTATGCCAGCTTGCCCGATTCTGTTATTACTCCTGAGCTCAAAGATGATGCTGTACGTACCAAAGGATACTTTATCTATCCGAGTCAGCTATTCGTAAATATAGCTAAAACAGCCCATACGAATGAGAATCTGAACACAGACCTCAAAGCCATTTTCGATGCTATCGAGAGTTCTGCCAATGGTTATCCCTCAGAGAAAGATATAAAAGGACTATTTGCCGACTTTGACACCACTAGCAATAGACTTGGCAATACCGTTGCGGACAAAAACAGTCGTTTGGCTTCTGTTCTGAAAGGGGTTGAAGAGCTAGACTTCGGTAAGTTTGAGGATAATCATATTGATATGTTTGGAGATGCCTATGAGTTTCGGGAGTGTAAAATAAACTGTGTCACGCAATATTTTTCTTTTTAAATCATCGGTCGGGGAACGCCCTAGCGGCAAGGGGCGGGACCACCCGCCCCGACGAGCGTAAAATTAGAACAATTTGAACCTCTCTCCAAATT
>JBOFFJ010000160.1:0-1305 GCA_051648565.1 Phocaeicola sp. | reverse complement strand
AGAAAAGAATATGGATCGTTAGACGAGTGAAACGAGGCTAACTGCGGAGCGAAGCGGAGCATATTTAATAGATCTATAGAGGTTTTATCAAGCCTGCGGCTTGCATCTTGATCCTTTTTGTGAGTCTAGTTAGATCCCCGTCTACGCAAACATTTGTTGATAATTGTTAAAAGTTCTTTGTGTCTACGTTGATGCTCTGTTTCCCCTCTGTTGTTCCTCTGTCTGCTCTGATGTTCTTCTCTCTATCTACTCTTTACCATAGCCTTTCCTTATGTGTATTTCATTTATCTATATGATTTATCTATGGTATTCGTTTGTCTACGTTGTTCTATATGCTCCTGTGATGCTCTGTGTACGCTTCTCTATCTACTAGGCTAGACGTGTTGCGGGTGTCTGATGTTCTTTGCTGTGCGTTGTTCTAGGGGCCTTCTGTGCTGTTCTTTGTGAGTTCTTTTGCTCTGTTGTACTCTGTTTCGTGAACTTCTTTGTGTACTTTGGAGGTATGATTAGGGCTGAAAAAGTTCTTTATTTAGGGCTAAAGGTGTTGCTTTGGTCTGCTGAAATCGGTTATCATAGTCTTGCGGTCGGGGATTGTCTCTGGCTACTATAGAGGGGTTTTATGACTACACTAATTGGTATGATGTTCTTCTTATGTTTCTTTCTTCCGTTTTGTGCGATTTGTGATGATCAGCCACTCATAGCGATTTGGAAAATTGTTGTATTTTGGATTAAGGTTATATGTTCCGTGGGCGTACTTTATGTATTGGTCTTTGGTGATCTTGGGATATCATTACCCCCGATTATAGAATATGTGTGTGTTGCTATCATTGGTGTGTTGCTCGTTTGTTGGTTGGGATTGGGAGCACGCAAGGCACTATCTAAAAACAAGCCGCTTGCTGATGGTCTATTGTTTATATGTCAGTTGATATGTCATTTGATAGGATGGTCCGTTGCTCTCATTGGATGCATTTATCTATTTGATACTCTATAAGGAAATGATATGATTAAGTATGCTGTTCTGTCTCTTGCTCTGTTGTCTGCTGGGTGTGCTGTCCCTGTGTCTGAGCGGACTAACGATAACTTGTGTATGGCGCTTGGGTATGCCGAATCATCTAAAGATTATGGCGACTATATCCCGATCTATAACGAGTTGAAAACCCGATCAATTGATAATGATAGTTGCAATCTATGGTATCTCAAGGGAATTCAAGACCACGAAGAATGGAAGTACCACAAAGAACACTTGCGCAAGACTATAAAAGCTGCGACCAAATCATACTCCGATCAGTGTTTTAAAAGTGGCTG
>JBOFFJ010000159.1:0-1324 GCA_051648565.1 Phocaeicola sp. | reverse complement strand
GTGATAGAGGAACCAGTAAGATAGAAGATATTTACCCATGTAATTATATCCATCTGGTTCCATGCTTTAAGGACAACATGGTGGATGTACTGGTATTAGAGGATTGTTTAACTGATTTAGCTAATGCACTTAAGGATATACTCCCTTAAGCAAGAAAGCCCCGTAAGGGGCTCTAATTGAAGTCTAACTCTTCGAGTAGTTCTTCTTCCATTTCTAGCTCTTGCTCATCGTTTACTCTCAACATCATAGCGCTAATGCCCTCAGTTATCTAAATAGCAACAAGCTTCCGACCGTTGGCCTTGTCGCCATCAATTAATTCAATTTTAACATTAGGCACAAAGGTTAATGCTTCTGCGACATTATTACCTTGCTGAGTTGTCACCTGAACAATACATCCAACTCCGTCAATCTGCATTGCTTTTGTTGACTTCATCCATCCCTCGGATTTAGAACTGGCTTTACAAATAAGTAAAAATGTATCTCCATCACCAAAAGTAATTAGATCGCTGACATTCTGTTTCGCTTGGCTTACCGTGCTATTGTGTAGTGTCTTTTCCATTTTTGCTCCCTCAAGTTGATTGTGCGCATTTCTGTACATATTAAAGTTTAGTAGATCCTATAGCTTTTACTTGCCGCTTACTTTCAGAATCATATCGCTCATACTCCCTAAATAGTGCCTGTGCGAGTTCTAAGTTATCATTTTCTATAGCGTCTTGATAGCGCTGGTATAATTCAGCAGCTTTCTTAGCGTACCACTCTTTGATATACATCATTTCACCTTTGGGGTGGATGGCAGCGGCATCCAGTGTGAAACCTGCGATGCGTGATATCCGATATAAGAACCATCCATATCAAATAAATCGCCTTCCTCACTAACGCTAACCGCGTTTATGTAAAACTCATCATTATCAAGCGGTACTGCAACTAAACAATGCCACTCAATACCATGGACATCAACGCTAATCCATCCATCTGCGCGGGTGTTCCAAGCAGAAGGTGTAGGAAGGTAAATTCCACAAATTTCACATCCGATAACCCCACATCCATTAACGGTGTAGGCTTCACTGCTGCAAAAAGGGCATGGCTTTAATTCTGTACTCATATCAACATCCACCTTTATCGCTTGGTCTACCTACCTGTATTTTAGCCTTATGCGCAGCTTTAGAGCCACGGATAACGCTTAAAGTGTAACTGCCCATATCCCACTCGCACATAACTAGGTTCTCGCGCAGGTAGTCTAATTGCTTCACTTTAGCTGTGTTGTAGCTTGTGAGTAGCAATGTGAGCATTGAGCAAGCAAGCAATGTGTATTTTATCACTCAAC
>JBOFFJ010000158.1:0-1422 GCA_051648565.1 Phocaeicola sp. | reverse complement strand
TGTTCGTGAGTTAGTCGATAAGTACTATGACGATGGCGGTGACGTGTTCACTGAGTATTAAGTTCCTTAACTGTGGTTGGTTAGGTTGGCCCTTCGGGGCTTTTTAATTTTGACATGGAGTGTCCAATAATGAAAGTATTGTGCCGTACAGTAGAAGAAACCCAGCAATTCTTGGAGATGAATAGTTGGGAAGCCCGCCCTGTTTACTGGAAAGTAACAGAAAATGGTGAATTCTTGATTCATGAGTTTTACGAAACTGAATTCGAGCAACAAGAAGGTACTAACAAGCGTAAAATGACACTTAATGAGAAGCCTTCTATGATTCTGCGGTCTAAGAAAGATGACAACTTCCCCATAAACAGTATGTCTAATATTCTTGATTTGACCGAGAACCGATACACAGGCCATCGATGTTTCCGAGATGATCACCCCTTTTAATGACTAGGCTCCGAGAGGGGCCTTTTTTTTTGTTTATACGATAAGGAGTTATTGTATGGGTTCTGAGCGTAATAATCCAAGGAAATCTCAAAGAGAGACCGCTAGGTGGTTTGCACAACTTAGGGAAAATGACAGGTGGGGGAAATTAACGCCCGAACAACAGGAGTCTGAAACCAAGGCCAAAGAAGAAAGATTGGAAATGAGGAGAGAGGAGGCTCGGATAGAAAGGAAAAAAGAAGCCTCACGATTGACTCGGTACATGAAGATTGCATCCAGTATTACTATTGAGGATTTCTTCAAAGGTAAGATAACTGTAGCAGCCAAGGTGGAAGCTTTCTGCACCATCAGAGGGTATGAAAAGCGTGAGCTGGAAAGTGTAAAATCAGAAGCAATAAGACTTTGCAATGCATGTCATCGCCTGAATTATGGGATAACCAGAGAGGGTGCTGTTGATTTAATGAAGATGCACATCAAACACCTATTCAAAATGAAAGAACTAACACGCCACACCAGGCGTTTGTAGACCTTCATTTTCAAGTCAATACACTTTATCGAATTCGGTCCTAGGATGCGGGAGAAAGCGTTCTAGGGCCCTTCCTGGGTCGATTTAGGCCCTATTTTACAAGGAGAGTAATGTGGCAGAAGCAAGTAAGAGAGATTATGCTCGTGAAAGAGAGCTGGCGAAAAAAAGAGGTGAAACGGGGTGCGGTTCTAAAAGTGGTGATGCTCAACGTCATCGTGCCCGTCGCAAGAAAGAGGAATCACTGGGTCGTAAGTTGAAACCCTCTGAGCATGTTGAGCATAAGAAGCCCATCAAGAATGGTGGTAGTAATTCACCGGACAATCTGGCAATCAAACCAGCGTCTAAGAACATGAGTGATGGCGGTAAGATTGGTAATAAAGCAGGCAAGGCTAAAGGGGGTAAGAAGTCTAAATTGCGCCCATAAAAAAGGGGCCTCACGGCCCCAATTTCCTTAGGTATTC
>JBOFFJ010000157.1:0-2886 GCA_051648565.1 Phocaeicola sp. | reverse complement strand
GGTTCGAGTCCGATTAGTCGCTCCAATTACGCAGTTAAGCACGAGGTGTGTCGCCGGCCTTCCAAGCCGCGCAGAGTAGGGTTCGATTCCCTCTAGCTGCTCCAATTTGGTTCCCTCGAAGCTGGGACGTAAGCACAAGATTAAAACGGAAGCCTTTAATGTCTTGTGGCCAAAAACTAATTACGGGGCTATAGTATAATGGCTATTATCGGTCACTGTCTATGACAAGATGAGGGTTCGATTCCCTCTAGTCCCGCCAAATTCCGGTTCCATCGTTTATGTGGATAAGATACCTCCCTGTCACGGAGGAGTACAGGGTTCGAACCCCTGTGGAACCGCCAATTAATGCTCTTATCGACTAACGGTTAGGTCGTCAGACTTTCAATCTGAAAATGCGAGTTCGATTCTCGCTAGGAGTACCAATTTACCCAATCAATCAATTAATAACTAAGAGGCCCCAATATATGTTTACAGTAAAGATTTACCAGAGTGATAGCCACTACGAGGTTATAGAAACCCCACATTACAATATAAGTAAGCTATCTACCGAAGAGGGCTTAGTAACAGAGATAACTCTGTACAAAACTTATCAGACTACTGATGGTGTATCTTATAGGGTATCAGGCTCAGACCTGTCTGTGCCACACTTCAAGTACGCCTTCATAGAGAATAGTGCTGGCAAAACAATAGAGCACATTAGATAAATCTGAGTACCAAATTATAGTGTGTTAGCTCAACGGTGGAGCACTCTCTTGATAAGGGATAGGTTATTGGTTCGAATCCAATACGCACTACCAATATTGTATAAGTACAATCAAGCATATGAGTGTTATGCGCTTGTAAATATCTAATGTAACGCCGAGCTGGTATGACTGCCTCAGCTCGTTAAATTATAAATGGTAGCCCGCTGCGCGAAGTAACCGCCAAGCTGTAGGAGCTAAGTAGTTGCTAGGGTTGAAAGGGCAACCCACATATTCTGCCTCTTTAGTTAAATGGTATAACTACGGTTTTGTAATCCGTCGTTCTGAGTTCGATTCTCAGATGGGGCTCCAATTTATGGAAGATTAGTCAAATGGTATGGCAGCGTCTTGCTAAGTCGTCGTCCCGAAAGGGGCTTAAAGGTTCGAGTCCTTTATCTTCCGCCAAATTATATGAGGAGTAACCTGATGCAATAGGAGACTTGGAAGCAAATACCAGGATTCAACGGAGCATATGAAGTCTATGACTTAGGTAGTGTCAGATCCTGTGACCGAGCAGATGCAGCAGGACGTAATCTTAAGGGTTCCATTAAGCAACTATACACTCGTAAAGATGGGTATATATTGACTGGCCTTACTAAGGAAGGAAAAACCCGTCTATATTATGTACATCAACTGGTTATGCTAGCTTTTAGTCCAGATAGGTTAAATGAAACAGTAAACCATATTAACGGAATAAAGCAAGATAATCGTTTAGCTAATTTAGAGTGGTTAAGTCATGCTGAGAATTGTATGCATCGTGACAAGATTTTGAACCACAATGCTTTAGGGTGTATTAATCCTCGATACAAGGGAGATATTCTTGTGTTCAAAGACGGTATACAAGTAATGATCTTGCAAGGAACTACAGATATAAAAGAAAAGGGGTTTGACCCAGGTCACGTATCAAAATGTTTAAGCGGTAAAGCAAAAACACACAAAGGATGCACTTTTAAGCGTGCGTAATACTAGATAAATGGAAGGGTGGTGAAATGGTAGCCACGCTTGCTTGGAAAGCAAGAGTCCTTAACGGGGCATGAGAGTTCGAGTCTCTCCCCTTCCTCCAAATTAATGGAAAGTCAATCCGAAAGCCGGCGACGGAATCGGTCTTGAAAACCGACGAGGGTTAATAGCCCCTTGTGAGTTCGACCCTCACACTTTCCGCCAATTTAGGCCCCTTTGCCTAGCGACCGAGGGCAGGCGACTCATAATCGTCCACAGTTAACGACACATCACTGGTTTGAATCCAGTAGGGGCCACCAAATGACATTTGTAAAAATACCTTAGTATCCTGACTACTTAATCAATGAAGAAGGCATAGTACTGTCTACTAAATCAGGCAATATTCTCACCGAGCATATCCAAAGTAGTGGTTATAAATACTACTCTTTCTATATAGACGGGAAGAACAAAAACTTCATGACCCATAGGCTATTATGTCATACGTTTAAGGGTATGAATTTGTTTGACGAATCTGTGGAGGTAGACCACGAGGATAGGTGTAAATCCAATAACGCGTTAGATAATCTAAAAATACTACCTAAATAGGAACATATACTAAAGACTATTAGGGATAAGGGACACCATATCAGATAGCTGTGTTAGTGCGGTAATTAGAAAGTCTAGAGGTAGCAATGTTGTATAACTTGCTGGAATAAGGCTAACCCCCTTAAGGCTATGGAATTAACCTAGATAGATATTGAATCTTAGGTACAACATAATGGGTGGGTGCAGGCGGGTAAGTTATTCGGTATGTCCGATAACGGTCTTAGAAAGCGTTATTTTAAACTTTCAGGAAAAGACCCCAAGACACTCAAAAAACTTTAACGTACTGGAGTAACATATGTCTTGGATTTTATTTATTATCGCGGTAGTCTTTGCACTCTGGTATCGTAAAATGTATATCGAGGCTGAAAAGTCCGCACACTTCTGGATTACTAATGCCACGGAGTGGAAAGAAAAATTCTACGAAGTGGTATCTCAAGTTACCAAAAACAAATAAGGGCCTTAGTGCCCTTTTTATTTCACCAAAATTTTTGTAAATTACCCAGTTTCTTGCTATAATATTTATATAAATTGATGAACAAGGAATTGCGTAATGAACAAAATCAACGAAGATACCGTCTACTTCAACACTATGCTCCCTACC
>JBOFFJ010000156.1:0-69106 GCA_051648565.1 Phocaeicola sp. | reverse complement strand
TATTCAAATAGTAATCTTTTATTACAGACAATTTAAAGTCTTCTGTATAGACTTTACGAGAAATTTTCTTTGATACCATTTTTACTAAAGTGTTAAAACGGTGTAAAGTAAATCTGTACTAAGACACTCTGCACCAACTTTTTTAAGTAGTTGCTGCCAAATCATTTGCTCCTTTTGAGGAAAGTGGATACTTGCACCCAAATAGAGGCTCTTTGGATGTAAAAGAAAGGCTCTTCCATACCTTGCTAATAGGTATGAAAGAGCCTTTCTTATAATCCATAAGAGAGAATCCTTATTCTGCTCCGTTCATCATTTTCTTCAAGGTGCTCGATAGTAGGAATAAGATGATGGCTGCTGCACCACTCATAAATACAAAAAGCATAAAGAAGTCATACAGGTTCTCTACCGAGTAGCCCATAAAGCTTTTGGCCACGCCACCCTCTGGATAGTAACCGCTTAGCATACCTGCCAGCTTATTGGCCGCCGAGGTGCTTAGGTACCAAACACCCATCATGAGTGATCCAAAACGGGCAGGCGATAATTTGTACACCATAGAGAGTCCTATGGGTGATAAACAGAGTTCACCCATGGTGTGGATAAAGTAGAGCCCTGTAAGCCAAAGCATACTTACCTTGACATTGGCATCGACTCCGTGAACTCCAAATGCGATGAGTAGGTACCCCATTGAGAGCAAGAATAGACCGATGGATTGCTTAACGGGCGATGCTGGTTCAATACCTCTTTTTCCTAAGAATACCCACAAGGCAGCAAAGATAGGAGCCAATGCTACAATGAAGATGGCATTAAAGGATTGGAAGTAGGTAGTAGGCATCTCCCAGCCACCAATAAAACGATCCGTTTGCTCATCGGCAAAGAAGGTGAGTGAGGCACCAGCTTGTTCAAAGGCTGCCCAGAAGAAGATGACAAAGAAAGCGATAATGTAAATTACGCCGATACGCATCTTCTCGATTTTGCTGAGTGAATGGTCGGTAATGATAAAGAGGGGCATTACCACTACGCAGGAGTAGATGGTAGCTCCAATCCAATCTGCATCTTCAAAAAGCGAAATAGCAGGATTGCTGAAAGAGGCCCAATTCATAGAGAAAAGTGTAAAGAGTAGGGCACCAAGTAGCAATGTACCAATGAGTCGGAAAGAGAATAGGCCCTGCTTAGTAGGTGCAGCTTGAGCGCTCTTGGCTACAGGCTCTGGCTTGGCAGGTGCCAATCCTACGGGTGTACCATCGGGGCGGTGCAGGTATCTATCTTTGAAGATGCGGAAGACAAATCCACCAATCAACATACCGATACAAGCCGAGAGGAATCCCCACTTAAAATCGGCAGGGTTGCCCGTATTTCCTACCCATCCACACCACAAGGGGGCAATGGTGGCACCGAGGTTTACTCCCATGTAAAAGATGGTGAAGGCAGAATCTTTGCGTTTATCATCGTCCTCATAAAGTTTACCCACCATGGTCGAAATATTGGGCTTGAAGAGTCCATTTCCCATCACCAGCACCCCGAGGCCGAGGTACATAAGGGGAACGGCCATCTCTAGATTTTCGTAATTCAATGCACTGAGGAACATAAAGAATTGTCCCAAAGCCATAATCATGGCTCCCCAGAAGATGGAGCGACGATTGCCCCAATAGCGATCCGATATATATCCACCCAAGAGGGGGGTGAGGTAAACCAGTCCGGTATAGCTACCGTAAACGGAAGAGGCCAACTCTTTGTTGAAAAGAAGTGCCTGAATCATGTAAAGAATAAATAAGGCACGCATGCCATAGTAGCTGAATCGTTCCCACATTTCGGTAACAAACAGCATGTAGAGTCCCTTGGGGTGTCCTTTTGTGTTGTCCATGTTTATTGTTTAAAGTGTAAAGAGAGTTTTTAGATGCTATGCAGTAGATAGCGAGATTATGAAAAAGGACGCAAACTGGTTGCGTCCTTTTTTATAATCAGAAGCGGTTGATTAGTTCAAGCCTCTTCCTTTTAATAGTGCATCAATGGTAGGTTTCTTTCCGCGGAAGTTAACGTACATATCCATAGCGTCGTCTATTCCACCAGGAGTCAATACATAATCACGGAATTTTTTGGCTACCTCGTGGTTGAAGATATCACCTGTTTCAACAAATGCTTGGTAAGCATCGCTATCCAATACTTCGGCCCAGATGTAGCTGTAGTAACCTGCTGTATAGCCACCACCCATCGTGTGGTTGAAGTAGGTAGTGCGGTAACGCGCTGGAATTTGTTTCAACAAACCTCTTTTGCCCAATGTGGCAGCTTCGAATTGAACTACATCAAAATTGGCAGGAATTTCTTTCAATACGTGGAACTCCATGTCAAGAAGAGAAGCCGCTAGGTATTCGGTTGTTCCAAATCCTTGGCCATATTTGCCACTTGCCTCTAGTTTCTCTACCAATTCGGTAGGCATTACTTCGCCAGTTTCGTAATGTTTGGCATAGTCATTCAATACGCTTGGCTCAAATACCCAGTGCTCCATGATTTGCGAAGGTAGTTCTACGAAATCGCGAGGTACACCCGAGATACCCGAGTAGTTTACGTTGCGGAATAGGCTGTGAAGCGCGTGTCCAAATTCGTGGAACATGGTGCTTGTTTCGTCTGCGCTCAATAGAGCAGGCTCGCCTGGAGCGGGTTTAGAGAAGTTGCACACAATGGTTACTACGGGTGTTACTTTCTCGCCATCTTTGTATCCTTGTGGACGGAAAGAGCCACACCATGCACCGCCGCGCTTGCTTGCACGTGGGAACCAATCTAGGTACAATACCCCTAGGTGTGTACCATCGGCATCTTTACACTCAAATACTTCGGCATCTTCGTGAGGCAAAGGCATATTAGCCAGTGGCGTAAAGGTAATGCCCCAAAGTTTGGTTGATAGGTTGAACATACCGTTGCGTACATTCTCTAGTTTTAGGTAAGGACGAACTTGGTTTTCGTCTAGATTGAACTTCGCTTTTTTAGCACGTTCGGCATAGTAACGCCAGTCCCAACCTTCGGCGGTAAAGGTTTTGCCATCTTTCTTGATTTCGGCATTTACATCGGCCAATTCCTCTTTTGCTTTGTTCAAAGCAGGTGTCCAAAGTTGGTTTAATAGGTCGTAAACGGCTCCAGGAGTTTTGGCCATACGCTCTTCCAAGATAAAAGAGGCAAACTCTTCATATCCCATTAGCTTGGCTTTTGCCAAACGGGCTGTAACCAATTTGGCTACCACCTCTTTGTTGTCGCTTTCGTTTCCTTGGTTACCACGTTCGGTATATCCTTTGAATATTTGTTCGCGTAGTTCGCGGTTGTCAGCATACTGCAAGAACGGCATTACGCTAGGATTTTGCAAGGTAAAGATCCATTTTCCCTCTTGACCTGCCTCTGTAGCTGTAGCAGCAGCGGCAGCAATAAGGTTGGTAGGAAGACCAGCTAGATCGGCTTCGTTCTCAATAACTAGTTTGAAGTCATTGGTCTCTTTCAACATGTTTTGACCAAAAGTCAATTGCAACATCGAGATTTCGGCATTCAACTCACGTAGTTTTTGTTGATCTTCGGCACTTAAGTTTGCACCCCCGTTCACAAATCCTTTGTAAGTCTCTTCGAGCAATTTAGCTTGCTCTTTGGTAAGCTCCATGTTTGCTCTGTTATCATACACCTCTTTTACACGGGCAAAAAGGGCTGCATTCATGCGGATGTCATCGCTATGTTTTGACAACAAAGGAGACAATTCGCGGCTCAACGCTTGCATCTCATCGTTGGTATTGGCACTGTTCAAGCCAAAGAATACGATGGATACTTTGCGAAGTTGTGCACCTGCACCATCGAGTGCTGCAATGGTGTTTTGGAAAGTGGCTGCCTCTGTATTGTTTACAATGGCTGCAATCTCATTTACTTGCTCTTCCATACCTACTAGGAATGCAGGTTTGTAGTGTTCGAGTGTAATTTTGTCGAATGGAGGAACTTGGAAAGGAGTGGTGTACTCCACCAAGAATGGGTTGCCTGTCGCATCTTTGTTGGCTTGCGAACCACAGCTACTCATTAGTGCTGCCACTGCAGCGGCTAAAAGCATCTTCTTCATGTGTGTGATAGTTTAATAATTGAATAGTTATAGTTGCAAAGATAAAAAAACAAAATGAAAGAAGTTGGATTAAAAACAATAAGATTTGTTTTTAATCCAACTTCTTTGAGAAACTATGCTAGGAAGTTACCATCTTTGGAAGATATTTAGCTGATTCTAGAATCATGCCAACCTCCTTTTAAGCTACGCTTCTTTTGGTTTAAAGTGGCTTTTAGTAAGCTCTTATTCTAGCCATCACTCTGCAGATCCAGTCAGGTGAAGGGTTTCTAGAAAACGATTAACTACCGCTGTATCGCCCGTATATTTACCTGGATCTTGACTTAGTTTACAGGTATGCCCATAGAATGGCCATAACTCTGTAATCTTTATAGAGACAAGTTTAATGACAATATTCATCGGTTTAATCTCTTCAAAATTGTTTGTAAAATGGGTACCAATACCGAATGAGGGTAAGCACTTCTGTTTCGCATATTGGTGTATATCAATAGCTTCATCGACCGTTAATCCATTACTAAAGACAATTTGTTTGGTGCGGGCATCAATCTTAAGTGATTGGTATTTCTCAATGATACGATCAAGTTCCTGGTAGTTATCGCCACTGTCAACTCGTAATCCTTTGAACATGTTGGCATAATCTTCCGAGAAGTTCAGGCTAAATATACGCCACCCATAGGTATCGTATAGAAAGGTTCCTAATGCGCCACGGTATGTTTTAGACCAAGTTTTCATGGCCAAATAGTTGGCCATTTGGGGGCCATACATGCCGGCGATGGCACAAATTAGCTCGTGAGCCATGGTTCCAATAGGGGTCAAATCGTATTTCATGGCAAAATAGAGGTTGCTTGTACCCAATAATTTGCCCGGCCCATTGCTTGAATCTTGAGCCTCCTTCATCGCTTTTATCACTGTATCTTGCGATTGGAAGGAAGCTCTGCGTCGAGTTCCAAAATCACTAAACAGGCAACCTGCCTCTATAAGGCGGTTCGCTTTCTCTTGGGAAGCACTATAATATGCTTGGTAGTCTAGCTTTTGATCCTCTCCTGTCATCATATAGTATAATTCGGAGATGATGGCAAGCACTTTCACTTCAAGCAGAATGGTATTGCTCCAATAGCCTTCAAATTCTACACTAAGGTGGCCTGCTTCGTCTTGAGTTACAGTTACCCAACGCCTATCATAGCGAAATCCTTTCAGAAAGCTGTAAAACCAAACGGGGATATAGCCGCAACGCTGCTTCATGAAATCAATTTCACGAGTGGTAATAACAACCGTTTCAAGAAGGGCTATCTGGTGCTCAAGCTCTTGCGCAAAACCCTTAGGGTAGATGGTGTTATTGCGGTCGTTAAAGGTATATTTAACTTGTGCACGAGGATAGTTATCGATTACAGCACAGCACATGGTGAATTTATACAAATCATCATCCGTAAAATGATTGATTATCTGTCGCATACAGTTTCTAGTTTAGAGATTAGCTCATCCAGCCTTTTCCCTCCGTCAAGTGAGGGGGAGAAGCGGGTGAGTATGTTTATTTTTAATTGACCAAAGAGTTTCATCCCATCACAAATGGTATCGGCTACGCATATATCTCCAGCTATACCACATACCTCAATTTGTTCAATTGAATTGTTTTTTATGATTTCACTGATGGTTGCAGTGGCCAATGGATTGGCAAAGATAGAATATTCTTCGGTCTCTTTGTCCTCTCCTTTGTAAAGAAAAGTAACTGAGCGATTATAAAAATGCAAAGCCTCCATGAGAGGCTGCCAAATAGCGGCTCCACTGGAGCTGTGCACACAATGAGTGGGCCATATACCTCCATTTTCAGTAAAAGAGCAGTGATTGGCTGGATGGCGATCGGCTGTAACAACGATGTGCGTATAGGGCGGGGTAGCTTCACTTACGTAGTGAGCTAACTCATTCATGGCGTGGGTAGCATGGGGCACTGGAAGTGTACCAGTGATAAAATCGACCTGTGGATCAACAATAAGTAATAGTCTATTCATTTTTCTAATAAAGAGGGTGGATCATGTAATTTGTAGTGATAGTAACTTCTTAAGGGGTGTGGCAATATTCAATCATTACGACTCTCTTAGTATGATAAAGTGCTAGAGATTGATGTAATTCCTGTTCTTTTTTTTGGGGGGGCAAATTTAGATAATTTTATTTGGATGTACCCTTTATTTACGAAAAATGATGAGCTTTCTACTCAATAACGCCATGAGAGTCTACCCTTTTCAATCTAGATGGAGTCTCTCATGGCGCATGATGTGGTGTGATATTTACCCTTCGATAGCAGCTTGGGCTGCTGCTACTCTAGCTAGCGGCACTCGATAGGGTGAACAAGATACATAGTCCAATCCTACTTTGTAGAAGAATTTAACCGAGCTGGGTTCACCACCATGCTCACCGCAAATACCACATTTTAGGTTGGGACGTACGCTGCGTCCCTTCTCTACAGCCATTTTAACCAATTGGCCTACACCATTTTGGTCGAGTACTTGGAAGGGGTCGGCCTTTAGAATCTTCTTCTCCAAGTAGATGGGCAAGAAGGAGGCGATGTCATCGCGCGAATAACCAAAGGTCATCTGGGTTAAGTCGTTGGTACCAAAGGAGAAGAATTGGGCATGTGTAGCTATTCGGTTGGCTGTAAGGGCGGCACGAGGCACCTCAATCATGGTACCTATGGTAAACTCGATGGTGCTACCCATCTCTTCAAATACGGTTGCGGCAGTTGCGCGGATTACCTTCTCTTGTTCCTCAAATTCATAGAGTATACCGGTTAGGGGTACCATGATTTCGGGTTTGGGGTGGTGTCCGGCTTGTTGCAACTCTAGAGCGGCTTCTAGCAGTGCACGGGTTTGCATGGCAGTTATCTCGGGATAGGTATTCCCCAATCTACATCCTCTATGTCCTAGCATAGGATTCTGTTCGGATAGTTGCTCTATGCGCTGTTGAACCGTTTGAAGTGAGAGGCCCATTGCTTTGGCCAACTCCTCTTGTCCTTTGGTATCGTGAGGCACAAATTCGTGCAACGGAGGGTCGAGTAGGCGAACCGTTACAGGATGTCCATCCATAGCCAAAAAGATTCCCTTGAAATCGCTCTTTTGGTAGGGTAGTAGTTTGTTTAAGGCCGCTTTACGCCCTTCGGTATCGGTCGATAGAATCATTTCGCGCATGGCTACAATCTTTTCGGCCTCAAAAAACATGTGTTCGGTGCGGCAGAGCCCGATACCTGTAGCACCAAACTCACTGGCTACTTTGGCATCGTGTGGCGTATCGGCATTGGTGCGTACTTGCAGGGTAGCGTATTTATCGCACAGCGTCATCAATTTAGCAAAATCGCCTGTAAGTTGAGCTGCTTCGGTGGCTATCTCTCCTTCGTATATGTGGCCAGTTGTACCGTTGATGGAGATAAAATCGCCCTCTTTAAAGAGTTTATCGCCTACCGTCAGGGTACGCTCTTTGTAATTGATAACCATGGCCCCTGCTCCCGACACACAACATTTACCCATGCCACGAGCTACGACTGCTGCATGCGAGGTCATACCTCCACGTGCTGTGAGGATGCCTTGTGCAGCTGCCATTCCTGCTAAATCTTCGGGCGATGTTTCGATACGAGTCATAATAACTCGCTTGCCGGCTGCACTCCAGCGAGCTGCATCATCGGCAAAGAATACAATTTGACCAGTGGCAGCACCTGGCGATGCAGGGAGTCCACGCGTCAATACAGCAGCCTCTTTGAGTGCCTTCTTATCGAATACAGGGTGTAGCAATTCGTCTAGTTTATAGGCATCGCACCGTTTTAGCGCTGTTTTTTCATCAATCATGCCTTGCTCCAAAAGCTCCATAGCAATGCGTACCATGGCTGCACCGGTGCGCTTGCCGCTACGGGTCTGCAAGAACCAGAGTTTTCCCTCTTGTACGGTAAATTCCATATCTTGCATATCTTTGTAGTGCTGCTCTAACTTGGTCTGAATAGCATCTAACTCTTGGTATATTTGTGGCATTGCCTCTTCCATAGAGGGGTAGTGGGCAAGACGATCCGATTCGGATATACAGGCTAGCTCTGCCCACCGTTGTGACCCTACTTTAGTAATTTGCTGGGGAGTACGGATACCTGCTACTACATCTTCGCCTTGGGCATTGATTAGGTATTCGCCAGTAAATAGGTCTTCGCCCGAACCGGCATCGCGCGAAAAGCAAACGCCCGTAGCCGAACTATTTCCCATATTTCCGAATACCATGGCTTGTACATTAACCGCTGTTCCCCATTCGGCAGGTATCCCCTCCATTTTTCGGTAGAGAATAGCGCGGTCATTCATCCACGAGTCAAAGACCGAACAGATGGCTCCCCACAACTGGTCGTATCCATTTTCTGGAAAATGGTGTCCCGTTTGTGCCAGTACGGCTGCTTTGAAGCGGGCCACTAGCTCCATAAGTGACTCTACGGTGAGCTCGTGGTCTTGTTTTACCCCTTTTTCTCTTTTAATATCTTCTATAATGGATTCAAATGGATCTATCTCCTCTTTGCTGGTAGGCTTCATACCCAGTACTACATCGCCATACATCTGTACAAAGCGACGATAAGAGTCCCAGGCAAAACGGGGATTCCCGGTTTTAAGGGCCAAACCTGCCACTACCTTGTCATTTAAACCTAGGTTAAGAATGGTGTCCATCATGCCTGGCATAGAGGCACGTGCTCCGGAGCGTACCGATACCAAAAGCGGATTGTTCGGATCGCCAAATTGGGCATGCATCAGCCCCTCTACACCCGCCATGGCACAGAGAACCTCTTTCTCTAGTGCGGCTACTACTGCCTCTTTTCCTTGGACAAAGTATTCATTACACACATCGGTAGTAATGGTAAATCCTGGGGGAACGGGTACCCCTATACGATTCATCTCGGCCAGGTTGGCCCCTTTACCTCCCAAGAGGTTTTTCATAGATGCTTCTCCCTCGGCTTTCCCATTTCCAAAGGTGTATACTCTTTTGGTTTCCATGTGATTAAGTTTTAAGGTTTTGTCAATTCAGTTTATTTGTCAACTTGACAAAACTAGTTTTTTTTTGTATTATTCAATGCTTTTTGGTGAAAAAGTTTCTCTTTTTGTGCTGATTATTGCCCACCAAGTAGATAAAACTTCTTTTTTTAGGTAAAAGTTCAAAGCATTTTGGCTATTTGTTTGTTTTACTGTGAATAAATTGAAAGAACAATGAGAATAGCAATGAGTGGAGCAAGTGGATTTGTAGGGAGTTATCTGACCACTTTTTTCACCCAATTGGGGCATGAGGTGGTTCCGTTGGGTAGAGCCTTTTGGGTAGAAACAGCAGCGAATGAATTAATTGGGGTAGTTGAATCGTGCCAAGTGGTGATTAACTTGGCTGGAGCTACGATTAATAAACGGTGGAGTGACTCCTATGTAAAGGAGATGTACGAGAGTAGAATAGGGGTAACCAGTAGGCTTGTTGCTGCACTGCACAAAGCAAAGAGTAAACCAGCGCTCTTTATATCGGTCTCGGCAGTAGGCTATTATGCTACTACGGGTTCTCATAGTGATTATAGCGGGAGTACTAAAGGCAAGGGACTTTTGGCCGATTTGTGCGAAGCATGGGAGGCAGAGGCGGCAAAGGCTCCCCAAGAGGTACGCTTGGTGGTGGCTAGGCTGGGCATTGTACTAGCACCCCACGGTGGTGCCTTGCAGAAAATGCTACTTCCGCTCAGTTACTTTAGGATGGCTACCGTTATAGCACCAGGTAATCAACCCTTTCCTTGGATTGGACTGGAGGATTTGGCTCGCTCTTTTTTGCATATCATCCACCACCAAGAGCTAGAGGGAGTTGTTAATGTGGTAGCGCCACTCACGGTGACTCAGCGTGAGTTTACTCGGGCGCTGGCCCTCCAGTATAAGGCCCTCTTTACGATTAAACTACCGGTACTCTTATTTAAGGTGCTATATGGAAAGGGAGCCTACTTTGTAACGACAGGGCAATCAGTCATTCCTGCCAAACTGGTGCAGAGTGGTTTTACCTATGTTACACCTACCGTGGCTAGTTATAGTAGTTTTCTCTATAAAGAAAAAGAGAGGAGCGTAAAGCTTTTGTAAGTCGAGAAAAAGAGGCTGTGAAGCCTAAAAAGAGTGTAGCCGACTATTCTTTTAAGATTTATTAGTTGTTTTCGTAAAATTATTGCTGTAATTTTGGCTGCTACAAAAGAGACAAAACTATTTTTGTGGCTTTGTAACCTAAAAAACGAAAGAAAAAACTTAATCAATAGAATTATGGCTGAAGCAATTGACATTCGAGAGCTTAATGAGAAAATTGAAAGACAAAGTGCATTTGTAACCAACCTGACCAAAGGGATGGATCAGGTGATTGTAGGACAAAAACACTTGGTAGAATCGTTACTAATTGGACTTTTATCCGACGGACACATCCTACTAGAGGGGGTACCTGGACTTGCGAAAACATTAGCTATTAAAAGCTTGGCGTCGCTTATTGATGCACAATACAGTCGCGTACAGTTTACGCCCGACTTACTTCCTGCCGATGTGGTGGGTACCATGATTTACAGTCAAAAGGATGAGCAATTCATTGCCAAAAAAGGTCCTATCTTTGCCAACTTTGTACTGGCCGATGAGATTAACCGTGCTCCTGCCAAGGTGCAGAGTGCTTTGCTAGAGGCTATGCAAGAGCGTCAAGTTACACTTAGCAAGGATACCTTTAAACTACCCGAACCATTCTTGGTAATGGCTACCCAAAATCCTATTGAGCAAGAGGGTACTTATCCATTGCCCGAAGCACAGGTAGACCGTTTTATGTTGAAGGTAATCATTGACTATCCTAAATTGGAAGAGGAGAAGAAGATTATCCGTCAACACATTAGTGGTGAGAAAATCGAGGTTCGTCCTATCTTGAAAGCCGAAGAGATTATAGAGGCGCGCAAGGTGGTAAGACAAGTTTACTTGGATGAGAAAATTGAGCAATACATTGCCGATATCGTATTTGCTACACGTTATCCTGAGAAATACGACCTAAAAGAGTTGAAAGATATGATAGGATTTGGTGGTTCGCCTCGTGCCTCTATCAACTTAGCACTCGCTGCGCGTAGTTATGCCTTCATTAAACGCCGCGGTTATGTAATTCCTGAAGATGTACGTGCTGTAGCACACGATGTACTTCGCCACCGTATTGGTTTGACTTACGAAGCCGAAGCAAGTAACCTTACTTCGGACGAAATTGTAAGCAAAATCCTAAACAAAGTAGAGGTACCTTAATTTTATAGATAGTAATCTCTTCGCAGCTACTTTATCGTTGCTTGTGATGATGCACTACGCTCGTAATGGAGGTGTGGAAAGAGTCAAGTATAAGCTTTGCATAGCCATCTTTAGGGATGTTATGTAAAGCATATCTTGTTATCTGAGAAGCGGATAATGTGGTATGGCAATGTAGGGAACAGGCTAAATAGAGCGGTTCAATAACCAGAAATGGAACAATATGGAAACAAGTGAATTACTAAAACGGGTTCGCCGGATTGAAATAAAGACAAAGGGACTTTCGAACAATATCTTTGCTGGGCAGTATCACTCTGCCTTTAAGGGAAAAGGGATGGCATTCTCGGAGGTGCGCGAGTATCAATACGGCGACGATGTACGCGATATAGATTGGAATGTAACGGCTCGTTACAATAAACCCTTTGTGAAGGTGTTTGAGGAGGAGCGCGAACTAACGGTCATGATGCTGGTCGATGTTTCGAATAGCTTGGACTTTGGTACCGTGAAACAGACTAAAATGGAAATGGTAACCGAAATAGCGGCTACACTCGCTTTCTCGGCCATTCAAAACAACGATAAGATTGGGGTTATCTTCTTTTCGGATAAGATAGAGAAGTTTATCCCGCCACAAAAGGGACGGAAGCATATCTTATACATTATTAGAGAGCTGCTTAACTTTCAACCCGAAAGTAAACGGACCGATGTAAAGATGGCTGTGCAATACCTAACGAATGTGATTAAAAAACGGTGCACTACCTTTATATTGAGTGACTTCATTGATGAGGGTGAGTTTCGTACGGCACTTACCATTGCTAATCGGAAACACGACTTGGTAGCTATTCAGGTGTATGACCGCCGCATGATGGAGCTGCCCGATGTGGGACTTATGAAGGTGCGCGATGCAGAAACAGGACACGAAGAGTGGATAGACACCTCTTCCAAAGAGCTACGCCGTGCACATGCCGAATGGTGGAGAGAGAAACAGGCTCAATTAAGTGATACATTTACCAAAAGTAATGTTGACTCCGTATCCATACGTACGGATCAAGATTATGTAAAAGGATTACTGAACTTATTTGCTAAACGAAATTAAAGATATGAAGCTACTAAATAGGAGCATAATGTGTCTAAAAGGGGTGGCTTGTGCCACACTGTGCTGCGTTGCACTATCGGCAAACGCACAGCAGGTTACGGTCGATGCTAGTATAGATTCGCTAACTCTTTTAATAGGCGAACAGGCCAAAGTAAAATTAGAGGTGAGCTTGGATGCTGATAAAACATTGCAGCTACCGCTCTTGAAAGATACGTTGGTTAGAGGAGTGGAGTTGCTAGAGGTGGCCCAACCCGATACACAATATTTAAATGACCGCAAGCGGATGTTGATTACCCAAGAGTATACCATCACTTCGTTCGACTCGGCCCTCTATTACCTGCCCCCCTTGGAGGTATTGGTCAATAACGAGGCTTATCGTTCGCAAGCATTGGCACTCAAAGTATACTCCATTCCGGTAGATACACTCAACCCTGAAGCCTTTTTTGGACCGAAATCAATTAGACAAGTTTCGCTAACTTGGGCAGATGTATCGACTATGGTGTGGTTGCTGCTACTAGTGATGGCACTAGGTGGATTGGGTTACTACCTATTTATGCGCTGGATTGACAACAAACCTATTATTCGCAAGGTGAAAGTAGAACCTAAAATTCCTCCACACCAACAAGCATTAAGCCAGATAGAACGTATTAAAGGAGATAAAACTCTGCGCACTAACGCCCCTAAAGCCTACTATACGGAGCTTACAGATGTACTTCGTACCTATATGGAGGATCGATTTGGATTTAGCGCACTCGAGATGACTTCGAC
Organism: Phocaeicola sp.; assembly: GCA_051648565.1. GTDB lineage: Bacteria > Bacteroidota > Bacteroidia > Bacteroidales > Bacteroidaceae > Phocaeicola. Next base: position 55,896 of record JBOFFJ010000156.1, on the reverse strand, counting down.
CGAAATTATTGAGCAGCTCAAGAAAAATCACGAGAAGGAGTCTGTAAAAGAGCTGATGTATCTCTTTCAAACAGCCGATTTAGTGAAGTTTGCCAAGCATGCACCCCTCATGAATGAAAATGATATGAACTTGGTCAATGCGGTAGAGTTTATTAATGAAACCAAAGTAGAAGTAGATCCCAATGCAAAACCCGAACCTACTGAGATTACGGTGGTAGAGAAGCGATCAAAGAGTGGTACGATGTGGCTGATAGCTACCATGAGTGCCGTGGGTGTGACACTACTTGTAGTACTTTACTTCTTAGCACGCGATATCTATCGCCTCTGGTTTTAACCCTAAAATCCTGAAAGAATGACTTTTGCAAATATAGAATACCTATTCCTACTCGTACTACTGCTGCCTTATATAGCATGGTATGTACTGAAACGGAAGAAGACAGAACCCACCCTACAGGTGGCCACTACACGTATGTATATGCGTGCGCCTAAAAGTTGGAAAATACACCTGCTACATGCCCCTTTTGTACTGCGCATAGTGGCTCTTATCATGGTTATCATGGTGCTAGCTAGACCCCAATCAACCAATCATTGGCAGAATAGCGAGATTGAGGGGATCGATATTATGTTGGCAGTTGATGTATCGACCAGTATGCTAGCCGAAGATTTAAAGCCTAACCGGCTTGAAGCTGCTAAGCAGGTGGCATCGGAGTTTATCAATGGGCGTCCCAACGATAACATTGGTTTGACCATTTTTGCTGGCGAGAGTTTTACCCAATGTCCGCTAACGGTAGATCATGCAGTGCTCATGAATCTTTTTCAAAGCATTAAGTGCGACATTGCCCAAAAGGGATTGATTGAAGATGGTACAGCCATTGGGATGGGAATTGCCAATGCAGTGACTCGCCTAAAGGATAGCAAAGCTAAATCGAAAGTGATTATCTTGCTAACCGATGGTAGTAACAACCGCGGTGACTTATCGCCCTTAACAGCAGCCGAGATTGCACAACAGTTTGGAGTAAGGGTTTATACAATCGGTGTAGGAACCAATGGTACAGCACCTTACCCTATGCCAACTTACGCAGGCGTGCAGTACGTGAATGTACCTGTAGAGATTGATGAGAAGACACTAACCGAGATAGCACACACCACCAACGGAAACTATTTCCGCGCTACTAGCAACGAAAAGCTAAAAGAGGTGTATGCCGAGATTGATAAGCTAGAGAGAACGAAACTTAACGTAAAAGAGTTTAGCAAGAAAGAGGAGACTTACCAAATCTATGCCTTATTGGCACTGCTTTGCATCTTGCTAGATATCGTGATTCGTAACTCTGTACTAAAGAAAATACCTTAAAAACCCCGAAGAGTTATGTTTCGATTTGCAGATCCACACTATTTATATCTTTTTTTGTTGCTACCCGCTTTGGTAGCACTCTACTTTTACGCGCGGTTTAGCTACCGAAAGAGTGTTCGTAAATTTGGAGATCCAACATTGATGCAGCATTTAATGCCTACGGTATCTATTCATAGAGCCAATGCTAAGTTCTGGTTGCTCTTCTCGGCTTTTACGCTGGCTGTTTTTCTTTTGGCTCGACCTCAGTTTGGTGCCAAGATGGAGACGGTTAAGCGAAAAGGGGTAGAAGCGGTCATTGCGCTAGATATTTCGAACTCGATGGTGGCCGAAGATGTTACGCCTAGTCGGTTAGATAAATCGAAAAAACTAGTTTCTAGATTAGTCGATACGTTTGATAACGACAAGGTGGGACTGATTGTATTTGCAGGCGATGCATTTACGCAGCTTCCTATTACGAGTGATTACATATCGGCCAAGATGTTTCTTGATGCCATCAACCCAGGGTTAATAGCAACCCAAGGTACAGATATTGGTGCAGCTATCCGACTGGCTATGAAGAGTTTTACTCCTCAAGAAGGAGTGGGGCGAGCCATTGTAGTTATTACCGATGGCGAGAATCACGAAGGTGGAACCATCGAAGCGGCCAAAGAGGCAGCCGATATGGGGATGCAAATCTTTGTACTAGGGGTAGGATCGCCCGAGGGGGCACCGCTACCTATGGGCGATGGCACACGTAATTTCCGCCGAGATAGTGAGGGAAATGTGGTGGTGACTCGTCTGAACGAAGAGATGTGCCAAGAAATAGCCAAAGCTGGAAATGGATTGTACATTCGGGTAGATAATACCAATGGTGCCGAGAAACGCTTGAATAGTGAAATAGCAAAGCTGTCAAAGGCCGATGTGGAGAGCCAAGTATATACGGAGTTTGATGAGCAGTTTCAGGTAATTGCCTGGATGGTATTGCTACTTTTAGTGATTGAAATGGTTTTACTTGAACGTAAAAACCCGTTTTTTAAGAATGTAAGACTCTTTAAATAAGAAAGATATGTTGCAGAAAATCTATATAACTGGTATGCTTATGCTAGCTACTGGTTCCTTGTTTGCACAAAAAACGGAGCGAGATTACTTGCGAAGTGGAAATAAACTATACAACGATAGTCTCTTTATCAAAGCAGAGGTGGACTACCGAAAGGCATTGGATGTAGATCCACAGTCGACAGATGCAATGTTCAACCTAGCCAACTCGCTCTTGATGCAAGAAAAAGCTAAAGAGGCCATGGAGATGTTAGAAAGTGTAGTGAAGGTAGAAAAGGAGAAGGAGAAACTGGCAGAGGCCTACCACAATATGGGGGTGATTCTGCAAGCTTCTAAGCAGTATGCTCCAGCTGTTGATGCCTATAAGCAAGCATTGCGTAACAATCCAAAGGATAATGAAACGCGCTACAACTTGGCACTGGCTCAGAAAATGCTGAAAGACCAAGAGCAAGAGCAAGATCAAGAGAACCAAGAGGAAAATCAAGATCAACAAGATAAGCAGGAGGATAAGCAGGAGCAGAACCAAGAAGAGAACAAAGAGCAAAACCAAGACAAACAAGATAAGCAAGACCAAAATAAGGAGGAGCAAAAAGAGCAAGAAGAGAAGGATAAGCAACAACAGCAGCAGCAAACTCCAAATCAAATGTCGAAGGAGAGTGCACAACAACTGCTTAATGCGGTGATGCAGGATGAGAAAGAGGTGCAAGAGAAGGTGCAAAAGCAACTTCAAATGCAAGGAAAGAAACTGGAAAAAGATTGGTAAACAATTAATTGTATCGATTGAAGATGAAAGAAATAAGAAAAATAGTTCTCTTATTGATGGCTACCTTGTTGGCAACAACGCTGTGTGCCAACGATAAGATTACTTTTACAGCTGCAGCGCCCGATGCTGTGGTAGCTGGCGATCAGTTTAGACTGACCTATACCATTAATACACAAAAAGTAAAAGATTTTAGAGCACCTACCATCAAAGGATTTGATGTGCTAATGGGGCCTAGCCGATCGCAACAAAGCAGTACTCAGATTATTAATGGTACACGCACATCGACTAGTTCAATCACTTTTACCTATATATTAAGGGGAACAGAACCGGGCGATTACACGATCCCCGGAGCATCTATCCAAGCAAATGGCGAATCAGCTCTTTCGAACTCCTTGAAAGTTAAAGTATTGCCTCCCGATCAAGGTGGTGCATCTTCTGCCCAATCGGGTGGAAGTAGTTCGGCTACTCGCAGCCAATCGGCAGGGGCTAAAATAGGCAATCAAGATCTATTTGTAACGGCTACTGCCTCTAAAACAACCGTATTCGAGCAAGAGGCTATTTTACTTGCCTACAAGGTATATACCTTGGTCGATTTGCGTGCACTCTACCCTAAAATGCCAGACTGGAAAGGATTTCATACACAGGAGGTTGAGTTATCACAACAAAAGAGCTTCGCCCTAGAGCACTACAATGGAAAGAACTATAATACCACTACTTGGAGCCAACATGTGCTCTTTCCACAACATGCTGGTAAAATAGAGATACCCGCAGCTACATTTGAAGCAACCGTGGCACAGCGTACCACCACTAGAGACCCTTTCGATGCTTTTTTCAATGGAGGGAGTAATTATGTAGAGGTAAAGAAAACCTTGGTTACACCCAAATTAGAGATCAATGTCAAACAACTTCCTGCCGGAAAACCTAGTAGCTACTCGGGAGCTGTAGGTAACTTTACCCTTAGTTCGTCAATTAACAAGGAGGAGTTAATGACCAATGATGCAGTAACTATCAAACTAGTCATTGCTGGAACAGGTAATATGAAACTTATCGGTACTCCCGAGGTGAAGTTTCCACAAGACTTTGAGATATACGATCCTAAGATAGAGGATAAGTTTACCTTGACTCGCGAAGGATTATCGGGAAATAAGGTGATTGAATACCTAGCCATTCCTAGACATGCAGGTAACTTTACCGTGCCTCCGATTGAGTTTACTTTTTTCGATTTGAAATCGGGAAACTATAAAACATTAAAAAGTGAACCTTACACACTAAAAGTGGCTAAAGGTGCAGGCAACTCAGAACAAGTTGTATCGGACTTTACAAATAAAGAGGAGCTACGTGTGTTGGCAAAAGATGTTCGCTATATTAAAACAGGTAAAGTTGAACTCACTCCTAGAGGATACTTCTTCTTTGGTAGCATGACTTACTACTTGTGGTATATCCTGCCAGCACTACTATTCGCTGCATTTTTCTTCTTCAATCGCAAACATACGGCCGAAAATGCAAACCTAAGCAAAGTTCGCACAAAGAAAGCTAACAAAGTAGCTATTAAGCGTTTGAAGAGTGCAGAGGGATTGTTGAAAGCCGATAAAAAAGATCCATTCTACGACGAAGTGCTCAAAGCATTGTGGGGATACATAGGCGATAAGTTGAGTATGCCAGTTTCTCAACTCTCTAAAGAGAACATTGAAGAGAAGATGACCCAATATGGTGCGGGTAGTGAAGTTATCGGCCAATTTATATCGGCTCTTAATGAGTGCGAGTTCGCACGATATGCACCAGGCAATCAACACGAAGCGATGGACAAGGTTTATGCAGCAGCAATCGAGGCCATCAGCAAAATGGAGAGTTCAATAAAGAAGTAAAAGAGACGAAATAAGAAAGAGGAAAATGAAGAAACTATCTATCATTCTATCTATATGGTTGAGTTGTACCACACTTTGTGCGCAGAGTAACCATACACTCCCAACCGATTCACTACAAGAAGCAAATAATGTAGGAGTTGTTGCACAAGAGAATCAAACAGCAACTTTCTCAAAAGAGGAGGGCGATGAAGCATTTGCATCCAATGACTTTAGAGGGGCAATCATGATTTACCAACAAATCATTGAGAATCAAGGTGTATCGGCAGAACTTTATTACAACCTAGGTAATAGCTATTTCAAAGTAGATGAAATAGCCAAAGCTATTGTACATTTTGAGCGAGCACTTTTACTCGATCCAAGTGATAAAGATATTCTCTTTAACCTGGAACTAGCTAGAGCAAAAACAGTCGATAAAGTGGTACCACAGCCCAAAATATTCCTGGTTACTTGGTACAATTCAATCACAAATAGCTTGAGTGAGAAGGCTTGGGCCACTCTTGGAATCTTTTTGTTTGTAGCTTTTTTACTACTTTTTACAACCTATTTAGTGGCTAAATCACTTCTTATTCGCAAAATAGCTTTTATCAAAGGGGCAGTTTTACTTCTTCTTTGCCTCTTGGCAAACATCTTTGCAAATCATCAAAAGAGTGAATTGTTAAATCAAAACAATGCCATCATTATGCAACCCAGTGTAACGGTAAAAAGTACCCCTAATGCAGGTGGAACCGATTTGTTTATCATTCACGAGGGAAGAAAAGTGATGATTAAAGATAACTCCATGAAAGCATGGAAGGAGATTGAATTGGAAGATGGTCATGTGGGGTGGGTAACTACCGAAGCACTCGAAATAATTTAGTAAAATATAAAAGATGGATATTCAACCCTATATAGAGTTAGATAAAGAGATACTGCTAGCACTCAATGGAAGTGACTCACTCTTTTGGGATGGGGCCATGTGGGTGGTAACCAAGGCGATTAGTTGGATACCAGCCTGCATTGTTTTGTTATACATCTTTATTAAAAACAATACGCTACAGAAACTAGCACTGCTAGTGGTTATGCTTGCTCTCTTAGTGACCATAGCCGATCAAGTATCTTCTGGATTCTGTAAGCCATTCTTTCAGCGGTTTCGTCCTACTCAAGATCCGGAGTTAATGTACTTAATTGATGTGGTGAACAACTACCGAGGCGGACAATTTGGGTTTACCTCTAGCCATGCAGCCAATTCGTCGGCCATTGCACTATTCTTCTCTCTGCTGATGCGTAGAGTAGGAGTGACCCTCTCTCTTTTTAGCTGGTCTGCTCTCTTTGCCTATTCGCGCATCTACTTAGGAGTACACTACTTGGGCGATATTTTAGCTGGATTTACCATTGGTTGCACCGCAGCCATTCTGGTCTACTTACTCTACAGTTGGATGGAAAAACGCTTCTTCTATAAAAAGGAGTTTACTACTTTTCAATACACCCCATCTGGTTATTTAGTGAAAGATTTTGAACTACTTTATGCCACTCTTGCCACCACTTATATGATGATCCTGATTGCGGCTATGGTAGTTGCCAAATCCCTCTCTTTTTAAGATTAATAGGTAATGAACTAGCTTTAAACGTAACTAAGTAAGATTCCTTTTTATTGAGCTGACACTCTGTATATCAATCATTTTCAGTTAAAATAATTTCTTTGATAATGAATATACTATTTTCCTTGTTTTTCAACATGTTTATGCTGAAAAACAAGGAAAATATTTTGTAATATAGTGCTTCATTTGTACATTTAGAGCGAGATAATTGAATGTTTTACAATTAAACACTTAATGCTATGAACCGAACAATCACTTTTAATGCGCTTCGCAAGATTAAAGATAATTTGCCAAGCGGTAGTATGCATCGAATTGCAAATGAGTTAAACATGAGTGTAGAAACCGTCCGTAATTTTTTTGGTGGACGTAATTTTATTGTAGGTAAATGCGTAGGTATTCACTTAGAACCTGGTCCTGATGGGGGATTGGTTATGCTAGATGACACAACAGTATTAGACAAAGCTATTTCTATTTTACGCGAGGAACAGAGATTTGTTCATTAATAAACGAAGCACTATAATTCCCAATTGCTAGGCAGTTGGGAATTATTTGTCTAGTAGTAGTGAACAAAACTACCCGCATTCAGTTATAAAATTATTGCTATCTGGTAAAACTTTAACATGATAGAAATCGAATGATTTTTTATCAGATATGATAAGTTGAAGCATTAAAATGCCTTTATAAGCCATTTTAATGCTTGATACTACTAATATTATACAGTACAAGGAGAAAAGCCCTTTTTGCGAAGTTGATATAACTTATTTTCTTTGTCTTAGATATAGTATAGAAATCTACTGATTTTTACCGGACAGCAATATTATAAAATAGTATATATTATTTACAGTAACAACGAACCAAATGGAAGATAGATTAGTGACACTTGCTATATTGACCTATGCAAAGGCACAGATATTAAAGAATATTCTTGAGAACGAAGGAATAGAGAGTTATATACACAATGTAAATTTAATACAACCCATTGTCTCTTCGGGTGTACGCGTACGCATTAAAGAGAGTGATTTGGCTAAGGCACTCCAGTTGATGGAAGAGTCTACTTGGATAGCCGATATGGTTGATGTAACCGAAGAGGAGTCAGAGAGTAAAGTAAAGATAAAGAAAGTGCTTGTACCCATTGATTTCTCTAACTATTCGTTAAAGGCTTGCGAATTTGGATTCTCTTTTGCCAATGCCATTGGTGCAGAAGTAGTACTATTGCATGCCTATTTCAGTCCTATCTATTCGCCAACAATTCCCTATGGAGGAGAAGGTTTTAGCTTTGAAGTAGAGCAAGAAAAGAGTATAAAAACAATGTTGGAGAGCGTTCACATAGAGCTTAATAAATTGGTTGATACGATTAAAGAGAAAATCAAAGTAGGGGAGTACCCCGATCTGAAATTTAAGTGTGTACTTCGGGATGGAGTACCCGAAGAGGAGATTCTACGCTATATTAAAAAGCATGAACCAGTTATTACTGTCATGGGATCAAGAGGAAGTAGTCAAAAAGAGCTTGATTTGATTGGTAGTGTAACAGCCGAGGTGATTGATAGAAGTCGAGGTTTTGTTTATGTGGTACCCGAAAACGCAGCACTTAAAACCTTTAGGGAGGTGAGTAAGGTGGTTTTTATGACCAATTTTGATCAACGAGATTTGCTGGCTTTCGATAAGCTGTTCCATGGATTTAAAGAAAGCCGCAGATTTGTGGTATCATTTGTTCATCTAGCTGAGAAAAACAGTAGTTGGGACGAAGTTAAATTAGCTGGTATTAAAGATTATTTTCAGCAACATTATCCAACCGTTCAATGCTCATATAATTTAGTTCAAGAAGATGCAATATTAAATAATTTAGAGAGTTATGTGAAGCAGGAAAATATTGATGTGATTTGTTTAACAAACTACAGACGTAATTTAATAGCTCGACTTTTTAATCCAAGCATTGCCCGAAAGATGATCTTTCATTCCAACACACCGATTTTAGTTATTAAGTAACTTAAGTAATTGCTTAAATGCTCTTCCAAATGTAATTTCATTGGGGGAGCATTTTTTTTTTGGAAGGGCGTTTAAAAAAAGTGAGTAAGGTAAGGGGTAATTTGAAAATGGTTGGGTTTGGCTATGAATGGTTATTTCCCAACACCATATTAAACATAATACTAATTATAAATCAAACGTACTTGAGTTTTGCAAAGCATTCATAGGCAGTTGCTTAGAAATAAATAATCCTTAAGATCAAGAATTGGCTTAATTCACTAACATACAGATTGTTATTATTATTTTTGATTGTATTTTTTTAGTTCATTATTTATTGAATTACTGAAAAAAACTCTGTAAATAGTTGTGTTTTAGTACAAATAATGATCGGATAAACTCTTAAGAGTTTTCGATTGCATTCTTAAGAGTTTGAAGTCATATTCTTAAGAGTTTACATTGAAATTCTTAAGAGTTTTAATGCAAGCTATTTAAACCAATAACTTGCATTAAGTGAAACCTATTCTCGCTAACTTTTTTGGCTGACTACATAAAATAGCTTGAGCTGCCCCTGTTACTACTCCAGTGGTTGGATATAGTCTACAGAAACAGCTCAAGCTATTTTATAGTAAAATTTAGATGCTAGCACCACCTGGTGCGCTACTAATAAATAGTTAGCACTTAATCTTTAATTCATCTAGAATATTTCGCATTTTCTCAAATGTTGTTATGCGTGTAGGAATAAGAGGTAAACGAAGTTTATTTTCAATAAGGCCCATAACATTTAACATGGCTTTTACGCCAGCTGGATTACCATCGACAAATAGCAGGCTAAAAAGCTCTGTAAATTTATGATGAATATCTAGAGCGCTGCTAAAATCGCCACGAAGGGCAAGACGAGTCATGCGGCTAAATTCGCGAGGGAAGGCATTCCCAATAACAGAGATTACACCTACAGCACCCAATGTAATTAGGGGAAAGGTGATACCATCATCGCCCGAAATCACATCAAAATTGGCTGGTTTATTCTTAATAATATCATCCATTTGGCTAATATCACCCGATGCCTCTTTGATGGCAATTATGTTTTTAAAATCGCGAGCAATGCGTAAAGTCGTTTCTGCGGTCATATTTACGCCTGTACGCCCCGGCACATTGTATAGTACGACGGGCAGGTCCGTAGCCTCTGAAACGGCCTTATAATGCTGATATATCCCCTCTTGTGATGGCTTATTGTAATAAGGAACAACTACTAAAAGTGCATCTACGCCTGTAAAGTCCTCATTTTTAACTGTTTCGACAACGCTTCGGGTGCAATTTCCTCCAACGCCTAACAAAATAGGAATTCTTCCATTTACACGTTCTATAATTGTCCGCTTTATCTTCTCTTTTTCTTCTTTACTAAGCGTAGGAGTTTCGGCGGTTGTACCCAGCACACATAAAAAATCGGTCCCATTCTGAAGTTGATAGTCAACTAGTCTGAGCAATACATCATAATCTACGCTATCATCTTCTTTAAAAGGAGTAATCAGTGCTACCCCCATCCCTTTTAATCTTGTCTGTATCATAAATAAATTATAAACTCGTGTTTAATGGCTTACAAAAGTACGAATATTTTCGATTTTTGCCCCATATTGCACTACGTTTTTAATAAAAAAGGGTAAAAAAGTTATTCCATATGTTATAGCACTAGCCACTTAAAACAAGTCGTTGCTTTAAGTGGCTAGTGCTCAAGTACTCCATAGTTGTAACCCAAGAAGTAGCATATAGGAACTAAAAATAGAGCATAACTTACTTCTCTCTACATTAATTGATTCTTTCTAAAAATTGATCTTCAGTGAGTAATTCAATTCCTAACTTCTGGGCTTTCTCTAATTTGCTAGGCCCCATGTTATCGCCTGCTAGAATAAAGGTAGTCTTTTTTGATATGCTCCCCACATTCTTTCCTCCATGTTTTTCAATCAGCTCTTTGTACTCATCACGCGAGTGGTGAGTAAATACTCCACTAATAACAATGGAGTAACCAGCCAATTTATCGGTGTGATCGGATGTGTCTTTTTCCTCACATGCCAACTGTAGACCTGCCTGGCGCAGCTGCTCAATAACTAGTTGGTTACGTTGGTCGGCAAAATAGTTCAAAATACTTTGCGCTATTCGCTCACCTATTTCATTGACCTCTACCAAGTCGGCAAGAGTAGCTTGCGAAAGCTTATCAATCGACCCAAATGCTTTAGCCAATGTTTTAGCGGTGGTTTCGCCTACAAATCGGATGCCTAATGCAAATAGTAAACGTTCAAAAGGGACTTGTTTAGAGGATTCTAGTCCCGATATAATATTTTCGGCCGACTTCTCTCCCATTCGCTCTAAGCCAATAAGCTGTTCGGTTTTAAGTGTATAAAGATCGGCAATGTGATGAATCAACCCCTCTTGGTAAAATAAGTGGATGGTTTCGGGGCCTAGTCCATCGATATTCATGGCTCTGCGACTAATAAAGTGTTCTATCTTTCCTTTAATTTGAGGCGGACAGGCGGTATCATTGGTACAGTAGTGGGCAGCTTCTCCTTCGTAACGAGTTAGTGGAGAGGCACATTCTGGACAGTGCGTGATGAATTTCACCTTATCGCCCAGTAAGAATCGCGCTTGAGTATCGACTCCTACTATTTTAGGAATAATCTCCCCTCCTTTCTCTACATAGACTAAATCGCCTACATAAAGATCTAGGCTCTCTATCACATCGGCATTGTGCAACGAGGCACGCTTAACTACGGTTCCAGCCAACTGTACCGGGTCTAAATTAGCCACAGGTGTTACAGCACCTGTTCTTCCTACTTGAAAGGTAACTTGGTTTAAGCGGGTGCAGGCACGCTCAGCTTGAAATTTATAGGCAATGGCCCATCGAGGTGACTTGGCTGTAAAGCCTAAGTTGCGCTGTTGACGCAAGGATGTTACCTTTAACACCATTCCATCTGTAGCAATGGGTAAATTCTTACGCTCCACATCCCAATGCTTAATAAAAGCGAGAACCTCTGAAAGTGTCTGACAGTTCTGACTAATGGAAGATATCTTAAATCCCCAGCTAGCTGCAGCTACTAAATTATCGTAATGACTATCGGTAGGAAGATTGTCGCCCAACAAACTATATAGGTAGGCATCAAGCTGCCTAGAGGCCACGATCGATGAATTTTGAAGTTTCAGTGTGCCCGATGCTGCATTACGTGGATTGGCAAAAAGTGGCTCTTCGCGTTGTTCGCGCTCCCTGTTTAATTCATCAAATACACTCCATGGCATTAGTATTTCTCCTCGCATCTCGAATTGATCGGGGTACCCGCTTCCATGCAATACGAGTGGAATGGTGCGGATGGTCTTTACATTGTCCGTTACATCGTCTCCCTGAACACCATCACCACGGGTTACAGCACGAACCAACTTTCCCTCTTCGTAGGTTAATGAAATAGAGGTTCCATCGTATTTCATCTCGCAACAAATTTCAAAAGGCTCATTTAAAGCTTTACGAACACGTTCGTAAAAATCGACCACTTCGCCTTCTGAGTAGGTGTTAGATAGCGAAAGCATGGGGTACTTATGGGCTACTTGCGTAAAGCTTTTATTGATATCACTACCCACCCGCATGGTAGGCGAATGTGGATCGGCCAACTCGGGGTATTTTTCTTCCAATTCCTGCAACTCGGCCATTAACTGATCAAACTCTTGGTCTCCAATAACCGGATGATTCAAGACGTAATAATGGTGGTTGTGCGTATGAAGTTCTTCACGCAGTTGCTTGATGCGTTCTATTTCGGTCATATACTCTCTGTTTTTTGGCAAAAATAGCTTTTTTTGGAGAGAAAACTCCCCCTTGCAAAGAGCTTTTTCGTAATTTTGCAGGAATTAAGCGAAACTAAAAATAATGTAAGCAATAATTGAGTTTGATTCTCTTTGCCCATACAAGTTGTGTCACAAATAAATAGCCAACAGCCGCTAGTAAATTAGGCACCCAACACTCTTTAATATGGCTAATATGATTCGGCTAAGAGTAAAATTACACGCTAGTTGAATAGAATTATTCGAGCCATCCAAGCCATCGAAAGAGAGAAAGCAGCTGGTTGCCTCCTAGTAAAACTGGGTGCAACAAGTATTGCGGTGTAGAAGAAAAGAGAAGTGAAGCTCCATTGCTTAGACTTAAAAAATAGAAAATGAGAATAGACATTATCACTGTATTGCCCGAGATGATAGAGGGCTTTTTTAATTGCTCCATCATGAGTCGTGCGCAAAAGAAAGGGATAGCCGAGGTCCATATACATAACCTGCGCGATTATACTACCGACCGATACCGCCGCGTAGATGACTATCCGTATGGAGGATGTGCGGGTATGGTAATGAAAATAGAACCTATAGAGCGTTGTATTTCGGCACTAAAGGCAGAGCGAGAGTACGACGAAATTATCTTTACATCGCCCGATGGCGAACAGTTTAATCAACCCATGGCCAATGCACTCTCATTAAAAGGGAACTTGATTATTTTGTGTGGCCACTTTAAAGGGATTGACTTCCGCATACGCGAAAACTTTATCACCAAAGAGATTAGTATTGGCGATTATGTATTAACAGGAGGTGAACTAGCAGCAGCAGTTATAGCCGATGCAGTAGTTCGAATTATTCCAGGTGTTATATCGGATGAACAGTCTGCACTCTCTGACTCTTTCCAAGATAATTTATTGGCCCCACCTGTATATACTCGACCCGCAGAGTACAATGGATGGAAGGTGCCAGATATTCTTCTATCCGGACACGAAGCAAACATTCGGGAGTGGGAGCTTCAGCAATCAATGGAGCGAACACAACGCTTAAGACCTGACTTGCTAAAATAAATATATTATACAATATATTATATAATCCAATTACCTAAATCACCTAAGATTTACGTAATTGGATTCTTTTTTGCCTGACTGATTGAAAATCTGCAAGTGTATATAGCTCTGCAAGCACGACTACTAAATGGCCAATTTATGTAGCTATTTTTTACCTTTCAAGGTGATCTAGTTTCGACTATTTTCCTTTTCATCGAAAAGATAAAAAGAGGGTCATGAAAACAGGTCATTCCATTAGTTGTAAATACAACTAAAAACCATTTCCATAGCTCTATGCCAAAGAAAAAAGCAGGTTGTTTTTTACACTCTCTACCAGATGAGAAGAGCGTAAAAAACAACCTGCTTTTTTGGTAAATTATCTAGACTTTTAGAGCGCCGATAATTTCTTGTACCGAACTACATCCATGACGTTCTAAATAGTCATTAATTCCATCGGCTACCTTGACTGTAATAGCAGGATCAATGAAGTTGGCAGTCCCAATTTGAACAGCTGTTGCACCGGCCAAAAGAAACTCAACTGCATCTTTCCAGTTCATAATTCCGCCTAGTCCGATGACAGGAATTTTTACTGCATTTGCTACTTGCCACACCATACGAAGAGCAATGGGTTTCACGGCAGCACCACTCATACCTCCCGTAATAGTAGATAAAATAGGAGTTCTTTTTTCGGCATCAATAGCCATTCCAAGTAGGGTGTTGATGAGCGAAACACTGTCGGCTCCGGCTGCTTCTACCGCTCTAGCAATCTCAGCAACATCTGTTACGTTGGGAGAAAGTTTTACAATTAGCGTCTTCTTGTAAACCTCGCGAACCGCCTTAACCACCTCTTCAGCTCCACAAGCCGAAACGCCAAAAGCCATTCCACCTTGCTTCACATTGGGGCATGATATGTTTAGTTCAATTCCAGGAATATGCTCAAGCTCATTAATTCTCTCGGCCGTTTTTACATAATCCTCAATGGCCGATCCCGATACATTTACAATCATATTGGTGCGGATATCTTTGATTGTTGGATAAATGTTATCGGCAAAGTACTCTACTCCTTTATTCTGAAGGCCTACCGCATTAAGCATGCCCATAGGAGTCTCTGCCATACGTGGATAGGGATTTCCCTCACGGTGATGCAGTGTGGTTCCCTTGACAATGATACCACCAATTTTCTCAAGGTCAACAAAGTCGGCAAACTCTGTTCCATATCCAAAGGTACCCGAAGCTGTCATTACTGGATTACACAAACGCAATCCACCGATATTTACACTTAAATCTGCCATAATAGTTGAGTTGTGTTAAATACAGGCCCCTCTGTACATACGCACAGGTGCCCTTTTTGAGTGTTTTCTACGCAGCATAAGCAAGCACCTATACCACAAGCCATTGTGTTCTCTAAAGAGACTTCACAATTTATATTCTTTGCTTTAGCATAAGCAGCTACAGCCACCATCATGGGTTTAGGCCCACAGGTATAAATAGAATCGAAGCTAACATTTGCCAACACACTGTGCTGGGTTACATACCCCTTTTCGCCCATGCTTCCATCTTCCGTTGTAACATAGAGGTCTCCCAAAGATGTAAACTCCTCTAATTGAAGCAAATCGGCTGCCGAACGTGCACCAAGCAAGAAAGTAGGCTTTATACCCATCTCTTTCATAGCAGCTCCCAGCATTAGCATAGGAGCAGTT
This sequence comes from Phocaeicola sp., assembly GCA_051648565.1. Classification (GTDB taxonomy): domain Bacteria; phylum Bacteroidota; class Bacteroidia; order Bacteroidales; family Bacteroidaceae; genus Phocaeicola. The sequence continues at coordinate 40,796 of JBOFFJ010000156.1, read as the reverse complement.
CCTACACCGCCTCCTACAAGTAGCGGAGTAGATCCCACTTGGGGTAGTGTAAAGCCATTGCCAAGTGGCAATACAACATTGACTAAATCATTGGGAGAGAGCGTAGCTAACTTGCGCGTTCCATCACCGATTAGCTGAATAAGAAACCACACCTCATTGGTACTCTTATCTACATAGTTAATAGAGATGGGGCGGCGAAGAAAAGTGGAGGGAGATCCATCTACGCGGATTTCGGCAAACTGACCAGGTACCATCTCGGGCAAAGGCTGTTCGTGTGTCATTTTGAGTAAAACATAATTGTCATGCAATTGAATGTTTTGGGTGACCACAAGGTCTAACATCTGTTTTTTCATGAAATATAATTGGGTAAATTCGTTTACTTCTGCAAAGATAAGCGAATTTACCCAATTAATAAGTTCCTTACTCCCTTTTATGGGAGCGAACACCGATCACCAACTACTTGCTATCGGCTCTAAAAGTTTCATAAGTGCCATTGTCGAAGAATATTCTTATCTCGGTAATTTTCTTCGATGGTATTTCAATGTATTTAATCTGCTCTCTGATAATCTCTTTAGGAGCCTCTGCTTGAACTTCTGATGCTGTTTCAGCAACTTCACCAGCATGACTTACGCCATTGCTCCGAAGTGCTACATGGCCGGCGCTATTCACACTTGAATCAATCTTGTTCTCAGAACTACTACTACCTACACTCTCCATTTCACCATCACCGTAAAGCAACCAGTTTAAATTTATATAAGCACAGCTTCTATGAATCTTGGTTACAACCTCAAGGCTAGGATTGTTCCTACCACTCAGTATGTGTGAAAGAGAAGAGGCAGAGATACCAATCTTCTCGGCAAATTGAGCAGCAGTTACTCCTTCTTTAGAAATTACAGTAGCGATTCTTTCTTTCATTTACAATCGTAATTAATAGTTCTGACTAAATACAAAAGTAAAGAATAGTTTTATAAATAACAAATTTACAGTTCACAATATACAATTCAATTATTTACATTTCGAATTTACGAATGTAATATTACAGATGTAAATAGAGAACTCAAGCATAGTAAATAGATTTACTCAATAGACCTAAATAACTGACTAAAGATACTTTACAGCACAGTATATCTGTAAATAAATAGAAATACAACAAAAAGTAGACAAGAATAGCAAAAAACCTATAGTCTAAATACTGAAAATTCAAATAAACAGCTGATTATCAAATAAATAAACACGATCCTAAGTTAACCTATATATATACATTCACATTTACATTAATAAATAATACAATTGTAAAGAACTGATTCAAAAAGCTTAATATCTGATAAATAAGGCTCCCTATATCCAATTGTAATCTATTTTATTTACATATACAATTGTATATTTCCATTTGTGTTCAAAAATCCATTCCAATTGTAAATAACAAGCACAAAAATAGACTTTAAAAAAGAACCTCTCTCCTCTCCTCTTTAAGCAGCACTGCCGAGTCAAGAAAAACAATAGAGTAAATGAGCAACGAATGGTACTATATATAAAACAGCGATAAAACTTTTTTTGCTGTATAATCTTCGTTATAATATACAAATAAGGCAAAACAGAAAATTGCGGTAAAGCCTATACCCTACCACCCCGCTGCCTTGGGCAAGTACAATCAAGACTCTTATATTTTTGTCCACACCTATATAATAGCCACCCAAACCAGGATTGCCATAAATCGCGAATTCATGCAGAGTCAGTCGGGCGCGCCAAAATACGCGATTCTCAGCGATTACAGATAGAGTAAATTATTTAGACAAGTAGACTAGAATAACTATTTCTCTGACTAATTAGTAACACAAAGTCACTCCAACGCATTGAAGAGAGTGTTAACAAATAAAGAACAACTTCACCACAGCTGGCTGCATCAATAATAGTTATACAGAGATCCCATAAGAAAGAAGAGAGAGAATGATATCTACGGTTCGCTATGTAAAGATAGTTTACTAAATACCGCAAGAGTATCAAAAGAAAAAGGCGAGGTCTTTCATTGTCATTTATGACAATGAAAGACCTCGCCTACTAGTTATTTTCATCTACTGATTAAAGACTCAATGCAGTATTTTATAGACCAACTCTTTTAGCAAATCTCCATGGGTGAGCATACTATTTTCAACCCCTTTCGACTTGGCATCACAGTAACGAATCTCACCAATTATTTGCATGACTTTTACACCAGTATAGTTGCGCATAGCACTCATATAATCGCGCGCTTGCCAGCTTGATTTCAAATCCAATTGAGCAGCAATACCCTCTTCTGATTTCTGCGGTGCATAGTAAGCTAGCATCAAGTTTGAATAGAAATTAAAGAGCAATGCTAGCGTCACTTGGAGAGGATTGGTTCGTGGATTTTCTTCAAAATATTTTATTATCTGGTTGGCTCGTAATACATCTTTAGCAACCAGCGCATTCCTCAATTCGAAGTTATTGTAATCCTTACTGATTCCTATATTTTGTTCAATCTGCACAGGAGTAATACGACTCACACCAGCTGGCAAAGTGATAATTAATTTTTCCAATTCGCCAGCCATTCTACTTAAATCAGCACCCACAAAGTCGGCCAACATCTCAGCTGCCTTTGGCTCTATTTCGATGCTTTTACGCTTTAAGTAAGTAGAGATAAAACCAGGAAGCTGTGCATCTTTCAATCGTTTTGATTCAAATAAGACACCTACTTTTTGAATCTCTGCTGCCATTTTCTTACGCCTATCGAGTGTGCCATTTTTGTAACAAAGCACGAGGATAGTAGAATGAAGAGGCTTCTGTAGGTAGTGTACCAACCCCTCTAAATTCTTAACCATTTGCGCCTCTTTAATAATCACAACCTGGTGTTCAGACATCATCGGGTAGCGCTTTGCAGAAAGAACAATCGAGGCTACATCAATATCTGCTCCATAGAGAACCGTTAGATTAAACTCCTTTTCCGTTTCGTTCAGCACCGAGTCGCCAATATAGTCGGCTATCCTATCTATATAGTAAGGCTCGTCACCCATTAAGCAGTAAATGGGTTTATAAACCCGATTCCTCAGATCCTTGACAATCTCTTCGTAACTAAAATCTTTTGCCATCAAGTATTATATATTACCATTCAAACTTAAGGTGCTTCACTGTTTTCTTCTGATCCATAATCATACGAAGTGAATCAACCCCAATAGCAAGATGATCTAATACATAATTTTGTGTTATCACCGAATCGCTTTTATCTGTTTTTACACCTTCGGGAATCATAGGCTGATCCGAAACCAACAACAAAGCTCCTGTCGGAATGTGGTTATAGAAACCTGTAATAAATAAGGTAGCAGTCTCCATATCTACTCCCATAGCTCTTGTTCGAACAAGGTGTTGCTTAAAAGCTTCATCATGTTCCCAAATGCGACGATTGGTTGTATAGACCGTTCCCGTCCAATAATCTCTAGCATGGTCACGAATAGCCGACGAAACAGCACGCTGCATCATAAATGCTGGAAGCGCTGGTACCTCTGCAGGATAGTAATCATTCGAAGTTCCCTCGCCGCGAATTGCTGCAATGGGAAGAATGAAATCACCCAATTTGTTTTTTTTATCTAATCCGCCACATTTACCTAGAAACAGACAAGCTTTAGGCTTAATGGCTCCAAGCAAATCCATTATGATGGCAGCATTGGGGCTACCCATACCAAAATTAATGATGGTGATACCATTGGCATGCGCCGAGATCATATTGGCATCCTTTCCCAATACAGGGACTCCAAATTTTTCGGCAAATAGCTCTACATAGTTATTAAAGTTAGTAAGTAGTATGTATTGGCCAAACTCTTCGAGTGATCTTTTCGTATACCTGGGTAGCCAATTTGCTACAATTTCTTCTTTTGTCTTCATATTCTTTCTATTTTTGTGCTGGTTTTACCCAACTAGTATCAATGCAAATGTATAAAATGTTACCATTAAACCTACCATCTTTCCTACCAAAAATTACAAATAAAGAGGGAAAGCGCTCTATATTTGATCCCCTCCGCAGGAAATACGTTGCTCTAACTCCAGAAGAGTGGGTGCGACAACACTTCATCTCTTTCCTTGTTGAACACAAAGGGTATCCCAAAGGTTTACTTGCCAATGAAATAGAGCTCACACTAAACGGAACGAAGCGCCGATGCGACACCGTACTATACAGCAAAAACCTATTGCCGCGCATGATCCTTGAGTACAAAGCTCCCCATATCGAGATAACCCAAGCAGTCTTCGATCAAATAGGTCGATACAACATGGTACTAAAAGTAGAGTACCTCGTAGTAAGCAATGGGCTTAAGCACTACTGCTGTCGCATCAATTACGACACCATGAGTTACGAATTCTTGCCCGATATTCCAGACTATACCCTCTTATAAATAGGAAAAGTCCTATTTGGTTGATTATTTAACCAAATAGGACCTCTAAAAGTTAAGCTTTTAACTATTTCTTTTTGATACTTCCTAGAAGCTCTTCGCCTACTACACCTGCCAATTCAGGGTCAACCATGATACGTCCACAGTACTCACATACGATAATTTTTTTACGCATACGAATATCCATTTGCTTTTGAGGTGGGATTTTATTAAAGCAACCACCACAAGCATCACGTTGTACATATACAATACCTAAACCGTTACGAGAATTCTTACGGATACGTTTAAAAGCTTGCAACAAGCGAGGGTCAATAGTAGTCTCAAGCGTTTTCGCTTTCTCACGCAATTTTTCCTCTTCTTGTTTTGTTTCAGAAACGATTTCGTCTAGTTCAGCTTTTTTAGCCTCCAAATCTTTTGCTCTCTCCGAAAGTGTATCTTGACTTACAGCCAACTCCTCTTCCTTTGTTTTTTCACCCGCAACATACTCTCTGATTCTCTTTTCAGATAGCTCGATTTCAAGTGATTGAAATTCAATCTCTTTAGTCAACACATCGTATTCACGGTTGTTACGTACATTGTCTTGTTGCGCTTTATACTTATCAACGGATGCTTTAGCTGTTTCAATCTCAATTTTCTTTGAGGCAATATTAGATTTAAACTCGTCTATTTCAGCTTTAATCTTTTCAATACGAGTATTTAACCCTGTAACTTCGTCCTCAAGATCTTGTACTTCAAGTGGAAGTTCTCCACGCAATGTCTTAATTTTGTCAATTTCAGACAACATTGTTTGAAGTTGATACAATGCTTTTAGCTTGTTCTCAACACTCAATTCCGTTACCTCTTTTTTGCTTTCTTTAGCCATATTCTTTATAAACAGTTAATTGGGTTTGTGCAAACCTGAGTTAGATGGAGTTCCAACGCAGGAAAAGCATCCCGTATGATTGAATAAAATAATTCTTGTGTATATTGCTCACTCTCATAGTGTCCTATTTCGGCAATTAAGAGTGATTTTTCATAAGCAAAATAGTCGTGATACTTCACTTCTCCCGTTATAAACACATCTGCTTGTCCCATTGCTCTTGGCAACAAGAAGGAACCCGCTCCTCCACAGAGTGCTACCCGTTTGATTTCACGCCCTGTCAGTCCATTGTATTTCAAGCAATCAACGTGAAAGAGCTCTTTTACTCGCTTTAGAAAATCCATTTCATCCACCGGCTCCTCTAATTCACCTATAGCACCAGCACCTACCTCTTTCCAGCTATTCTGCAATGGTAAGAAATCGAATGCAGGCTCTTCGTAGGGATGAGCCGCTAAAAGAGCTTTCAAAGCCGCCCCTTTTTTAAAGGCAGGAAGAATGGTTTCAATCCGAATTTCCTCCTCTACATGTATCTCATGAATCGTTCCACAAAAAGGAGCCGAACCAGGTAGTGCCCTAAAAGTACCCTTGCCAGCGGTTTGAAAGCTACATGAATCGTAGTTCCCCATCGTTCCACAACCGGCATCATAAAGAGCACTCTCTACAGCAGCTAGATGCGCCGAAGGAACAAAAGTGACTAGTTTAACCAAACTCTCCTCCTTAGGAGCAAGAATCCGAACATTCTTCAATCCCAACAATTGGGCCATCTTATAGTTAACCCCTTGCGGTGCATTATCTAAGTTGGTATGAGCAGCGTAGATCACAAGATCGTGCTTAATGGCACGCATGATACATCGCTCTACATAATCCCTTCCTGTAATTGATTTATACCCCTTAAAGATCAATGGATGATGTGATACAATTAAGTTACACCCCAACGTTATAGCTTCAGTAACAACAGCTTCAGTAACGTCAAGACACAACAAAGCCCCTGTGATTTCCGCCTCTGTCATTCCAACCTGCAGGCCGGCATTATCAAATCCGTCTTGCAGTGGCAAAGGCGCGAACTTCTCAAGGGCAACTATTACCTCTTTAATTTTCATATAATATTCGCGAAAATTTATCTCACAAAGATAAGGCTATTTACCGAAAAGAGCAAACAATAGAGAGATATTCTATCTTTCTGTAGCATTTAATATTCAAAAAAGTGATCCTATAGGGTGAAACCCTTCTAGATCCAGAAAAGCAGAAAGCTATCTCCTCCCCCTTTTAAATACGATGCATCTGTAGAAAGAACTTCATAAGAACACCCATCAACGACTAGTAATTAAACATAATATAAAGGGCGGTAGCAAAAGTAAGCTCATTCTTACCACACAAGGGTATGGCAAGAATGAGCTTATATAAAAATTTAGTACGCCCTCTTTTAAAGAAGAGAGTACCCATTCTTAAAAAAGTTTAGTAAGCTCTAGCAAATAAGACTCTACGTGCCGATGGTGCTCCTGTCACCATACACACACCAGGTTGCAAGCTCTCTTCGTCAGCCTCCAACGGGATACAACGAATCGTTGCCTTGGTCTCCTCTTTAATACGCTCCTCTGTTTCGGGTGTACCGTCCCAGTGCGCCAAAATGAATCCACCCTCTTCTAGCTTCGCTTTAAAATCTTCGTAAGAATCTACTTTAGCAGTCTTCTCGTTGCGGTAGTTCAATGCTTTTTGGAAGATATTTTCTTGAATCTCCTCCAACAATCCTTGTACATACTCCTCCAATCCTTCGCACGTGCGTGTCTCTTTTTGGAGTGTATCGCGACGCATCAACTCAACTGTATTGTTTTCTAAGTCACGGCCACCCATTACCAAACGTACAGGAACCCCTTTAACCTCGTAATCAGCAAATTTAAAGCCAGGACGCTTGTTGTCTGCATTGTCATACTTCACTGAGATGCCCATCGCTTTTAGTTTCTTAGTAATTCCAGCTACTTTGTCGTTGATTTGATCCAACATCTCTTGATTTTTAGAGATAGGAACAATTACCACCTGGATAGGTGCCAAGTTAGGAGGAAGAACCAACCCATTATCGTCCGAGTGAGTCATAATAAGTGCTCCCATAAGGCGAGTCGAAACCCCCCATGAAGTAGCCCATACATACTCTTGTTTGTTCTCTTTTGTAATAAACTGTACATCGAACGCCTTTGCAAAGTTTTGTCCCAAGAAGTGTGAAGTACCACATTGAAGTGCCTTACCATCTTGCATCAAACCTTCAATTGTATAGGTATCCAATGCTCCTGCAAAACGCTCATTGGCCGATTTAACCCCTTTCACAACAGGTACAGCCATGAATTTCTCAGCAAACTCGCCATATACATGAAGCATTTTAACAGTCTCCTCTTCAGCCTCTTGGCGTGTAGCGTGTGCCGTATGTCCCTCTTGCCACAAGAACTCTGCTGTACGCAAGAACATACGTGTACGCATCTCCCAACGCATTACATTGGCCCATTGGTTACACAAAATAGGTAAATCACGGTAAGACTGAATCCAGTTTTTGTAAGTACTCCAAATAATAGTTTCCGAAGTAGGACGAATAATCAACTCCTCTTCTAGGCGTGCAGTAGGATCAACTACTACCCCCGAACCATCTTCGGCGTTCTTCAAACGGTAGTGTGTTACCACGGCACACTCTTTTGCAAAACCTTCAACGTGCTCAGCCTCACGACTTAAGTACGACTTAGGTATTAACAACGGGAAGTATGCATTTACGTGCCCTGTCTCTTTAAACATATCATCGAGTTGGCGTTGCATCTTCTCCCAAATAGCATATCCGTAAGGTTTGATTACCATACATCCACGCACGGGCGATTGCTCTGCCAGTTCTGCTTTCATCACCAAATCATTATACCATTGTGAGTAACTCTCACTTCTTTTGGTTAGTCCTTTTAATTCTACTGCCATTGCTATAGATATTTATTACTGTTTTCTTTTTTTTATTAAGTCTGCAAAAGTAGCAAAAAAGCACGGGATAGCCTACACGAAAGAGCCCAAAATATTACTGATAGAAAAAATACCACCAATAGCTATCTCCAAACTCCCTACGCATCCTATTCTTTTCTTCAATGGGCGAGTCAAACTGACTCTGTCTCTCCAGAAACTGAGCAAATCGATCCCCAACCGCCTCACTACTTATGGCATGCTGGTAAGTACTATCCTGCTGCTGGTAAAGCAAGATAGCCTCTTCATAATAGCGGGGCAACAACTCCTCTTCGAAGGTAGCATTAACCAATTCGGCGGCAAAAAGATCCAGCCTTTTATCTAGCAGCAGCCCACATAAATAGTAGTCTGTTACCGTATATCGTCCCTCCTCCTTTTGGTAGATCCGATCCAGATAGGCTTCCGCCGATTCATTGTCTCCTCTTGATGCACCCAAATAGGCATCCAAACTATCGGCCGTAAAGTAAATAGTGTGCGACGGATGGTGATCAAAAAGCAATCCATCTGCCTGGTAATTCTGTGGGTAGTTAAATAGATACTCCCCCAGTACCCCCTCTTGCGACAGCGCAAAAGCCCTAAGAGCCGAGAGTGTACGAGTCGTTTCTAAAGAGTTGGCTCCTATCTTTCTAGCCTCACTCCACTGCCCATTTTTAATCGCTTCCTCCATGGCCAACTCGTGATGAAAATTTAGGTTTGAGTTTCCAATAGCAATGGTTATAAGTGCGCCTACATTGAGTATCAATACATTACTAAAGATAAGCTGCGCAATGCCTTTAATTGAGCCAACCCACTCCAAAACTGTTTTTCGAACAACAAGGGAAAGGGCTATAAAGAGAAGCAGCATAACAGGTAATAACCAGCCCCAAACAGCGTTAATAGTCTCTCCACCTCCTACCGTATAGGTTATATCTGTAAGCACCCCAAGCAACAAAAAAGAGGGGAGATAAGATAATGCCCCCAAAGCTCCTTTAAAACGCAACAGCATATTAAGCCCCCATTGCAGCATCCACAAAGCTAAAGTTAAGACAATAGCGCCCAACAAGGGGTTATATTGAGTCTTCCCATGTGCAAGCGCATAGTGAAGTGCCGTAATCACATCCCGTTGAAAGATATATAAATAGGTAAAGCTAAAAAGCGAAAAAAAGAGACCGCACACAACCCATAAGTTGCGAGCGGTATCTCTATGTATTAAATTTTCTTCCTTATTTCTCATCTTATTTTCTTTAAAACCATGGCTGTCCTAGCGGGAAGATAGAGTTTAAGCCACTCTTTGCGCTCTTTTTTGTAGAGCGGATCACCCATTGTGAGGTGCTCTATGCTCTCATCTACAAAACCATTCCCACCATACAGTTTCGAGTCACTGTTGAGTACCACTTGGTAGTTCCCCGGAGGAACCAAGAGGCCGTATCCTGTAAATGATTGGGATGGATTGAAATTAAAGACAAAGACAAATCCTTTGCGTTTGAATGCAAAGACCTGATCAGCATCGTCGTGCCACACCTCTTCCACCGGTTTATTCTCTACATTAATTCCAGCAAGCAGTTCCAACATGGCCCCATCAAAATCATTTAAGTAGTGGTAGCAAAGATTCTTATTGTCAACAAGACTCCACTGCCTACGAGCGTATTTATGCGACCAGCGGTTCCCCTCTCTAGGAAAGTCAATCCACTCGGGGTGACCAAATTCATTTCCCATAAAGTTTAGGTATCCCCCATTGATGGTTGATGCAGTAAGCAAACGAATCATTTTATGCAGCGCAATTCCACGGTTCACCTTGTAATTCTCATCCCCTTTCTGGAAATGCCAATACATATCTGCATCAATCAACCGAAAGACAATGGTCTTATCGCCCACCAATGCTTGGTCGTGACTCTCGGCATACGAAATGGTCTTTTCGTCCTTGCGTCTATTGGTCACCTCCCACAACATACTGCTTGGCTTCCAATCTTCGTCAATCTTCTCCTTCATCAACTTGATCCAATAATCGGGTATATTCATCGCCATCCGGTAATCAAATCCATAGCCACCCGCCTCTATAGGAGCAGCCAGACCCGGCATTCCCGAAACCTCTTCGGCCACTGTAATGGCTTTCGAGTGTACTTCGTGAATCAATTTATTGGCCAATGTAAGGTAAGAGATCGCATTATCATCTTGTCCGCCATTGTAATAATCGGAGTAATCCATAAATGATTCTCCCAATCCGTGACTGTTGTAAAGCATCGAAGTGACGCCATCAAAGCGGAATCCATCAAAACGGAACTCCTCCAACCAATATTTACAGTTAGAAAGCAAGAAATGAAGCACCTCATTTTTGCCATAATCAAAGCACAAAGAGTCCCATTGCGAGTGCTCCCTCTTCGCTCCACTGTAAAAGTATTGATCAGGGTCGCCTGCAAAGTTTCCCAATCCTTCTAGCTCATTCTTCACAGCATGCGAGTGTACCAAATCCATGATTACCGCTACACCAGCTTGGTGAGCTGCATCAATCAACTCCTTCAACTCTTCGGGCGTACCAAATCGAGAAGAGGCTGCAAAAAAGTTAGAGACATGGTACCCAAAACTTCCGTAGTAAGGGTGCTCTTGTATGCCCATTATTTGGATGCAATTGTATCCCCCGGCAATAATACGAGGCAATACCTGCTCGCGAAATTCTCGGTAGGTGCCCACCGCCTCTCGCTCTTGAGCCATCCCAATATGGCATTCATAAATGAACAAAGGATCTCGTTTAGCACGAAACACCTTTTTCTTAAATTGATAAGGTGCAGCTGGTTCCCACACTTGTGCGCTAAAGAGATGCGTGTTGTGATCTTGCACCACCCTTCTACTCCATGCAGGAATACGCTCTCCTTCTCCTCCATTCCAGCGAATCTTGAGTTTGTATAAATCCCCATGTTTCAATTGATCAATTGGCATGGCAATCTCCCAAGTACCATTTGACTTTTTCACCCGCTTCAGCTTATATGCCGGCTGTTCTTCCCAGTTGTTGAAATCGCCAATGAGGTAGATTTCCGTTGCATGGGGTGCCCATTCACGAAAGATCCACTCTTTTTTTGAACGGTGCATACCAAAGTAGAGGTATCCTGAAGCAAACTCTGAAAGAGTTTGTTTACCATTATTGGTTAACTCCTTTTCTTTTCGAATAGCCTCCTGATGTCGACCCTCTATGGCTGCTGCATAGGGTTCTAACCAAGGATCATTTGCCACAATAGCTAACTTTTGTATTGCACCTTTCATATAGATTTTGATTTTAGGGGGAGGTTATGCTTTGATTTTAACAATCACTTTTTTCACTCCATCAGGAGTAATACCCGGTGCATGTCCATCTTGAGGAAAGAATATAGCAAACATGCCTGGTTTTACAGCTATGTAGCTTTCGGCCAATCCTGGATAGAACGTGATATCCTTCTCTGAGTTATAGAGTTCCTCTTTAAGCGTGGTACGTGGGGTATAGCCCATCACTTCTGTGCCCGAAAGTGGAATTTGTATGTCAATAAATAGATTATGCGTCTCTAGTTTTGCCTCCTCTTTTGTTTTAGGCTTCGTCTCAGCAACATTTACTACCAGTTCATCCCCTTGTAGTTTTACTTTTCCCGCTTCGCAAGCAGCCAAGTCTGTCGTTACTAAATAATCAATTGCTTGTGCAAATAAAGGATGGATAGATGCGTACTTCTTTAAATTCTCTAATGTATCTACTATCATATAAAATATTTTATTAAATCTGTGCCAGATTTAGTCCATTGTGTGAGCAAACTTACAAAAAAAATAGTTGTAAAGCACCAAACAATGTAAAACAATTTACACTTTGCCTATAATTCCCAGCAATAGCTTATGCAGCCTACCATTGGTAGCCAACACCTCTGTGCCACTTACATAGGCTTCGCCACCACTAAAGTCTGAAATCATTCCACCCGCATTTTTCAATATCAGTGCCCCTGCAGCAATGTCCCATGGACCCAAAAAGGCCTCTATGCGTGCTTCAAAGCGCCCAGCAGCCACATAACAAAGTTCGGCCGCTGCAGCTCCCTGCAGCCTAGTACCGCTAACATTTCCATAGAGCTCCTTGATCAGGTGCATTGCCATTGGCTTATATTTCTCCACATTATAAGGTAATCCCATCGCAATAAAGGCATCGTCTAGTTGATCGACCTTACTCACCCTTATCTCTTTTCCATTGAGCAAGGAGGGTGCCCCCAGAAAAGTTGTATAAAGTTCCTTGCGGCAAACCTCATACACCACCCCTATCAATAGTTCTTTGCTATCTCGCAGGGCAATGCTTACGCAATAAGGAGCATTATCGTGTATAAAATTGGTCGTTCCATCGAGTGGATCCACCACCCAGCAATAGGGTTCTGTAGTCAAGCTAGCTGTTCCCTCTTCGGCTATAAAGCCCGCTTCAGGCAACAACTTTTTAAGTTCGTTCACTATAAATATCTCAGACTCCTTATCGACGTATGAAACATAATCATGCGCCTGTTTTTTCTCTACTTTGCTTCGGTCAAAAGCTTGCCGCTCATTACGCAAAAAAGCACCCGCTTGGAGTGCTATTTTAGATACTTTGGCGGTGATTTCTTCTAAGTTCAACTCCATACCTTCTTATTTATTTAACCAGAAAACCCATACGGTAATTTCCAGTACGTATTACTTTGCCATTCTTATCTTTTTCAACAAAAGCGCCATCTTTCTTTCCTGCTTTGAAAGTACCTTCAAAACGCTTTCCCTCTTTATCGACTAGCACACCAGTACCCTCCTCTTGTCCATTCACAAAGCCTCCGGTGTATACACTACCATCTGCCATTTTCAAGACACCTTCGCCTTGGGCTACATTATTTTTCCAATCTCCTTCGTACTCATCGCCATTTCCCCAGGTGTAGCGGCCTTTTCCGTCTCTAAGATTCTCTTTCCATTGCCCTTCGTAAAGAGCACCTGTGGCCCAAATAAAAGTTCCCTTTCCATGCTGAAGACCATCTTTAAACTGTCCCTTGTATTGGTCGCTATTGGCATGGTAATAGATACCATTACCGGTTCGCTTCCCTTTGGCGTAATCACCTTCGTATCGATCTCCGCTACTAAAGTAGTAGATACCTTTACCGTGCTGCACATCATTCTGCCAACTACCTACATATTTGTCGCGATTGGTATAATAGAATGTACCCTCACCGTGTCGGGCATCATTTTTCCAGCCACCTATATAACTACTGTTATCGGGCCAGCGCATATTACCCTGCCCCTCCTTCTTGTCATTACTCCAGCCACCTTTGTACTCAGCTCCTGCTGCCCAAGTGTACTCACCTTGACCATTTCGTTTATCTTCGTGCCAGTTGCCAATGTACTTATCCCCATTGTAATAGTACATGACCCCCAATCCTTGCTGAAAATCAGTAAACCACATACCTTCGTATCGATTGTTATTCATGAAGTAGTAAGTACCCTCTCCATGCTGCTGGTCTTGAAACCAATCTCCTACATATTTCTCCCCATCTTTGAAAGTAAAGGTACCCTTTCCCTCTCTTTTGCCTTTGGCATACTCACCCTCATATACATCGCCATTTTTAAAGGTTGTTTTTCCCTTTCCAGCGGGCTTTCGTCCTTTTAATTCGCCTGTATATTGGCTACCATCTTTAAAGGTATAATTACCTATTTTGATTTGAGCGGCAAGCTCTAGCTGTGCAGCTAACAAAAGAGATACTATGTAGAGATATTTTTTCATGAATTCCTGTTCTTATTTTCAGTAAAGTGAGAGACAAAGTTACAATATTCTATAGGAGATAAAAATAAGAGCTACACTTTTTTGCCTGCAACTACTTCTATTAAGTTTTCTTTGCAGAAATATTTAACAGCCAATTGTTGGATCTCCTGTTGCGATACAGCGTGTATAGCCTCTAAGCTCTTTTGGTAGAAATCATCCTCCAAACCAGCTGTTTCGGTATAGATCCACGCCTCCGATAGCGAAAAAGGACCTTCGTACGAACGACACATATCGCCCAACATATAGTTTTTTACCATTTGTAGCTCCTCTTTGCTCACTAATTCGGTACGAAGCAAATCCATCTCCTTGTAAACCTCCCGAATAATGGGCTCTACATACTCATTGGCTGCCTCTGTAGCAACCATTAGTAAGCTATGGCCTGGATAAGAGACTATCCCCGCCCCAATACCATAGGTATACCCCTTCTCTTCGCGAATATTCGACATCAGTCTACTCCCAAAATAGCCCCCAAAAAGGGTGGTTAATACCCTTGTTTTCAAGAAGTCAGGATGTTTTCTATCCATCACAAAAGCACCCAACTTGATAGAGCTTTGCAACGCATCTTCCTTCTCTACAAAGTGTCTTTTCAGTGTTGAAACAGCTGGTGTTACCTCCATAAAGTGAACTTTTTCACCACTATTCCCCCACGCTTCGCAACCAAAGTTACGCTCTATAGCAGCCAGAATAGTTGGAGTAACCTTGCCTGAAACATAGATGGAACAGTTGCCCGAATGGTAGTGCTTCTCATAAAAAGAACGAATTACTTGTGGCGTAATCTGATCGTAATCAGGCTCCGAAGCATAGGTGCTAAAAGGGTGGTTAGAACCAAAGAGTGACACATTAAACGCTTTGCGTGCCATCATCTCTACACGAGTGCTGTTCACTAAGAATTGCTGTTTATTGGCATCACAAACAATAGAGAGCTCTTTTTCTGGGAAAAGAGGCTCTTTTACCATGCTAGCTACAATGGCCAACGTCTCTTCAGCATACTTATTTAGCGAATAAAGCGTTACAAAACCACAATTGATAGAAGATGACAAATCGAGCCACGCCCCATAAAAGTCCAATCGTTCCGATAGTTGAGCAGAGGTAAATGAAGCGGTCCCTTCACGCAACATTCTGTTGGTAAACATCGCTTGTAGTGGCTGAGTTTGACTCCATTGTCCTCCACCAATCAATAAATCAAATCGAATTACCTCTTCACTTCCTGCCTGAATCACATTCAATGGCACTCCGTTTGGCATGGTCATACGGTTAGGCTTTACTATATTTATCTCATCCAAAGCAGTGATGCCAGGCTTTATCGTTCTATCTACTATCATGCTATTACTTCTTAAATTGTGCTTGTAAAAATTTCTCAGCCTCTGCAAGGTCGGCTGGTGTATCAATGCCAATGGTCTCTATATGGCACACCCCCACTTTAATGGCATATCCATTTTCCAACCAGCGTAGCTGTTCTAGCGATTCGGCTAGCTCCAACAGAGAGGGCTTAAGCCCTGTAATCTCCTTTAAAACAGCCGCTTTATAGGCATATAGACCAACATGCTTGTAGTAAGTATGCCCTTCTAGCCACTCTTTTTTATCGCGATTTCGTTGGTAAGGAATGATTGACCGACTAAAATAGAGCGCTTTGTTATTGGCATCTACCACCACTTTGGGCGAATTTACATTTTCCACAGCTTCCATTCCATCCTCCCCTGTAAAGGGTTTCACCAATGTAGCTATTTGTGTGGTACAATCGTCAAAACAAGCCTTGATAGCCTCTAATTGAGCCTCATTTACAAAAGGCTCATCCCCTTGAATATTAATCACCACCTCACATCCCTCTCCTACTTTGCTATAAGCCTCGTAACAACGATCGGTACCACTAGGATGCTCACTAGAGGTCATCACTACCTTTCCACCAAACGCCTCTACTACCTGGGCTATACGCAAATCATCGGTAGCTACATAAACGGTATCCAATACCTTAGATACCTGCTCATATACGCGCTGTATCATCGGTTTGCCTCCCAATATAGCCAGTGGCTTACCGGGAAAGCGAGTAGATGCATATCGCGCTGGAATTATTCCTATAAATTTCATATTCTATTTTTAATCTATACTTTTACAACCTACAAAGGTACAAAAATGGTTCGTACCTATGCTATTTAAAGGCTCTTTTCTGCTGGCCATTCCTCTTTCTACCAGCAAGAAGAGGTTACTTTATAAGCAAAAAAAAAGAATTTAACTATCTTTGTCAAACACAAAAAAAATAGAACTGTATGAAGAAATTCTTATTTATGGTAGGAGCCTTGCTTCTCCCCCTTTATTTAGTCGCACAAACATCCTCAGCACCTAGCCAATTCTTTGACACCCTCAAAAAACACGCAGGTAAAGCGTACGAAGGCACCGTAACAGCTGGTGCCCGCGAAGGAGATGCATTTAGCGGAAAACGACTGGTGATGCACGTACGTTCGTGCGAAGAGAATCGTATACGCATCCCCTTCTTTGTAGGCGATGATCGATCAAGAACGTGGGTACTTACACGCGAGAATGACCGAATTCTGCTAAAGCACGATCACCGACACGAAGATGGTAGCGAAGACAAAGTAACCATGTATGGTGGATGGAGCTCAAATGCTGGAAGCCCTAGCATGCAGATGTTTCCAGCCGATCAGTTTACACAAGATCTAATTGATTATGCCGCCTTCAATGTATGGTGGATCACCATTGACGAGAAGAGCTACACCTACAACCTACAGCGAATAGGGAGTCCTCGCGTTTTTACAGTCACTTTTGATATAACCAAAGAGATAGAAGCACCCTTGGCACCTTGGGGATGGAGAGATTAACCAAAAACAGGTAAGAGAAGAGCCCTATCAACTACGCTTAGCGTATTGATAGGGCTCTCTTTATGCCTTTAGATTTCTAGAAACCGAAGTTAGTACACCTCTACCTCTGCAGCCAGTGCTTTACACTGCGTGCGAAGCGCATCCATGTCACTGCCATTGGGTGCGTAACATAGCACTACCCCCATACGGCGATTTACCTTGGTAAATGGTTTGCCAAATAGACGCAAATAGGCATTGGGTGCCTCACAAACCTTCTCTTCGCCACGGAAACGTGGAGGCTCTTGGCTGGCAATGGGTGAAAGAATCACCGCACTTACCCCCATACGCTCTTGCGTAATGCAAGGCACTGGCAATCCCAATACAGCACGTAGGTGAAGCTCAAACTCACTCAAGTTCTGTGTACCTGCTAGTGTGACCATACCCGTATCGTGCGGACGAGGCGAAAGTTCTGAGAAATAAACTCCATTTTTGTGGCTCAAAAAGAACTCTACGCCCCACAAACCAGCACCCGTAAGTGATTCTGTTACCTTAGCCGACATCTCTTGTGCCTCTTTTAAGTGTGCAGGATCTATAAAAGCTGGTTGAAAACTCTCTTGGTAATCTCCCCCCTTTTGAATATGTCCGATAGGTGGGCAAAAGAGCGTAGGTCCATTTTTCTGTGTAACAGTCAAAAGGGTTATTTCACTATCAAACTGGATAAACTCCTCAATAATAAGCTCTTTTATATCGCCACGGCTACCGCTACAACCATAATTCCAGGCTGCTTCTAAATCTTCGGGGGTACGAACCAACGATTGTCCTTTACCCGACGAAGACATCAACGGTTTTACTACACAAGGAAAACCAATCTCTTTCGATGCTTCCACCAACTCTGCTAAAGAAGTAGCATAGAAATAACGAGCTGTTTTTAAGCCCAACTCCTTAGCAGCTAGGTCACGAATAGCCTTACGATTCATGGTAAAATTGGCTGCTCTAGCACTAGGAACCACTTGAATGCCCTCTTGCTCATACGCATAGAGTCGCTCTGTACGAATGGCCTCAATCTCAGGAACAATAATATCGGGACGATGCTTTGAAACTGCTGCATCAAGGGCATCACCATCCAACATATTAAATACTTCAAACTCGTCGGCTACTTGCATAGCAGGTGCTTCACGATACGAATCGCAAGCTATTACATATTGCCCTTTTCGTTTGGCAGCAATTACAAACTCCTTACCTAGTTCGCCCGAACCGAGCAATAAAATCTTCTTTGTCATAAGGTTTTTCTATTTATGAATCGTTTTCTATGCAAAGATAAATGATAATTTTCATATTATCACATTAGGTAATAAATAATGTAGAAGAGAAGAGGCGAAAGGAGCCCCCCTTCTTAACCAAATAGGTGCCAGAAGGGTTGATTTAAGGCAAACCAAACAACCCCACCGAGCGAAAAGAGCCAAACCAAAATCAAGATAACTCTGGTAGCCATCGACATGGGTTCCCACTTATTTAAAGAGGACATAACCAATTGAATGAGTCCTACCAAGGGAAGGCATACCAACATAACCCCCCAAAGGGCTAATACAAGGGTACTACCCGGAAATAGCTCAACCGATTCTAGATTGAAAAAGGGTAAAAATTCGCTTATTTCCAGCAGTATAGCTGGAGTAGCCGTAATTAGTCCCAATGAAACCAATAAGAGCGCAAAGAAAAGAGCCAGAATAATCAATAAGAAGGGAGCGCAACAGATAGCCAGTAAAATCAAAACAAGTTTAATAAAAAATCCAGCTACCTTAACCAATCCATCCCCCAATTTTTGCCAAGTAGTACGCGCCTGGGGAGTACGCACATAGTCATTTACCCGCTCAAAACCATCGGTCACCGTCTTACCTATATTCTCAAGATTAGCTGTTCTGCCATGCATGGCCAACTTATCGGCAGCCGTTTTAGCTAACGGAATCACAATCCACGCAATGAGGTAAGCAATCAATACCCCCTGAACAAAACAACCTAGCAGAATCAATGCCAACCTTAACAAGGTAACATCCCATCCCAAATAAGCCGCTACTCCAGCCGTTACCCCACCCAGAATCTTATCGTCTGGATGACGGAATAGTTTTCGTTTCACCTCCTCTTCTCTTCTCTTCTTCTCCTCTTTAGTAGAACCATCTCCTGCTTCCTCCTCTTCAAAATCGATTTCACGATCCATCTCCTCGGGCTTACCCAATCGGGCTATCACCTGCTCTACATGTATATAGTCAATTACCTGTACCCCACGTGCCACATGCTCCGAAAATATTTCGGAGATCCGAAACTCAATATCATTCACAATCTCTTCGCCCGCTTTTGAACGACCGAAATGAGCTTTTAGCGCTTCTAGATAACTCTCTAATAAGCTGTAGGCATCATCGTTAATGTTGTAAATCGTGCCTCCTAGATTTACCGTTAGTGTCTTTCTCATATCTACTCTATATTTTACTTATTCTTTAAATGATTTACCGTATTAGCCAACTCCTGCCACGAATCCTCTAATCCCTTCAGAAAGAGCTCGCCAGCAGGCGTAAGCGTGTAATACTTACGTGGAGGACCCTGTGTGGACTCCACCCATTCATAAGCCAGCAACTCATCGTTCTTTAATCGGGTAAGCAGCGGATAGAGGGTACCCTCCACTACAATAAGCTCCGCCTCCTTGAGTTGCTGAATAATATCCGAGGCATAAGAGGCCCCTTTGTGCAACAATAGCAAGATGCAATACTCTAGCATCCCTTTGCGCATCTGTGAGCGTACATTGTCTACATTCATAACGAGTTATTTATTGGTATGGCACAAATGTATGTATTACTTTAATACCATGTATTACATAGTACTATTATTTTTATCTATTTAACGATTAAATCGAGAGACTTATCAAGAGAGCGAAAAAAGGTGCGCCCCTTTTGACTAAAAGGGGCGCACCTTTGAAGTAAAAGGAGCAGACGTTTCAGTCAAAAGGGGCTGACGTTTCAGTCCACTCTTCCCTACCCTTTTTAGACAATCCTTTCTGAGAAGCGAAAAAAGGGGGCATACCACCCCTGTGACATGCCCCCTTCTATCGATTTAAAGGATTAAAGGTGTGCTTTAACCGCTTCAATTTTTGCTTGATACTCTTCGTCAGTCAAGTAAACCTTTGCTGGATTCATTTGGAAGATACCTCCATAATCAGGACCATCCACATACTTAGGAATCAGGTGAAAGTGAAGGTGCGAAAGTTTATCACTATATGCACCATAGTTAATTTTCTCTGGGCTAAATGCTTTATCCATAGCACGCGTTACACGCGCCACATCGGCCATAAATGCATTACGCTCCTCGTCACTTAATTCAAATAAATCATTTACGTGACCGTTGTATGCCACAAGGCAACGTCCGCTATAAGTTTGTTCTTTAAACAAGAAAACACGCGATACACTCAATTGCGCTATTTCAATCATCAAACTGTGTAGAGTCTCGTTGTTTTGGCAGTATAAACACTCTGCTGGGTTACTTCTCATCTTTGTTCTCTTTTTTTATGTTTTACATGTGATTCGCTGCGAATCATTATTAACTCACCTCAGAAAACCGTTATCGCACACGGTTCTATATTCAAAGATACAACATTTTTTACGAACAGAAAAAAAGAAGCGACTCTTTTATTCCCCCTTTACTCACTATTTTACACTCACTGCCCCATCCTATCTTACCCCAAAAAGCCAAAAAAGAGTTCCACAGCCACCCTTCTCCTCCCCCTTACTTCAGTCACAATGCTTAACTTTATTAGCCAGCACTCAAATATTCTTAAAAGAGATGGTAGTATCTTTTTTTTATTCTATATTAGCGGCTTCTAACTAGCTGTTTAGCATCGTGCTATTAGCCCTATTCAAAGCGATTTAATAAAAAATAGATACAAGCAAATGAAGAAGAGAAAGCTTTTTACAACCGCTGCTGCCCTATTCACCTTTGCAGCTGTAAGTACTGTAGTGCTACTGAATAGCCACAAACAACCAGAGCCAGCTACTACACTCCTTGCAATTGACTCAATCCATTCCGACTTACACACAGCCGAGAATTCATTGGACTATTGGGGTACTTACAAAGGCTCCCTCCCCACAACGGGCAGCACAGCCCTTGAGATTACCCTCATTCTACACAAAGAGAAGAATTTTGAACTCATTCAAAATCAGTTAGAGCCCACACACACCTTGACAGATCAAGGTAGCTACCACGTAAGCGGAAACCTCCTAACCCTGCAAGGAGAATCGACCAATTACTACCGCATTGGCGAGAATAGATTGATTAAACTAGGTGCAGATAAGGAACCCATCACTGATAGCCAGTCGCAACCCTATATATTGACCAAGAATCAAGATTAAAATAAGTCATCTGCCTCAAAAACAGCTATCACTAACTATGTGCCCCTGTTACAGCAATCTGTAACAGGGGCACATAGTATATAGAGTCACCTCCTATTTACCTTGTAGAATTCGATAGAGATCATCCATTTCTCCTACCACCCAGACGATATCGCCTGCTGCAAAAAGAGTTTCCGTATCGGGCGTAACCAGATTGCCATCTTCTCGCTCCACTCCTACCACCAAGCAGTTATATTTCTCACGAATACCACTCTCGGGCAAATTCTTCCCAAAGAATGGACTCTTAGTCGATACCACCAATTGGCGCAAATGCATCTCACTGCGTACAATCTCCTCCTCTTCCACTCGCTTGGCTATCTTCTCGCCCTGTTTGGCAAAGAGAGAAAGCTGCTCATCGGTGCCAATAAGTTGAATCGTATCGTGTGGATAGATTCGTGAGGCACCACCTGGGGTGTTGATTCGATGCTTTCCACGAAGAATAGAGACCACATGAATGCCATATTTCTTACCAAACTTTAGTTCGGAAAGGGTTTTGCCCGCCCAAATAGAGTCGGCAGGAATCTCAAAATCAGTTAAGTGAAGATCGCGTGAAAGCAAGCTCCCAGCATATTTAGGGGCTTTATGCCCCATAAATTCAGCATGATGATCACGCAAATTAAGGTTTCTGATAAAGGTACGCTCCAGCGAAATAGATTGCTTCTTTAACCAACGTGAGAAGACAATAGCCCCCACCACAATCAAAGCTACTCCCACCAACCAGGCAGTAAAGAGGTGGAAAATATACTCCAATATAAACAAGATAAAGCCTACAGCCAGCAAGAAACGAACCACAATGGTAAGCACCAAGGGGGCTCTATTCAACCGATTCGTTCCCCATAAGAGCTGAAACTCCTCCGAATGGTTCTTCTTCATCACAAAAGCACGCAAAAAGGGCGATACCAAGGCAACAGTAATCACTGCACAGAGCACATCGGCCCAGAACAAAGGCATCCATTCACGAAGTTGTGGATAAAGGAAGTGAAAAGAGAGTGCAATCACCCCAATGGCTATCACAGAATAGATAACCGTAATACGGCACAAAGCTAGCAATAACTTACGCCAATTATTCTCACTATCAACCACCTCTACTCCAGATGCATAACCATCGAGCACCCGTTTCCAACGCAACGAGAGGTGCCCCTCTAGCCATACATACACAGGGTTAGAAAGACGAATCATGTAAGGCGTTAAGAAGGTGGTCAGTACCGAAACAGCCACCACCGTAGGATAGAGAAAAGAGCTAGTCACCTTTAGCCCTACCCCCAAACTAGCAATAATAAAAGCAAACTCTCCAATCTGCATCAAACTAAAGCTACTCTGTACAGCCACCTTTAAAGGCTGTCCTGCCAGTATCACCCCACCTGTTGCAAAGATAGATTGCCCCAACAAGATGGCAGCCGTAATGGCTAGAATGGCACCTATGTTCTCTACAATCATGGCAGGATCAATCATCATACCCACCGATACAAAGAAAACGGCACCAAACAGATCCTTTACAGGAGTAATAATCTTCTCAATCTTTTCGGCCTCAATCGTTTCGGCTAGGATGGAGCCCATAATAAAGGCACCAAAGGCGGGAGAGAATCCAGCCATCTCTGCCAGCACCACCATACCAAAACAGAAGGCAACCGACACAATCAACAAGGTTTCGTTTCCCATCCAGCGACGCGAACGCTTTAAGAAGATAGGAATGAGGTAAAGCCCCACCACAAACCAGAGAATCAAAAAGAAGACCAATTTCCCAATGCTGAACATCATCTCACTACCTTGGAAATTCTGACTAACAGCCAGTGTACTGAGCACCACCATCAACACAATAGCCAAGATATCTTCCAGAATTAATATACTAAGTACCAATCCGGCAAAACGTTGCTGCCGAAGCCCTAAATCCTCAAATGCTTTGTAAATAATGGTAGTAGATGACATGGCAAGCATCCCCCCCAAGAAGAGACAATCCATGCGTGACCAGCCAAATGACCACCCCACAAACATACCCAGCAATATCATACCGGTAATGATGGTACAAGCTGCTATCACAGCTGTTCGTCCCACCTTGACTATTTTCTTAAAACTAAACTCCAATCCCAACGCAAAGAGCAAAAAGATTACCCCTATTTCGGACCAAGTATGCAAACTCTCGGGATCCATTACCGAGGGTGTAAAAGAGATGTGTGGACTGGCTATTAAACCCGCTACAATGTAACCCAATACCAAAGGTTGTTTCAAACGCTTAAAAAGCAGGGTCATTATACCGGCACAAATCATGATAAGTGCCAAATCATTTATCAAAGGAGGTAAAGTTGACATAGTAACTAATTTTGTATTGTTCTTTATTAAAATGTGCAGCCAACAACTGCACCCGTGTTTGTTTCTACTCTATATAATGCAGCTTGTTTCGCTTGTAAGAAACGATTTAACGTTTACTTAAAAGCGAAACAACTCTTTTATAACATGGTATATAAACCGCCCAAAAAAAGGGTAATAGTCAGAATCCTTAAGAAAAAGGGTGTCAATTGAGCCTACTCTTACCCCATTCCTACAGGGATAGAAGCCGTTAAAGCTTATTCATCTTTTCGAAAAGGAGGCTTAACAACACGTGCTTTGAGTTTTCGGCCACGCACATCTACCCAGATTTCAGTGTCAGGATGGGCATACTTAAGGGGTAAGTATCCTAATCCGATACCTACTTTGCGAGTAGGCGATTGAGTTCCACTCGTGAGCTCTCCCACTGGACTCCCCTCTTCGTTACAGAGCAGATAAGCAGCCCGTGGAATACCTCTTTCTATCATCTCTATACCTACTAGTTTGCGCGTTATACCCCGCTCTTTTTGATTCTCTAACCACTCACGGCCAATAAAAGGCTTGTTTGCTACAAATTTAGTCACCCAACCCAGTCCAGCCTCTAGAGGCGAGGTTGTTTCTGTGAGCTCCTGCCCATAAAGGCAGTACCCCATCTCTAAGCGCAATGTATCACGAGCTCCCAATCCAATGGGTTTAATACCATACTCCTGGCCAGCCGCAAAAATAGCCTCCCAAATAGCAGCACCCTGTTCGGGAGCAAAGTAGAGTTCAAATCCACCTGCACCCGTATAGCCCGTATTCGAGATAATAACCTGTGGCATACCTGCTAGCTCCCCTTGCGTAAAGCTATAGTAGGGAATTTGTGCTAAATTGACCGAGGTAAGCTTTTGCAACACCTCACCCGCTTTAGGCCCCTGAATAGCGAGTTGCCCCATCCATTCCGAAGCATTCTCTAGCGTAGCACCCACCTTATTGTGGTTCACACACCACTCCCAATCCTTCTCGATATTGGCTGCATTAACCACCAACATATACTTCTCTTCTCCATACCGATAGACCAGCAAATCATCGACCACCCCACCCGTTTCGTTAGGGAAATAGGTGTACTGTGCCTTGCCTATGCCAAGTGTCGAAACATCATTGGCCGTAATCTCCTGCAAATAGGAAAGAGCCTGCGGCCCTTTGACCCAAAATTCGCCCATGTGCGAAACATCAAATACCCCTACTGCATTACACACAGTAAGGTGTTCGTCAATAATTCCGCTATACTCAATGGGCATATTATAGCCCGCAAAATCACACATTTTGGCCCCTAGTGCCAAGTGTATCTCCGTAAATGGTGTTGTCTTCATGCTTATCTATTATATTAGGTCTATCATTATGAATACAAAGATGATTATAGGCAGGAAATCCCCCCAAGGGTAGGTAAAAAAGAGCAGAAAGCTGGCAAGTATCTATTTTTGTGCAACCAATTGTGCTATCTGCACAATCACCTTTACCGCCTTCTCCATCGAAGATACCGGTACAAACTCATACCTACCGTGAAAATTGTGCCCTCCCGCAAATATATTGGGGCAAGGAAGTCCTTTAAACGATAACTGTGCTCCGTCCGTTCCTCCACGAATAGGCTTAATTTTGGGAGTAACCCCCACCTCTTGCATGGCCTGATTGGCCAAGTCAATGATGTGCATCACCGGCTCTATCTTTTCACGCATGTTGTAATATTGGTCATTCAACTGCAACGTAGCACTTCCTTCACCATAACTACTGTTAATCTCATTCACCCACTCTCTGATTGCCATTTTACGTCCCTCAAAGAGGTTACGGTCGTGATCGCGAATAATATAAGTGACCGTGCTCTGCTCTACCTCACCCGCTACTCCTACTAAGTGGTAAAATCCTTCGTAACCTGTGGTTTGCTCCGGCGTTTCGGCCATAGGTAGTTTCGCCATAAATGCATTGGCTAGGTAGATAGAGTTCACCATCTTATTCTTAGCATATCCTGGATGTACGTTTCGCCCCTTAAAGGTTATTTTGGCCAGTGCCGCATTAAAGTTCTCGAACTCCAATTCGCCCACTTCGCCCCCATCCATGGTATAAGCCCAGTCACACCCAAATCTAGCCACATCAAAATTATGTGCTCCCAGTCCTATCTCTTCGTCGGGATTAAAAACTACGCGAATCTTGCCATGCTCTATCTCAGGATGATCTTTAAGGTAGGCCATAGCAGTCATAATCTCGGCTATTCCCGCTTTATCATCGGCTCCTAAAAGGGTCTTCCCATCGGTTACAATTAAATCATCTCCTATATAATTCAATAACTCGGGAAATTGTTTAGGCGAGAGTACAATATTTTCGGATTCACACAGTACCACATCCTCTCCTTGATACCCTTTGACCCGACGCGGATTGACATTTGCCCCACTCATATCGGGGCTGGTATCGAGGTGGGCTATAAACCCAATCGTTGGCAACTCCTTGCTACTAGTAGCTGGTAGCGTGGCATAGAGGTAACACTTTTCATCCAAGTAAACATCCTCCAGCCCAATGGTTTTGAGCTCCTGCTCAAGCTGTTTGGCTAGCTCAAACTGCTTAGCACTACTGGGGGTAACAGCTGTTATGGTATCGTCCGACTGGGTATCGAAACGTACATATTTTAGAAATCGTTCTACTACGTTCATACTATTTTATTAAAGTGAATGTGTAAAAGTAGAAAAAGAGCGTTGAATTGCCAAAGAAATTCAACGCTCTTTTAATTACTATCGCTACTTACTGCAGCCGCCTCTAATTAGAATTTACTAGAGCCGTCAAAACAGTGTGTACAAAGTTTACATTTGGGCAGTCCGATTGACTCTACCAAGGTTTCCAATGTGTTAAATTTAAGCGAGCTCAGTTTCAATCGTTCCCGAATAATTTCGACCATACGGTTGTATTCTGGCGAATTGGTTGTAGCATAAGCCTCCAAGTTCTTATTCTCATCGCCCTCTAACTCCTTAATGATACGGCGAGTAATCAGCTCTAAATCGCCCTTTGACGAAGTAAAGCCAATAAATGGACAACCATAAATAAGCGGTGGGCAAGCTATACGCATGTGCACCTCTTTTACTCCATAATCAAAAAGAATCTTCACATTGTCACGCAATTGCGTACCACGTACAATAGAGTCATCGCAGAAAAGCATCCGCTTTCCCTCTAACATGGCGCGGTTAGGAATCAATTTCATTTTAGCCACAAGTGAACGCATCTCCTGGTTGGCTGGCGTAAAGCTACGCGGCCAAGTAGGCGTATACTTAGAGATAGCACGGTGGTAAGGCACCCCTTTTCCATCGGCATATCCCAATGCCATACCTACCCCCGAGTCAGGAATACCACAAGCACAGTCTACCTCTACATCATCCGTACGCCCCATGAGCTGTCCACTCTTAAAGCGTACCTCCTCTACATTACGTCCCTCATAACACGAGATAGGGAATCCATAGTATACCCACAAAAAAGAACAGACTTGCATCTCCTCATTGGGTTTGCGCATCTGTTCTATTCCATCCGGACGTAGGCGTACTATTTCGCCTGCTCCTACATATTTAACTACCTCGTAATCAAGATTGGGTAGACTACTCGACTCACTTGTAGCCGCATACGCCCCCTCTTTCTGACCGATAATGATAGGCGTTCGCCCCCATTTATCGCGTGCTGCAATGATACCATCTTCGGTCAGCAACAACATTGAGCAAGAGCCCTCTATCTTATTAAAGACATTTTCGATACCCGTTACGTAATCCTTTCCTTGCATAATGAGTAGCGATACTAGCTCGGTCTGGTTGGTAATGCCTAAGCTCATTTCCGAAAAGTGCATATTGGCCTCTAATAACTCCTTCTCTAGCTGCTCCATGTTGTTAATTTTACCAACTGTTACGATGGCAAACTTACCCAAGTGCGAGTGCATAATGATAGGCTGTGGATCGGTATCGCTAATGACTCCGATACCTGAATGCCCTTTAAACTTAGGCAACTCAGCCTCGAATTTGGTGCGAAAGTAGGAACTATCTAGGTTGTGAATGGAGCGAGAAAAGCCCTTACCCTCTTCGTAAGTAGCCATTCCGCCACGCTTGGTGCCTAAATGTGAGTTGTAGTCAGTCCCGTAAAATAAGTCGGTGATGCAGTCGGCTTTGGCCACTGTCCCAAAAAATCCTCCCATTTTTATTATTTGTGTTAGTTAATTTAGAAGCCACAAAAGTAGTTCATTCTTTTATTAAATTAATAAAAATGCTATAAATATTTCACATGAATCAGACCACTTTTTCTACATTATTCCCTCTATACGCCCTCCTTTTCCGGGAGTGTAAAATAGTTTCAAGTAAGGGAGCAAAAGCACCATCCTTACCCAACAAAGGCTTACCAGCTTTAAGCTGTTCGATAGCCTTATTCTTAATAGTCTCAGTAAGTAATTTATTACTTACTATACTTTTCACCCCATAAACCCTCCATGCGCTCTTTCAACTTCGCCTCTTGGGCATTGTGTTGAGGCTGCCACAACCGAGCCTGCTCCACCCCATCGGGCAAGAACTGCTGCTCCACAAAGTGCCCCTTGTAGGCATGTGCGTATTTATACTCCTTGCCATATCCCAACTCCTTCATCAATTTAGTAGGTGCATTGCGTAAGTGCAGGGGAACAGGCAAATTACCCGTTTCGCGCACCAACTGTATGGCTCGATTTATCCCCTCGTAAGCCGAGTTGCTCTTAGGGCTCGTGGCTAAGTATACAGTAGCTTGTGCCAACGGAATACGTCCCTCTGGCCACCCTAGTTTCATCACTGCATCAAACGTAGCATTGGCCAGCAAGAGTGCATTGGGATTGGCCAACCCAATATCCTCCGAAGCCGATATCACCAATCGGCGGGCAATAAACTTGGGATCCTCTCCCCCCTCTACCATGCGCGCCAACCAGTAGAGCGCCCCATCGGGATCACTTCCCCGAATGGATTTAATAAAAGCCGAGATGATATCGTAATGCATCTCGCCATCTTTATCGTAGGCCAACGGATTTTGCTGCAATCGCTCCGTAACCTTGGCATCGGTTATCACAATCTTCTCGGCATTACCCTCTGCCTCTACCACCAACTCTACTATATTGAGCAGCTTTCGAGCATCACCTCCCGCAAAACGGAGCATCGCTTCGTACTCTTTTACCTCAATATCCTTCTGCTTCAACATCAAATCCTTCTGAAGCACCTTATACAAAAGCGCAAGCAAATCCTCCTGTTCCAACGACTTCAACACATAGAGTTGGCAACGCGATAAGAGCGGTCGAATTACCTCAAACGATGGATTTTCGGTAGTAGCCCCTATAAGAGTAACCACACCTGTCTCTACCGCCCCAAGTAGCGAGTCTTGCTGAGACTTACTAAAGCGATGAATCTCATCAATAAAAAGGATGGGGCTATTTTGTGAGAAAAATCGTCCGCTTCGTGCCTTCTCTATCACCTCACGTACATCTTTCACCCCACTCGTTACAGCACTTAACGTATAGAAAGGAGTATCCAGCTTCTGCGCTATAATTTGCGCCAGTGTTGTTTTACCCACCCCAGGAGGTCCCCACAAAATGAAAGAGGAGATTCTACCTGCATCAATCATGTTTCGCAATACAGCACCTGGTCCTACCAAGTGCTGTTGTCCTATGTAATCATCGAGCGTTCGCGGACGCATACGTTCAGCTAGCGGTTGTGCCATATAGATTGTTTTTTGAGCTATTATTGCCACAAAAATAGCGAAATTAGTTGTACATTCGCATATTAAAAGAAGCAATTCACACCAAAAAGAAGAGATAAAAGATGGAACAGAACGAAGATTTTCGCCCCATGCGCCGTAAAAAACAACTACTCTCTACGGCAGAGAGCCTACTTATTTTAGAAAAACAAACCGCAGGCACCCTAGCCCTACTAGGCGATAATGGTTACCCCTATTCCGTTCCCATTAGTTATGTATACCACGAAAATAAGATTTGGATGCACAGCGCCAAGGAGGGACACAAAATTGATGCATTGACTCAGTATGACAAAGCCTCCTTCTGCGTCATTGAACAAGATCAAATTGTACCCCAAGAGTACACTACCTACTTTCGGAGCGTAATAGCCTTTGGCAAAATAGGTATCGTAGAAGATGAGGCAGAGAAACGTATGGCTACCGAAATTTTAGCAAGAAAGTACTCCCCCAACCTCGAAGAAGGAATTCAACAAGAGATTTCAAAAAGCTTACACCACATGCACCTCCTAGAGTTCTCTATTGAACACCTTACAGGAAAAGAGGCCATTGAGTTGGTACGCGCTAAAAAAATGAATCACCCTACTCACCCATGAGATACAGCAAACGCTTCCATACACTCCTTCTTTTTCTGCTAAGTACACTCCTCTTAGTTGCACAGCCACCTAAAAGCGACTCAGCAAAAGCGCTTGAGAAGATGGGATTTCTTAATATCATGGAGTTAGACTCCACCTTTCTACTCGATTTAAAGTACACCACTCCCCATAACTTTACGGGAGTAGTACTCTATACCGATTTAAAAGAGGCCTATCTACACCCCATTGCTGCCAACGCTTTGGTTCAGGCGCACCAACGATTAAAAGAGTTACACCCCACCTACCGCATCAAAATATGGGATGCTACTCGCCCTCTCTCGGTGCAACAAACTATGTGGAATGTAGTAAAAGGCACCCCACAACAAAACTATGTAAGCAATCCAGCCAATGGCGGTGGGCTACACAACTACGGACTAGCTGTAGATGTTACCCTAGTAGATGAATGGGGAGATGAATTACCCATGGGAACAGCTTTTGACCACCTAGGCAAAGAGTCGCACATTGATAAAGAAGCAGAACTGGTAGCAGCAGGTATCCTGAGTGAAGTCGAACGTCAAAATAGGCTACTGCTACGTAAGGTGATGCGTGCAGCAGGTTATATGCCCCTGCGCAGTGAGTGGTGGCACTTTAACTACAAGAGCCGCAAAGAGGCGCGCGAACAATTCAAGGTGGTGCCATAAGCAAGCAATATAATCCATCCATTAATCCACCAAAGAACCAATAACCTTACATCGTAATAACTCTTGAGGAGCTCTAGCAGATATCAATTCAAGAGTGAGTATCTAGACTCTTATTAGAACAATTAGTCTATTTCGTGGTTAACTAGTTGTAAAGCAGCTATTCGTAAGAGCTGAACGAACATCATTATTAACTTATTAACTTATTACTATGGCTATTTATAAAGTTGAAGAGATTGAAGGCATAGGGCCAATCTTAGGAGAGAAATTAAGAAATGTAGGTATCACTACCACCGATGAGTTACTAGCCGCTACACACTCCAAGGCACAGCGCAGTCATTTGGCCGATAAGAGTGAAATATCAGAAAAACTGATTCTTAAATTCGCCAACATGGCCGATCTATTTCGGATTACTGGCGTGGCAAAAGAGTACTCAGAACTACTAGAAGCGGCTGGAGTAGACACTGTTGTAGAGTTGGCTACCCGAAATGCCGAACACCTACACCAAAAACTAGAAGAGGTGAACGAAGCTAAAAAACTGACCCACCGCGTTCCTCCACTCAAAAGCGTAGAGCACTGGATAGCCGAAGCTAAAACCTTGCCGCGTGTATTAACATACTAAGAAGAAGAAGAAGAAGAGCTTACAGCACTTTTACAAGCAAAACAGCACCCCTATCCAATGAAAACATAATCAGTGGAGAGGGGTGTTATAGTAAAAACAAAGATCAAGACTACCTAACAATAGCTATTTAATCGTTTCTTTTTACCATTATTTAGGTATTTCCTAGCATAAGCAATTGCCCTACCTTTGCATTACTAAAAATAGTATACAAAAACAAAAGGCTATTGCCTCATGAAATCAATCTATATTCTCATCTTATTAGCACTCTTCGCACCCACAATCTGTGCAGCAAACTATACCTTGAAGGGGCAAATTACTAGCCAAGAAGGGAAACGTCCTATTGAGTTTGTTCACATCTATTTACCCCAACATCAATTGTGGGCTGTATCAGATAAAGAGGGAAACTTTACTATTACTACAGTGCCCAGTGGAGCACAAAAAATTGTAGTATCATGTCTAGGCTATGCTAGAGAGGAGTTTACCCTGCAAGTAGATCACTACATTACTCCGATACACATCGCATTAAAACCAGAGAACATTGGTCTAGATGAAATTGTAGTAACAGCCCGCAGTAACAAATACGAGCCAGCTACCTCCTACATTCTTGATAAGACTACCCTAGAGCACCAACAAATCAGTACTATTACCGATATATCGTCGTTGCTACCAGGTGGTAAGAGTGCTTCGGACAACAACCTTGCCTCCTCCAATGCCCGTCGATTCGAAATACGTGCCAACTCAGGCGAGTTGGGTTCACCTACCTTTATGAGTGCTGTCGAGGTAGATGGCATTCGACTGAGCAACAATGGTTCATTCAGCGAAACTAGTGGCATTGATGTACGCAATATTGCTACCAGCAACATTGAATCAATCGAAATAATCACTGGTATCCCCTCAGTAGAGTATGGCGATGTATCGGGAGGTGTAGTCAAAGTAAATACCCAAAAAGGGCACACCCCTTTTCAACTATTTGCCTCTATGGGCCCAAAAACAAAGAGCTACTCGCTAAGCAAAGGAGTGAGTCTAGGCAACAACCGTGGTATACTCAACATGAGTTTAGAGCGAACCACCTCAACTGCCGATATGGCCTCGCCTTATACTACCTATAACCGCAATGCACTCACCCTTTACTACAGCAATACATTAGGACGCTCCTCAAGCACCCCTCTTAAAGTACACAGTACACTCTCGGGTAATCTAGGAGGGTACAATACTGAGTCAGACCCTGATGCCTTTACAGGAACCTATACCACACAACGCCACAACACCATCCGTGCAGGGTTTGGCTTTGATTGGTTACTAAATAAGTCATTCTTAACAGGAGTAGAAGGGAATGCCTTTGTGAACTATTCCGATAGAAAGCAAGAGGTGCGCACCAACAAATCAAGTTCCACCTCGACAGCTGTCTTTCACGGTACAGAGAATGGTTATTTTATAGCTACGGATTATGACTTAGACCCTAATGCAGCCATCTCACTCATTCCTGCAGGCTATTGGTATGAAGATCAGTTCAATGACAACCGTCCCATTGAGTACAACGCCTCACTTAAGCTCTATCACCAATTCCAGGTAGGGGCTATTTCTAGTAAAATAAAGATAGGAGCCAATCTATCTACGCAAGGAAACTTTGGTCAAGGAACCTACTACGGCGATGCGCGCTATGCACCCACTTGGCGAGCTTATCCCTACTCGGAGCTTCCCTTCATGACCAACGTAGCACTCTATGCTGAGAATGTGGCTACCTTTCCTATAGGTAGCACCCAAATGCAGCTGATGGCAGGAGTGCGTCAAGACCTTACTAAAGTAGACGGTTCAGGTTATGGAAACGTAAATGCACTCTCTCCCCGCTTCTCGCTCAATTACACCCTGATTAATAACGAACAAGCATCCTTAAAACAGCTCAGAGTACGCGGTGGATTTGGTCATGCAGTAAAGCTCCCTTCATTTGCTACACTCTATCCAGAACCTAGCTACAACCAGCAACTAACCTTTGCACCTGGTGCACTGGCCGATGGTACCACCTATTACGCCTATCACATACAGCCCACCACCCAACTTTACAATCCACAACTAAAGTGGCAAAATAGTCAGCAGATGGAAGTGGGTATAGATGCCACTTGGGGCAAAGTGAACATTTCACTCAATGCATACCGCAATAAGAGCCACAACGGATATAGTACAGCCTCCTATTATACACCCTTTCAGTATAAATTCACTGATCAAAAGTCCATCGAAGGGTCGCTCATCCCTATAAGTGACCGTGGATACTGGGTAGATCAACAAAGTGGAGTTGTTACCCTCTACGATAAAAGTGGGAATTACCCCTCACAAGCATTAAGCTATGTAGAGCGTACCACCTATGCAAGCAGCAGTTACGCAACCAATATATCACCCATTTTGCGTGAAGGATTAGAGTGGGTAGTCGATTTTGGACGCATCCCTATACTACAAACCTCTATACGTTACGATGGAAGCTACTACCATTATCGGGGCATAAACGAAACCTTAATCGCTAGTATGCCCGCCTCTTCACAACTCATGGCCAATGGCTTACCCTACAAATATGTAGGCTACTATGCAGGCTCTAGTACAGTTGCAAATGGTTCTGAAACTCATTCCGTCAATAGCAATCTCACCCTTACAACTCACCTACCCAAACTGCGGTTACTTATTTCGCTACGTATTGAATCAACTCTTTATCACGCTACCCGGAACCTCTCAGAGTACAACGGTCAAACGCGTGGAGTGGTACTTGAGAATCGTACCGACTACATAGGAACCTCCACTACTATCTATACAGGCGATCAATATGTAGCTGTCTACCCTGAATATTATGTAACAAGCGATGCACCTGATGTACTGATTCCATTTGAGGAGCAGTTTCTTTGGGCCCAGAAAAATGATACTGAGCTCTATAATGAGCTAGCCAAACTCGTTGCCAAGAGTAATACCTCCTATTACTTCAATAAGAATAGGATATCGCCCTACTATGCAGCCAACTTAACCATCACCAAGGAGCTAGGACGTTACTTTGTTCTCTCCTTCTATGCCAATAACTTTTTAAACAACCTCAGTAAAGTGAACATGAGCTGGAACAACAGTGAATCAACCCTATTAAACAGCTCTTACATTCCTCGCTTTAACTGTGGATTGTCACTCAGAATAAAATTATAATAACAGACTAAGAATGAAAAGAATGAACAAAGTTTACCTGCTACTAGCAACCATAACTCTGCTATGGAGTTCATGCAGCAAAGAGAATAGCGATCTGTACCAAACAATCCCCTTCTCTGTTGAGTTAATCTATCCTGTGGGTTCCGATGTAGCTGCCCAATCAGGCATTAAAGTCACTGCTACTGCCTCCTCTGGTGTCGTGTATGAAAAAGAGAGCGATGAACAAGGAGCTGTTCTATTTGATTTACCTGCTGGATTGTACCAGCTATCTGCCACCGATAAAAGAGTAATTACAGGCCGAAGCCGTATCTTTACAGCTGTCCAGTCAGGAGTCGTTATCAGCACAACTACAACAAGCCCCATCTCCTTGCAACTACAAGAGAGTGAATTAAGCCAAATCATCATTAAAGAGCTCTATAATGGTGGTTGTCAAAAAGAGGATGGTTCGGGCAGTTATCACTTTGATAAATACCTTGTGCTTTACAACAATTCAGACGAAATTGCCGAGTTGCAAAACCTATGCATAGCCATGGTGTTGCCCTACAACTCTACGGTTACTAACGCTGACTATGTAAATGGAAATCTTTACTACGAAGCAGAGGGGTGGATTCCCGCTGGACTGGGCTACTTTTACTTTCCAAATCCAACCACGCTAAATCCAGGAGAGCAAATTGTTGTAGCAGCCAACAATGCCAATGACAATAGACAGACCTACTCCAACTCAGTAGATTTGAGTGATCCTAACTATTACGTAATGTATGCACCAGAAGCCTATAACAATACTAGCTATCACCCTGCTCCATCGGCTCAAATTCCTACTAACCACTATTTACCTGGTTTTAAATATGGAACAGGTAATGCTTGGGCACTCAGCAACACCTGCCCCGCTCTATTCCTATTTGTTCCTAGCGATGGAGAGACAGCCGAATCCTTTAATGCCAATGCCGATAACATCTCACTCTATGGAGGTAGCAGCAGCCAAGTACGCAAGAAAGTACCTACTGAGTGGATTATTGATGGTCTCGAAGTCTTTCGTTACGGTGCTACTAACAATGCAAAACGACTCACTGCTACAGTAGATGCTGGCTATGTAAACCTAACAGCTGGTTATGGGTATACCCTCTACCGCAATGTAGACAAAGAGGCAACCGAAGCTATTGAAGAGAATAGAGGTAAGCTAATTTACAACTATGCATTAGGAACTGTAGTCGATAACGGTACAACCGATCCATCAGGTATTGATGCAGAAGCCTCTATCTTACTGGGTGCCCGCATTGTTTACATGGATACGAATAACTCAAGTAATGACTTTCACCAAAGAGCTATCGCCTCACTCAAGAAGTAGAACGAAGAACTCGAAATAACAGTAGTAAAGTAGATGATTAAAACTGTAACCAAATGGACCCTCCTTACCGTTGGCGTAGTTGCTTTCTCCCCCCTGCTATCCGCACAGGAGAAAGCAGCTGACTCCTTCGATTTCGAACTTACCATTGATTCCATTGGATGGAGAAGTAGCAGCAATGTATCGCAGCTATTTACCCTTCCGTTGCAACGTGCAGGACGTGCATACAGTGGGTATGAGTATGTAGAAGGGAATAGCTTAAACTACAACCAAGCCCAACAGCAGCAGCGCTTCTATCTGAGTAGTGAGGCCTATCAACGTCTATCGCCTCGGTTGTTGCTATACGGATTGGCCTCCTTCTCTACAGAACAAGAGAATCAGGTAGCTGGATCAGCCTTTTATGCACCCAATAGCAAACCTTTTGACATCACTTTAGATCCTACTAATCTTGGGAATCGCAAGCAAGAGGCATATCACCTTGTAGGAGCTGTAAGCTATCAACTCTCTCCCCAATGGGCATTAGGAGGTAAATTAGATTACGAAGCAATCAATCGGGCACGCACCAAAGATTTACGTCACAACAACACCATCTTGTCACTTAAAGCCTTGGCTGCCCTTTCACATCAACTCAACAAACGCCTAACAATAGGAGTAGATTACCTCTACACGAGGTACATTGAAACCCTCTCATTCAACACCTATGGCACCACTGATCAGCAATTTATGTCACTCATTAACTGGGGAGCATTTAGCGGAAAACAGGAACTCTTTGACAACTATGGATACACTGCCAAAGGAGCTAACACCCCCTTTGTAGAGCAAAATCACCAGCTAGGTATACAAGTGGCATGGCACATTGCGCCTCGCCTCACCCTCTTCAATGAGTGGCATGCTGCAACTGCGCAAGGCTATTACGGTAATAAAGCAACTGCTTCAGTACTTTATACCGAACATGATGGATCTAGTTGGAGTAACCAAATGAGACTCTCCTACAAAGGAAGCAGCTATTTTCAACAGCTAACCCTTTCCCTCGCAGCTTGGGAATGCAGAAATTATGAGAATGAGTGGCGCTCTGAAACAGCCCCCTCTGGCAATAATGTAATTAATTACTATGGACAGAATCTAGTGGGAGAGAAAGAGAAGCGCTCTTTAGAGGGTTATTACCTGTTAGCAACAGGAGAGAATCAAGAGCTAGCCACTTGGCTATTCAAAGCAGGTGCACGTATGGAAAAACGCAAGTTACGCTCCATAATCTACCCCTACTACCGCAGTCAGGAGTTGACAGAGATGCAATATCAGTTGGCTATTTCACACCTGTTCAATTTTAAAAAGAGCAGATTATGGCTCAATTTAGGTATAGCCTACCGTACAGGAAGTGGCGATAGCCACATGGATGCTCTCTACACCACTCCCTCTACCGAAGTAGGTACTCCTAGTTACCAAGATACCCTATTGGCCTATGAGCATAGCTACCTTACTGCTAATAAGATTGCTCCCCAGCTAGCGGCTCAGTTAGACTTCTCAGTCACTAACCTAGCATGCTTTGTACAGCTAAAGTATGAGCTAGAGAGCCTATTGCAGAGTAGCTATACCGAGAAACGTCAGCAACAACTATTGACCCGTATAGGTGTCAAGTTTTAGTAAAAATATTTAAAAACTAATTCAAAGATAGAACAATGAAAAAAAGAGTATGTATGGCCCTACTACTTGTAGCGGCAGGATTTCACACCTATGCAAACACAACAGTTAGTTCATTCGAAGCAGCATCTACTACAATGTATGCAAATCAGCATCCCATCTATCAAATAGATGATGTACTAGAGAATGCAGCTTCATTAGTAGGTAAAGAGATTGAACTAGAAGGAGTATGTACCCACATTTGTAGACATGGAGGGCGAAAGATATTCCTAATGGGTAGTGATGACAAACAGACCATCCGTATAGAGTTGGGGCGTTTGGAGCGCTTTGAACAGAAAAATGTAAAGAGTCTGGTAGAAGTAACAGGAACAGTAGTCGAAAGCCGCATTGACGAAGCCTACCTTCAAGCATGGGAAGAGAGAGAGCGTGCCCAAAAAGCCGAGAAACATGGCGAAAGTGAAGCTGGCTGTTCTACCGAGATGAAGGCACGTGGTGAGAGTGGTAATAGTGTAGAAGATCGTATTGCTCAATTCCGTCAGCGCATCAAAGCAGAAGAGGAGAAGACAGGTAATCCCTACCTCTCTTTTTACCACATCAAAGCTACCTCTTACCAAATTAAATAACATACCAGTAGCTACTTTAAAAACAACAAACATGGAAAATGTAATTGAGTGTCGCAACCTGACACACTACTATAACAAACGGCTGATTTATGAGAATCTCAGCTTTACTGTACCCAAAGGACGAATCTTAGGGCTACTTGGTAAGAATGGAACGGGGAAGACCACCTCTATCAATATCTTAAGTGGCTATCTCAAGCCCAAAGCAGGCGAATGCCTTATCTTTGGCGAAAATATTCAAACCCTACCTGCCCAGATGCGATCTAAAATAGGACTTTTAATTGAGGGACATGTCCAGTATGACTTTATGAACATTGAGCAGATCGAGAAGTTCTACTCCTCTTTCTACAAAAATTGGAAACGAGAGGCTTACTACGAATTGATGGCTAGGCTTAAGGTAGCCCCCAAACAACGCATCTCGAAAATGTCTTGCGGGCAACGCTCACAGGTTGCTCTGGGTCTTATCTTAGCGCAGAATCCTGAGCTGTTGGTACTCGATGATTTCTCATTAGGACTTGATCCCGGTTACCGTCGACTCTTTGTAGATTACCTCAAAGAGTATGCAGTAAGCGAAGAGAAAACCATCTTCCTCACTTCGCACATCATTCAAGATATGGAAAGACTCATCGATGATTGTATCATCATGGACTATGGGAGGATTTTGACTCAGCAGCCCATCAAAGAGTTATTAGACAACTTTCGTAGAGTAACTTGCCAGTTGCCCGAAGGGTATGAGCTGCGTCCAAACAGTTCTTTCTACAACCCTTCACGCATAGGGCAAAAGTTCGAACTCTACTCCTATCTATCCCAGGAAGAAGTACGTGCAGAGTTAGATGCTCAACAGGTTCCCTACCAAAATCTACAGAGCGAGTTGCTCAACCTAGAAGATGCCTTTATAGGGCTCACCGGAAAATATTAATGGCCGATACAGTAACAAACATGATAAAAGCAATATTCTATAAAGAGTGGATTAAGACCCAATGGGTTTTACTACTCTCCACGCTGATTCTGCTAGGGGTTACTACCTTCCTAGCTTTTAACCTACACCGTATGATTGCTCTCAAAGGAGCTGTTCATATTTGGGAAGTCATGATTCAGCGCGATGCACTTTTCATCTCGATGATCACCTTTGTCCCTACCGTGCTGGGTCTGCTAGTTGCATTAACCCAATATGTACCTGAGATGCAACGCAAATCACTAAAACTCACATTGCACTTGCCCTATCACTCCACCAAAATGATAGCCCACATGGTAGCATTCGGAGTCATAACACTCGGCATACTCTTTTTGCTCTCTTGGGGTATCTTCTATGTCACCATGAGTATGGTGCTAGCCAAAGAGTTGGTCCAACACATTCTACTCACCTCCTTGGTTTGGTACAGTGCTGGTATCTTTAGCTACCTAGCTACCAGTTGGATTGTATTAGAACCTACTTGGAAACGAAGAGCCCTAAACAGCCTAGTAGCCCTATTGCTACTTAAAATTTATTTTATGAGTGGTACTGGAGGAGCTTACAATAGCTTTCTACCCATTCTAATTCTATTTACACTTCTCTCTGCATCGCTTACCTTCTTATCGGTAGCTCGATTCAAAGAGGGTAAACAAGACTAAAACAGACCTAATTATGAAGAGATTTTCTTCCCTATTTTTAGTAGCCATTGGAGTTCTTTTGCTATTGTGGCAACTCCCGTGGATCTATAGTTTCTTGCACTCTAAGCAAGAGACCCCAGCTTTCGTTATCTACAGTACCTTGAATGAAGATTTCATCTTCTCATCCACATTAGATGGACAACGCATTCATCAAGATACCCAAGGAGAACGCTATTCACAACATGAAGTTGATAGCTTAGTACCCTTTTTTTATGCTCGCCAGTTATTGAAAGACGAACGTTTTCCCGATTCTATAAAAGGAGTAGCCACAACCTATCGCGAAGCACAACAAGAGTCGTTTGTGTGGAGAAGCTCCCCCAGAGATATAAACACTCCTCAAATAGGGCTCTATCAATTGATGGAGTCGGCTTCGAAACGCGTTCAGTTAGAGACTCCCTCTGATGTATTCCGTATTACTCACCAAGGAATTGAGTTTATTGATGCAGCCAGTAACCAACTAGATGAGGCAAAAAGTAATGCATTTACTGAAGTTATGAAAAAGAAGGGATTTGCCTTTCCAGCTACCTATCTATCGGGTAACCCAACCGTAAAGAAAGATTACGACCAAGGCTACCTTATACTAGATAGCCAACAACAACTTTTTCACCTTAAACAGGTAGTAGGAAGAGCCTTTGTCCGTAAAATAGAGTTGCCCCAAGGCATCCAACTAAAAAATACCTTTATTACAGAACATCGCAACCAGCGAACCATTGGCTATGCATCAGATAGTAACAACCAATTCTATGTGATTGAACTACCTAGCTATGCTGTAAAGCAATTACAAATTCCCTCATTTAATCCTGAAAAGGAGGGTTTAATGATTTATGGAAATCAGATGGACTGGACCTTAAAGCTTATGAATAGCAAGAAAGTGACATATTATGCAATTAATGCCTATGACTATTCACTGATTAAGCAATACGAAGAAGCCTATCCAGAACCCAATTGGTTGAGTAAACTATTCGGAGCTATCAGTCTAAGATTTACTAGCCCCATGGATAAATTCGTTTATCCACGCATAGGAAACTAAAATCCTCTTTCCTAACTATTCCACGGGAGTGTAAAATAAACTGTGTCACGCAATATTTTTCTTTTTAAATCATCGGTCGGGGAACGCCCTAGCGGCAAGGGGCGGGACCACCCGCCCCGACGAGCGTAAAATTAGAACAATTTGAACCTCTCTCCAAATTTA
>JBOFFJ010000155.1:0-1353 GCA_051648565.1 Phocaeicola sp. | reverse complement strand
TTTTTCTGACTTTGAAGGAATTTAATTTATCACAACATATAGTATTTTCTTTCTCTTCCTCCTTGTGGAAAAAATACAGAGCACTGCCATACTTGGGAAATTTTTTCCATAGGTGGGCTACGAACTTGAATTACCTCCTTGGGGTGGGTGGGAATAAAACTTTCCAATGCTTGCACTCCGGGAGCATTGCCTCTCCAAGCAGTATTTTCCCCGTTTAGCCCCTTGAATGAGTGAAGGGAATGACCGGCAGGGAATGTTTCTCCCTGAAGGAATGAGAGCGGATGGGGAAAAATAGCGGGAACTGTGTCCCGATATTCTGGCAAAGTGGGAGCGTTACTGTGCTTTTGAAATAAAAAGAACACCAAGCCCCCAGGAGTTCGGGGGCGGTGCGAAGCATGGTGGGGGAGGAGTTCTGCCCACTTGACTTACTATCACGGGGGGCTACGAACTTGACTTACCCACTTGGGGCGGGCGGGAAAAGAAAATTTTTTTGTGACAGGTTGCCCGATCCTACTCCCTTGTACTGTGAGAGATTTTCAGAAAAATATCTGACTGAGATTTCTAGCTATCTGAAAATCTGATATGAGGGGGAGGTTGCACTCCTCACTCACTCCCATTAGAACGGTGTTGTCCCCCCAGATATGTAGGGTGAATACCTTAATCAGGGGTGCCGGGGAAAAGGGGGTCTGGGGGGAAAACGAGTGGCGGGGAGGGAGCAACCTGTCACAGGGGCGAAAGAGGAACGACAAACTAATTTTATCTTGACCCAGCCGGTGAGGAGCTTGGGGGGCAGGCTGGATATTCGGCACTGGCAGGAAGCCTGCCCCCTTCCGAGAGAGCCCCTAAAGAAAAAATACAGATGCTTGCACTCCGGGAGCTTTGCCTTTCCAAGCAGCCTTTTCCCCGTTTAGCCCCTTGAATGAGTGCAGGGAATGACCAGCCGGGAATGGTTCTCTCTGAACGAATGAGAGCGGATGGGGAAAAATAGCGGGAACTGTGTCCCGATATTCTGGCAAAGTGGGAGCGTGGCTGTGCCCTAAACAAAAAAAGAGAAGGATCTCTCCCTCTCTCTTCCAGATAAATTCTATTTTTCTACTGAATCAGATAATTTTTTTCCAACCTTGAATTTTACAACTCTCTTTTCAGGAATCTGGATTTCTTCTCCAGTACCCGGGTTTCTTCCCGTTCTTGCTTCTCTTAGGACAGTTTCAAATTTTCCCCATCCTGTAAATGTTACGTCATCTTTATTTGCCAAAACTTCCTGAACTGTTTCCATGAAACCTTCCACAGCTTTTTCTGCCTCTGCCCTAGTTTTCATTCCAGTGTTTTTTTGAAATAACTCCACAAACTCTT
>JBOFFJ010000154.1:0-1059 GCA_051648565.1 Phocaeicola sp. | reverse complement strand
GATGGTACTAATAATTAATACAAGGGGCTTCGGCCCCTTTATTTTTAAGGTATCAAGTCTATCTACGCTAATTACATTTGTAATGTATAAATTAAAAAGGAGTTAAGGATGCCAAATCCTCCTATGCATAAGTATGATTTCCCGATTGTAACAACGGAGGCTTATAAGTTCTGGGCTTCTCGACACATCTGCAATCGGATGAAAGCTATTGTGTCTTTTTCTAAAAATATAGAAAGCGCTAAACAGAACCTTCGTCGTCAAGGTTATCCATATCATTTTCGTGCCCGAGCACTACATGCCTACCAGAATTTTGTAGGCCACCCTGAGATGGATAAGATTGAATTTACACCACTTGGTATGCACTGGTGGGATTGTATGCCTAAGACTCCACTTCCTCCAGGAAAAGGTCGTTGGATTCTATGGGAAGATCGTGAGCTGTGGGAAGAAACTCGCGGGGATGAGTGGGATAAATGGGTTGAATGGATTGCTGAAGACGATCTTCCGCCATCATTCCCAATACCTCCAAAACCATAAGGAATCATCACTATGATGGATATTAATACATATGGCGACCTAAAAAGAGCAGTTCGTCAATGGCTGAACCGTAAAGATGCTTCCACTCTGGATAACATCCCAATGTTCATTAACATGGCTCTTAAGCAGTTTACTCGAATGATTAAGCTACCTTATTACGAAGTGATGGTTTCCTTGGAAGCCCTAGAAGGTTTTGAATATGTTAATATCCCTCAAGACTTCCTAAGTGCTAAACATGTCTCTATCAACGGCAAGCCCTATAACCGACTTGACAATGAAACGTTCATGCGTATTCGTAGTTCAGGTACACAGGTAACTGGTATCGCTGAAGAAAACCTATTTGGTTTCCTACAAGGTTCTACCACAGAGAGTAAATACTTCTTCACCCGTGTGGGTGGTCAACTTCACTTCATTCCTGAACTAGTAGTTGGTGATGTTGTCGAGATGATTTACCAGCGTGATATTCCTGAAATTGAATTTGAGACAGATGAACCTTATTACCTCCTGGTAGCATCTGACGTTCTC
>JBOFFJ010000153.1:0-3570 GCA_051648565.1 Phocaeicola sp. | reverse complement strand
AAACCCTAAGCAGAGAGCTAAGCGACCACTAAACCCTAAACCCCTAAGCCAGATGAGTCTCCTCTATCCAGTCTGTTGCTATATTACGATCCTCTGGGGAGTAGTTGAGAGCTATCAAATGGAGCTTCTTACCACTGCTTAGAAACTGCTCATAGTAGCGCTTGCGGTGAATCTGATCCATAGCCTCCTGCGAGGTTGAGTTGTGTTTGAGCTCGAAGAGATAGATATGCTCTGGCGAGTGGACAACCATGTCTAGGCGACCTTTGTTGGTATAATGCTCTGCGGCTATTGCAACTCCTGCCATACGTAATAGCAAAAAGAGAAGAGACTTGAAGTTACCCTCGTTGAGAACGGGAGCATCGTAAGGTATAGCTGCTAGATGGGAGTGAATGATCTCGACAACCTCCTGTGTATCTCCTCGGCGAATAGCACGCGAAAGGCTGCGAGCGGCATAGAGCGACTCTGATGAGTCGCCTGTACCTAGCTCTGCAACTAGGTGAGTTGAGAGTGAAAGTTCAACCTCCTTATTTGGGAAACCAAGAGTAAACCACCAACCCATATCGTCCTCGTTATCTCCTTCCACAATGGTGAGATAGCCCGTCTGAAACAGCAGAGAGCGTGCATCTATCTTGGCTGGGTCGAAAGATCCAACAAAGTCAGCAGGCACAGCCCTCTCGAGCATATCGAAGTAACCTATTGGTTTCTTGCGTAGCTGTTGAAGCAAGAAACTAGGTGAACCCGTCTCAAACCACCAGTTATTAAACTCACCATCCTCCATAAAGCGACCTGCCGAAACGGGATTATATACCGTATCAGCCTTGGGATGAAAGCGATAACCATTGTACCAACTCTTTATCTTGAGTATCATATCCTCTTTAGAGATGCCATCTCTTGAGGCAAAAGCCTCTATCCTATCACCAAAATTAGCCTCCAACTCCGTTTGGGTGAATCCAAACATTGTTGCGTACTTCTGGTTCATTGATATATCCACCATATGGTTGAGCTTGGAGAATACCGACACCTTAGAGAAGCGGGTGACACCAGTCATGAAGGTGAAGCGCAGCACAGAGTTGGCTGCCTTGATCTGTATGTAGAAGTTCTCCAATATGGCGCGGATCTCCTCAAGGTGTGGTGCATCGATGTTGTTGACCAGCGGTGCGTCATACTCATCTATGAGTAGCACCACCTTGCCTGTTGGTGATTGGGCGGCGGCTTTGGTTAGTATCTCCTCGAAGATATAACCAGCATGATCACTATTGTTAAGCTCGACTCCATTCTCTTTTGCAATCTGCTTAAGATCTCTTACAAGCCCATCATTAAAAGTCGATGCTTTTGATGCATCTAGTCTAGACATATTGAGGTTCACAACAGGATACTCCATCCAATCGTAATCCATAGAGTCTATCTTCAAACCAGCAAAGAGATCCCTACGACCCTGAAAGATGTAGCTAAGACTCGACACAGTGAGGGACTTACCAAAACGGCGTGGTCGAGAGAGGAAGAAGCATCCATAGGGTGTGGATGCAAGCTTATGTAGATAATCTGTCTTATCTACATATAGCTGACCACTCTCTATTATTCCTTTAAAGTCGTAGTTGCTGGTTGGATTTAGATTCATAATCGTAACTGATTAGATTTGATAATAGACAAAGATAGTAATATTTCTGATTT
The DNA here is from genome assembly GCA_051648565.1 of Phocaeicola sp. Taxonomy (GTDB): domain Bacteria; phylum Bacteroidota; class Bacteroidia; order Bacteroidales; family Bacteroidaceae; genus Phocaeicola. The sequence goes on along the minus strand of JBOFFJ010000153.1, from coordinate 1,899 downwards.
GCTTAGAGGTTAGATGCTGCTATGCAGCGCTTAGGGGTTAGATTGAACAGTATAGACTCAACAGGCACGAAGTGACCTCAACAGCAAAGCCTCAACAACTCAACTGAAGCCATTTCTTAGCCACGGATCTACACGGATAAGAGCTACGTTACCACTGCGCAGATTCAATTCATAATGCTGAATTCATAATTGAAGAGATTATTCATGCTGATCTCGCTGATCCCGCAGATTGTGTTTGTCGTGTAGGGGCGTATATTTACGCCCGAACAGAGCCCGTATGGTGGTAATTTTGAAAGAAGAGTAAACCTCACCTTCGCTAAAGAGGGCGTAAATATACGCCCCTACCAATTGCAAACACAATTACGATTTGAATCTGTATGAATAATTCTTGTTGAGGCTACGCTGTTGAGGGCTTGCTTGACGACAATCCTGTTGAGGTCACTTCGTGCCTGTTGAGTGCATAATAATTATGAATTATGCATCCAGAATTATCAATTAAGCCTCACCACTCTCCAATTCTTGGAGATATTTCGCTCTTCGGTGGAGAAGTTAAGGGCTAGTAGGTGTATCTCTTTGCCCTGCGACTGATACTTCTCGAAGTAGCGACGTTGGTTGATCTGATCCATAGCCTCATCTGCCGAACGGTTATATTTGAGCTCAAAGATGTAGATTCTGTTTGATAGCTCTACTACTAAATCTGCCCTACCCCAATTAGTAACCTGCTCCATACCAGTATTCATTCCTGCCATACGGAATAGAAAGTAGATCAGAGCCTTGAAGTTGCCCTCATTGAGAACGGGTGCATCGTAGGGTATAGAGGCGAAGTGAGAATATAGTATCTCGTATAGAGCCTCACTATCTCCATTGCGAAGTGCCTTGACAAGAGGGCGGATTGTCTCGAATGGTTTATCTATATTACTAGAACCAAGCTCTGCCATCAGATAGCGAGTCATAGATACCTCTACCTCAATGTTGGGAAACTTCAATGTGTAGAACAAACCCCATGAGCCCTCACTCTCGGCTGTATCTATGGTTAAATAGCCTGTCTGAAAGAGCAGTGAGCGCGCATCTATCTTGGCTGGATCGAACGACCCAACGAAATCCTCGGAAACAGGTTCGTGCAGAAGATCGAAGTAGCTGATTGGTTTCTTGCGTAGTTGTTGTATCAAAAAACTAGGGGATCCGGTCTCAAACCACCAGTTCTTAAACTCTCCCTGGTTCATAAAGCGGCCGACAGATACGGGATTATAGACCGTCTCTCCCTTATGATGGAAACGATAACCATTGTACCAAAGTTTTATCTTCGACAACATAGAGTCATACTCCATATCCTCCTCTTGTGCCAACTGCGCCACTCGCTCTCCAAAATGGGTCTCTAGCTCTGTTTGAGTAAACCCTAGCATGGTAGCATACGCTTTATCCATTGAGATATCCACCATATGGTTGAGCTTGGAGAATACCGACACCTTAGAGAAGCGGGTGACACCCGTCATGAAGGTGAAGCGCAGCACAGAGTTGGCTGCCTTGATCTGTATATAGAAGTTCTCCAATATAGCGCGGATCTCCTCAAGGTGTGGTGCATCTATGTTGTTGACCAGGGGTGCGTCATACTCATCTATGAGTAGCACCACCTTGCCTGTTGGTGATTGGGCGGCGGCCTTGGTTAGTATATCATTGAAGATAAGACCAGGTTTAGCCTCTTTGGAAACAGTTATACTCAGACTATCGGCTATATCAAAGAGTGAGTCTTTTAGTTCATTGGTAAAATCCTCTGGCGAACTATAATTCATCTTCGACATATTGAGGTTCACAACTGGATACTCCATCCAATCGTAATCCATAGAGTCTATCTTCAAACCAGCAAAGAGATCCCTACGACCCTGAAAGATGTAGCTCAGA
>JBOFFJ010000152.1:0-1462 GCA_051648565.1 Phocaeicola sp. | reverse complement strand
CCTTTTACCCAGTCACGGACTGGAACCTTATTACAGGGAAGGAAGATCCATCACCATTATTGGGAGAGGGAATGGTCAGCTTTTTAATATAATCACCAAAGCCTACACAGTGGGACACACTGTCGTAACTTGAGCTGTATGGCTGGGTTGTTATTCCAGTATATAGTGATTACTTGACTTTCTTTATGCTTGTAAGCCTCAAGCACCAATGCCTAGCAGGAAAAGTACAGGGCACTGGATTTAACATTGTATGTATTAACCTACTGAAGTTTTACTACGCAGCTTACCCATAGTATCAGCATCGGCATAGACCCACTCGTGACTATACTGGGGGAACATGGATGCTAGTACCTTTTCGCCATCCCTTCTATTAAAGAAAAAACCAAACCACTCTAACTTATAGTCTCTTTTAGGGCTATATGTTTGGTACGTTGCTAACCTCTTCTCGGGGGCTACTGACATCCCCACCTTAACTAGGTCAGGCCATGCGGGGTTTGATATGATGTAAACAAAACCCTCTTCAGTATCTAGCTTATGTTGTTTCTTGTACTCTACTAGGTTTAACGCCGCTATCTTCCTAGCTAGCGACAGGTTAGTCGGTCTATTGGCCTTTTTGGGCCCACCTAATTTTGCGTTACCCAGCTTAGCGTATACCTTCATGTAGGTATCTAATAGATCTATTGTGATCGGAAAGCTGCGTGTGGGGGAGATGACTCCCCGCTCCTCTAACTTAGATAAGACAAAAGCCACTCTTGGTCTTTTCATCTTCATTTCCTTCTAAGGCTGTATTACGTTGTATTCAACAGCACTTATTGGTGGACCCAGTCGGCTCTGCCCCGACAACCTTGGGATTTAGAATCCCCTGCTCTCCTGATTGAGCTATGGGCCCACGACTAAGTGCTATCAACTTTTCTATTACATCAAGTCAATTTGGCGGAAGATGTAGGATTCGAACCTACGACCCGCAGATTAACAATCTGCCGCTCTAACCAACTGAGCTAATCATCCAAAATTGGTGGTGAATGTTGGAATCGAACCAACAGGCTCAGGGTTTTACAGACTGCTGAAGCTAACCACATATTCACCAGTAAAATCAAAAAGGTCGTTGACCCCTAGGGCAATTGGTATCGACCTTGCCCCAATCCATATACTATCTCTGCGCCAACAGATTGCTGGTTGACGATTTCCAGCTTCTTCCCTCAAGTAACTACAGCTCGTAGCCCTCTGCGGGACGTAATTTCTTGGCAACCCGTCAAGGAGAGGTCAACGCCTTTTTGATTTCATGAAAATATTATAACAAACAACTTAGTTGTTAGCAATAATTATTTTAAAGTTTGGAAGACTGAAGCCCAAGAGCCTGTTACTCACTTCCTGTCGAGTTTCTCACCTCGAAGTTTTCCGATGGTTTTCCAGTGTCAGGGAACTTAGTGCAGTCGCTTATTATGCTGGCACTCACTATAGT
>JBOFFJ010000151.1:0-1099 GCA_051648565.1 Phocaeicola sp. | reverse complement strand
GCAAAGCGGAGAGCTACCATAAAACTCTCCTGTCGTTGGTACAGAGACCGTGGGTTTTCGCTTACCCAACTTAAATTGTTGTGATAGGTAGGCTGGCTCGATTACACCCTCAACCGTATTGGTTTTTAATCCTCTACTTACTCTTCAGTCTCTACAGACTCTTTTACTGCAAAAGCACTAATTAACTGACTCAAACGTTGATCAATCTGCTCTTTTGTCATCTTGTCTTCATCATCGATTTTGACTTCGACAGAAGCAGCTTTAGGGAATACCATGTCAGCGACCTTAGCAGCGGCCTTGAAACGAAGTTCGGAAGGAGCTTTTGGGTCTTGTGCGATATCCATAAGGATTTCCTCCATGGACAAACCATCTTCAGAACGACCAGCAACGCGATCCAGCATCATCTGTGTCATTTTATTGCGTGAGCCTTTCTTGCGACCTTTACCCAGTGTATTACCAGGCAGGAATTTACCAGATACTGGCTCTTGACCTTCAACCATTATACTTCTCCTTATAGAGCTTACATGTAGTTATAGCTCCATGTTGTTTTGTTTTTTGGATACCCCTTGCTTACATATCCCTTACGGAGTAAGAATCGGCGAAGCCCGCGCGAAATTTTCGGCAAGTGCTTGCCTATTTCGGAAGAAGCTAGAAGGGTAGATCTTTACGCTGAAGAGTAAGGTAGATGGGAGGTCATATCTATAGGGATTACCTATTATCACTCGTATCTGGATAAAGAGACATCCATCTACTCATTCATACAAGAGAATAGTATATCGTTCATTCAGAACAAAGTGACGTTCTTCATTCACTCTCATATCAGCGAAGATAGGAGATAGATGTACTAGACGCTGAAGAAGAAGGAGGTAGATGGGACCTCATAAATCTCCACTGTATAAGAGTAGATGCGGGGTCATTCGTCTCCGAATACATCTTCGTCCGTCAAGATTCGTGTGGAAGGTTGGAGAGGATGAGTGGAAAGGTTAACTACCCCCTCCGTATCTCCCGTATCCCTATACATAGGAGTAGCTCCGAAAATCGTCTTTTTTTGGATACCTTTTAAAATAAATATCCACGTGTGGGATAACTCATTCAAATG
>JBOFFJ010000150.1:0-48295 GCA_051648565.1 Phocaeicola sp. | reverse complement strand
CAAAGATTCATACACGGAAAGGGGAGAGTGTTGTTTCATGAGACCAAATGTAAAACAATTAACGCAAAAGAAGAACAGAGAAAAGAATATATTTAAAGAAATATGAGAGAGATTATCCACGGACTATTGCACATGACCCGAATTTGTTTTAAAGACAGGATAACACTCAAGAATAAGGTACCACTCCTCTCTATATACGGACTTGCGAATTTTCACAGTACATCTAGTATGTGCTATTGCTTTCTTCATAGTTGACCTTATTTATATAGATTATCTATTTCTGTTTTTGGTACATATACATAATTTCCGATTTGCCGAGTTGGAATAGAATACTTTCGAATCTGTTTATATACGGTGCTGTCGTTTACTCGAAATTTTTCTGCAATCTCACCGATAGTATAACAATCCTCTGGCTCCAAACTATAAAGTTTGGGCTGAGGTTTATCTGGAACAGGGGAGCTATCTCTAATAGGAAACATCCCCAAAAGCTCAGTTTTGCTAATCCTAGTAAGTCTTTGTCCAATATTTATTGAAGGGATAACTCCGTTACGAATTAAACGATAAAGAGTGTTCTTCCCTATACCAAACATCGCAATTGCTTCTGGAATACTGATATAATCTCTTGCTTCTGGAATTTTCCCAACAGCAGCATCCATTGCTTCAATTTTCTTCTGCTTATCCTTTTTTCTTTTCCATGCAACATCAGAACATTTCTTACAACAATAGCGTGAAGTAATCGTTTTAGGCATAAAACTAGTTTTGCAAACCTCACAGTTTCTAGTATTTAAGTATTTTGCAGCTGGCATATTTCCGACATTTAAATGGTTATAGATGGTAATTAGTATCAATAAGGCATATTTCACCGACTATTAAGACTTGTTACAGATATGTCGCAAATATAAGCCTAAAATCGAAAATAATCAATAGTAATCCACAATTTAACTAAAACAAAATAGCGTGTAACTCACAGAGCAACACGCTATTTACTTATTTATTGTTATTGATAGTTTTTAAAACTACTTCACCTCTTCAAAATCTGCATCTTGAATATGCTCTTTACCATCTTTGCACTCACCGTCATTGCATCCACCTTGTCCACAATCAGCTCCTGGTTGTGCACCACCGCTTTGTGCATACATCTCGGCACTTGCTGCTTGGAACGCTGCATTCAATTCAGCCATAGCTGTATCGATAGTAGCCAAATCCTGAGCTTTGTGCGCCTCTTTCAATTTAGCTAGAGCTGCATCAATAGGAGCTTTCTTCTCAGCAGAAAGTTTGTCACCTAGCTCGTTCAACTGTGTTTCAGTTTGGAAGATAGTAGAGTCTGCTTGGTTAAGCTTGTCAATTTTTTCACGCTCTTTCTTATCCGCTTCCGCATTTGCATCTGCTTCTGCTTTCATCTTTTCAATCTCCTCTTTGCTTAGGCCTGAAGAAGCTTCGATACGAATAGCTTGCTCTTTTCCTGTTGCTTTATCTTTAGCAGATACCTTCAAGATACCATTGGCATCGATATCGAAAGTTACCTCAATTTGAGGAACACCGCGACGAGCTGGAGCAATACCTGTCAAGTTAAACTGACCAATTGACTTGTTTTGATTAGCCATAGGACGTTCTCCTTGCAATACGTGGATAGTTACCTCTGTTTGGTTATCGGCAGCAGTCGAGAATGTTTCGCTCTTCTTACAAGGGATAGTAGTATTGGCATCAATCAATTTTGTCATTACGCTACCCATTGTTTCAATACCCATTGAAAGTGGAGTTACATCAAGAAGTACCACACCTTTAATCTCGTCTGTTAATACCGCACCTTGTACAGCAGCACCTACGGCTACTACCTCATCAGGATTTACACCTTTAGAAGGAGCTTTACCGAAGAAATCTTCTACTAGTTTTTGGATAGATGGGATACGTGAAGAACCACCTACCAAGATTACTTCGTCAATATCGGCATTGTTCAAACCTGCATCGCTCATTGCTTTTTTACAAGGTTCCAAACAAGCTTGAATAAGATTGTGTGCCAATGATTCGAATTTAGCACGTGTTAAGTTTTTAACCAAGTGCTTAGGCATACCATCTACAGGCATGATGTATGGCAAGTTGATTTCTGTGCTAGTTGAAGAAGACAATTCTACTTTTGCTTTTTCGGCTGCCTCTTTCAAACGTTGCATAGCCATAGGATCTTTTGTCAAATCAGCACCTTCGTCATTTTTGAACTCTTGTACCAACCAGTCAATGATTACTTGGTCAAAGTCATCACCACCAAGGTGTGTATCACCGTTAGTAGAAAGAACTTCGAATACACCACCACCGAACTCAAGGATAGAGATATCGAATGTACCACCACCAAGGTCGAATACAGCAATCTTCATATCTTTGTGTGCTTTGTCAATACCGTAAGCCAAAGCAGCAGCAGTAGGTTCGTTCACAATACGTTTCACCTCTAGACCAGCAATCTGACCAGCTTCTTTCGTTGCTTGGCGTTGTGAATCAGAGAAATAAGCAGGTACAGTAATAACTGCTTCAGTAACTTCATGACCTAAATAATCTTCGGCTGTTTTCTTCATTTTTTGAAGGATCATGGCCGAAATTTCTTGGGGTGTATACAAACGACCATCGATATCTACACGAGGCGTGTTGTTATCACCTTTAACTACGTTATAAGGAACGCGACCAATCTCTTTTTGAACTTGGTCCCAGTTTTCACCCATAAAACGTTTGATAGAGTATACCGTACGTGTAGGGTTAGTAACCGCTTGACGCTTAGCTGGGTCACCAACTTTACGCTCACCACCATCAATAAAACCAACGATAGAAGGAGTAGTACGTTTACCTTCGCTGTTAGCAATTACTACAGGTTCGTTTCCTTCAAATACAGAGACACAAGAGTTAGTTGTTCCTAAGTCAATTCCAATAATTTTTCCCATAATTGTTATATTTATTTTTTATTCTATTTATTCTATTGTTACTAGATGGAAGTAGTTGCTTCCGTAACTCAATATTGCAAACAGCATGCCAAATAAAAAAAGAAGTTACAGTAAAATCAAAGTCTGACTTTTTGTCAGTAACGCAACAAAAATGTCTCGTATACACCCCAAACAAACTCTGTTTTGGCATATACGAGACACTTTTATTTCAGTAAGTAGCATAACTGCTACCCAAAGAAGGAGTGATTACTTCTTTACAAGTTGCATTACCTCTTTATTCGTTGCATCAAGTAATACTAATTTATCACCTGCTGCTACATCAGCTTTTTTCACCTCGCTAAGTACTTTAAGAACCAACGACTCAGTCTCCATCTCTGGACACATCATCATAGTTGTTGCTACATTCTTAAAAGAGAATTGATTCTCAACTAGTGAATCTCTCTCAATCATACCATTGATGTTGTTACATCCAGTTGTACCATATAGACGATTCTCGAGTGCATTGATAGCCAAAAAAGGAGTCTTCTCTAATGTGCTCGAAATAGGCTCTCCATTAATAGTCACAATTACCCATTCACCTGCAATATCTTCTAAAGATGCACTTTTTTCTTTAGTGCCACAAGAAGCTAATGTTAATCCACCTACAAAAACAAGAGCTAATTTTAAAAAAAACTTTTTCATTTCAATCATTGATTTAATTAATGTTTAGGGCCGCAAAAATACGATTAATCTCAATGCACTTTCTATTGAGAACATTTTTTTATATTTTTGTCCTAATTTACACACTCAACAATTAAAGCCATGAAAAAGTTCTCAACCCTTCTTCTTTTTTTGCTACCGCCATCACAAGCGGATATGCACAACAAAATGATTACCTAGTAAGTACCACATCTACTCAGCAAGAAGAGGGAAGTGAAACTACTGAAAGACAATTCATTGATTCACACTTCAACTTTTACAGTTTGTGCGACTGGAGTGGGTACTCGTTCTTTTCCTGTAAAAGTTATTTTCACCGATGAGCAAGGAAAGAGTTACTACCTACCCGTAGCTATTTCAAAAACCAACTGCGGCATGATAGATAACGATTTCATCATGGACAATCATAATAAAAACTTCTTAAATGCCTTTAGTTTTACAGACATAAACAGCAAAAAGAGTGAAAACTTAATGGAACTATATGGCAACAGAGCCATTTACCTGAAAGAGGCATCTACTTTAGTTGACAAGAGTGGTAACTCTGTCAAACTACCCAAATATGCTCAATTTGCGATTCAACAGATTGTTCCCGAAAAAACACCCCCTTATGTGCAATTAGAGTTAGTAACGCCCCAAAAAGAGCAATACACACACCGCGTAAGTTTTGTTTCAACCAGTACTGTGGATATTATTCTACAGACAGGCAACTATTTCGCTGACATATTTGGCATGGGAGACCTCAAAGCACAATATCCAGAGATTAGTGAAAACGATTGGGAAAGAATCCAACGCGGCGAAGTACGTAAACAAATGGGAACAGATGCATGTAGACTTGCCTTGGGAGATCCCATTCGTATTCATAAAGTGAATGAATACGAGACCTGGTTTTACTCCAACAAAGTACTACAGTTTACCAATAAGAAACTAGATGGTATAAACTAACTCATCAAATTATTTGTTATCTTTGTACGGTTAATGGTTTGTTGAACCGGACATTTATTTTTTTTAAATATAATAGAAACAGATGGGTAAAGTTTTAATTATCGGTGCAGGCGGTGTAGGTACTGTCGTAGCACACAAAGTGGCTCAAAATCCTGACATCTTTACAGAAGTGATGATTGCCAGTCGCACTCAATCAAAATGTGATGCAATTGTTAAAGCAATCGGTAATCCTGCTATTCAAACAGCACAGGTAGATGCAGATAGCGTAGAGGAGCTAGTAGCACTTTTTAATAGCTTCAAGCCCGAAATCGTTATAAACGTAGCGCTTCCCTACCAAGATTTAACGATCATGGAGGCTTGCTTACAAACTGGTGTGAACTACTTAGACACTGCCAACTATGAGCCAAAGGATGAAGCACACTTTGAATATAGCTGGCAATGGGCCTACAAAAAACGCTTTGAAGAGGCTGGGCTAACCGCTATCTTAGGATGTGGTTTCGACCCAGGAGTAAGTGGAGTATATACCTCTTATGCTGCCAAACATCACTTTGATGAAATGCACTACTTAGACATTGTAGATTGTAATGCAGGTGATCACCACAAAGCTTTTGCTACCAATTTCAACCCTGAGATTAACATCCGCGAGATTACACAAAACGGACGTTACTTTGAAAATGGCGAATGGATTACAACCAAACCACTCGAAATTCACCAAGATATTACCTACCCCAATGTAGGTCCTCGTGACTCTTACTTACTTTTCCACGAAGAGTTGGAATCGTTGGTAAAAAACTTCCCTACCCTTAAGTGTGCACGCTTTTGGATGACTTTTGGACAAGAATACCTCACACACTTGCGTGTGATTCAAAACATTGGTATGGCTAGCATTGATCCTATCAACTACAACGGTATGGAAATTGTACCTTTACAGTTCTTAAAAGCAGTGCTTCCTAATCCACAAGATTTGGGCGAGAACTACGAAGGCGAAACATCTATCGGCTGTCGTATTCGTGGTATTAAAGATGGCAAAGAGCGTACCTATTATGTGTACAACAACTGTAGCCACAAAGCTGCTTACGAAGAGACAGGTATGCAAGGAGTAAGCTATACAACAGGTGTACCTGCTATGATTGGTGCCATGATGTTCTTAAAAGGCGAATGGAAAAGACCAGGGGTATGGAATGTAGAAGAGTTCAATCCAGATCCATTTATGGAGCAACTCAACATTCACGGATTGCCTTGGCACGAAATTATGGATGGCAACTTAGAACTATAATTTAACAAAGAGAGCAGCGTGACAGAAATCGTTTTAACAACGGCCTAATCATGCTGCTCTTTGTTTGTGTATGGCTTTCTACTCTTTCAAAGAAACCATACACCAACGCATACCCAGTAAGATACTCCATTTCCTCTAGCTCCTAGCGCTACCAGTAGCCTACTGCTAGATAAACAAAAAACAAAATCAAAATGAATGTAGGAGATAAAGCCCCCGAAATTCTGGGGATTAATGAAAAAGGAGAAGAGATTCGCTTAAGTCATTATGCAGGTAAAAAAGTGGTACTCTATTTCTATCCCAAAGATAGTACATCGGGCTGTACAGCTCAAGCATGTAGCTTGCGTGATAACTATACAGAGCTTCGAAATGCCGGCTACGAAGTGATTGGTGTCAGCATAGACGATGCTAAATCTCATCAAAAATTTATCGACAAAAACGAACTTCCTTTTACACTCATAGCCGACACAGAGAAAACATTGGTTGAAGCTTTTGGTGTATGGGGTGAAAAAAGTATGTATGGACGCAAGTACATGGGTACTTTCCGTACCACCTTCATCATTAACGAAGAGGGAATCATAGAACGTATTATGCTGCCCAAAGAGGTGAAAACCAAAGAGCATGCATCACAAATATTGAAATAAGAAAAACAGATGGCAAAGAAAGAGAACGAAGAACTGTTTGCTGCAGGTGCTGGTAACAGCGAAAAGCTAAAGGCACTACAAGCTGCCATGGATAAAATTGAGAAGAACTTTGGAAAAGGTTCTATCATGAAAATGAATGCCGAAAGTGTGCAAGAGATTGAAGTAGTTCCTTCGGGATCTATCGCTTTAAATGCAGCATTGGGTGTAGGTGGCTATCCGAAAGGAAGAATTATCGAAATCTATGGTCCAGAATCATCAGGTAAAACAACTCTAGCCATTCATGCCATTGCCGAAGCGCAAAAGGCAGGTGGGATTGCTGCTTTTATTGATGCAGAGCATGCATTCGATAGTTTCTACGCAGCCAAGATAGGGGTCGATATCGACAACCTATGGATTTCACAACCCGACAATGGAGAGCAAGCACTAGAGATTGCAGAACAATTAATTCGCTCTTCGGCTATTGATATTATCGTTATTGACTCGGTAGCAGCTTTAACACCTAAAGCAGAGATTGAAGGCGAGATGGGCGAAAACAAAGTAGGTTTGCAAGCACGCTTAATGTCACAAGCCCTACGTAAACTAACATCGGCCATCAGCAAAACAAATACCACTTGTATCTTTATCAATCAGTTGCGCGAGAAGATCGGCGTAATGTTTGGTAATCCAGAAACAACAACGGGTGGTAATGCGTTGAAATTCTACTCTTCTGTTCGTTTAGACATCCGTCGTGCTAGCCAACTAAAAGATGGCGACGAGGTAATTGGTAACCAAGTACGCGTAAAGGTAATCAAGAACAAGGTAGCACCTCCTTTCCGTAAAGCCGAGTTCGACATTATGTTTGGCGAAGGTATCTCGAAAGCAGGCGAAATCATTGACTTAGGAGCCGATATGGGTATCATCAAGAAAAGTGGTTCATGGTATAGCTATAACGAAACGAAACTAGGTCAAGGACGTGATGCGGCTAAACAGTGCGTTAAAGACAATCCTGAATTGGCAGAGGAGCTAGAAGGTTTAATTTTTGAAGCACTCAGCAAGAAAGATTAACCCCTTCTCGTAAATAGAGTAAATAAATTCTCCCCATAAATATAAAGAACTATACTCTTTATATTCATGGGGAGAATTTTATCTAGCGATATCTACTCAACGAATTAACCACTACCTAAAACTACTTACCAGTTAATCCAAGTGGCAAATACGTGCAATTAACTCTTCGCCCAAAGCACTCTTTACCTTAATATGCTCCAAAACCTCTGTTACGAAGGGATTGCTCTCAAAAAGACCACGCACCTGTCCAAAATCTTGTACACGTTCTTCATTGGTCCCATCAGCTCCAAACCCTGTCATCGAAGAGAGTGAGAACTCCTTCTTGGCATCAGCATAAACCATCTTATCTAACGTTACTACCGCCTCTTTCCAGCTCTCTACAATTCGAACAATATCAGCAGCAGTAATCGCTTCGGGAGTTAATTCAAAAAAGTCCAACAGCTCTTTATAAGCCCAAGTCCACTCATACGTATAGTAATGAGCATGCATTTCGACAAAACGCTCCTGCATACGCTCTACGGTAGAAAGCGAACCACTTTCAACCTCGTGCAACAGTTGATCAATCTCACTTTTAGGAGCAATTAAACCCGAAACATCCACCCACTCTCCTACTCCAATAGCTGTATCGGGCAATAAGCGAGCACGAATCTCTTCATCATTGGCAAAATCAATTCCCTCTAAACGTTTGATTAACGAATTACCCAAAAACTTACGGATGGCTATCTCATAATAACGAATACCATTATTAAGTGACGAATTCTTAATCTTAGCACTCTGGTAAGAGTACGTATCCGAAGTCTCACCCGATATCTTACGCAACTCTTTCAACAAAATTCTTCCCTCCATCATCTTCTGAATGGTATAAGGACTAAGCAAATTGTAATTAATCTGATCGAGTAAACCAGGTCCTTTTCGATTATCACGCTTGGGCCACTTCTGTGCATCGCGTATGGTTCCTACACTGCGTAAATTTACACCAGGAACTAGATAAGTCAAGTTACTTTGCTCAATTAGATAAGAGAAAGGAAGGCGTGAGGTATCGGCATGATTAACATGTCTACCCATTACCAGCGAAAAAGCACCAACCTTAGCAGGCCAAAGAATATAAGAATCGGAGGTGGTTTTTGAGCCACGCTCCATCACCCCTTGGTGAATAGGACCCAACTTATACATGTGGTTACTCTGGTTGGAACCCGACCCAGCATTCATAAACGAAAACATACCTGCTATAAGTAAGGTCGATTTATGGTGAGTCACCGTAAATGGACCGGCAAATATGGCACAAGCTTCCCCATTCTCACCCTGACAGTTGCTAAAAAAGAGCGAATCAGAAGCAGAGTAGTTATGCCCTAATTGACACGCTTGCCCTACAAAACAACGAGTAATCATGGTACCATCCTTAACCGACGAACCACTTGATATGATAAAATCATCGGCTACTACTCCATATCCTATATGCACAGGAGCCTCAGCATTACTGTTAAGCGTTCCATTTTTTAATCGACCGGCACCCTCAATCTTTGCATAATCGCCTATCTTCACATTCTTAATATAGCCAGCATCAACAATCGTCACATGACTACCAATGGTACCCACAGCAGACTCTTGCTCCTTGGCATAGCACTCTATCAAGTTTTTTAGCCTACTTATCAATACGGGGCGATGTCTATAGAGTGCCATAATATAGGCCTGCTGAGCTGAAAGGTGATCATAAATAGTTACCTCACGGCCTCCTGTTTCATTCAAGACGGCAACCTCAACACCATTACCAAAACGACTTACTCCATCAACCAATAAGATATCTAGATTCTCTATAAAACACGATTCACCTAATGTATAGTTAGCTATGTAGTTTTTTACATTCTCAATATAACAATTATCACCCACCGTCACATTATGAAGCGTAGCGTGGTAAATTCCAGCACGCTTTTTGATGCCACCAGCTAATACAAACTCTTTTTCAAAAATACCCAAACGAATCTTTCCAGAAAAGCGAACATAGTATATATTATCAGTATTAAAATTAGGCGCAACCTCTATATCCTCCCAACAATTTGAGCGACAAGCGTGTGCTTTTAATTCCTCTATCTCGGTAGCAGTAAGTGAACGGTAGTTATTCATGCATATAGCTTATAAATAGGTGATTAATTAGTTTCAGAGCTCTCGGTAAATTCAGCCTCATCATACGTATGGTACAAGAAGTCATTGTATGGATACTTCTGTACATGCAGTTCGCGTACGCGACTGTAAATTTGATTACGCAGTTCTTCTAAATTCGTTTTCTCTCTAGCCGAGATAAAGATGCAATTCTCGTGTAATTTAGCCATCCAAGTATCCATCAACTCCTCTAAACTCCAATTTGCTTTGGTTCTTGGAGTCAAATCATCTTCCTCTTTCTGGGTATAGGTATAGGCATCCACTTTATTAAAGATAATCATAAATGGCTTCTCCGAAGCACCCAAATCGGCAATCGTCTTCTCAACTACCGCCAGCTGATCTTCAAATTCAGGGTGTGAAACATCAACCACATGAATCAGTAAATCGGCCTCACGTACCTCATCTAGGGTTGATTTAAAAGACTCAACCAAACCAGTAGGAAGCTTACGAATAAACCCTACAGTATCTGTCAATAAGAAAGGTAAATTTTCAATAATCACCTTACGTACCGTGGTATCAAGCGTAGCAAAAAGTTTATTCTCGGCAAACACCTCACTTTTGGCTAACAGATTCATCAAAGTCGATTTTCCTACATTGGTATACCCTACCAAAGCCACACGAATCATGGTACCTCGATTTTTACGTTGCGTAGCCATCTGCTTATCAATCTCAGCCAATCGCTCTTTAAGAAGTGACATACGGCCCAAGATAATACGTTTATCCATCTCCAACTGGGTTTCACCTGGACCACGAAGACCTACCGATCCACCTTTACCACTACCCGATCCACCACCTTGGCGTTCCAAGTGGGTCCAAAGACGTTGTAAACGAGGCAACATATATTTGTATTGTGCCAACTCCACCTGCGTTTTAGCATTGGCAGTCTGTGCACGCATAGCAAATATATCCAAGATAAGCGAAGTGCGATCTAATATCTTTACCTGAAGTTCTGCTTCAATATTACGTATCTGTTTGGGCGATAGCTCATCATCAAAAATAACCATTCCAATAGGACGTTCATTCTCCTCTTCCTGCAGGATGTAATCCTTAATCTCTTGCAGCTTTCCTTTCCCAACATAGGTTACAGAGTGAGCAGTGGGTAGCTTTTGTGTAACACGTTTAACCACAGTAGCCCCTGCCGTCTCGGCTAGAAACTCCAACTCATCTAAATACTCTGTTGTCTTTCTTTCGTCTTGCGTTTGGGTAATTAATCCCACCAAGACCGCAGTTTCAACCTGCGCTTCTGATATAACAAATTCTTTCATCTGCTGTTTCTAAATACTTACTATACAAACTTAAGCAAAAATGATGGATGTATCATCCTTACCCACTCATTTTTATAAAAAAAGAGTGGGTAAAAAATATTTTCATCTACTTTTAAGAAGTTACAAAAGAAATGGCAATCCATATACCAACCATTCAAACGCAAACAGTCACTCCATTTTAAAAAGTTCTATTATCTAGTTAGGTAGTAATCAAAAAGTAGAAAGGAAATAGAACAATTTTCTCTGCTGTTTTAAAATTAACACATATATAGCCTAATAGTTCAAAAGAAAATTAGATTTATAAATAAGAAGACGAAAAGAGAATCAAAACTCCTCCAGTTAATTAGAGCCCACTAAATTATTCATACTTCAACAGTAAATTATAGATTGATTATCTTTCTAAATACAACTTCCAATGGTTAGATTATCCTCCCCAAAACATCTCTTCCTGAACTATTCAACAGCAGTTGTCAACTTCTCCAACAACCCCTCACAACCATCTTCCAAGATATCGAGTACCTGCTCAAAACCACTCTCTCCTCCATAATAAGGATCGGGTACATGGTCTATGGTGTGGTTACGACAATAATCGGTCATACGCGAAAGTTTTTGAAGCGACTCTAAGTCGGGCGCTTGCTCCTTGAGATGCTGCATATTGCGATCATCCATCCCTATAATGCGGTCAAAATAGAAAAAATCGTCCGTACAAACGGGTCGCGAACGGTGCGTCAAGTTATACCCCCGGCGAGCTGCATGCATTCGCATCCTTTTATCGGGTAGTTCGCCCGCATGGTAAGCAGCCGTACCCGCCGAATCGATTTCGATGCAATGACTCAGCCCGCGCTTCTCCACCAAGGTACGCATCACTTCGTGTGCCGATGGAGATCGGCAAATATTTCCTAAACAGACAAATAGTATCTTTTCCATCTCTTTTTTTATTCAAAAATAGTAAGAGTAGCCTACAATAGCAAATGAATGGCCCATTTTAGCACTCAGCAAGCCCTAGAAGGGGTAAAAGAGCCTACCCTAAAGAAAAATTGCACAAAAGTATAACATAAATTGAATCGCCACTTCTCAATTTGTACTACCTTTGAAAGCGTTATCAAGGAGTCTTTAGACTCAATACCCCCCTCAATCTATAAGTTATACAAAACGAAACAATGAAAAATATGTCTACCACATTCCAAGAGATAAAGAGATCCGAAGAGATTCGAACCTATATTAAACAAGCCGACGAGTCACTCAAGGCACTAGGCTATACCGAACATGGATTTGCCCACTGCACAAAGTGTGCAGACACCGCTCAGTACATACTATCGGCACTAAACTACAACGAGCAACTGGTTACGCTGGCACAAATAGCCGCCTATATGCACGATATAGGCAACGTGATTAACCGCACAGACCATGCACAAAGCGGAGCCGTAATGGCCTTTCGTATACTCGACAAAATGGGTTTTGACCCCAAAGATACGGCCATGGTGATTACAGCCATTGGCAACCACGATGAGAGTACTGCCTTTCCAGTAAACGAAGTAGCAGCCGCACTTATACTAGCCGATAAGACCGATGTAAGGAGAAGCCGTGTACGCGACAAAGCTACCATCCACACCGATATACACGACCGTGTAAACTATGCGGTAGAGAAAACCGAGGTAGTGGTAAATACCGATGAACAAACCATTACCCTAATGCTTACCATTGATACCGCCATCTGTAGCGTAACCGACTATTTTGAAATCTTCTTGCAACGCATGCTACTATGTACCAAAGCAGCCAGTGTACTCCAACTCAAGTTTAAGTTGAATATAAACAATGCCATTTTGCTCTAAAGAAGAAAATGTTGCGAAAGAGAATAACAATCTTTATACAGATGCTCTTTCGCAATATCACAATCTTACTATTCTATAATCTAGCAAGAATAAAACAGTACGGAGAGCCCTCCTAAAACAATTTATCTATATTTGCGTTCTTTATAAAAAAAATAAAAATCCCTGATTAACTCACGATTCAAATGAAAAGAACCCTTCTACTTCTTACCCTACACTGCCTGCTGGGCATAACTGCCCTCACAGCACAAACCACCTACACCATTCGGGGTAGAGTGATTGACAAGCAGAGTCGAAAAGGACTCTCCTTTATCAATGTAGTACTAGAGAATAACAAAAGCATCGGAGCCTCCACCGACTCACTGGGTGTTTTCCAAATAGAGGATGTCCCCCCTGGCATTTCAAGTTTTGTAGCCAGCTCCATCGGTTACAAACCCACCGTAACCCCCGACTATATACTCTCCTCTAAAACCCCTTTTATCGAAATAGAGTTGGAAGAAGATACACAAGCCCTCTCCGAGGTAACCATCCGCCCCGAACGCAGCCGTTACTACGTAGAGAGCCCCGTAAGCCTACACACCATTGGGCTAAAAGAGATTGAGAAGAGCCCGGGCTCTAACCGCGACATCTCACGCATTGTACGCTCCTACCCCGGAGTTGCCTTCTCTCCAGCAGGCTACCGCAACGACCTCATTATACGGGGTGGCGGACCAGCCGAAAACCGTTTCTACATGGATGGCATTGAGATACCCAACATCAATCACTTCTCTACCCAAGGAGCATCGGGCGGCCCCGTAAGCTTAATCAATGCCGATTTGGTACGCGAAATAAGCTTCTACACCGGCGCCTTCCCCACCAACCGATCGGGAGCTATGAGTTCCGTACTCGATTTCAACCTCCGTAATGGTAATTTAGAATCGCAATCACTCAAGGCCACCATCGGAGCCTCGGAGGTTTCACTCAGTGGTAGCGGCCACCTCAATTCAAAGACCACCTACCTATTCTCGGTACGTCAATCCTACCTACAGTTTCTATTCAAAGCACTAGGACTCCCCTTTTTGCCCAACTTTATAGATGGGCAGTTCAAACTCAAATTCCAGCTCACCCCTGCCGATGAACTATCTATACTAGCCATAGCCGGATTTGATAAGATGAAACTAAACACCGACGAAACCGGCGAAGAGGCAGAGTACCTATTAAGCTACCTACCCGAAATAAACCAAGAGACCTACACCGTGGGAGCCACCTACCGCCACTATGGCAAACGAGGTAGCCAACACCTATTCGTAAGCCATAGTTACTTAAACAACCGCAACCTAAAGTATCAAAACAATGACGATAGCAGCGAAGATAACCTCACGCTACGCCTCCGATCGACCGAACAAAAAAGCTCCTTCCGAGCCGAAAACTGGATGAATCGTGGCAACTGGATTTTTAAACAAGGAGTAGAAGTAAACTATATTCAATATATAAACAACTCCTACCAACAACTCTTCTTAGAGCAACCCATCATTAGCGAGTACGATACAGCTCTACGCTTTGCCACTTGGGGATTCTTTGGGTCGGCCAACTATACTTCGCCCAACAACCGCTACAGCGCCTCCCTAGGAGTGCGAGCCGATGGAGCCGATTATGGTTCATTGCGTAACCCCTTCCAACACCTATCTCCTCGCCTATCGAGTAGCTACCAGCTAACCGACAAATGGTCTATCCGCGGCAACGTAGGCCTCTACTACCAACTACCCGCCTACACCGCTTTGGGGTATAAAGATAACCAAGGTCAATTGGTCAACAAAGAGCTAAAGTACCAACAAGTAACCTCGGGAAGCGTGGGTGCCGAATTCAAACCATCGGCCGCCTTTGCCCTATCTATGGAGGGATTCTATAAAAAGTACCGGTACATTCCCCTCTCCATTGCCGACCAAATACCCCTAGCCTGCAAAGGAGATGACTATGGAGTAACCGGCAACGAAGCCCTTACACCTACTGCGCTAGGAGAAGCCTACGGTCTCGAACTATCGGCCCGCTGGAACATACGCAACTTTAGTGCTACGGGCGCATTGACCCTTTACAAGAGCCAATACCGCGCCACCAAGGAGAGCGAATACCTACCATCGGCCTGGGATAACAACTTCATTTTAAACACCAGTGGTGTGTGGGATCTACCCAAACAGTGGAGTATAGGGTATAAACTAAGTTACATAGGCGGGGCCCCCTATACCCCTTACGACGAAGAGAAGAGTGCACTAGTAGAGGCATGGAACGTACGCGGAAAAGCCTATCTAGACTACGACCGGTATAACACCTTACGCCTGCCCAACTACATGCAGCTCGATTTACGGGTAGACAAAAACTACTACTTCAAGAAGTGGCGATTAGGACTCTACCTAGATTTGCAAAATGTACTGGGTAGCAAACTAAAAAGGCCAGATGCACTCATGAGCACCGGAGTAATTGAGAACCCCGAAGCCCCTACATCGGAGCAACGCTACGTTATGAAACGACTCAAACAAGAAGATGGAACCATTCTGCCTACCATTGGGGTAACAGTAGAGTTTTAACGGGAAAAGTCAAGTTTTATCCCCCTCAAAAAAAAGGTCCGCCCCTTTCAATTGAAAGGGGCGGACCTTTTGCTTAAAACGTGCGGACAAGTGAAGTGAAACGTACGGACCTTTCAATCCAAACCTCCGCACGTTTTGAGCAAAAGGTGCAGACGTTTTTTTTGTTAATCACCTTTTAGCAGTTCAAAAGAAGAAAAGAGGCCATTTTACCCCCCTTTTGCCCTCTTTTATTTTTGACCGTTTATCCTTTGTATAAAAATAGGGTAACTCTATGAAGAGTTGAATAGATTCCGTTTTAAATTATTTTTGTATACATTTATAAAAAAACACCCCTCTCAGATTAGAGTGTAAGAAGCTTTTATACAGCTGTTTTAAGAAAACACTAAAGAACGCTATTACAATTAATATCGTCTGCCAATAGATGGCTATCTAAGCAAACTCTTCAAAAAAATAATAGTTATTCAATCCAAAAAAAACACAACTAGCATGAGAAGATTTACATCTTCATTTTGAAAAAGTATGATACTCTCCACTGCTGTATCACTCCTATTCTTAATTTTCGCTTTATACTTCTTCCTCTTACGACTAGAAGCAAATTTCCACGAACCGATTCTTTGGAGTATTGTACTATTCATTCTACTTTTTATTACTGGATCAATTCTCTACGCATACCTATCTAAAGGAGGGTGGAAATAACAAAGTAAAATCAATTGAGTACCCTGGCTTGAATCACCTCTTTCAAGAGTCGAAAACGGGTGATATCATGGAGTATGGAGAGATAGAACAAACCCTCTCGCCCCAAGTCTTGAATGACATTACCAACTGGATTAAAGAGATGCAGAACTAAAAAGAGTATGGGCCGAAAAGAGCGGGATATATTCCTCTCTTTTCGGCCCATACTAATGCTATAAAATATTTATAGAGGAGTATAATTACTGGCTAAAAGTGAGATAAGCCCACTACACAGCAGAAACCTATTCTAGCCACTACTACGAGCGAAAGCCAGTATCTCGACTACTATCTGCCACTCCTTTTGAGGAAAGCTATGCTAGCCACTACTACGAGCGAAAGCCAGTATCTCGACACTATCTGCTACTCCTTTTGAGGAAAGCTATGCTAGCCACTCTTACGAGCGAAAAAGCTTCTCAATATCCTCCTCTTTCCAAACAGAGAGCACCGTCTTGCCATCGGGCGTATAGTTGGGAGTAGCTACCGAAAAGAGTTGGTCTACCAACTCATTCATCTCGCTATTAGTCAACACCTGTCCAGGTACAATGGCAGCTGCTTTGGCCAAGCTCAAGGCCAAGCTACTTTGCAACTCCTCTTTCACCTTACACCCCTTCTCAATGGCGGTGTGAACCATACTCTGAATCAACTCTTGCGGATTGAGCCCCTCAATGCCAGCAGGTACGCCCTGAATGGCATAGCTTCCGCCACCAAAATCGGTCAGGTCAAAACCCAAGAAGGAGAGATCTTCCAACAAATCTTGCAGTACATGAATTTCGGAAGGAGGAAACTGGATGATATCCGGAAAGAGTACTCCTTGCGAAATACCTTGCCGACTGGTTATCTGCTCCAAATATTTATCATACAAAATGCGCACATGGGCACGCTGCTGGTCAATCACCATCAAGCCCGATTTAACCGAGGTCAAAATAAAACGACCCTTAAACTGGTAGTGTTGTGCAGAGTTCTCCTTCACCGGCTCTTCCATCTGCTGGTAAAGATTGGGCTGCTGATCGGCATAAGCCTCCTCCTCTACAGGAGCCTCTACAAAGTAATCGCCATCGTCACCATAATCTACCGTAGGCATGGCGGGAGTAGCGGGCGTAGAAGGTCCACCATAAAAAGCCTCCCATCCCGAGGTAGATGCCTTGGGAGCATACGATGAAGGCGATACCACAGGCGATGAGTCAAATGGATTGTACGAAGAGGCAGCTGGTGCATGTCCTCCCCCTTCATAACCAGCCGTAGGGGTGGGAATGAAAACAGGAATATCGGGCATCCCTTCGGTATCAAAATCGATTGAAGGAACGGCATTAAACTTTCCAAGGGTCTCTTTCACCACGGCGGCTATAATCTGCCAGATGGCTTGTTCGTTCTCAAATTTAATCTCTGTCTTGGTGGGATGTATGTTGACATCAATATTGGCAGGATCTACCTCAAAGTAGATAAAGTAAGATACCTGTTCGGTGGGTGCTATGAGTTGTCCATAAGCCTCCATCACTGCTTTGTGAAAGTAAGGGTGGCGCATGTAGCGGCCATTAACAAAGAAGAATTGGCGGGCCCCCTTCTTACGAGCCGATTCGGGTCTACCTACAAAGCCCGATATGCGAATCATGGTGGTATCGACCTTGAGCGAAAGGAGCTCTTGGTTAATTTTCTTACCAAAGATAGAGACTATACGCTGGCGTAGCTGGTTGGGCGAAAGGTGGTAAACCTCGGTATCGTTGTGGCGCAAGGTCAATCCTACTTCGGGGTTAACGAGTGCTATCCGCTCAAATTCGGTCAAGATGTTACTCAACTCGGTCTGGTTGGATTTTAAGAACTTACGTCGAGCCGGTACATTGAAAAAGAGATTCTTTACCGCAAAGTTACTACCTTGTGCCGCCGAGATGGCCTCTTGTGCCTCCACCTTTGAACCGGCAATGGTAATAGAGGTGCCTAACTCTTCGCTGACTTGGCGAGTTCGCAGTTCGACCTGTGCCACAGCTGCAATAGAGGCCAAAGCCTCGCCCCGAAAGCCCATGGTATGGAGGGCAAACAGGTCGGAAGCTTCGCGTATTTTGGAAGTAGCATGGCGTTCAAAAGCGAGTCGAGCATCGGTCTCTGACATCCCTTTTCCATTGTCTACCACTTGTATCAATGTTTTTCCAGCATCGGCTACTATCACATCAATGTGAGTAGCACCTGCATCAATGGCATTCTCTACCAACTCTTTTACAACCGATGCTGGGCGCTGAATTACCTCGCCAGCAGCTATCTGGTTGGCCACAGAATCGGGCAACAAACGAATTATATCACTCATAGTACTTACTTACTAAACTATTAAAAGTTAAGATTCCCCGTTACGAGGTAGTGCAATATGTAAAGTAACACCCCTAAGGCTATAATAATAACACCGTAGGTAAGGGGTTTCCGACCGCTCTCACGGCGTCTTTTAAGGTGCTTGGTTCCCTCTACAAACTTTCCTCGGATATGCTCCGGATTAAATTCGGTTACAGGGGGTGTCATACCTAAGGATGACTTGGCATCCTCTTCAATCTTTTTCAGCCGCTCTTTGCGTTCATCCACATAGATGTACTGATGCTGAAAAGGACGTGGTTTATTGGTTTTAAACATTCCCATACAAACTATTTTTTAGGTTGAAACAAATGTTGATTGGGCAAAGGCACGCTTCCGCGACTGCTCTTCTTCAACTCCTCACCCGCTCTTTTTCCTCTCCATTCAAAGATATCCTCTTTGCTCAGGGGACGAATGTAGTCAAACCAAGCAAAGTTATCTAGCTTCATCTTATCGGGAGGTATTTGCAGCATGGGGTAAAGCGTTCCATTAGATTTAGGACTCATCACCATACGCTCCATCTTACGATCGGCTAAGTAGATATTGAGTAAACTGGTTTCCGAAACATTCATACCAATCAGTTCGCCATCCCCTTCGGCAGGGTAATAGACTAATCGCACCGAACCAATGACATCGACTTTACGCATATCGCCAGCCACAAAGTAGGCTTTGATATCTTTACCAGTTATCTGGTTGTAGTTAACGGAGTCTAGCTTCTCAATGGAAAGAGCTTGGTTGTGAATGTGTGCCCAATCAATGGTGCTATCATTCATATAGATCATAATCTGCTCACCTAGTAGTTGCTGATTCTCGTTCCACATAATAGGATCGTGGTAGAGGGTTAAACAGCTATCTTTGGAGGAGAATACCAGCGAGTCTGCCACGGCTTGCACATCGGTACGGAAAACCCGGGCCTTGTGGAAAGCACGCATCTCACGATAAACAGAATCGGTATCCAAGAAAAAGGTATGCAGCTGAAGCGTATCGGCATGAATAAAGAGGCTATCGCCTTGTGAATATTCAATGGCCACAGCTCTATCGGTAGCATAAGCATACTTGGTCATTTCGTTGTAGTAGCAGTAGTCTCCTTTCAACATATTTTGGTTGATAGAGTCTGTCATGACTACCCGCATAAAGGCTTCGCCATAACCCCCTTTTTCATCATAAAAAAGGCTATCGCCAGTGAGTTTCTTCCCTTCGTTAGTAAGCACCGAACGGTTCAACAGCTCGGCCTGACCTAGTAAAGTGTTATAGAAACCTAGCTCAGAATAGATGTGGGTACTATCACTAACAATGTTAGAGGGGCCTACAATGTGAGCTATTTTGCTATCGGTATTGTAATGAAGGGTATCGCTAACGAGCTCAAACTGGGGATTAACCAACTTCACATCGTAGTTAAAAACAGACTCCTTGGTTTCGGGACTGTACTGCCCCCAAACCGAAGTAAGTACATTCTCTTGGTCCATAAGCATACCCCCTTCAAAGTAATAGCCTAGATTGGCTATACGGTCGTAGTTTAAGCTATCAGTAAGAAGCGTGGTGGTTTTGTTCTCCATCTTTACATTATAGCGTACCTCGGTTATTTGGGTATTGCCATCGTAGTAAAGGTAGTCGCCATAGAGAAATAGCGTATCTCCTTGCACTACCTTTACAGGATCTATACGCGAAAAGGCTTCGAGCGAGTTCTTATTTTCATAAAAACAGGCACTGTCGCAATACATATAGACACTATCGTGCTGAAAGACTACATTACCCACCAATATTTGGGCATCGGGGTCGGGGTTTTTAGCACTCTTTTTCAACACATCGGCATGCAGCAGGTATACCTTGCTCTTGGCAGGTTGTGCTCCTCGATTAGAGGGGGTTACTTGTGCTAGTAAGTAAAACCCAAAAAGGCATAGGATACTGAATAAGAGTATCCTATGCCCGCTGGAATGTTTTTTATGATTCTTTTCAAGCATATTTATAGCAATGAAGCGATTAGAGTCTCACCCATCCTGGGTATTTAAAATCACAGATTCTCCACTTCTCATTAATACGGACGTAGGTCTTTTTCTGTTTCTCTACAATCCACTTTTCAAGTTTCTCTTCGCCACGTTTCTCTTGTACAATTCCTTTAAGACGTTGGTAGTCTTCAGTAATGGTAGCCTTGTGTCCAGTGATGCGAGTTTTAAGCTTCACAATCACACAAACCTCTTTGCCCTTGCTATTCACCATAGTAAAGGGTTTTGAAATCTCGCCTATGTTCATCCCCTCTACTGCCTTAGCAATCTCTTGCGAAACTTGTGCTAGGTCTTGCATTTCGAAACGAGCAGTACCGGTACGTGGATTGGCCATTAAACCGTGGTTGTTACGTGTCTCTTTATCTTGCGAGATGTAGCCTGCTGCATCTTCGAAGCTGAACTTCTGGTTACGAATGTCATCGGCTATAGAGTCTAAGCGAAGCAGAGCCGACTCTAAATCGTCATCGTCTACACGGGGTTTCATCAAGATGTGGCGAGAGTTTAGACGGTCTCCACGCTTCTCAATCAATTGAATGATGTGAAAACCAAATTCAGACTCTACTATTTTAGATACTTTGGTAGGATCTTGTAGGTTGAAGGCTACATTGGCATATTCAGGAACCAACTCTCCTTTTCCCATGAATCCAAGTTCACCACCACGACGGCGTGAGCCTTCATCTTCGGAGTACATACGCGCCAAGGTTGAAAAACCAATCTCGCCATTGTTCACGCGGTCTGTATATTCACGCAACGTACGTTTAACGCGATCAATCTCTTCTTGAGGAATCTTAGGTTGGATAGTCACCACTTGCACCTCTACTTGGGTAGGAATAAAGGGGATACTATCTTGAGGAAGATCTTTGAAGTAGCGACGTACCTCGGCAGGTGTAATCTTAATATCGCCCACAATCTCTTGTTGCATCTTTTGAACAATCAAGCCATCGCGCACATTCTCACGAAGCATTTCGCGAATTTGGGTAGAGGTCTTATTGTAGTACTCTTCCAGTTTCTCTCTAGAACCAATTTGGTCAATTAACCAAGCTGTACGACGCTCTACTTGCGAAATCACCTCTTGCTCCGAAACCTCAATACTATCAATCACTGCTTGATTTAAGTAAAGCTTTTGAATAGCTAGCTGCTCGGGGATAACACAGTAAGGATCTCCCTCTAACTTACGTCCTTCGTATTGAGCATTCAATCGCTCACTCTCTACATCCGACTTTAAGATAGCCTCATCTCCTACGACCCAGACCACTTCGTCAATTACATTATCTTGAGCATATGCCGAAGTGACGGCAAAAAAGGTCAACAACAATGCACATACTCTGATACTTCTTAATTTATTCATTTGAATTCAAATAATAATAACTAATTTCATTCTTGTCCGAAGCTCGCTGATACATTTCTCGCTTTACTTGGTTTATATAGTCAACCCGCTTCATATTTAGTAACATTTCTCTTATCTCACTCTCAACAAAATCAAGAGGCTTCTGTCCTCCTCTACCTAAGAAATTTTCAATGTGTAGGAAGTAGTGAAAAGCACTATCCTTGGCCTCTATGTTTCTATTCTTATCGAGGTAGTTCAAATCAAGGCCCAACTCCTTCAACGGAATCTTGTTGCTCCACGAAGAGGCAGGCTGCCAACGATCGTAAAAATAGTCGTAACTTACCGCATTGCGCAAACTGTACTTCTCTAACTGCTCAATGGCTTCGGGCTGATTGAGTCTGTAATACTTGCGTACAGCAGCCAAATCAGGCGAATTCAATGGAACCTTGATAAACACCCCCTGCACATAGGGCTCTTCGAGTTGAAAGAGGGTGCTATGCTTGGTATAATAAGCTGCAACCTCCTCTTCACTAATCTCCTGAGCCAACTTTTGGTTAATCAACTCCTCTTGATAGGTATGCATAATCAAGGCTCGTCGGTAATTCTCAACCAACCGCTCTATTTTGTCGTTATCTGGAATATTTCCCTCTGCTTTCTCAAAAAGCAAAACATCTTCTATCCAATTCTGAATATAATGTTCGGCAAAAAGCAAACTGTCATCTTGACTTAAATTGGTAGGAAGAACCGTTTGTAAATCTTCTTTGTATAAAAATTGATTAGATACACCTACCAACGGCGTTTTCCCTTTGTGGTTGTATTCATCACCACAACCCATTAAGCTACAAACGATAGCAATCAAAATTCCACCCTTTTCTAACTTCTTCATAAGTATCTGTTAAGTAGGTAACGAAGATAGTGCAATAATTAATTACTTGCACTATTATTAACGGTTTTTAAAACCTCTTCCTCTAATTCTACCGTATATTTTTGGCGAATTGAATCCAACCACAAACCATCGGACATCACTTTATAGTCGAGTAGCAACGCCTCTTTCACATCGTGGTACGAGGAGGGTTGTTTTAATTTCTCACCCAACACAAAAACATAGGGGTAAGCCGACGGTGGAGTATAACTACCACACTTAAAAACCAACTTATCAATACAATCATTCTGACCAAGCTGAAAAAGACCCGTTTCAAAACTCACCTCACCCGCTTGAGAGAGTTGAGTAAGCTCTATCAATGCCTTTTCTCGCATGGAAGCTGGAAGTTTTTTAAGCAGTTTTCTCCATTTCTTATAAGCTGACTTATCCTTGCAGTGAACCACCACCCCACGGTAATGAGGAAATTGCCAACGATAGTTTGCTTGATGCTGGGCAAAATAGGCGGCTAAGTCGGCTTCCGTAGGAACCAATGATTCGCTTGGGAAATGAGCAGCCAAAAAGGCAACTAGCAACTCCTCTTTAATCTCTTGAGCACGCAGCACAAAATCACGATGGTTGCTTATATCCGAAACCCATGCAGCGCAAGAGCTTCCTACAACCAACGAGTTTCCTGCAACAGGCACTCCTATAGAGTGACTCATAGTACTTTCATTGGAGGAGTAGGCAGCAGGCATTTCAGCACTGGCATCAGTAAGCAGCAATAGGTGGATACCCACTGGCGAGATAAAAGGAGAAGAGAGCTCTCCCACTTTCAATTGGCTCAATGGCTCTATCCACTCCTGCAAAAAGATGGAGAGGGGCTTCCAAGGCAGATCCTCGACTAGCAAGGGTGCCGTAACAACCGAAGAGCAATGCTCTTTAATCTCCTCCAACGAAGCAGCCTGAGGCAAAGCAGCCTTGAGTTGCTGCATCGCAACCATAGCCTCTTGGCAAAGCTTTGAACTACTATGCTGCAACAACGGATAGGTGATGTGACGCACCTTAACCCATTGCCCAGAACGCAACCGTGCAAAGTGTCGCTCAAGCAGCTCCTTCTTAGGCCCTACTCCTTCACTTTGAGCAGCCAGATAAGACTCAACCAATTTTCCATTGCAATAGGCCAATTGGTGACGAAAGCTACTCAACGTATCTAGTTGGTTATCTAAGGCGCACCGAACCTGCAGCTGATAATCGATAAAACGAGGGAGAAAGGAATCAACAGTCTCGGCGGGCTGTTGTTGGTATTGATAAAGAAAGGTAGACAAAGAGACAGGAGCACCATTGATATGCAACAAAGCTTCTTCCTGCGCCTTTATGGGTAATAAAGGCGCAAGAAGAAGCCATGCAATACCGGTTATACGACTCGGCATTTTATCTTATCACTTATTGAGGACGACTGTAATTAGGCGCTTCACTTGTAATAGCCACATCGTGTGGATGACTCTCCATCACACCCGCGTTGGTAATACGTGTAAACTTAGCCCCATGCAACTCTTCAATACTACTTGAACCACAGTACCCCATTCCTGAGCGTAATCCACCTACCAATTGGTAAATCACTTCGTACAATGATCCTTTGTAAGGAACACGTGCAGCAATACCCTCGGGTACTAACTTCTTCACGTCACTGGTACCGCTTTGGAAGTAACGATCTTTTGAACCATTCTCCATAGCCTCTAACGATCCCATACCACGGTATGATTTAAACTTACGACCGTTAAAGATAATTGTATCACCAGGAGACTCTTCAGTACCTGCAACCAACGAACCAATCATCACACTGTATCCACCAGCAGCCAATGCTTTTACCACATCGCCCGAGTAACGCAATCCACCATCGGCAATCAAAGGAACCCCTGTACCTTGCAATGCTTTGGCTACATCGTACACAGCTGTTAATTGAGGAACACCTACACCAGCTACCACACGGGTAGTACAGATAGAACCTGGGCCAATACCCACTTTCACAGCATCGGCACCCGCCTCAACTAGTGCTTTGGCCGCTTCACCCGTAGCAATATTACCTACTACGATATCTACTTGTGGGAATCTCTGTTTAGCCTCTTTTAGTTTATCAATCACTGATTTTGTGTGACCATGAGCTGTATCAATTACAATAGCATCTGCACCTGCATCGACCAATGCCTGCATACGATCCATCGTATCGGCTGTTACACCCACACCAGCAGCAACGCGCAAACGTCCTTTCTCATCTTTACAAGCCATAGGCTTATCTTTTGCTTTGGTAATATCTTTGTAAGTGATTAAGCCAATCAACTTCTCGCTCTGATCAACCACAGGCAACTTCTCAATCTTATTCTCTTGTAAGATTTTTGCAGCGGCCTCCATATCAACAGCTTGATGAGTCGTAATGATGTTCTCTTTGGTCATCACTTCATCAATAAATTTATCCATTTGCTTTTCAAAGCGAAGATCACGGTTGGTTACAATACCTACCAAGTGGTTCATATCATCGACCACTGGAATACCGCCAATGTGGTATTCGGCCATGATAGCCAAAGCATCTGCTACAGTCGATCCGCGTTTAATGGTTACAGGATCGTAAATCATACCATTTTCAGCACGTTTCACAATTGCCACCTGGTGCGCTTGTTCTTTGATAGACATATTTTTGTGAATCACACCAATACCGCCTTCGCGAGCAATCGCAATAGCCATTTTTGCCTCTGTAACCGTATCCATAGCGGCAGTTACGAAAGGAATTTTCAACTCAATATTACGGGAGAATTTAGTGGTTAGATTAACCGAGTTCGGAAGTACTTCCGAATAAGAGGGGATTAAAAGTACATCGTCGTACGTTAATCCGTCCATCACAATTTTATCTGCAATAAATGACATAGGGCTTATGCGTTTTGAATTTTATTGCGTGCAAATATACAGTTTTAATTCCACATATAAAACCCCCTACCCCATTTTTCAATTACAATCCTATTAAAAAGTGATAAGCTGGATGCATTCTTGCACCCAGCTTATCACGTTAACTCGAAAAAGTTAGTTAGTTTGCCATTTCAGAGATAAACTTAATACGTACCAAGCGAATTTCATCTTCGCTGTAATCACGTCCTAGCTCATCTGTAGCATCCTCTATTTTATCGGTTGTAGACTCTTTAAAGTAGTCATAGATATCTTCCATGTGGTCGTCATCCATAATCTCTTCCAAGAAGTAATCGATATTGAGTTTAGTACCCGAATAGACAATAGCCTCCACTTCGTCCAGCAATTCCGAGAACTCAAGTCCCTTTGAAACAGCAATATCATCGAGCGCTACCTTTCTATCAATCGATTGAATAATAGAGACCTTCAACTTAGATTTATTAGCTACCGTACGAACACGTAAATCTTCGGGACGGTCAATCTCATTCTCTTCGCAATGCTTTTTAATCAATACACAAAAGTCTTGACCGTATCTCTTTGCCTTACCAGCTCCTACGCCTGGAATATTTTGCAATTCATCGAGCGTTACAGGATAGATAGTAGCCATTGCCTCCAAAGAGGGATCTTGAAAAATAACATAAGGAGGTACATCTAGTTTCTTAGATAGCTTCTTACGCAAATCTTTCAACATACCATATAATCCTGGATCGACCGCACACGAGCTTCCGCCACGCACTTGAACCTCCTCCTCTTCATCATCAAAGTCATTTGACTCGACAATTTTAAAAGATTTGGGTTTTTTCAAAAACTTCTTTCCTTCGGATGTTACTTTTAGCAACCCATAGTTTTCAACATCTTTACTTAAATAGCCAGCAATCAAGGCTTGGTGAATGACAGCATTCCATATTTTGTCCTCCTCACCCATGCCCGACCCAAACACTTCAAGTTCTTCGTGTTTATGATCCAATACTTCTGTCGTCTCTTTTCCTAACAAAAGATCGACAATATAATCTGATTTAAAATTCTCTTTCACCGCTATGATTGCTTCAATCACAGCACATAATGAATCCTTAGCTTCCACTTGCTTTTTAGGATTTAAACAGTTATCACAATTACAACAATTCTCTTCTTTATATTCTTCGCCAAAATAGTACAACAACGATTTTCTTCTACAAACCGACGACTCTGCATAAGCAGCAGTCTCTAATAGAAGTTGCCTGCCTATCTCTTGTTCTGCCACAGGTTTACCCTGCATAAATTTCTCCAGTTTTCGCAAATCTTTCGGTGAATAAAAGGTCAAACATCTCCCTTCACCTCCATCTCTACCTGCTCTACCCGTCTCTTGGTAATACCCTTCTAAACTTTTAGGTATATCGTAATGAATCACATAACGCACATCGGGCTTATCAATCCCCATGCCAAAAGCAATTGTTGCCACAATTACCTCCACATCGTCCTTCAAGAAGGCATCTTGATTGGCCGTACGGGCAGCCGAATCCATACCAGCATGATAAGGCCTTGCTTGAATACCATTGGCTTGAAGTATCTCAGCAAGCTGTTCTACTCGCTTACGGCTCAAGCAATAGATAATACCCGACTTACCTTCGTTAGATCGGATGTATTTAATCAAATCTCGATCTACCCGACTACTCTTGGCACGTACCTCGTAGTACAAGTTGGATCGATTAAACGAAGACTTAAACTCAATAGCCTCTTGCATACCCAGATTCTTCTGAATATCCATGCGCACCTTGGGGGTGGCAGTGGCCGTCAGTGCAATAACAGGCGCCTTTCCTATCTCATTTATAATGGGACGTATTCTACGATATTCCGGTCTAAAATCATGCCCCCATTCAGAAATACAGTGAGCCTCATCAATGGCATAAAAAGATATTTTCACGCTACGCAGAAACTCCACATTCTCCTCCTTGGTCAATGACTCAGGGGCTACATAAAGCAACTTTGTCCTTCCAGCCAATATATCGGAACGCACCTGATCAATAGCAGATTTATTTAATGAACTATTAATAAAGTGAGCTACCCCATCAACTTCACTAAAGCTGCGCATGGCATCTACCTGATTCTTCATTAACGCAATCAAAGGCGATATTACAATGGCAGTCCCCTCCATCATCAACGAAGGCAACTGATAGCATAGCGACTTTCCGCCGCCAGTAGGCATTAACACAAAGGTATCATTACCAGCCAACAGATTACGAATAACTGCTTCTTGATTCCCCTTGAATACGCTAAAGCCAAAATGCTTTTTTAACTCCTCAATTAAGTTAATATTCTCCATTACATCCATAGTTTCCACGGGTTACATTCCTGTACGATTTTTGTTCCATAACAAAGTTATAAACAAGTTCCGATTTTGCACGATTTTTAAGCGAAAAAACTTACATCAAAGTATTATTTATCTTTTTCTCTCTCTATAGACTACCTTAGGCTTTTTCGACACCCTTCGTACTAAATACCTTCTCAACCTGCTTGCGTGCATATTCAATGGTAACCACATACTGTTTCACCTCTTGCGAAGGCAATTCAAACATGCTATCCATAATAATAGACTCCACAATTGAACGTAAACCACGTGCTCCAAGCTTATATTCCACCGCTTTATCGACCACATAATCCAATACCTCTGGCTCAAACTGAAGCTCTACACCATCCATTTCGAACAGTTTAATATACTGCTTAATGATGGAGTTTTTAGGTTCGGTCAGGATATTACGAAGAGCCGTACGATCCAATGGATTTAGGTAGGTCAAAATAGGCAAACGCCCAATAATTTCGGGAATTAGTCCAAACGACTTCAAATCTTGTGGAGTAATGTATTGCATGATGTTCGAACGATCGATTTTAGCCACATCCTTCGCAGCACCATATCCTACCACGTGGGTATTTAATCGTTGAGCTATTTTGCGCTCTATACCATCAAAAGCTCCCCCGCATACAAATAGAATATTTTTTGTATTAACAGGTATCATCTTTTGGTCGGGATGCTTTCTACCTCCTTGGGGCGGTACATTAACCACAGAACCCTCAAGCAGTTTCAACAAACCTTGTTGCACACCCTCTCCACTCACATCGCGCGTAATAGAAGGATTGTCGCCTTTGCGTGCTATCTTATCAATTTCATCGATAAAGACGATTCCTCGCTCTGCCTCGGCTACGTTGTAATCGGCCACTTGCAGCAGACGAGTCAAGATACTTTCAATATCTTCTCCCACATAACCTGCTTCGGTAAGCACCGTTGCATCCACAATCGTAAAAGGAACATGTAGCAATTTAGCAATGGTACGTGCAAGCAACGTCTTTCCAGTACCAGTACTTCCTACCATAATAATGTTTGATTTTTCAATCTCTACATCATCTTTGGTATTTTTCTGGAGCAATCGTTTGTAGTGATTGTATACAGCCACAGCCAAGTAACGCTTTGCATCGTCTTGCCCTATCACATACTGATCAACAAACTCCTTAATATCTTTAGGCTTAGGCAGTTCATCTAAGTTCAATGAACCAACCGTAGCTTTTTGTTGTAGTGCCTCTTTGACAATTTCATGAGCTTGTTCGGAACAAGAATCACAAATATTACCATTCATACCTGTAATTAAGAATCCAACTTCATTCTCATTACGTCCACAGAAACTACAATTCTTTTTATTTCTTGATTTCTTATTATCTTCCAATTCCGTGTTGATTTAGGTTATTATAGAAGCGATGGTTTGCGCGAAAGCACTTCGTCTACCATTCCATACTCTTTTGCTTCAAGAGCAGTCATCCAGTAATCACGATCAGAATCTGCCCAAACCTTATCAAATTCAGTATGAGAGTGGTCGGCAATAATCGTATAGAGCTCCTTCTTCAATTTCTGAATCTCTCTAGCGGTAATTTCAATATCGGAAGCTTGTCCTTGAGCACCTCCCAAAGGTTGATGAATCATGACACGAGAGTGAGTTAATGCCGATCTCTTTCCTTCTGCCCCAGCAACCAACAAAACAGCACCCATAGAGGCTGCCATCCCTGTACAGATAGTTGCTACATCACTATTAATAAATTGCATGGTATCATAAATACCCAATCCTGCATAAACAGATCCACCGGGTGAATTGATATAGATAGAGATATCTTTAGTTGAATCAACAGAGTCAAGATAAAGCAATTGAGCTTGCAGAATATTAGCTGTATGGTCGTTAATATCTGTACCTAAAAAGATGATACGATCCATCATTAAGCGCGAGAAAACATCTAGTTGAGTGACATTCAACTGACGCTCTTCCAAGATATAGGGATTTAAATAAGCTGATTGAGATTTAATCACATCATCTACCACCATACCGTTCACCCCTAAATGCTTAGTGGCATATTTTCTAAAATCATTCATAACTATTTACTCCTAGTTTATAATCAATAAAAGAGGCTTTTAACCTCTACTTTCCATTTAGCAAAAGTAATAAAAAAGATGAGGTTACATCATCACTTTCGCTCAATAAAAAAAGATTTTCGTTAAAAGCCCCTTTTAAACAGTTGAGTAGCAATTGGCTACCCGGCTATATTACTCAAACAATTTGTTGAAATCTTCCATTGAAACCGTTTTGTGGTTCAATGTAGCTTTGCTCTTCAAAGCAATAGCCAATTTGCTTTCTACAGCACGGCCTACCAAGCTATCTACGCTCTCTTTTTTCTTCAACATCTCGCCAGCATAGTTTTCAAGTACCTCTTCTGGGATGTTCAACATACCGTATTGAGCAAATTGTACGCGAGTAGCCTCTTTAGCCATCTCTAATACATCTGCTTGTTCAATTTTGATTTCGTTTGCAGCAACCAATTGCTCTTTGATTAGGTGCCATGTCAACTCTTTCAAGCTATTTTCATAGTTCTCAGCTACAAATGCTTCACCTTTTTCCTCGTTGTTTTCGAACATGATACGTTTCAACAATTCGTCGTTGAACTCCAACTTGCCGATTTTAGCTTCCAAGTGGTTGCGTGCATCGATAAGGAAACGGTAGTCGCTATCTGAGCTAAATTGCTTAGCAATTCCCTCTTTAATTTTCGCACGGAACTCCTCTTCAGTTGCTACCGCACCTTCGCCAAATACTTGGTCAAATAGTTCTTGGTTCAACTCAGCAGGTACTGCACGTGTGATTTCTTCAATTTGGAAGCTAAATTTAGCGCTTAAGCCAGCTACTTCTTCTTTGCTGATTTTCAACAATGAAGAGATTTCAGCCTCATTACCATCAAAAGCTTCAGCTGGGCTAAATACCAATACATCGTTTACTTTTGAATCAGCAAAGATTGCTTTTTGAGCATCGTTCTTCATGTAAGAAGGCATCATTACAGCACCTTCTGCTTGAATACCACCCTCTTTTGTGCTACCAGCTTCATCCAATTCAGCGATCAAACCTTTAAGCATATCTTTATCTTGGTACTCTTGTACTTTTTCGTGCTTAGCGCTACGTTGAGTGTACATAGCAACTTGTTGCTCTACAAGCTCTTCAGAAACTTCGATTGTGTAGTAATCAAGTGTATCTTCGGCTGCGATTTCAGCTTTGAATTCAGGAGCCAATGCGATATCGAATGTAAATTCGTAAGTCTCTGCATCGTAATCAATAGCTTGCATAGCTGCGTTAGGAAGTGGTTGACCCAACATGTTTACGTTGTTCTCTGACAAGTATTCGTAGATTTTGTCACGCAAAATTTTGTCAATCTCTTCAGCCAATACTGCTTTACCGTATTGTTTCTTTACCAAAGCCATTGGAACCATTCCTTTTCTAAAACCTGGAACAGTTGCATTTTTGCGATATGATTTCAACGCCTTTTCTACATTTGCTTGACAATCAGCCTTTTCGATCTTTACAGTAAGTACTGCACTTACTGCATCAACATTTTGTAATGAAATATTCATTTCTGACTTGTTTTTATATGATAATTATTTTATTTTCAATACCCACAAAGAGGACGCAAAATTAGTGTTTAATCTCACAAATACCAAACAGACAAGCTAAAAGTTTATAATAGACTCCGAAAGAGAAAAGCTTTTACCCCTACGTAAACAGGTAACACTCTACACTTGCGTAACGCAACCTCTATAATTAAGTTGTAAAATAAAAATTAATTTCAAAAAAGATTAGACTGTATTAATAAAAAAAGAGCGTTTCATCTTGCACAATCAAATATTATACCTTTCTTTGTGCCTGATTAATGCTTCTTTATATATAACTGAACATGATCAGAGAGTATTCTTATTTTATTTATTTTTTATTTTCATTTTTATGAATATGTATGTTGGAAACCTTAACTACCGCGTTAAGGAAGGAGATTTAGAACAAGTGATGGCTGACTATGGAACAGTTACTTCTGTAAAAGTTATCAAAGACCGTGAAACAGGCAAATCAAAAGGTTTTGCTTTTGTTGAAATGGAAAATGACGCAGAAGCAAATCAAGCTATGACAGCATTAAACGGTGCAGAGTTCATGGGTCGTCAGTTGGTTATCAAAGAAGCATTACCCAAACAATAATGTCATAACAGAACTGATCTGATAAAAAAAAGGGAGATAAGCAACTTGTTTATCTCCCTTTTTTTTATCAAACATGTATGCCATACTCATGCTTCACTTCATCCATCACAAAGATACTCTCTAGCGATCCCAAGCTATCAATGGTACCCAACACATCGAGCAGAAAGGATTGGTAATACTTCATATCGGGTGCATGTATTTTAAGCAAGTAGTCAAAACTACCCGAAGTATTGTAACACTCTGTTACTTGGGGTATATCCTTAACTATTCGTATAAAGTCCATGGCAATATCCTTATTAAGCCTACGCAGTTTGACCCGACAAAAGACTACAAAGCCTTGATTCAACTTCTCTGCATCAAGCACAGCAATGTATTTTTTAATATACCCCCCACTTTCCAATCGCTTTAACCGCTCAAAGACAGGTGTAGAGGATAAATTTACACTTGCAGCCAACTCCTTGGTGGTAAGTCTGGCATTCGCTTGCAAGATGCGCAACATCTGCAAGTCAATTTTATCTAGTTTCTCTATATTCATAACCATACTGCATCAACATTCTATTCTGCAAACCGACTTAAATCAAAGACAAATCAGTCATATATTCTGCAAAAATAGAAAAATTTAGTTATTTACTCCATTATTCTCGCATATATTGCACCATTCATTCTTATCATATAGCTTTGCAGCAGATTAAATAACTAAAACTAGAATAATATGAGCACAACAACTAAATTTCGATTTGAGACCCTACAACTACACGCCGGACAAGAGCAACCCGATAGCGCTACAGATGCACGTGCAGTACCCATCTACCAAACCACCTCGTATGTATTCCCCAATTCGGCAGAAGCTGCCGAAAGATTTGCCCTACGAAGCGGTGGAAACATCTACGGACGTCTAGGGAATCCTACCCAAAGTGTATTCGAACAACGAGTAGCCGCCCTTGAAGGAGGTGTAGCTGCACTGGCAGTAGCCTCGGGCGCTGCAGCAGTAACTTATGCATTCCAAAATATCACCAAAGCGGGCGATCACATTGTAGCCGCCCAAACCATCTATGGAGGAACCTACAATTTATTGGCTCACACCTTTCCCACCTTTGGTGTTACCACCACCTTTGTTGACCCAACCGATTTAAATAACTTCCGCCAAGCCATACGTCCCGAAACCAAGGCTCTTTTTATTGAAACCTTTGGCAATCCCAACTGCAACCTCGTTGATATTGCCCAAGTAGCTGCTATTGCTCACGAACATCAGATTCCCTTAATCATAGACAACACCTTTGGTACACCCTACCTTATCCGTCCTTTTGAATTAGGAGCTGATATTGTGGTACATTCAGCCACCAAATTTATTGGAGGCCACGGAACCTCATTAGGCGGTGTAATTGTAGACTCTGGAAAATTTGATTGGGCAGCTTCAGGCAAGTTTCCTCAATTAACAGAACCCGATGCTAGCTACCATGGAGTATGCTTTTCGGAAGCGGTTGGAGCTGCTGCCTATGTAGTACGCATTCGCACCACCATTCTACGTGATACAGGTGCTGCCATCAGCCCCTTCAACTCATTCCTACTGCTCCAAGGATTAGAGACCCTCTCATTGCGGGTAGAGCGCCACGTATCAAACAGCCTAAAGGTAGTCGAATTCTTATCCAAACATCCTAAAGTTGTTGCTGTTAATCACCCATCACTTCCTTCACATCCAGACCACCAACTCTACCAACAATATTTCCCCAATGGCGGAGGCTCTATCTTTACCATTCAGGTAGATGGAGGTGAAGCAGAAGCACATAAATTGATAGATAGCTTGAAGGTTTTCTCACTACTAGCCAATGTAGCCGATGCCAAATCGCTCGTTATTCACCCAGCCAGCACCACACACTCACAACTAAACGAGGAGGAGATGAAAGCACAAAACATCTACCCAGGCTCTATTCGCCTCTCTATTGGATTAGAGCACATTGATGATTTACTCGAAGATTTATCACAAGCCTTAGAGACTATTTAAACAATCATTTCACAAGAGAGAGAAAATAAAAAAAAGAGAAATTGCTACAACCTACATACCAGAACTAAAGATTGCAGCAATCAGCTAATTAACCCAGAGGAGTAAGTTAGTGGACTTTACCAACAGTCGCAACTTCCTTCACAAAAGAGTTACATCTATAGTTTAAGAGGTGCCCCCAAAAGTTTTTTGTAGAACTTTTGGGGGCACCTCTTAAACTACCCTTTTACAATAGAGGTACTTCACACCCAATTCTAACAAACCATCTATCCAAACGAGGCCACTAGCCTATTAGAATTGAAAATAGATAAAGGGCAAAATATCACTCGAACGCACCTGTACCAAGAAGAAAAGAAAGAGAGCAAGCAAGAAGGCCTTCAATAGCAAAGAGCGGTGGATAAAGAACCGCATACCATACTCTTCACATCGCTTCGGAAGAAAATGCAACAGATAACCTACCCCTAACAGCAACACAACTGTAGGGTAGCCAGATAACAACTGCAAGCCAATAGCCCCATTAAAATCGGTAAAGAGTTGAGTAGCCATCTGCCCTACGGTAGTCAAAGAGTCTGCTCGAAAGAAAACCCATCCTATACAGACCAAATGGAAGGTAAGAAAGATACCCACCCCTTGTTTCAATCTAGCTAGAAAAGGAGAAGCTTCATCCTGCCTGTTTGAAGAGCAGTAACTCAATCGAAGCTTATCTAAAACAAGCAACATACCGTGCCATGCTCCCCAAATAATGAAGAGCCAAGAAGCCCCATGCCACAAGCCACCCAAAAGCATCGTTACAAAGAGATTGATATAGGTACGCACCACTCCCCTACGATTACCTCCGAGCGAAATGTAGAGATAATCCTTTAACCAAGCAGAGAGAGAGATGTGCCACCTACGCCAAAACTCCGTAATAGAGCTTGATTGATAAGGTGAGTCAAAGTTACTATTGAAACGGAAGCCCAACAAAAGCGCCAATCCGATTGCAATATCAGAATAACCCGAGAAATCGCAATAGATTTGCAATGCATAACCATAAATAGCCATTAAATTCTCCACCCCCGAATAGAGCATGGGCGTATCAAAAACACGATCAACAAAGTTAATGCTGATATAATCCGAAATAACCACCTTCTTGAACAACCCCGATACGATTAAGAAAAGCGCTTTACCAAACATAGTAGAGGTAACCACCGTTGGCGCTTTAATTTGCTCCACAAAATCTTTCGCTCGTACAATAGGCCCTGCCACTAGTTGCGGAAAGAAAGAGACAAAGAAAGCATAATCAATGTATTTATCAACCGGACGAATACGCCCCTTGTAAATATCAATGGTATAGCTCATCGATTGAAAAGTAAAAAAGGAGATACCAATGGGCAAAAAGATAGCAAAAGGGGTAAAGGGTGCATCCAGCAATGTAGCAATCATACTGGCCAAGAAATTGGTGTATTTAAAGTAACAGAGCAGCAGCAAATTTAGAGAGAGACTCAGCACCAACCATCGCCTCTTCTTCAATGGATTGGGGGCAGCCGCTATTTGGTTACCGATAAAGTAGTCCGAAAGAGTGGTAAATAGCAGAATCAACAAGAAAACACCACTTGCTTTGTAGTAGAAGTAACAAGAGACCAAGGCCAAATAGAGTGACCGTGCATACTGGTTATGCTTCACAAAATCATACCCCAATAACACAACCAGAAAGAAAAAAAGAAAGAGACCACTCGTAAAAAACATCGGATGACCTGCCGTGTAACGCAACAAATCAACCAATTTCACCACATCTATATCTACCATATACTCCATACCAATCATTATAACTACACCCTATTATTTACCACCGAAACCTGCCTCTAGAGAATGAACAAAACGTTTTCCTAACATCCGGCCACCCGCTCTATTGAGATGAACATAATCTTTATTAGCCAGTGGCGGTTGACTATTGGCCAACTGTACGATACTATTTGCCCCTCCCATAGCGCTAAAGGTATCCCAAAAGAGCACTTCACTCTCTTTGGCTATGGCTCGCTGAGCATCGAGTATGGCATAGACCTCGGGCATAGTGGCCACCTCTCCATTTTGCATACTTCCCCTATCACCTATCCCCATCACCACAAATAGCGTATGAGGAAACAACCTTTTTAGTTTTTCTAAGAGCGCCACCATTTTGTGCCGATAAGCCCCATAATCAAACTGCTCCTTCGATATCACATTCAAACCATACTGAAGAACCAACACATCGTACTCTTTAAACCCCCTCCACTGCTCAGTAAGCAAGGCATCACTCATCTCCAACACCGTACCCGAAGTACCACGCATCGAGAAATTATCTAGACAAACCCCCGATCCATCCTCTAGGTAAGCACCATACACCACCAATCCATCGACTGCATCAAACTGAAACCGAACACTCTGCATCTCTTCCCGAATGGTAATAGCTTGTAAACCAGCAGAAGCATCTGGTAGATATTCGTAAGAGATGGAATCATTGATTACTGCCCTAATCTTGGCACGCTGCTCATTAATAAAAAGCAACTGAGCAGTCGAAAAAGAGCCTCTTTTCTTGGCAGGGGGAGTTTGGTAAAGCACAGTAGCCCCCTCTTGAGGTTTAAAATAGTATCCAGAGAGAAACAATTTACTTTTATCAGCCTCCTTGGGAGCTGCCATAGAATAGGTTTTCCATCCCTCATAGGTATGTTTTATAGACAAACGATCCCTAGAAGAGATATGCGAGATAGGGACAAAACCAACCCCTCTCCCGCCAAATCGAGCTTGGAGGTGAGCACGAATGGCATCGGTCATAATATCACCTTCAATGAAAGAGTCGCCCAGAAATCCAATCCGAACCTGATTACGTTCGCCCCGCTGAAGAGCTAAAAGAGGCTCTACAAACCGTTGCAACTGATTCTGACTAGGGCTGTAATCTTCAAAAAAAGAGGAAGAGAGCGAAGAAGAGGGAGCAACTGCGGTGACAGGGCTAGCAGCCGAAAGAGCCGCACTACCAACTGTAGCACCAGTAGTTACAACACCAGCAACACTCGGAGCAACACTACTGCTAGCAAGAATCACCTCAGACGAAGAGTTTACGCCCATTGTATCAACAGCAGCAACTACGACTACCGAATCGCTATGAGCCACTAAGGGGGTAGCTATAGAAGCAGGTAGAGGTATATGCTTTGACACCTGAATATCCGAAAAGAGATGCACCCCCTTTATACGATAGTTTAGGTAAGGAAGCTTTACTTCTGGAACAAAAGAGAGCAAAAGAAGAAAGATGAAAGTGGCAAGAGCAAAAAGCGTTACCTGGTTATTTTTACCAAACATGGAGTCGTAATATTAAGTTGCACTATTAGTTGCTTGAGAATAAAGTATTCAACGACTTTGAAACAAAATGACTAAAACAAGAGTACTTCAAAGAAGTCAGTACCCAAAGCAATGGTTCAGATGGCTTTTAACAAAGTAGAGCAAAGATAATTATTAAATTTTAAGATACAACCTTCTACCCAAAGCAGCTAAAGAGAAAGTCTCACCTCTCGAACCCATGCGAGCCAAAAGGTGAGACAGTCATGAATCTAACAAAATGTTTGATTAAATACTTTGCTCGATATTCCAAACAAAAGCACGCAAACCAAGTTGTTCTTTCTCTTTATCCATAGCATGAAGGGCCTCCAACAAGGGATCTACTTTATGATCTTCTACCATCGTAATGATGGCCGAGCACATAGCTGGCCAGGCATGGCTACCATAATGAGGCTCTCCGGTTTTAGTTCCGCGTCCTTGCACTTGTTGGAAATAGCTAAATCCGCGACAGTTCTGACGGTCTAATAGCGTCATGATTCGATCATAGAAAGCTTGATCAAAGGTGATGAATACTGATTTCATATCTATTTTTTTTATTACTATACATTGTTATCATACACGGTTTCTACCCCCTAGTCTTACGCAACTCACGGCGCTGGCGTTTGATACCCGTTGCAGCAAATAGGCAGTAGAGCACAGGAACTAGTACCAGCGTAAGTATGGTAGAGACCGTTAACCCACCAATAACCGATACCCCCAAGGGGCGCCACATCTCGGCACCTTCGCCCTGTCCAATAGCCATCGGAACCATACCTAGAATGGTGGTCATAGTAGTCATCAATACGGGGCGCAAACGGCTCTTACCCGAAGTGATTACGGAATTTACGATAGACATACCTCGCTCCCGACAAAGCGTAATATAGTCAATCAATACAATACCATTCTTCACCACAATACCAATCAACATAATTCCCCCCAACATACTCATTACATTCAGCGTAGTGCCTGTAAAGAAGAGTATCATCAACACCCCACTAAAGGCAAA
Organism: Phocaeicola sp.; assembly: GCA_051648565.1. Classification (GTDB taxonomy): domain Bacteria; phylum Bacteroidota; class Bacteroidia; order Bacteroidales; family Bacteroidaceae; genus Phocaeicola. The sequence continues at coordinate 9,897 of JBOFFJ010000150.1, read as the reverse complement.
AGGAATAGAGAACATAATAATGAATGGATAGGTAAGCGACTCAAACTGAGCAGCCATCACGATAAAGACCAATAGAATAATAAGAATACCCAATATTCCTAAGTCGGAGAAAGATTCTTGTTGGTCTTCAAACGAACCAGCTACTTGCACCATAACCCCGGTAGGAAGATCCATCTTTTCGATAAGAGCCATTCCATCGGCCACCACATCGCCCAGTGGCGCTCCCGAACTTACAGCCGAAACCGTTACCAAACGCTCGCGGTCCTTACGTTCGATAGTAGGAGGCGCCGAACGCTCTACCACTTGTCCCAAATCTTTAATACGAATACCTTTGCCTGCAGGAGTATAGATTAAGATATTCTCTAAATCATCCACACTGGTACGGCTTTCGGGGGCATAACGCACCTTGATATCGTACTCATCACCATCCTCGCGGTAGTAAGAGGCATTGGAACCATTCACCCGGTTACGCAAATAGGTAGCTGCAGTAGAGAGATTCAACCCATGCAGCGCCAATTTCTCGCGGTCAAAGTCCACTTGGTATTCGGGTTGATAATCTTGACGGCTGATGTTTACCTCACTCACCCCGTTTACCGTTAGCAAGGCCTCTTTCAACGAGGCAGCTACTTGGTCGGTAGCAGTAAAGTCATAGCCATATACCTCAAAGTCGGCGGTAGCTTGTCCACCCATACCTCCTTGGCTTCCGCCCAATATTACTTGGAACTTATCCAATTCGGGGTAACCCTTCAAGTCAGTACGCATCTCATCACACACATCGGCCAGTGAAATGGTACGCAAGTTGGGACTATACAAGTTGATATTAAACGAAATAATGTGGCTACCGTTATCACTCATCGAGGCAAATAGGTTATCCGTATCGGCCTGACCTACTGTGTAGTTACACACACGCATTACGCCATCGTATCGCTCCATCCATTTGCTGGTTAACTCTTGTGCCAAGTGTTGCGCCCGCTCTACGCGTGCCCCAATAGGCAATTGTAGGTTGATACCGATACGGCTATTGTCCTGAGCTGGAAAAAACTCCGTACCAATACCCTTCATCGAGAAGATACTTGCCACAAAAAAGAGAATACACCCCACAATCACCACCGCACGGTGGCGAACAGCCCAATGCAACAGCTGGGCATATACCTTATCCAACCCATCCAAGAAACGCTGTACAGGTCCATAAAGAAGGGTAAAGGTTTTTGTTTGTGTAGGCTGCAAACGTAACATTTGCGAACAAAGCATCGGAGTAAACGTCAAAGCCGAAATGGTAGAAATAGTCATAATAACACACATCATCCAACCCAACTGGCGGAACAATACCCCCGACATACCCCCTACCATAGTAAGAGGAAAGAATACCGCAATCATGGTAAGTGTAGAGGCAATAACCGAAATGGCCACCTCATTGGTACCATGCACAGCTGCCTGCTTAGGATCGGATCCTCTTTCAATATGAGTTGTCACATTTTCGAGTACCACAATGGCATCATCTACTACATTACCAATGGCGATGGAAAGACAAGAGAGCGAAATAATATTAAGCGATCCCCCTTCGGTAATGGCCAAATAGATAAACGAAGCGATTAGCGAAAGCGGAATGGTAATACCAATAATAATAGTAGCACGCCAGCGTCCCAAGAAGAAGAATACCACCATCACTACAATCACCATCGCAAACAGAATGGTTTGTTGCAACGAATCAATGGTATTCAAGATATTCTCCGAAGTATTGACAATAATCCCCAACTTCACATCGGTAGGCAGGGTACGTTGAATCTTAGGAAGTTGTGCCATTACCTTTTCGGCAATAGCCACCGAGTTGGCACCCGACTGCTTCTGCACAATCACCATGGCACCTTGCACCCCATTGTTAAAGGTCTTCTGTGCACGCTCCTCTACCGAATCCACCACCGTAGCCACATCACTCAAATAGACCGATGCCCCATTGCTCGTACCAATCACAATACTCTTCATCTGGCTAGGATCCTTAAATTCTCCCTCCACGCGCAACGAATAGGTATTGTTACCAATATCGAATGTACCTCCAGGTACGTTTCTATTCTCTGCACCTACTACCGAGCTAATGGTCTCAATTGAAATACCGTAAGCATCCAACTTAATCGGATCACAGTAGATATTGATTTCACGCTTGGGCGCCCCACTAATAGAAACCGTACCTACCCCTGGTACACGTGCCAAAGGGTTCACCACATTATCGTCCAAAATTTTGTAAAGTGCCGATTGACTCTGCTCGGCCTGTACCGAAAGCATCAAGATAGGAATCATGTCGGTACTAAACTTAAAGATAACCGGCGTACCCACCTCATCGGGCAGTTGCGAGCTCACCATATCAAGCTTGTCGCGCACATCATTGGTCAATACATCAATATCGTGTCCATACTCAAATTCGAGTGTAATAAGCGACATATTCTCCGACGATTTCGAAGTAATGTGCTTCAAGTTACTCACCGAGTTGAGTGTATTCTCAATAGGTCTCGTCACATTGTTCTCAATATCCGAAGCACTGGCCCCGGCATACGAGGTCATTACCATGATACTGTTTGTCTCAATATCTGGGTACAAATCGACAGGCAATTTGGACAGAGAGAAGAGACCAAATATCGCTACAGCTAGAAAGCAGAGCGAAGTCATAATCGGTTTTTTTACCGCTCCTTCGTATAAACTCATAGTTCTAAGCTGTTACTTTTTTTCGACTTCAACTTCTACACCATCGGCCAATCGGCTATGGCCCGAAATCACTACTTGCGAATGGTTCTCAACACCCGAAAGCAGCTCGTACTCCGTACCCAAACGGCGGCCCAACTCTACTTGGTTGTAAGATACTTTTCCATTCTTATAGACATAAACAAAACGGTCGCCCGATCCCGCACGCTTCACAATAGCCATATCGGGCACCACCACGTGCTCGACACTACCGTAGTTAACCGTTACGCGGCCAAACATACCCGGGCGTATACGTTGGTTGGCATTAGGAATCGTAATCTCTACGGGGAAGGTGTGCGTAGCAGCATCAATCGTAGGATAAACCAACTTCACCTTTCCTTCAAACAGCTCATCGGCATATACGTCCAACTTAATTTCGACATCCATACCTGGCTTAATAGTAGGAAAATAGGGCTCCGACACATGAATCATCAATTTAACAGGCGCAATCTTCTCCACCACCAACACCGGAGTAGCCGAGGATGTGTACAAATCGCCATTATCAAAATTACGAGCCGTAACAATACCGCTAATAGGACTCATGAGCTGTGTATTCTCCAACAAGTTTTTATACGAGTTGGTACGTACATCTAGGTTCATCTTAGCAGCATCCCACTCCGATTTTGAGGCACCCCCTACTTTATATAGTTCATCAATACGGTTAAATTCAATGGCTTGATTATCCAACTGAAGCTTTAACTGCTCCAAATTGGCCGCATCCATTTGTACCAATTTTTGTCCTTTGGCAACCCGATCGCCCACCTCTACAAAGATGCGATCAATACGCCCTGGCGATGTGGGTGCAATGTTATTGCGTACATCGGCTTGCACCGTTGCTGTATATTCTTCAATCTGTGGAATAGAACGAGAAGTTACATCGGCCAATTTTACCATACGCTTCTCCTCTACCACCTCTATTTCGGTCGTACTCTTCGAGCCACCCGAACAGGCTCCTACTACCAGTGTAAGAGACAATAGTCCCAACTGAAAACTCTTCTTCATAGATTACTTTAGTTATATTATTTTTATTATTCGTTTGTGTTCGCTGCACCAATCACCAAGTCTAGGTCGGCTTTGGCCACCAAGTAGTCATAGATAGACTGGTTGTAAGTTAATTCGGCTTGGGTAAGTGCCACCTCCGAGCTATTCATCTCGAGCACCGTACCTTTTCCTACTTCGTAACGTTTTTCGGCTATATCACGCCCTTTGGTGGCTTGAAAAACCGCCTCCTTGTTACTCACTACCTGCTCTGCACTAGCAGCCATATTATCGAGGTAGCTTGTAGCCTGCATGGTTAGCTGGCGTTCGGTATTGATTCTATTCTCCTCCAACTGCTTCATTTGAAGACGCGTTTGCTTTATCTTGGTAAAGTTACTTGCCTTATAGAGTGGGATGCTTAAGTTTACAGCCAAAGTTGAGTAGGGAAACCAACTATATTGCCCAAACTTAAAATTATCATTCATCGAGAGGTAGATATACTGGAAGCTGGCCGACAAGCTGGGAAGAAAGTTGGCTTGTTGCAGTTTTAATGTTTTGTGCAACATCTCTGTATTCAAGTCCAATTGTTTCAAAGCACTATTATTATCCAATTGATCGGCACGTGGACGAGCTTGGCGGGTAAACATGGCCATCTCGTAATCCTTTAAGCTCCCATTAATCGATAGGTTAACATCACTACTCATTCCCATGAGCATCTTCAATTGAAGATTGGAGAGGTTCACCCCGTTACGAGCCGAAACTACCGTAGGTTTTAAGCTACGCATCTGTACCTCGGCACTAATTTTATCGTATTCGCTTACCGTACCCTGCTCAAACTTGGCATTCACAATGCGGTAATTCTCTTCGCTCTGTGCATAACTTTTCTGAAGTACCCCATAACTATCTTGCGCCAACAAGAGCTGATAGAAAGCCTTTGTTACCTGATTAACCATATCGATCTTTGAAGCGCGCGATTTCTCCACAGCCAACTCCACATCGCTTTTAGTCAAGCTAATGCTGCGGTATAAAGCCGGCGCAAAGAGAGGAAGACTAATAGACAATCCACCATTATAGGTATTGTCTGTTCCCACCTTCATTACCTGCCCCATCAGTGCCATGGTTTGACGCTCAATGGCTCTGGAGTAGCTACCCACCAATGAAGCCTCTGGAAGCAAACCCTGATAAGCCTCTTTAGAAGCCACCTTCTTAATTTCAATCTCTTGACCTGCCACCTTTATAGTAGGGTTCTCGGCCAGTGCAATCCGAATGGCTTCATTCAATGTGATACGCACCGTATCTTGTGCCTGCACAGCAGCCCCCCCCATCACACAAAGGATGAATAAGGCTACAATCTTTTTAGTACCTTTCAAACACTTCATTCCAATTCTCATTTTTGTTTATATTCTATGTTTCTATATGCTATTTATAATAGGCTTTCGCTCTATTCACTCTCACTCCAACTTTCTACTAGCAACCTCCTCCTTGTATTTGGCTATAAAGTCATCTACTATTTTCCGTCCCTTCTCGGTCGATATACCCCGCATGTGCATCATCAACATCGTTTCGTAAATTTCAACCATCGGATAGTTCTGACACAATTCCGAGTTCATAAATAAATTCATCTCCTCTAGGAATGCCACCCGAATAATCTCGTAATTAATATCGGGGCAAAAGATACCTTGTTCAATACCTACCTGAAAAGCCTCCATCATTTTACCCGCCGAAATAGAACGCTGCTCTGCGATATACTCTAACACTACGGGATATTTATTTAAATCAACCCAAAATAACGGAGAGAGAGTTTGCAACTCCTCCACATTACGTTTGTAATGCTTCAAAATAACCTCTAGTATATTCTCCGATTCGGCCACTGCTCTATCTAAAAACTTCATGGTCTCCATATGCCGCATCTTAACCACCTCTAACAGCAAATCGCTCTTATCCGAAAAGAGCTCATAAAGCGTACGCTTGGAAATAGCGAGAGAGGCAGCAAGATCGTCCATTTTCACCTGCTTAATGCCATGCTGTGCAAAAGCCATAGAAGCCGCCTCAATTACCCGCTCTTTCACCGCAAGCTTATCATTCACTCTTTTTTTTACACAACTCATTTTATCTCTTTTACAATTTTCTTAAAAACAATCATTACAAAGAAAACTTTAACATGGTAAAAAGTTTTCTGAGGCAAAGATAAGAAAGATTGCATAGGAGCATCAGCAGGAGCCACTGCTTTAACCAATTATAACTTATAAAAAAATTCTATCACACATTGGCCTCACACCTTCCCACTCGGCATCAACCAAACAGTGCAACCCATCTGCACTGAATCCTCCCTCATTCAAGAAACAAACAACCCATTAAAGAGAGAGCATTCTATAAACAGCTTACCTAAAGTTTCAGCTCCTCTTAACCGCGCCACCTAGGTGGCGCGGTTAAAAGCAACAAGAATTTGTTAGTTTATAAACTGTCAATCAATCTTAGTATACTATGCCTTCCAAACAACTCTCTCTACCTTGATTACACTACCCCATCATTCCACTTATTGACCAGGAAGAATGTTCACACCCTTTACTTTCAGCCTTACAAACTAATATACAGATAGTTGGAATAATTAAAACCAAAAAACGAGTAATTAAAACTGGGTATTTTTTCACTCCTACCTAAGCCATTTTACTGCATCATTTACATTAAGGGAAATCCACATGAAGTAAAACTCGCAAAAAAAGCAGAAAAAAGAACCTTAATTCATCCACCAGCAGACATGCTAATAATCAAACACTTATCGATAAAAAAGAGAGTTATATTCTAAATACGCACTAATTTTAACACAAAAAAAAGTTGAAATAATTTGCAACTTCCAAATAAAGCCGTACCTTTGCATCGCTTTTGAGAACAAGAATACAATCGGGCGTTTAGCTCAGCTGGTTCAGAGCATCTGCCTTACAAGCAGAGGGTCGGCGGTTCGAATCCGTCAACGCCCACTCAATTACATTCTTGTTTCAAACAAAAGCAATCTCGGGCGTTTAGCTCAGCTGGTTCAGAGCATCTGCCTTACAAGCAGAGGGTCGGCGGTTCGAATCCGTCAACGCCCACACCGAGAAGCGTTCTTTTTTTTAATTAGCATCGAGTAGAAGAAACAATCGGGCGTTTAGCTCAGCTGGTTCAGAGCATCTGCCTTACAAGCAGAGGGTCGGCGGTTCGAATCCGTCAACGCCCACCAATCACTGATTATCTTCGAAAAGAGACATTTTAAAGAGAAAGAGCAATCGGGCGTTTAGCTCAGCTGGTTCAGAGCATCTGCCTTACAAGCAGAGGGTCGGCGGTTCGAATCCGTCAACGCCCACAGTTTTTATTGCAACAACAAACGTTGCGTGTGTGAGTTTTTTTAGATTAATAGCGGGCTAACGTAACTATACGTTGACTCGTTTTTTTGTTTTAATGAAATAGCCAAACAAACGAGTGACAATAATCAACACATAACTGGGCTCCTCCTTTACACCTAACAGTGTAAAAGGAGGAGCCCAATCTAATTCAGCCTCAATAGGGTTAAAATGGTTTATCCAAACTACTTAACAGGGGTAATCTCTTCATTCTTTATATACTCCTCTTTTAAATCAATGATTGTACCAAATCTACGCATACTATCAGGAAGCGCTATCGGCTCTTTAATCATTGCATTAATTGGAGACTTATATGTAAAACCAGCTGTTTTAGATGCAAATTCAGCCTGAACATCCTTAAGCAATTGCGGATCGGCAAAAAGATCGTAAGCCGTTGCAGCAAGAACTTTCGCAGCCCCAATAGCAGCTTTGGTTCCTATACTCATTCCATGGCAAGCGGTTGCTCCCCAGGTATGAAGACCTATTCCACGTGGCATTGATGGCATAGTAAGTCCCATTGTTGGTGTAATCCAGCTCACATCTCCCACATCACTTGATCCCCCCACATAAAGGTTTTTTGGCATAGGGAGTGCTCTCTCTGCCATACCTATCGGATTTACCCCCATTGCCTTTTGTACCTCTTTAGCAAAGTCAAGCTCATCGGCTGTATAATGAGGCACTCCTACTAGCTCTAAATAGCTCTGCATTCGGATGGCAAGGGCCTCATTTGCTAGCAAATCATACAAGCCAAAATAGTCTACAGCAAGTGTTTGACACTGTGTCATGAGAGCAGCCCCTTTAGCCATATCTTTTAACCACTCAACACTCTGTTCTACCTTACTTCTACTTGCATCCCGATAAACCAATAGCACAGAAGCAAAATCAGGAACCACATTCGGAGCCTTTCCCCCATTGGTAATAATATACTGAATACGGGCAGTTGGTTCTACATGCTCACGCATCATATTTACACCATGCGTAAAAAGTTCGGCTGCATCTAAAGCACTACGCCCAAGCCATGGACTATTTCCAGCATGAGCACTCTTACCTCTAAACTCAATATACATCGTAGAGAGAGCAGCCGTTTTACCATTGGCAACAATAGCCTCGTCATAGGGGTGCCAATGCAACATAGCATCTACATCATTAAAAGAGCGATCTCTTGCCATATAAACTTTTGCACCTTCTGTTTCCTCGGCAGCAGCACCGTATACCCGCAATGTTCCCTTTATTTTAGTTTCAGCTAATAACTGTTTAATGCTTAAAGCTGCACCCATAGCTCCGGCACCTATAAGATTATGCCCACATCCGTGCCCATTGGTTACTCCGTCACTCCGCTCTTCTTTTCTTGCTACAGGAGCATTACCTAATCCTGGTAACGCATCATACTCAACCATTATTCCTACTACTGGACTTCCACTACCATACTCGGCAATAAATGCAGTTGGAACATTTGATGCGCCATCACTAACTATACTAAATCCATTCTCAACAAGTATTCCTTTTAAATACTTCGACGAGCGAGACTCTTGGTGAGAGACTTCAGATAAATTCCAGAGAGTTTGTGAGATATCCTCAATACTCTTTTCGACTAGAGCTACCCCCTCTATCGCGGGATTATTAGCTGGTTTACTTTGTGAATACATGGTCATAAGCGGAAGCATTATTAACAACAGGGTGATTGTACTCTTTCTCATAAGTTTAAATTTTATTTCAGTACTAAAAACAACTAAATTATCCTTTCTTATCAACTAGTTTAAGCCAACGGGCCATAACACCCAATGTTGTACCCTGTATTAATACAGATGTAACAGATATAAAAAATACAATATTGAATATCATTTGAGCCTTATCTACACCCGCAATAAGAGGGTAAGTGGCAAAAACAATAGGAACAGCACCACGAAGGCCAACCCAAGAAATATAGAGTCGCCTATGAATTGACATTTTAAAAGGAGCAAGCGAAATAAACACACTCAAAGGGCGTGCTACAAAAATTTGAAAAAGAGAGATGAGTAGACCAATCCCCATAATAGGTACAATATAGGATGGGAAAACTAACAAACCCAATGTAAGGAATAGAATGATTTGCATAAGCCAAGCCATCCCATCAAACATTGTATAAATAGCCTCTTTTTGAGGAAAATCCTGATTACCTAGATAAACAGCACATATATATATGGCAAGAAATCCATTACCATTAATGAGTTCCGTAAATGAGAAGGTAATAAACATCAGTGAAATGATTAAAACCGGGTAAAGGCCTTCAATACCCAACTTGAGGCGTTGCAAAAAAACCTTACTACCAATACCCAAAAGAATCCCTGCTCCAGCTCCAATAATCATTTGCAATAAAAAATGTAACAGAATGGTTCCAACACCCCCATCCTGATGCTCGACCAATGAAAGAGAAGAGATAGTCAAAATATAGGCCATAGGATCATTACTACCACTCTCCAATTCAAGAGTAGGACGTAGATTATCACGTAGTTTTAAATTCTTGGCCCGCAAGATTGAGAACACAGCAGCAGCATCTGTTGAGGAGACAATACTACCGAGAAGTAAACTTTCATAAATCGTAAAATCAGTAAGCCAACATATAAATAGCGCAAGAGTAACAGCCGTAATAAGAACACCAACTGTTGATAACATAACACCTTGATTCAACACGGTGACTATACCTGACTTTACTTTACACCAAAAGTTTATATTTACTGGTTTGCTTCACACTTGATTGAACTCTTTCCTTATTTAGTTTACATGCTTGATAGATGCTTCCTAAATTACTTTACATAGTAATAAATGTAGA
>JBOFFJ010000149.1:0-80629 GCA_051648565.1 Phocaeicola sp. | reverse complement strand
GGTTGGATACGTGTTACTCACCCGTGCGCCGGTCGCCACCTCAGTATTGCTACCTCGTGCTGCCCCTCGACTTGCATGTGTTAAGCCTGTAGCTAGCGTTCATCCTGAGCCAGGATCAAACTCTTCATTGTAAAATATTTTTTTAATACTCTATTACTAGAGTAGAATAATCTGCTCAAGAACCAAAATTTATCGAATTAATTACCTAATGTAATAATTGACGGTTTTTGTATTTTAACCTAATTTCCATCACTGAAAATCAGGGCTTGTACTACTTTGTTTCGTTTATATATAATCATGTTCAAAGAACGCTTCTTTCTGTAATACTGCAAGCGATGATTGCTCATCGGCTTTCCGTATTAGCTTTCGTTTTGAAAGCGGATGCAAAGGTAATGCTTATTATTTAAACACCAAATCTTTTTGCAAATTTCTTTTTAAAAAGATTTCTCAGCGTTTGAAAGAAAGGAGAAGGCGTTTATTAATTAAAGATCTTAAAAAGATAAGCCCAAACTAAAAAACCAAAACCTAAAAACAAGAAGCAAACAACTTAAAACCCCGTTTCTCGCTCCCTTGCAACTTAGCAAGGTAAGATACTTCGAAAAGCTTGCAGTATAATTCGCAACTCTATTCATTACTCTTCTAACATCATGTCAACTTTTATCAAGTGACTTTCTCTCTCGAAAGCGGATGCAAAAGTAGAGGTTTTACCCATTCCCTCCAAATAAAACGACCAACTATTTTCAAAAAAGATTGACATAATAAGATAACTCATTGATAATGTTAACCTAATGGATCGAATCACATTTCAATATATTTCGAATCGATTTCAAGAGAGCGCAGAGTACACCTTATTATATAGAAACCAGTCAATAAATACATAGTAAAGAGCTAAAAACAAACCGATAACCCAAACTTTTGGCTACTCCTAATCAATATACACCAGCTTTTAACACCACACCTTTGGCATTCGCCAACAAAAGTCATTAAGCACGCGCAAGCAGACAAACAGCACATTATCCTTCCCGAAGGAACTAAAGAACGTAGACCGAAAGCTTCCAACCAAATCTTAACAGACAAGGCAGCTGATCTTATTTTGACTGGCAACCCAACCCCAATAATAACATTAACTAAAAAGCGAGGACTGGCAATATCGGCAAAGCCACCATTCCTAATCGAAATCAATTGGCACAAACTGCCATCTGCACGACTCAAACATCCCAAGCAGTAGCAGAACTTGAACCTCGTGCAGCTACATTAAGCTTCTCTACAAAAGATTGAGCCAAGCAAAAAGCAGCAGACAAAGTAAAGAATAGAGTTGAAATAGCTATTATCCCAACTTACAAGGAACCGATGATTGCCAGCGACACACCAACTATCTTAAGAAACAAAGCACAAGCATAAACTTCCCAATAAGGCACCACTAGACGACCCTCAACACTGCTCATACAATAACTTAGCCTTCTACCCCACTCTTGGGTACAGGAGACCAATCTTTGTATAGGCAAATATATAACGCATTACAAATAAAGAGTTGATTCGCTCTTAACTTCAAAGCTCACCTACAAAAATCATGGAATTAAGCTGGCTCCCCCCCATCTACCACCACCTCCCTACTACAATTTAAATCCATTTTTATCCTTCAGCACTTCAAACCATCTGAAATTCAATAACTTACAGTGAAGGATAGTCCCCTCTATCCTTCACCTATCCTTCACCATCCTTCACCCATCGAACAATCAAGGACCAACACTTTTTCTCCTGCAGAAAAAATACAAGTCACCTAATAGAGCACCTAAAAACGACCTAGCAATCAACTCATCACATCCTTACATCTTCACCGCGCCACCTAGGTGGCGCACCCGGACCACCTAGGTGGCGCGGTAAAGAGTTCAGAACAGAAAAATAACCAACTCCGATGAAATGGGGCTTTTAAGCAGTTAATCCGATTCAAAAAAAAAGAACCAAGAGCCCATTTACAGGAATTAAAGAGATCTGTACAGATTGTTTACTTTCAGCCTAAAACACTGAAAAACAACATCTAATGCGAAATAAAACCAATATTTAGAGAACTAAAACTGGGGGATAATAATAAAACATGAGATAAAATTGATGCGTTGACTACTAAAAATCTCATGCAGCAGGTACTATAAACAAAAGAGGCAGCCCAACACCCTTCAAATAGCACGAAAAACACCCCATAAATATTCAGGAAGGCAACTGTACAAAATGAGGAGCTATTACTGAGCTATTTATTGGTTTGTTACTCTACAACAAAAAGCTACATGCTTACGTGGCTATAGAGCTGAAAGCAGCAGAATCCAAAGCCACATTTATTAAGACAACCAAAATCTTACATATCGCCCGTAAACCATCTAACCAGAAAAAGAAGAGGATAGCCCCACCATTAGTCTGCAACCCACAAAGAGAAGAACCAAATAGAGCCACAATGAATCAAGCAAAATGACAGGTTGGTAGAAAAGTTCGGTAACACTTTATTTTAGTCTTACCAAGCTGTACGCATAAGGTGGGCTACGCTCGTCGGGACTGGTGCTCCAGCCCCTTGCCGCTAGGGCGCTCCCCGAGCGGAGAGGGTGAGCTGAAAAAAAATCTGACAAATAGCAAAACAACCTAATTATTTACTTAAGCCCAAATGCCAACTCAGCGAGGGTGGGAAAATAAAAAAAGATGCAAGAAACTAATTAAAGTTCTTGCATCTTTTGTGATCCGCCTGGGGCTCGAACCCAGGACCCCAACATTAAAAGTGTTGTGCTCTACCAGCTGAGCTAGCGAATCGTCCGTTCTATTTTGTGAAGGAGGAATTAAACCTCAATCTCTATTGTGATCCGCCTGGGGCTCGAACCCAGGACCCCAACATTAAAAGTGTTGTGCTCTACCAGCTGAGCTAGCGAATCGTCCATTTTATTTGTGCGCTTCATCCGAATTGCGAGTGCAAAAGTAGCGGTTTATCGAATAACCTCCAAACAAATAAGGAACTATTTTTCAATTATTTTCCATCTAAATCTGCATTGCATTCATTTTCAGCAAGTTTACTTTCAATTAAATTTACATCATCTTTCGACTTTATGTAGCGCTGATAGTAGGCTATTAGCAAACTAGTACAAGGCAAAGCGATAATCATCCCTAAGACTCCCATTAATGAGCCCCAAATAGATAGAGAAAGTAAAATAATGGCAGGATTTAGTCCTGTTATTTTACCCATCACCTTGGGGACGATGATAGCATCTTGAATTACTTGCACCACACAAAAGACCAACAAAGCGCAAAACAGAATCCAACCAAAGCTCTCTTGTGTATCGGCAGCTTTGAGCAAGGCCAACAGTACAGTGGGAATGAGTCCGATCAGTTGAAAATAGGGAATCATATTGAGCAGACCAATAAAGAGTCCCAATCCGATGGCAAGTGGAAAATCAATAATCAAAAATCCAATACTAAAAAGGATCCCGACCAAGAAAGCAACCAGCGCCTGTCCCCTAAAGTAACGATTCATTCCATTTTTCACATCCGTCGTTATCTCCTCGCTAATGGCACGGTACTTTACGGGAATAAATTTAAGCCAGCCACCCGCTATAGATTCATAATCTTGCAGGATAAAGAAGAGGTAGAGCAAAATAACAAAGGAGGCAAATATACCTACAATTGCATTAAAGGATTGAGAGATTAAACTCCAGAACTTAGGCAAAACATCGCGTAGGGTATTGGATAGATTGGTCTCTGTTAGAACGTCATGTATGAGTGCCATATTGATGTGCTCACGTATAAAATTGGCCACTGTTCCAGGAATAGCTGCTTGCTTGCTCCCCTCTACAAAATAAGCTGCCAAAAGATCCTTCAGTTTAGAGAACTCATCCACCATAGGAGGAACAAGTAAAAAGAAGGCGGCCGTTAGCACAGAGGTCACCACAATTAATACGGCTATAATAGATAGGGTTCTACTCTTGAGGCGTAACTTCTCTTGAAAGAAGTGCACCATGGGGTAAAGTAAGTAGGCCAATAGCCACGCTACAAAAAAGGGAAGTAATACACCACTTAATAAATTGAGTGTATAAAAGAGGCCCAAGAAGACTCCTCCCGTAATAACACCCCGAATAAAGCGGTCAAAGGTAATTGCTTTTTGAGCCATCGCTGTCTTTTTAAAGTTATACTATATAGAAATCATTTTAGAGATCATTTGTGGCAGTAGCCTTCTTATAACACTCTCGGCAGAGAGGCTCATAGGCTGTTTTCTCACCCAGGAGCACCCGCTTATCACTTTTGGCCGTGCGATGCGAAGCATAAGCCAAGCTACCACAGCGAATACAGATGGCATGCACCTTGGTCACCTCATCGGCTATAGCACAAAGGCCAGGTATCGGTCCAAATGGTACACGTTTAAAGTCCATATCTAGTCCAGCTACAATTACACGCACACCATTATCGGCCAACTGGTTGCACACATCAATCAATCCCTCATCAAGAAATTGAGCCTCGTCAATACCTACCACATCAATGTCTGAAGAGAGCAGCAAAATATTGGCAGAGGTATCTATAGGGGTAGAGGTTATCGCATTTTTATCGTGCGATACCACCTCCTCACTCGAATAACGAGTATCAATGGCAGGTTTAAAAATTTCGACTTGCTGGCGAGCAAATTTAGCACGCTTCATGCGGCGAATAAGCTCTTCGGTCTTACCCGAGAACATAGATCCGCAAATAACTTCAATACGCCCCCTTCTATGAGTCTCGTGAATTCTATCTTCTGAAAAAATAGCCATGTGTAATTTCTCCTTTTTATAACTGTTTAGAAAACGCAAAACTACACAAAAAAGTTGACTCTAAACCACTGAATCGGCAAGAAGCTCCCCTCCTACTTCAATAAAAAAGAGATAGAAAACCTTTTCTACTGGCAACATCTGTTAAATAGTAGGATAAAAAGAGTAGACGTGTAAAAACTTTCTATCTTTGCGCTAAATGCAAGAGTAAATAAAGAATATGGGAAAACTATATGTAGTACCTACACCCGTAGGGAATTTGGAGGATATGACCTTTCGTGCTATCCGCATCTTGAAAGAGGTGAATTTAATTCTGGCAGAAGATACACGCACCTCGGGTATCCTGCTTAAGCACTTTGAAATCAAGAATAGCATGCACTCGCACCACAAATTTAACGAGCACAAAACAGTAGAGGGAATTGTGGCACGCATTAAAGCGGGTGAGTCAGTAGCACTCATTTCGGATGCAGGTACGCCAGCAATCTCCGATCCAGGCTTTTTAGTAGTCAGAGAGTGTATACGAAATGGTATCAAAGTAGAGTGCCTTCCAGGGGCTACAGCCTTTGTACCCGCGCTCGTTGCCTCGGGGCTACCCAACGAACGCTTCTGTTTTGAAGGCTTCCTACCACAAAAGAAGGGACGCATGACCAAATTACTCTCACTACAAGAGGAGAGCAGAACCATCATTTTCTACGAGTCACCCCATCGTTTACTCAAGACCCTTACCCAATTTGGCGAGTACTATGGCCTAGAGCGCCCAGTAGCCGTTTGTAGAGAGATCTCGAAATTACACGAAGAGTGCGTAAGAGGTACAGTGGCCGAAGCTATTGAGCATTTTACAAAAATTGAACCAAGAGGGGAGATTGTTGTTATATTAGGAGGAAAAGAAAATTAATCGATAAATTTAAAAGCAAAAAAGAGATGAAAAAAGTTCTATTTTTAGCTGCATGCGTTGCTTTATTAACAGCATGTGGTGGTGGCAGTAAACAAGAGGCTTTAAAAAACCAAAAAGACTCTTTGATGATAGAGCTGGCCAATAGAGATGCTGAGTTGGATGAGATTATGGGTCTATTCAATGAGGTACAAGAAGGATTCCGCCAAATTAACGAAGCCGAAAACCGAGTTGATTTGCAAGGAGGAACCCTTAACGAGCGCCGCTCTAACTCTGCACAAGTGAAAGAAGACATTCGCTTCATCAGCGAGAAAATGCAACAAAACCGCGAGCAGATTGCCAAATTAGAGGAGCAACTTAAGAAAAGTAATAGCAACTCTACACAACTTAAAAAAGCAATTGCCAACTTAACCAAAGAGCTCGAGCTAAAGCAACAACAAATTGAGACATTGCAACAAGAGCTGGCCTCTAAAAACATCCGCATTGCCGAACTAGACGATGCAGTAACTGGCTTAAGCGAAGATGTAAAAGAACTTGCAGCAAGACAAGTGGTGAAAGATGCTACCATTGCTGGACAAGACAAAGCATTGAATACGGCCTGGTTTGTATTTGGTACTAAAGCAGAATTGAAAGAGCAAAACATTTTAGCCAAAGGCGATGTATTGAAAGGAAGTGACTTTAACCAAGATTATTTCACTAAAATAGATATTCGCACCGATACTGAAATTAAACTTTACTCTAAACGTGCTGAACTATTAACGACTCACCCTGCTGGCTCGTACGAACTAACTAAGGATGAAAAATCGCAAATGGTGTTGAAAATCAACAAACCTACCGAATTCTGGAGTGTTTCTCGTTACTTGATCATCCAAGTGAGATAATCCATCCTATAAAATAGACCAAGCGGGTTGTATCCTATTCTAGATACAACCCGCTTTATTCTTTAAAATGACCATGTACAAAAACCTTTTCATCGATTTAGACGACACCGTCATTAACACGGCTCAAAATGCGCACAACACCTTTGTAGAGATGTATGAGAAGCATCAATTCCAACGCTACTTTGACTCTTTCAACCACTTTTACTCCATCTACCAGACCACTAACACACAGGTATGGAAAGCGTATGAAAAGAATGAAATAACCAAAGAGCAACTAAACGAAATTCGCTTCAGCACCCCTCTCCTGCAAGTCGGAGTTGAGAACACCACACTCGCTAACCAATTTATGGCCGATTTCTTTGAGGTGATCTCAATTCAAAAAGAGGTGATGCCTCATGCACACGAAGGACTCTCCTACCTAGCCGAACGCTATACACTACACATCCTATCCAACGGATTTAGCGGCCTACAACAAAAAAAGATGAAAGCTGCCGGGGTAGATATATACTTTGACTCCCTCTTTCTCTCGGATGAAATTGGTGCGCACAAACCCTCACCAGAGATTTACCACCACGCACTAAAGCGGGCAAATGCCGATGTAAATAGTTCAATCATGATAGGCGATAACTGGACCAATGACATAGCAGCAGCCAAAGCTATAGGGATGGATCAAATCTATTATACGCCCAAAGTGGAAACAACACTCGCCTTCGAGCCTACCTTTGTAATGAATGACTGGCTAGAGGTCAAGAAGTGGCTATAGAGCAACGCAACAAGTAAGAAGTTTATCAAGAACGACACTCTCATAGGAGCTGTAGAGCTACAAGATACCCTAATTAACAACTTTACCCCCGTTACAGATTGAAGTGTAATCTGCAACAGGGGTAAAGTTGTTAATTAGCTATTCTATCACAGCCTCAAATCTCTACTTAGATGATTTTTCAGCTCTTCTAAAGCAAAGAACTATTTACTTAGAAAACCGCTATCGAACGAGAGAGGTAGCAATCCACCTACACCATTCAACACATAAATTTCATTCTTGCTATAAAGCAACACACGCATGGGGTTACCATATCTTTTCTCCGTTTCCAGCAACACCTGTCTACAGGCACCACAAGGAGGAATAGGTGTTTCAAGAAAATCGCCTGCTGTATAAGCAGCCACCGCCAGTGTTTTTACAGCTTGGTCAGGATATTGCGAATTCGCGTAAAACAGCGTAGTACGCTCTGCACAAGTACCCGACGGATAGGCAGCATTCTCTTGGTTGCTTCCGCTTACCACCACCCCATTGGCTAAAAGAGCAGCAGCCCCTACCGAAAAGTTTGAATAAGGTGCATAGCTTCGCTTCGTAGCATCCTTAGCAGCATCAATCAAGGCCTGCTCTGCGACCGAAAGCTCTTCGTAGCTGCAAGAGGTGAGTTCTATTTCTAGTTTCAAATGTTTCATAGAGGGTATTAATTTGTTTAATCACAAATGTAATGTATTCCGTTGAATAACCAAATGTTTTAATATTCTGTTAACTATTTCATGGCTGACCTAGAAAAGCTATTTTTGCCCTATCAATCGTACTCAAAGTGTAGAAAAAGGCTAACAAAGCATTACTCTTTAAAGAAGCAGAACAGCTATCTTTGCCACTGTATGATGATACAAACAGGCATACATTTTAATCAATCTACTATTATATGAAAAAACTAATCCTATCCACCATGGTTTGTGCCAGCACACTGCTATCAGCAAATGCACAGCAGGTTGCCCCTGCTATTCCAGCCGATCCGGCTATAGAGGCAAAAATTGAAGCACTCTTGAAAAAGATGACACTCGAAGAGAAAATTGGTCAGATGTGCGAGATCACCATCGACGAAATAACGGATTTCAACAGCAAAGAGGTATTCAAGCTAAGCCAAGAGAAGCTACAACATGTAATTCAGAAATACAAAGTAGGATCCATCCTAAATGTACCTTTAAGCGTGGCTCAAACCAAAGAGGTATGGGCAGAACTTATTACCGATATACAGAAAGCATCTATCGAGAGCATGGGCATTCCTTGCATTTATGGAGTAGACCAAATTCACGGGGCAACTTATACCAGAGATGCCACCTTCTTCCCTCAGGGAATCAACATGGCTGCTACCTTCAACCGCGCATTGGTACGCCGTGGCTCTGAGATATCGGCCTACGAAACCAAAGCGGGCTGCATTCCTTGGACCTATGCCCCTGTTATGGACTTAGGGAGAGACCCACGCTGGCCACGTATGTGGGAGAGTTTTGGCGAAGATACCTATGTAAATGTAGCCATGGCGGTAGAGGCAGTAAAAGGATTCCAAGGAGAGGACCTAAATAACATCGGTCCCAACCATGTAGCCGCTTGCTTAAAACACTTTATGGGATATGGTGTACCCGTATCGGGCAAAGACCGTACCCCCTCTTCTATTTCACGCAGCGATATGCGCGAGAAACACTTCGCTCCATTCTTAGCCTCTATCCGTGCAGGGGCCCTATCTATCATGGTAAACTCAGGAATTGATAACGGGATGCCCTTCCACGCCAACAAAGAGTTGCTTACAGAATGGGTAAAAGAGGATCTAAACTGGGATGGAATGATTGTTACCGACTGGGCAGATATCAACAACCTCTATAGCCGCGACCACGTAGCCGAAAGCAAAAAAGAGGCTATCAAAATCTCTATCAATGCAGGGGTAGATATGTCGATGGTACCCTACGAAGTAAGTTTCTGCGACTACTTAAAAGAGCTCGTAGATGAGGGAGAGGTATCTATGGAACGTATCAACGATGCAGTAGCACGTGTATTGCGCCTCAAATTGAGACTCAATCTATTCGAGAAACCCTATTGGGATATTCAGCCTTACGACAAGTTTGCTTGTGCCGATTTCGCTAAAGAGGCACTACAAGCGGCAGAAGAGTCGGAAGTGTTGCTTAAGAACAACGACCAATTGCTACCACTTAAAAAAGGTACCAAAATATTATTGGCAGGACCCAATGCCAACTCCATGCGTTCGCTCAATGGTGGCTGGAGCTACACTTGGCAGGGGAAAGATGCCGATAAATATGCAGAAGCCTACAACACCATTTACGAAGCACTCTGCAACAAGTTTGGCAAAGAGAACATCATCTACGAACCTGGTGTATTGTACAACAACGAAGGGCTCTATTGGGAAGAACATACTCCCCAAATTGAGAAAGCAGTGGCCGCAGCTGCCAAAGCTGATGTAATCATCGCTTGCATTGGTGAAAACTCATACTGCGAAACTCCAGGTAACTTGACTGATTTAAATCTATCAACCAACCAGAAAGAGCTGGTAAAAGCACTAGCAACTACTGGTAAACCGGTAGTAATGGTGTTGAACCAAGGCCGGCCACGTATTATCAACGAAATTGAGCCACTAGCAAAAGCGGTGGTAAATGTAATGCTTCCTAGTAACTACGGTGGCGATGCACTGGCCAATCTATTGGCAGGCGATGCTAACTTTAGCGGTAAACTACCCTTTACTTACCCACGATTAATCAACTCATTGGCCACCTACGATTACAAACCTTGCGAAAATGTAGGTCAAATGGATGGTAACTACAACTACGACTCGGTAATGGATGTACAGTGGCCCTTTGGTTTCGGATTAAGCTACACAACATTTGCTTACAGCAACCTCAAAGCCAGCCAGAGCCAATTCAGAGCCACTGATGAATTAACCTTTACCGTTGATGTCACCAATACAGGTAAGGTAGCTGGCAAAGAGAGCGTACTGCTCTACTCACGCGATGTAGTAGCTAGCCTCAGCCCAGACAACATCCGCCTTCGTAACTTCGAAAAGGTAGAGCTCGAACCAGGCGAAACAAAAACCGTTACAATGAAACTCAAAGCAAGTGATCTTGCATTTGTGGGTTACGATGGCAAATGGATTCTTGAGAAAGGAGCATTCATCATCAAGTGTGGCGATCAGGTAGTCAACCTATCATGCACAGAGACCAAGAAGTGGGAAACACCCAATATCTAAGAAAAGACGAAAGTAAAAAAGAGCCAGAGAGAAGAAGAGTGACATCACTCTCCACTAAACAGGGACCACAATTATAGGCATATAAAAAGCTCCTCCATTCACACACGGTGAAAGGGAGGAGCTTTTGGTGTTAATATACCTAAGAGTTCTACTTAAGAGAGTAGTTAGAGGCATTGAGAAGCTAAAAAGGTTGCAGTACTCTCCTACTAATTACAACTAGCAGAAGAGCCATACAACCTTTCTTAATTCAAATGCAACGAGCATAAGAAGTTTTCTACCTTCCTCCGCCCAAAGCTGAATAGAGATTAATCACCCCTTGCAACTCACTAAAACGATTAGCCACTTGCGCTAACTCAGCATTCAACAAACCCTGGCGAGCAGTCAAAACATCTAGATAGGTAGTACTACTGTGTTTCATTAAAAGAGAGGTGTGCTCATAAGCACGCGTTAACGAAGCAATCTGTTTATCAAGATAAGCACGCTTCTCTTGAGCTGTTTGAAACTGTACCAAAGCATTGTTTACCTCATTACCTGCAGCCAAAACCGTCTGCTGAAACGACAACCTTGCCTCCTCTTGTTGCGCTTTCGCCCGCTTAAGTTGCGCACTATTTTGTCCTTTGGCAAAGATAGGTTGCGTAAGCGATGCTACTGCCGAAGCCACCAACGAAGCTGGATTGACAATCATCATACCTGCCGAGTTGCTCCATCCAGCCGTGCCATTTAACACCAGTGAAGGATAGAAAGCAGCACGTGCCTGATTGGTTAAGTAGAAAGCTTGTTCCAACTGACGCTCGGCCAAACGTACATCTGGACGGTTAGCAAGCATATCGACTGGTACACCAATAGCAAATTGAGTAGGCAATAGTTGCGCTGCCAAGGTAGCTCTCTCAATCACCTGAAGGGGTTCTCCCAATAGCAACGACAAAGCATTCTCGGTTTGGTTACGCTGCTCCTTGAGTGTTACTACCGAGCTACACACTTGGTAGTAGGTAGCCTCAAACTGTGCTACTGCTGTCTCATTGGCCATTCCTGCACGCATCATAGCCTGCATAGAGCTCACCGCCTCTTTCCAGCTCTCGGCCGTTTGCTCTGTAATACGCAGCTGCTCATCGACCATTAAAAGCGAGAAGTAAGTATTGGCAATTCCCGCTACCAATTGGGTCTTTACTGCTTGCTTGTACTCCACACTTTGCCAATAGGCTGCTTTGGCTTGTTGCTTGGCATTGCGCATACGTCCAAACAAATCCACCTCCCAGCTGGCCGAAACAGGCAAACTGTAGGTTTGCAAAGGCGAGCTCCCTTGAAAGCTATTCACCGTAGCCTGAGGAGCCAATCCCAGTGAGGGGAAGAAGGCCAACTTAGCAGCCCGCAAGGATGCTTGCGAAGCCGTAATTCGTTGTTCGGCAATAAGCAAATCATTGTTCTGTGCCAACCCCTTTTCGATTAGTCCCTGTAATAAACTATCTGTTAGTAATTCTCTCCACTCCCAGCTACCCAAAGAGGGCACACTATCTTGGGCGGCAGGTAGCAAGGCAGCCTCATCACCATAACTAGCTAGTGGAAGCTCTTCTACTGCCTTATAGCTACTATAGATACCGCAGCTACTTAACCCCAAGCTACATACTAAACCTATTAATCCTATTTTATTCATCTCTTTTCTCCTTTTTCTGCTAAATGTTCCTTTCTCTCTTGCGTAGCCACCTTCTTCTCTTCTTGAATTTGCCAATCATGACTAGGCTCTGTTTGCACGGGGCGAATACGCTCCTGCAACGATTGGAAAACAATAAAGAAAGAGGGTACAATAAAGAGTAGCGCCAAGGTACCAATAACCATACCCCCTACGGCACCTGCACCCAACGAAATATTTCCGTTGGCTCCTACCCCCGAAGCGACCAAAAGCGGAAGCAAACCAAAAATCATGGTAAGAGCTGTCATCAAAATGGCACGGAAACGTGCCTTGGCTGCCGAAAGTGCTGCCGATGTAATACTCATACCCGCCTTCCTGCGTTCACTGGCATACTCTGTAATCAAAATAGCTGTTTTAGAAAGAAGACCAATCAACATAATTAGTGCTGTTTGCAGGTAGATGTTATTCTCCAATCCCATCATCTTGGCAAACAAGAACGAGCCCATCAAACCCATTGGCACCGACAACAGTACTGCAAAAGGGACAATAAAGCTTTCGTAAAGTGCACTTAAGATAAGGTAAATCATCAACAAACAGATGGCAAAAATAATCGCCGTTGTTCCTCCTTGTTGCGTCTCCTCGCGCGTAATTCCACCAAAGTCATAACCATATCCTTTAGGAAGTGCCTCTGCAGCCACCTCTTGCACTGCCTTAATGGCATCACCCGTACTATAACCATCGGCGGGCATGGCGTTCACTGCAATGGAGTTATACATATTAAAACGAGTCAATGCCTCGGCCCCATAGGTACGAGTAAGGGTAACAAACTGACTTAACGGAGTCATCTCTCCATTGCTTAAGCGAACAAAAGCATTATCAAGCGAGGTCTCGTCCAATCGATATTGTGGTTCGGCTTGTAGCATAACCCGGTACACTTTAGAGAAACGGTTAAAGTTGGAAACATATTGCCCTCCATAGTAACCCGATAAAACACTAAGTACCTCGGCAGGCGATATACCTGCACGCTTGCATTTAGCCGCATCTACATCCACCATCCACTGCGGAAAACGTACATCGAAAGTAGAAAAGGCACGCGCTATCTCAGGACGTTGGTTCAAGGCACCCAAATATTGTTGGGTAATTTGAAAGAACTCATCTACATCGCCCCCTTGAATATCTTGCATGTGTAGCTCCAACGAGTTTCCCATACCATAACCCGGAATCATACCAGGCGACATGGCAAAGATAGAGGCATCCTTGATGTGTGCAGTACGTCCATATACCTGCCCAATTACTGCATCGACCGAGTTCTGAGCTCCTGGTCTATCGTCCCAATTCTTCAATTTTAGAATAAGCATACCAAAAGAGGTTCCTTGTCCTGCTATCAATCCATACCCCGACACCTTTTGAATATTTTCCAATTGAGGAATATCTTTCACCGACTGTTCAATGCGAGTCATCACTTCGTGCGTAGTACTTAACGAACTACCAGGAGCCGTATTGACATTGACAAAAACCACTCCTTGATCCTCATTAGGTACCAAACTGGTTTTGGTACTATTCATTAACAGAACGAGTGCCACAACCGAAGCAGCCAAGAGACTCCACGTAAGCCACTGACGCTTCATAAAGAAGAGTACTATCTTTTTATACTTCCCTATGACCACCTCGAAGGCAGCATTAAAAGCCTTACGAAAACGCGAAGCAAAGTTTACCTTCTCGCTACCATCTTCATTTAAATAGGGCTTGAGCAACAAGGCACAAAGTGCTGGACTAAGCGTCAAGGCATTTACGGTAGAGATACCCACCGATACCGCCATGGTCAAACCAAATTGCGTATAGAAGGTACCCGACGTACCGCTCATAAACGATACGGGGATAAATACCGCCATAAAGACCAGCGTAGTCGAAATAATGGCATTGCTAATTCCCTTCATAGCATCAATGCTGGCCATGTACGAAGAGCGATACCCCACATCAAAACGTGCCTGTACCGCCTCGACCACCACAATGGCATCATCTACCACCGTACCAATCACCAGCACCAAGGCAAAGAGTGTAATAAGGTTAATACTAAACCCAGCCAAACTCATAAAAGCGAAGGTACCGACCAACGATACAATAATAGCTACCAACGGTACAATGGTCGAACGAATATCTTGCAAGAAAATATAAACCACCAGGATTACCAGCAGAATAGCCTCCAACAACGTAATAATCACCTTCTCAATCGAAGCAAATAAGAAGTCATTCGAACTCATAATCTGCGTAATCTCTAGCCCAGCAGGCAACTCTTTTGCAGCCTCAGCCAAGAAAGCATCGATGTTCTTATTTACCTCCGTTGCATTCGAACCAGCTGTTTGGTAAACCATACACGAGATTCCTGGATTACCATTCGTAGTCCCTTTAAACGAGTAGTTTTCACGTCCCAGTTCTACATCGGCTATATCTTTCAATTTCAACACCTCCCCATTCTCGGTAGAGCGTATCACAATTTCATCAAACTCCTGGGCAGTAATCAAACGCCCTTTGTAGCGCATGGTGTATTGGTAAGCTTCAGGCGAGTTATCACCAAAAGCCCCCGTAGCCGACTCTATGTTTTGTTCAGCCAATACCGCTGTAATATCCGAGGGAACCAACTTGTACTGTGCCATCCGATCGGGCTTTAACCAAATACGCATCGCATAGTCGCCCCCCATTACCATCATATCACCTACCCCCTGAATACGAAGAATATTGGGTTTTAGGTGAATGTGAATGTAGTTTGATAAGAAGTTCTCATCGTACGTGCCATCGGGACTATGAAGGGCAAAGAGTTGCAGGATACTGGTTTGTCGTTTGGCAGTCGATACCCCTACCTGCGTTACTTCGGCTGGTAGGCGCCCCGTAGCCTTCGATATACGGTTTTGTACATTGACGGCTGCCATATCGGGATCAGTCCCTTGCTTAAAATAGACGGTAATACCCACCGAGCCCGAGTTGGTCGAAGAGGAGGTCATATAGATCATATTCTCTACCCCATTAATAGCCTCCTCTAGAGGAGCTACTACACTCTTTTGCAATGTCTCGGCACTGGCACCAAAGTAGTTGGTACTAACCTGAATGGTAGGGGGTGCAATATCAGGGTATTGCTCTACGGGCAGGGTGAAGAGCCCAATGAGCCCCATCACCACCACCAAAATGGAGATTACGCCCGATAAAATGGGACGTTCTATAAATAGTCTTAAGTTCATAGAGACAAATTAATTAGTAGATACTTGAATAGGAGTTCCTTCGCGTAACAGACCTACCCCTTCGGCTACAATGGTCTCGCCCTCTTGCAATCCTTCGGTAACAATATACTCTTTGCCACCCTCTACACGGGTAACCGATACCAGGGCCGACTTCGCAACTCCATCTACCACCTTATAGACATATACTTTGTCTTGCAGTTCGAAAGTGGCTGTACGGGGAATAACTAAACTACCCGGTCTCTCCACTGGAATAACTACACTACCCGAAGTACCACTGTAGAGCAACCCCTGTACATTGGGGAAAGCAGCACGCAAGCTAACTGTTCCAGTAGTGCGATCTACCACCCCACTAATGGTTTCAATACGCCCCTTCTCACCATAGTTACTCTTATCATTCAGCACCAACTCTACCACAGGCATTTGTGCCAAGAGTGCCTCTTTAGAGCCAAATTGACGTGTCAAAGCCAATAGTTGATTCTCACTCATCGAGAAGTAGACATACATTTCGGAGTTATCAGAGACCGTAGTAAGCGGACGAGGTAACGAAGCAGTAACTAGGGTACCTACGCGGTAAGGAAGGGTACCTACTACCCCATCCGATGGACTACGCACCTCGGTATACGAAAGGTTGTTGCGCGCATTAAGCTGTTGAGCCTCTGTTTGCGCCAATTGTGCCTTTGCACTCAACAAACTATTCTCAGAAGTACGCAAGTCGAACTCCGAAATAACCTGACTAGCATAAAGCTCTTGTTTACTGTCGTAGGTAAGTTGAGCAATGGCCACTGCTGCTTTAGAAGCTGCTACATTGGCATTGGCCGTAGCCAAGGCTGCTTGGTAAGGCACTTGGTCAATCACAAAAAGAAGCTCTCCTCTTTTTACTCGTTGCCCCTCTTGAACCGCCAACTTAGTCAATACACCCGATACCTGCGGATAGATGTCAATGTCTTGTCGGCCCGCAATGGTAGCCGAATAGTTGCTAGATAGCACTCTATCTACTTTAGTTACCTTCATCACTCTATACGTAGCAGCGGGGGGGGCTGCTACAGGCTGCTTGCACGAACTGCACAGCGCCAATCCACACACTACCATTAGCAGGTGCAGTAAACTCTTTTTACCTAATACCATATTCCTATTATAATCTTTTTATGGCTGCAAAGGTAGCCTCTTTCCAAACAAAAAACGCGTTCGTTTTGTCGCTGCAATTGTTCATTTTCAGAACAAAAAAGGGGCTATTTAGGACAAAAAAGTCTATTTTTGTAGAAATTAAAGAAGAATAGGCCCATGTCCGATTTTACAACAGCCCACTACACATTTACCGCATCCAATGAACTTCCTTGGAATAAGGATGAGCTTTTTAAGCTAGAAGATGCAGCTTTTTTACTCTGCCACCGCGGTACAGCCTGGCTTACCATTAACCTGGAGCGTTTTAAAATGGAAGCCCATACCCAAGCCATTCTTTTACCCCGAAGCATGGTAGAAGTAAGCCAGATGAGTGATGATTTCTCTATCTCCTACATCACACTCTCTAACACACTCTTTCGAGAGATTACGTTGCGATTTGACCCCTCATTCTTTGCCTTCATACGCAAAAATCCCTGCGTAAATTTAACACGCAACCAGACCAAACCCATCCGAAGCCTGCTATATATTCTACTTAACTTATACGAAGAGAAAGAAAATATCTACCAACAAGAGATTGCTCGCAACCTGCTTCAAGCCTTTCTACTCGATGTGTACGATAAGACTCAACGCTGCTGTGTAGCGACCATAAATCCCGAAGGAATGAGTAGACAAACGGAACTGTTCAAGAACTTTATCCTCTTGGTGCAACAACACTGCCGCACACAGCGCGAAGTCTCTTTCTACGCCAAAGAACTTTTTATAACCCCGCGCTACCTTTCGAGTGTAGTAAACCAAGTAACAGGTAAAAAAGCAAAAGCCATTATTGACCACCACGCCTTATTAGAGATTAAATTATTACTACGCTCTACCAACCAAACTATTCAAGAGATAGCCCACCAACTCGCTTTTCCCGATCAATCTTTCTTTGGTCGCTACTTTAAGCGACACACCTCTATGTCGCCCCACCAATACAGAAAAGAGAAGTAAAAACCAATGTCAAATAGATTTACCCCTCCCGAACAAATCACAATAAAGTTAACCTATTAATAGACAAATGATAAAACCAACTAAAAAGGCTATATCATTTTACTCACCCACCTCTCGATGTAAAGAATCTTGATTCTATCTATAAACTGAAGGTTAGCTTAAATAAAAATACCGTTTAACCAAAGTTGTTTCACCTGAAACCACTTGAAAAGAATATAGATTCTCTACAAACCGATAAAGAGAGAAAAAGAAGGTGCCATAGAAGAGCAAATTAACAGAAAGAGCATCAAAAAAGAATCAAATGTAAAGAAATTCAAAAGGAATAAATAAACGTATACTTGGTTAAATTAAAATATTTATTACATTTGCAAGATAGAAAACCGATAAATAAAGGTTAAAAGCTTTTACTGTTTCAAAATAAACGCAACACGCACAAAGCACCCTACAGATGAATAAACACCTATTGCCAATTGCAGCACCTACGCTTCTGTTTGCAAATACCCTATATGCCTCTTCACACACCACTTCAGAGCAGCTACTTACCAGCAGCCAAGCCAACGACCCCTATTACATCTTCTCATTACTCGCTATAGTAAGCATCATTACCCTTTGGATAGGCTCTATAGTAATGATGAGACGACAAACTAAGCGTGCAATCAAAAAAGGAGAACTGACAGACAGACGTTTCTCGGAGACAATTGCAGAGCAACAAAAGTTGATAAACCAATTAAACCTATCTCTTACAGCAGGCAAGCTATACCGATGGGATTATAACCTTACTAGTGGCCACAGCGTAGTTACAACCTACTGCGGCGAAGTGCACCAATTAGACAAGCAATCTATTAACTATGTACGAAAAGAGGATAAAATAAAACTCCTACGCTACATACAAACCATAGCGTCAGGCCAGGAGCCTTTGACTGATATTGAGATTTGGGTGCAAAGCCTCTACCACCAAGAGAATAGACTCTATAGAGTAAGTGCCATCTTGGAACAACAAGAGCGTGCAACAGGACTCAACATTCATGGTATTTGGAAAGATATAACCGAAGAGAATAGACTCAACAACCGCTTAAGTAACTTGCAGAAAAAAATTATGATGGCCCTAGAAGTGGGCGAAATGAGTACCTGGGAGTATAACTGCCAGCAGCAGCAGTTTACCATGATAGATGGCAATAGCATAAACCAAGATAAAAAAGAAGGAATAAGCCGCGATTACTTTTTAGCACGCATTCACCCCGATGATAGGGAAGAGATAGTAGAGACACTCAACAAAGTTGAAAAACAAGAGCTAACCAAATCAACCCATCATTTTCGGTTCAACAGTGCCAAAGGAAGCAGAAACTACCTCACCTCCTTTGTACCCATTTTTGAGAACAACCAACTAAAATCGGTTATGGGTGTTAGAAGAAACATAACCAGAGAGGTAAACTATCAAGAAGAGTTAGAGAAAAGAATCAATGAAATTAAGTTACAGAACAACCGGTTAGAGCTTATACTAGAGAGCCTTCCCATACCTATTTTAATCCGAAACGTAAAGACCAAACTATACACCTATGCCAACAAGGCAGCCATGGTACAATATGGTGCCGAAACAGGCGTTACCTCTATCTATAAAATACTTAGCTCAAGAAAAGAGAAAGAGAGCGAGTTTATTCAGCAACATGGCAGCTACGAAGCACTCGAGATTATTCAAACCAAAGAGGGGCGACTTTTAGACACAGTGGTAAGCAAGAAGATGATTCGCTACAACAACGAAGAACAGCTACTCATATCGCGTACAGACCTAACAGAGAGCCTAAAAGCCAAACGCTTTTTATCTACACTCATGCCAGCTCTCAAAGCCTATTCGTGGCATTTCGACAGCCGTTTTGACCACCTAAACATAGAGCACAACATGCATCTAGAGAGGGATATCAAAGGTTCCATTCCATACAAAGAGTTTATCAAGGTGGTACACCCCGAAGATAGAGCATCCTTTTTAGAGAGACTACAGCACATCTTACAGGAGCCATCTCCCCAAACAAGCTCCTTTCAATTTAGATTAGATATTGAAAAGAAGGGAGAGTATGAGTGGTGGGAAAGCAATTTAGCCATCGAAAGCCTATCCGAAGAGAAGAAACCATACAAACTGGCATCGGGACTAACAGTCAATATCAATGACCGAAAAAAGGGAGAGCTAGAGTTGGCTAGAGTAAACAAGTACAACGAACTTATTCTAAACAACTCCCATTCACTACTCGCTTATGTTACTACAGACTACAAAACAATCTGGAGCAATGCCGAAAGCGCACTATCGGGAGAGTATAAGCAGATGTATGGCACCCCCAACACCATCTGCTACGAGGCAAAAGGAGAAAAAAAACCCTGCCAACTATGCCCCATATCCAAAGCACTTGCTACCCAGTCTGTATCAGAGTATGAATTTTTGTCCGAAAAGGGCATCTGGTACAAATCGACCACCATCCGAGTACCCGATACCGAAGGAGTACCCAAAGGGGTTATTCTACGATTAGACGATGTAACCGAATACAAAAAGTTAATTGCAGACCTAGAGGTATCCAGATCGAAAGCCGAAGAGTCTGACCGACTCAAATCGGTATTCCTAGCCAATATGAGTCACGAGATACGCACGCCTCTAAATGCCATTGTAGGCTATTCAGAACTACTGCAAGAGACCGAAAACGAAGAAGAGAAGAGAGAATACATTGGTTATATCAACTCAAACAACCAACTGCTACTACACCTTATTGGGGACATTTTAGATTACTCCAAAATTGAAGCTGGCACCATTGAACTTAATCTAACCACTTTTGACTATGCCCATTACATGGAAGATCTGTTTGTAAAACAACAAAAGCTTTACAACAAACCAGGAGTTAAACTAATTGCGCACAACCCCTATCATAAATGCATAGTGACCGTAGATCAGAGTAAATGTACACAAATAGCCATGAACTTCTTAACAAATGCCCTAAAGTACACAGATCAAGGAGAGATACGTTTTGGTTATGAGTACCGCCAAGGAGGATTGATACTCTTTACCAAAGATACCGGCATAGGCGTAGCAGCAGATAAACAAGAGATGCTCTTTAGAAGGTTTGAAAAGGGTGGATCCTTCCTACAAGGTGCCGGCCTAGGACTATCGATTGTAAAAGGCATCACCGAACACATGGGAGGAAAAGTGGGGGTAAAGAGTAAACTGGGAGAGGGCTCTCTATTCTGGGCATGGATACCGTGCGAAGCAAATCTGGAGTTAAAGAGTCCACCACAATCTATTCTATTTCCTACCATTCCTAGACTAGAAACTGTTGCCTTACCCAACAGCTAAATAGAAAGAGTAACATCCTACTATTTACCTATATAGCCCGTAAACTCCTCATTAGAAGTTTACGGGCTATATAGGTAAATAGAAAAGCGATATTAGAAAGTATTCCAATGGTTCAACCAAAGCTTATCCAATTATATATTCAATGAATGGCTCCATCCATCAATTGGCTAGTTGGCTAATTAATCAATCTCCTCATCGCCTTCATACCCTCCCATTTCGCGGATGGCATTTTTAAGTAGGGTGTATTGCTGATAAAGGTTATTAATGGGTACCTCACCTTGCGTATAGTCATGCATCGGATTTTTAAGATAGAAGCTCAAAAAGCGCTGAATACCGTAACGACCTGCTCGTGCAGCCAAGTCACTCAAGAGTACCAAATCAAGTACTAGCGGAGCCGCCAAGATAGAGTCGCGACACAAAAAGTTAATCTTAATCTGCATGGGGTAACCCATCCAACCAAAAATATCAATATTATCCCATCCCTCTTTATTATCATTACGGGGTGGGTAGTAGTTAATCCGTACCTTGTGGTAGTAATCCTTATAAAGATCGGGTTGCGCTTCGGGCACCAATATCGATTCAAGCGTAGAGAGTTTACTCATCTCTTTCGACAAGAAGTTTTGCGGCTCATCGAGCACCAATCCATCTCTATTTCCTAATATATTGGTCGAGAACCACCCATTAAGTCCCAAGCAGCGGGTACCGATAATAGGTGCAAATCCCGATTTAACCAAGGTTTGTCCCGTCTTGAAATCTTTTCCTGCAATAGGCATTTTTACCTTCTCGGCCAACTCCCATATGGCAGGAATATCGACCGTAGTATTGGGAGCACCCATAATAAAAGGAGCCTCCTCCAGCAAGGCAGCCATGGCATAACACATAGAAGGAGCAATGTGTGTGGTATCATTTGCCTTCATAGCCGCCTCTAGCGAAGCCAAGGTTCCGTGTACTTCGGGTGCCACAGGTACATAAATTTCAGTAGAAGCAGCCCACATCACAACGATACGACTGCAATTATTGGCCGCTTTAAATTGACGAATATCCGCACGAATCTGCTCCATCATCTCCCAGCGGTTAGCGCACTGCTTCACATGGTCACCATCCAATCGCTTGGCATAGTTCTTATCAAAAGCAGCCTTTAAGGGAGTGATTTTCTCCAACTCCTCGCGAACAGCCAGAATATCTTTCTCTTTCAAGACTTCGGCATACATAGCCGATTGAAAAGCATTTTGTGGATAGACATCCCATGCTCCAAATACCATATCCGATAGTGGAGTAAGTGGTACAATTTCGTTGAATGGCAGGTATTTTTTCTCCTCTCCCCTTCCAACTCTTATTTTATCGTATTGCGTAAGTGAACCTACTGGCTTGGCAAGCCCCCTACGGGCCATTAATACCCCAGTAATAAATGTCGTGGTTACCGCTCCCAACCCTACGACCATAACGCCTAATTTTCCATGGGCTGGTTTTACAGTTGATGTTTTCATACTATTGTGTCTTCTTTTAGATTGTTTATTAAATATCAAAAACAAACATACACAAAAAAAAGTTTAGTTATTTAACTATTAAATAAAAAAAGAAGATAAAAAGAGGAGTAAAAAGGCAATCTCCCCACTACATGACCAAAAGAGGAGTAAAAAGGGAGAGAAGAACTCTATGCAAGCTATTTAGAACTGATGGATAGAAGCTAAAAAGAGCTGCCCCCTTTGCAGGAAGCAGCTCTTACTTATAGGATAAAGGTGTATATCTAAATTATGCCTCTAGCTTGTTATCAGAACCCAATACGCTCACAATTTTGTGTTTGTAAAGTTTCTCCATGCTTTCGCGTGCAGGACCTAGGTATTTACGTGGATCGAACTCAGCTGGTTTTTCAGCAAATGTTTGACGGATAGCCGCTGTCATTGCCAAACGAGAGTCAGAGTCGATGTTGATTTTACATACTGCAGAAGCAGCAGCTTTACGCAACTCCTCTTCAGGAATACCGATAGCAGCCTCAAGAGCACCACCAAATTGGTTGATAAGCGCTACTTCTTCTTGTGGAACTGAAGAAGCTCCGTGAAGTACGATAGGGAAACCAGGAAGTTCTTTTTCTACACCTGCCAATACATCGAATGCCAAAGGAGGAGGAACCAAACGGCCGTTTGCATCTTTTGTACATTGCTCTGGTTTGAATTTAAACGCACCGTGTGATGTACCGATAGAGATAGCCAAGCTATCGCAACCTGTTTTAGTTACAAAATCTACTACTTCGTCTGGTTCAGTATAAGTGTGGTGTTCTGCACATACGTCATCTTCTACACCAGCCAAGATACCTAGTTCACCTTCAACTGTTACGTCGAATTGGTGTGCGTACTCAACTACTTTCTTAGTCAACGCTACGTTCTCATCGTAAGGAAGGTGTGAACCATCAATCATTACTGAAGAGAAGCCCATGTCGATACATGATTTACATGTTTCGAATGAATCTCCGTGGTCAAGGTGCAATACGATTTCAGGTTTAGCAGCGCCCAACTCTTTTGCATAAGCTACAGCACCTTCGGCCATGTAACGAAGCAATGTTTGGTTAGCATATTGACGAGCACCTTTCGATACTTGAATAATAACAGGAGATTTTGTGTCTACTGCAGCTTTAACGATAGCTTGCAATTGCTCCATGTTGTTGAAGTTGAATGCAGGAATCGCATATCCGCCTTTGATAGCTTTTGCAAACATCTCTCTGGTGTTTACAAGACCTAAATCTTTGTAGTTAATCATTGTTTGATAATTTATAATGGTTAGTGAATTAATTTCCATCGCAAATTTAGATATAAATGTTTGAACCCTGCTAGATTCTGCACTAAAAATATGCCCTAAAGCACCTATTTTGCTACTATTTTCTTCGCTTCTTCGCCTCATGCTGCTAAATTGCAATCTCTACGTTACAAACACTCAATCTGCGAAAAAAGAGAGCCTTTCACAAAAAAAAAGAGTAACATTTTTGGTTTCAGATAAAAAGCATTACCTTTGCATCCTGAAATGGCCCATTACACTATTTCTTACCAAAATAGTACAATAATATAATAAAAATAAATAGCAACAGCAATGAAAAAAGATCTTCATCCTGCAAATTATCGTCCAGTGGTATTCAAAGATATGTCTAATGGCGATATGTTCTTATCACGTTCAACTTGTAATACAAAAGAAACTGTTGAATTCGAAGGTGAAACTTATCCAGTATTAAAGATAGAAATCTCTAACACGTCTCACCCTTTCTATACAGGTAAATCTAAATTGGTAGATACAGCTGGACGTGTTGACAAGTTCATGAACCGTTACGGTAACCGTGTAAAGAAATAATCTACACAGCTACTGAATCAGTATAATAGCGAGGCTGCTTTCTTCCGAGAAAGCAGCCTCGCTATTATTTTGGCATAATTCGATGAATTATTTCTAAACAGATTCATCGAATTATATCATTCATTCATTTAGCATTGCCCACTGGAGTGGGCAGCACTGTCGACTGGAGTGGGCAGCACTGCCGACTGGAGTGGGCAGCACTGCCGACTGGAGTGGGCAGCACTGCCGACTGGAGTGGGCAGCACTGCCGACTGGAGTGGGCAGCACTGCCGACTAGAGTGGACAGTAAAACCTACTTAGTAGCTGCTACCACCGCTACAGTGGGATCTAAAAGGGCAGCATAGGCCGCACTATCTTTCAATAACTCCACCCCTTTTTCTACATCGGGGTCTTGTTTGAGCTGCTGAATAATGGCTCCACGCTGGTAATAATAACGTTTCACAATTTCCTGTGTGATGGCATCCTTAATAGCAGGAGCAAAATAGTCCAAATCGCGTTCTACCTGGTGAGTCAGTTTAGCTTCAAGTGCTGCAAACTCGGTAGCGGCCTCCTCCATATAGCCCTCAAACTCGGCCAACTCTTTCAAGTTCTTCAATGCCTTCTCGCTCTGGCGGTCGTAAGTAAAGTTACGCACCTGCACCATCTCTTTAAACGCTGCATAATCGGCATCACTCAGCTGGAATGCCTCAACGGCAGCAATCTGCGGATGCTTTAATCCATACTGAACCGAATAATCGAAAATCAGATCGTCATTCATCAAGTAATAGAGTATATTGGGAAAACGCTCCGCTTTTACCTCTGTATCGGGACGAATACCTCCCCCATCGCGTACCTCGCGACCCGCCTCGGTACGGAATACCGTAGTAAGGCTATCGGGAATGCGGGCGATCGTGCCATCGGCATTTCGTTTGGAGTAGTCAATGGCCTGAATACAGCGACCACTTGGAATGTAATACTTGGCTGTAGTGAGCTTCATGCTACTATTGAAGGGAAGTTCGCGCGGCACCTGTACCAATCCTTTGCCAAAAGTGCGACTACCTACCACAACCGCTCGATCAAAGTCTTGCAACGAACCCGATACAATTTCGGCTGCCGATGCAGTAGCTCCATCTACCAGCACTACGAGTGGTATTTCCAGATCGAGAGGTTCGCTAGTCGTTTTATAGGTACTTCCAGCCTGTTTAATCTTCCCTTTGGTCACCACCACCTCTTTACCTTTGGGTACAAAGAGATTCACAATCTCTACCGCCTCGCCTAGCAAGCCTCCCCCGTTGCTGCGCAAATCGAGCACCAACGAAGTAGCACCTTGGTGCTTCAGCTCAATCACCGCCTTCTTTACCTCTTTCGAACAGTTATCGGTAAATTCAGTGAGTGAAATATACCCTACATCCTCCTTAATAAGGCCATAGTAGGGCACTGGAGGAGTTTGAATGGTACGACGAGTTACTTTAAACTCTTTTACCTCGCCTTTACCATCCAAGGTAGGACGATCTACAGTAACCACCAAGGTAGTACCTGGCTCACCACGAAGTGTTTCACTTACTTTCGATACATAGGCACGAATATCCATATCGCCCTTTACCATCTCTTTACCATCTATCTGTAGAATGATATCGCCTGGTAGCAATCCCACTTCGGCAGCAGGCATACCTGCCACTGGCTCTACGATAGCTATCCGATCGCGGTTTTGGTAGTAACGTATGGCCGAACCAATGCCTCCAAACTTTCCAGTAGTAAGCTCTTTAAGTGTATTATCCTCTTCGGGATAAAACTCTGTATAGGGATCGGTTTGCGACAGCATAGCGTCAATGCCGTAACGTATCACCTTTTCGGGATTAATGGTATCTACATAAAAGAGGTCGAGCTCCTTATATACGGCGTTAAAGATATCTAGGTTCTTCACTATCTGAAAAGTGCGGTCGTCACTTTTAGAGAAACTGAAAAAAGAGGCACCCAACGCCATTCCTGCCGAGAGTAAAAGTATCGATTTAGTTTGTATCTTCATGATGTAAGATTGTTGTGTTAGGAGGCAAATAACGGGATTAATTGATTGAATCTGCCAAAAACTGCTCTATTTTTAACTTTATTTCGTGCCAAACCTCTGCGGACAAGGCTGTTCCCACCTCTTGAATAACGTGTGAGGCCAAAATAGAACCTATGCCACAGCACTTATCTAACGAATAGCCACAAGTAAGGCCATA
This sequence comes from Phocaeicola sp., assembly GCA_051648565.1. Lineage (GTDB taxonomy): Bacteria > Bacteroidota > Bacteroidia > Bacteroidales > Bacteroidaceae > Phocaeicola. The sequence goes on along the minus strand of JBOFFJ010000149.1, from coordinate 54,240 downwards.
CATAAATCCAGCTGCATAGAAATCGCCAGCACCTGTGGTATCAATTACCTCGGCCACTACAGGAGTCTCGATCTTCATGACTTCGGTTCCTTTCTTTACATACGAACCTTTAGCACCTACCTTTACAATGGCTATGCTACAAAGGCTGGCAATCTGCTCGAGTGCTTCGAGGGGCTCTTTGCCTGTAAAAGCATAGGCTTCGGACTCATTGGCAAAAACGATATCTACATATTTAGTGATAAGTGTGGTTAAGAACTCACGCTCCGCCTCCACAATGTTGTAGCTAGCTAGGTCAATACAGACCTGTGCACCCGCCTCCTTGGCCAACTGCATGGCACGGGTTATGAGTGCATGATCTTGTACCAAGTAACCCTCTACATAAAAATAGGTATATCCAGCAAAGAGTTTCGACGAAAGATCCAACGAGAGTTCGTCGGAGCTCATCAAGGCAGCTGCTCCTAAATAGGTGCCAAAGGTACGTTCGCCATCGGGTAAAATAAAGGTCGATGCCACTCCGGTAGGTTGATCTGACAAGAATAATTTGGTTTCAATGCCATTTTCTTTGGCAGTTGACTCAAAAAAGTTTCCGAAGCTATCTTTTCCAATTTTCCCTACAAAAGCAGGTTTTGCTCCCAGTTTTCCCAAAGCCAACATCGTATTTGCCGCCGATCCGCCGGTGGCTTTCTGCGTTTTCATCTCATTCATTTTCTGATTAATAGAGTGAAAACGTGCTTCGTCTATAAGCTGCATACTCCCCTTCGGAAGGGCCAATTCTGTTAGTAGATTCTCATTGGGCAACGTTACCAAAACGTCAACAAGTGCATTGCCCATTCCAATTATTTTATCCATTTAGTGATATTTTTTTTGCAAAGATATTGCATATTCCGAAATAACCTATTATCTTTGCATCGCAATTGAGAGAAAAACTTCTTCCTTAGCTCAGTCGGTTAGAGCATCTGACTGTTAATCAGAGGGTCCTTGGTTCAAGTCCAAGAGGAAGAGCAAACAAAAAGTCTCTCAATTGCAACCTTCTTCCTTAGCTCAGTTGGTTAGAGCATCTGACTGTTAATCAGAGGGTCCTTGGTTCAAGTCCAAGAGGAAGAGCAAACAAAAAGAGCTTCAAATTACTTCGGTAGTTTGAAGCTCTTTTTTTGATTCTACCCCACCCTGTCACAGCAGAAGCAAGGCCAACAAAGCTATCAAAGCTGGCACCCCCTGCATCAAGAAGATACGGATTCCAACAGTTACTGCCCCAAATAAGGCAACAAGCACCACACTCGAAAGAAAGAATATAGATACATAGAGTTGCCAGAGTGGATCGTCAATAAAGAGACTCCACAACAAACCGGCTACCAAGATACCATTATAGATGCCTTGATTGGCAGCCATAACCCGTGTAGGCCTAAACAAAGAACGGGGCAAGGATAGAAATAGTTTGGAGCCAATGCTTTCCCAGGCAAATATTTCAACAAACATAATAACCAAATGCTGGATTATAACCAATCCCACCAGAAATAGCACAAATAGATTCATACGTATTACATTAAAAAGGCTCTCAAAGTGATTGAGAGGAGGGTTAAATAGATAAGAATAGAACAGCTACAAAACCTTTTTTGTTTTGGCGAAAAGGGTGTTAAGAGCCTACCCTCTACAGATGCAGCGCTCATAGTAGCCATAAAGGGGAATTTGCTAAACCAGTTGGTAGCAAATTCCCCTTTAGTATATCTAAACTTTAGTAGCCTAGCGGTACCCTACTCCATCAATGTCTTTTCCAAAAGCTCGGAGCAAAAAGCAATAAGATGGTAAACATCTCTAAACGCCCTATGAGCATAAGCAGTGCAGCAATCCACTTAGCAGCATCGGGTATAGCACTCCAAGAGTTAGAAGGGCCACATTCGCCCAAACCAGGCCCTACATTGCCAAGGCTAGAGATAACCACACTGTAAGCTTCATCAAAACCCATACCCAGCGCTGTTAAGGCGAGCCATCCGGCAAATACAATCACAATGTAGACAAAGATAAAAGCCAAAACAGTCGATTTAATGGTAGGCGAAACCACCTGATTGTTTATACGGATAGGAAGTACTGCATTGGGATGAATAATACGCTTAAACTCATTCTTTACCGCACGTGCCATAATAATGATGCGAATACACTTCACCCCTCCTGCTGTAGAACCAGCACAGGCACCAAGATACATAATCATGACCATAAGGGTCCACAAAAAGGGAGTCCACTGCATATAATCGGCCGTACTAAATCCAGTGGTGGTTTGCAAAGATACAACCTGGAAAATGGCTTTGCGGAACGACTCCTCCCACTCCATCGAGGTGGTATATGCCAAGGTAACAGTCGTTACTGCACCCAATAATAGCACAATAGCAAGGTACCACAAGAACTCTACATTTTTAAGTAGCTTGTCAAATTTACCTTTTATAAAGAAGAGGTAAAGCAGGGTAAAGTTGACCCCCGATAGAAACATAAAGAGCGTAACTACATACTCTATATAAGGAGAGTTAAAGTCAGCAATACTCCCTTGCTTGGTAGAGTACCCTCCAGTAGCGGTGGTAGTAAAGGAGTGACACACACTATCAAAGAGAGACATGCCACCCAATAGGAGCAAAATAACCTCCGTTAGTGTTAAGCCCAAATAGATAGACCAAATCCACTTGGCCGTCACCCCAATGCGGGGATGCACTTTATCGTGTGTCAGTCCGGTAGCTTCGGCAGCAAAGAGCTGCACCCCTCCCATGCCAAATATAGGGAGCACCGCTATGGTAAAGAAGATAATACCTAACCCCCCAATCCACTGTGTCATGCTGCGCCAAAAGAGCAATCCATGAGGCAACTCTTCAATATTATTTAAAATACTGGCACCTGTGGTGGTAAAACCCGACATGGTTTCGAAAAAGGCATCGGTAATAGAGGGTATGTATCCACTTAAATAGAAAGGAAGCATACCAAAGAGCGAAAAGAGCACCCAAGAGAGAGAGACCACAATGTATCCATCTCGGCGACTAATTCTTCGCTCGGCATCTTTTCCAGCAAAAATAAGCAGGCCACCCGCTGTTACTGTGGCTGCTACAGAGATAAGAAAAGCGGATACATCGGACTCATTAAAATAGATAGCCATGAGTGAACAAATCAACAAAAAAGCCGATTCAATACAGAAGAGGTAGCCCAGTACCCTACAAATCATTTTGGTATTAATCATGACTTAGAATAATTTTTCTATTTTCTTAATCAACATACCTTGGCAGAATACTACCACATGGTCATCGGGTTGAAGAACAGTGCTACCAGTTACCAATACCCCTTCGCCATGACGAATAAGCCCTCCAATAGTAGCCCCTTTGGGTAACCCCATGTCACGAATACACCCTTTGGCTATTTTAGCATTGGGTTTTACAGTAAACTCAGCTACATCGGCATTTCCAAAGCTAAGGCACTTCACATTCGACACATCGGCATCGAGCATCATCTGGTAAATGTGGCTGGCAGCTATCATCTTTTTGTTGATAACCGTACCAATATCTAAACTCTCGGCCATAGCTATGTAGTCAATGTTCTCTACCTCGGCTACTGTTTTACGCACCCCCATTCGCTTGGCTGCCAAGCAGGCTAGGATGTTGGTCTCAGAGCTATCGGTAAGAGCTACAAAGGCTTCGGTCTGGCGAATACCCTCGTCAATGAGGAGATTCATATCGCGTCCGTCGCCATCAATAATCATGATGTTATCGTCCACCAACTCTGTAAGGCGGTGGCAACGTTTTAAATCGCTCTCAATGATTTTAACCTGCATATAGTCGGGCATACACTGCGTCATACGCACCGCAATGCGGCTTCCGCCCATAATCATCACATTGCGTACATCGGGGTAATCCTCTTTTCCTACAATTTTACGCAGGTAAGGTATGTACTTCTTGGTGGTAGTAAAGTAAACCAAATCGTGCAGTTGTAGGGTATCGCGCCCGCTGGGGATAATGGTTTCATCGCCCCGCTTAATGGCTACGATGTGAAAAGGAATACCACGCCCACCTAGTTCTTGAAGGGTTACGTTGAGAATCTCGGCTGTTTCGCGCAACTTGGTACTAATCAAGACCAATGCACCGTCACAAAACTCCCACCACTGGCGTACCCAACTCATCTTAACGGTGTCCACAATCTCTTTGGCTGCCAACATTTCGGGGTGAATCAAGGAGTGCACACCTAACTCGGCAAACAGCTCTTTGTGCTTGGGCAGTTGATACTCAAAATTATCGATCCGAGCAACCGTTTTCTTTGCCCCCAAGTTGTTGGCCAACATGCAGGCAGTCATGTTTCTACTCTCCTCGGTCATTACCCCAATAAAGAGATCGGCATCGGCCACTCCGGCATCTTTCAATCCCTTGATGGAGGTAGGTGATGTACAAGCAGTCATCAAATCAAAGTTTGATTCCATTTTGCTTAGTTTATCTACATCTTCGTCAATTAAGATAATATCCTCTTTCTCGTCGGACAAGAGCTGAGCTAAGTGCGTTCCTACTGCACCTGCTCCAGCAATAATGATTTTCATATCTTTTCTAAATTAAATCGATAACAAGACGCTACAAATTCCTGCTTGATCGGTTCCACACAATTGGTGCAACTCTTGCACCGAACCGTGCTGCACAAACTGATCGGGCAGCCCTATGCGTTTAACGCGTGGGGTATAAGCATGGTCGGCCATAAATTCCAAAATGGCACTACCCATTCCGCCCTTCAGCATACCATCTTCTACAGTAACAATTTGGCTGAATTTTTTCCCTATTTCGTGCAACATCTCCTCATCTAGTGGTTTCAAGAAGCGTAGGTCGTAATGAGCAATGGACTTTGCCCCTTGAGCCTCTGCCTGGGCAACAGCCTCTGCAGCCACATTACCAATAGGCCCCAAGGTTATCACTGCTACCTCATTCCCCTCTTTTAGCTTGCGCCCCTTCCCTATCGGAAGTAACTGCATAGGACAATTCCACGCTGGCAAGAAACCTCTGCCACGTGGATAACGAATTACGAAGGGCCCCTGGGGGTTGTGCTGCGCCGTATACATAAGGTGACGCAACTCGTGCTCATTGTAAGGAGAGGCTACCACCATGTGAGGGATAGCACGCATATAGCTTAAATCAAAAAAGCCGTGGTGAGTAGGGCCATCTTCGCCTACCAAACCAGCACGGTCTAGGCAGAAGATAACAGGTAATTGCTGAATAGCCACATCGTGAATCACATTGTCATAAGCACGCTGCATAAACGAAGAGTAGATGTTGCAGAAGGGAATCAATCCCCTTTCGGCCATTCCCGCTGAGAAAGTGACGGCATGCCCCTCGGCAATACCTACATCAAAAGCTCTATCGGGCATCGCTTTCATAAGCAGGTTCATTGAGCAGCCCGAAGGCATGGCAGGAGTAACTCCCACGATTTTCTCATTTTGCTGCGCTAATTCTAGCAATGTTTTACCAAATACATCTTGAAAAAGGGGTGGCAATCCATCGGTATTATGAACCACTCGCTCACCTGTCTCTTTATCAAAAATACCGGGAGCATGCCACACGGTAGCTGCTTTCTCGGCAGGTTCAAATCCTTTTCCCTTGGTGGTATAAATATGGAGTAATTTGGGGCCATTCATATCCTTTATTTCGGAAATGACCTTAGCCAAATTGGTTACATCGTGGCCATCAATGGGGCCAAAATAACGAATATTCATTCCCTCAAAGATATTTTGCTGTTGGGCAATGATTGACTTCAAGCTGTTGTTAAAGCGAAGAATGGCCTTGCGGCGATCTTCGGTCAAAATGCCCCATTTGTAGAGTCGTTGCGAAACCTTGTACCGCAGTTTGTTGTACGTTTCGGAAAGGTGTAAATCAGAAAGATACTGTTTCATCCCTCCTACACTTCGATCAATAGCCATATTATTGTCATTGAGAATGATCAATAAATTGTTGGGAGTCGAAGAGGCATTGTTCAACCCCTCGAAAGCCAAGCCACCACTCATCGAGCCATCGCCTATCACCGCCACTACGTGACGACTCTCCTCGCCCTGCTTCTTAGCAGCAACAGCCATACCTAAAGCAGCCGAAATAGAGTTAGAGGCATGCCCACACGTAAAGGTATCGTACTCACTCTCTTCGGGCGAAGGGAAAGGACGAATACCATTGAGTTTGCGATTGGTACAAAATTGATCTCTTCGGCCTGTTACTATCTTATGACCGTAGGCTTGGTGACCCACATCCCAAACAATTCTATCATAAGGGGTGTTGAAGGTATAATGCAGCGCTACGGTAAGTTCTACTACACCTAAGCTAGAGCCAAAATGACCTGGATTGCAGGAGAGTTCATCGATTATTTTACCTCTGAGTTCACTGCACACCTGGGGCAGTTGTTTCAGATCTAACTGGCGCAAATCTTTCGGATCATTTATAGCCGAAAGAAGCTGATATGTAGAAGTAATTGATTCCATTTGACAAATGCGATAATGTGCTGCAAAATTAGCATAAATATAGGTACAATGCCTATATTTGTATTGAAAAAAGGAAAAACCGTTTATTCTATGGAGTTTAGAACACAAATTGAGCTACCCGAAAAGGAGACTGAGATACGTTATTCGGATCAAATCACACTATTTGGTTCCTGTTTTGCTGAAAATATAGGAAATCGTTTGATTCAAAGTAAGTTTCGATGCGAAATAAATCCGTTTGGCATTCTATACAACCCCCTATCGGTAGGGCAAGCTTTGGAACAGCTGTTAGAGAAAAGAGTCTATACCCAAGACGACCTATTTTATGCCTACGGCACTTGGCACAGTTGGATGCACCACAGTAGTTTTTCGGCCACTACTGCCGATGAATGTTTGGAGCAGATAAACAGCCGAATTGCCACTGCCTCTGCTTGCTTAGAAAACAGCGATGTACTCATCATTACCTGGGGAACGGCCTATGTGTATGAGCTGAACGAGACAGGGCTACCAGTAGGTAACTGCCACAAACAGCCCGATAGCCTATTTACGCGCAGAAGGGTATCGGTAGAAGAGATTGTATTGGCTTACGAATACCTTATAGAAGAGTTGCTGCGACAAACTCCGCACCTACGAATTCTCTTTACCGTTAGCCCTATTCGCCACACCAAAGATGGTATGCATGGCAACCAACTGAGTAAAGCCACCCTCCTACTGGCGATAGACAAACTCAGCGAACGGTTTAGTAACTGCTTCTACTTCCCAGCCTATGAGCTCCTACTCGACGAACTAAGGGACTACCGATTTTATGCCGACGACATGATTCATCCCTCTTCAATGGCCATTCAATATATTTGGGAAGCCTTTCAAACCACCTACTTCCGACCAGACACCCTGCGCCTACTGAAGGAGTGGGAAGAGATTGAAAAAGCACTCAACCACCGCCCATTTAATGAACACTCTGAAGGCTATCGCAAATTTTTAACCCAATTAGTGTTAAGGATAGCAGCTATGAAAGAAAAGTTTCCCTATTTTGAGACCCAAAAAGAATTAGATATATGCCAAAAACGATTGAACAGATAGCTACTATACTCGAAGCCAAACGATACGGAGTAGAAGAGAGACAAATAGACTGGCTCTTGACCGATAGCCGTTCGCTCTGTTTCCCTGAAACAACCCTTTTTTTTGCACTAAAGACCAAACGGGGGGATGGGCATAACTACATAGCCAATCTATACGAACGAGGGGTAAAGAGTTTTGTAGTAAGCACACTGCCCGACGAAGCCAAAGAGTGGGATGACGCCAACTTTTTAGTAGTCAAGAATCCCCTTAAAGCACTGCAACGACTGGCTAGCAAACACCGAGCGGAGTTTCAGATTCCCGTTATTGGAATTACAGGAAGCAATGGAAAAACGGTGGTAAAAGAGTGGATTTATCAACTCTTAAGCCCCGAACGCATCATAACCCGCTCACCACTAAGCTACAACTCGCAAATAGGGGTTCCGCTATCGGCCTGGATGATGAACGAACGAACCGAACTGGCTATTTTCGAAGCAGGTATCTCAGAGATGGAGGAGATGGATGCGCTACAAGCCATTATAGCTCCTACAGTAGGCATACTCACTAACATTGGGGGAGCACACCAAGAGAACTTCTACTCCCTACAAGAGAAATGTGACGAAAAGCTGAGACTCTTTAAAGATTGTGACATCATAATCTACGATGCCGACAATGAGTTCATCTCTAATTCGATCTCTAAATTACTCTTTACGGCCAGAGAGATAGCTTGGTCTAAAAAAGATAGAGAGCGACCTCTCTTTATCAGCTCCATCACCAAAGAGGAGGAGAGTACCACCATTCACTACCGCTACTTGGGAATGCCCAACCAATTTACCATCCCTTTCATAGACGATGCAGCCATTGAGAACTCACTACACTGCTTAGCTATAGCACTCTATTTTATGCTATCGCCCGAACAGATAACCCAGCGGATGGCCAAGTTAGATCAAGTAGCCATGCGTTTAGAGGTAAAAGAGGGAAAAAATGGTTCGGTACTAATCAATGATAGCTATAGCTGTGATTTGGCATCACTCGATATTGCTCTCGACTTTATGGCACGCCGTGCTAAAAACAGAGAGAGAAAGCATACCCTTATCTTATCGGATATGTTCGAGACAGGACAAAATGATAAGCTGCTCTACCGAAAGGTGGCAGAATTGGTACGAAACCGAGGAGTAGATAAATTGATAGCGGTGGGCATGGGACTAAAAAGCGCTTCATCGCACTTCAACATGGAGAAGCACTTCTTTCAAAATACCGAAGAGTTATTGGCATCAGAGTTGTTAGAGAAACTAGCGAATGAAGTGATTCTGGTCAAAGGATCGCGCTCCTTTGAGTTTGATAAAATTGCAGAGAAACTGGAATTGAAGGTGCATGAAACCACCCTAGAGGTAAACCTAAATGCACTCGTAAACAACCTAAACTACTTCCGAAGTAGGTTACATACCGAAACTAAACTAATGTGTATGGTCAAAGCATCGGCCTATGGAGCAGGAGCACACGAGGTGGCCAAAACATTGCAAGACCAGCGGGTAGAGTACTTAGCCGTAGCGGTAGCCGATGAGGGAGCCGAATTGCGAAAAGCGGGAGTAAAAGGATCTATTATTGTAATGAATCCGGAGCTAACGGCATTTAAAACCATCTTTGAATACAAACTAGAGCTTGAGGTATGCAGTTTTCACCTATTAGAGGCACTCATTAAATCGGCCGAAAAAACAGGTACAACCAACATACCGATTCACATAAAGCTAGATACGGGTATGCACCGACTGGGCTTCACTCCTACCGAGATTCCCCAACTCATAGAGCGATTGCAGCGACAAACATCGGTTATCCCTCGCTCTATCTTTTCGCACTTGGCAGGAAGTGACGAGGTGAAACTGGATGAGTTCACTAGGAAGCAAATAGCCCTTTTCAAGGAGAGTGCTAAAACGTTTCAAGCAGGCTTCACCCACAAAATATTGCGACATATATGCAATACAGCCGCCATTATTCGCTACCCAGAAGCACAATTTGACATGGTCAGATTGGGAATAGGACTCTATGGCATTGATCCCTTTACCAACCAAGTAATTCAGCATGTAGGCACACTCAAGACTACCATATTACAGGTAAAAGAGGTGAATCAAGAGGAGACTGTGGGCTATGGACGCAAAGGAAAACTCACCCAAGATTCGCGCATAGCAGCACTTCCCATAGGCTATGCCGATGGACTAAACAGAAGGTTTGGAAATGGGAATGGCTACTGCCTCATTAATGGAAAAAAAGCACCCTATGTAGGAAATATCTGCATGGATGTGAGCATGGTAGATGTAACAGATATAGCGTGTAAAGAGGGAGACAAGGCCATTATATTTGGAAGTGATCTACCGGTTACGCTGCTGGCCAAGAAACTAGAGACCATCCCCTACGAGATACTCACTGCTATATCGGATAGAGTAAAACGAGTCTATTACCAAGAGTAAAGCGTAAATGCTTTTACTACCAAGTACAAAGGGCGAATGCTTTTACTACCAAGTGCAAAGAGCGAATGCTTTTACTCCAAGCGCAACGTACGAAGGATATCTATTAACAGGTGTGAAGGGCTCTACTAGAAAAAGAAAACAAGGGGAAATTAGCGATAAAATATGATTAGAGAACTGATAAAAAAAGATAAAGAGGAGTTGAATAGCCTCGTACAAGAGACCGTGGAAGGATTACAGGATAAGAGTTTCTTAATCCCACTGACAGAGGAGGAGCAAGAGCTGCTCTTCTCGGAGAAAAGCAGCGATACGGGGTATGGCCTATTTGAAAAGGAAAAGCTAGTGGCAGCTACTGGACTCTTCTTTGAACTAGCCGACTTTCAGCAAGAGAGTGAATTGAAAGGGGTAGATTGGAGCAATGCGGCCGAACTGGGAGGAAATATGACACGCTCCCACTGCCGCGGAAAGGGATACATGCATCAACTTTGCCAAAAAGTGGTAGAGAGCGCCCGGGAGCGTAAGCTATCCTACCTGCTAGCCACAGCACACCCCGAAAACAGCGCAGGTATTGGCTGCTTATTGGGCATTGGCATGCAATGGGTCAAAGAGTATGATAGACATGGGTATAGAAGAAACATCTATCTGCTACCGCTGTAATAGGTAGATATTTCTGCTATACCTAAATGAAGAGATAATAGATGACTAAAAAACACTTTTTTAGAATGTCGTAGTTGGTAAAACATTGCAACAGGTAATAAAAAGAGATGACAAACGAGTTACAACAGGAGTGTAACAAACTGAATATCTAGTACACTACAGAAGAAAATAGACCGACAAAAGCTCTCAAACTAGCAATTAAGCCTCTGTAACAAATCTGCAATATATATGTAAACAAAGCATAACAACCTTGACTCATTCATGTAATGTTCTTGCCCCACTTTTGTGGCATAGAAAAACAACAAGAACATTTAGAAATGAGAGATTTAGGAATTAAAAAGATTTTAATACTCGTAGCACTGCTTATGACAACTGTGATAGCTCAAGCTGCTGCCATACGAGGAGTTGTTACAGACAAAACAAACCAAGAACCTTTAATTGGTGCAACCGTGCAGGTTCATGGAACAACCACCGGAACCATTACCGACTTTGATGGCCAGTTTGAATTGGCAGGACTCAGAAACGGAACGTACACACTGATTGTACAATATGTATCGTACATAACCAAGGCAGTCGAAATCAGCGTGAATGGTATAGCAGATATCAACATAGAACTAGATCCAGACAACCAAACATTAGGTGAAGTGGTAGTAACAGGTACGGCTAGACGTAATACAGAAAATGCCATCCTCAATCAGCAACGTACCAGCTTGGTTATGCAAACCGGGGTCTCTTCACAACAAATAGCTCGCACACAAGACAAAGATGCCTCCGAAGTAATACGCCGGGTACCAGGTATCAGCATTATTGATGAGAAATTTGTCATGGTGCGTGGCCTTTCACAACGCTACAACAATGTTTGGATTAACAACAGTGCTGTACCGAGTTCGGAACCAGACTCACGTGCTTTTTCATTCGATATTATCCCCTCTTCACAATTGGACAATATGGTTGTGGTAAAATCACCATCGCCCCAATATCCCTCCGACTTTAGTGGAGGTTTCGTCTTGGTTAATACCAAAGATGTGCCTAGCAATAACCTATTTACCATTTCACTGGGAAGTAACCTAAATGACCAAACACACTTTAAAGATTTTCAATATAACAAAGGCAGTGGTACAGATTTCTTAGGTTTTGACAATGGATACCGTAGCTTAAACAATGGAATTCATACCAACCTAACTAACATACCTGGTGTAGATAGAAGCGTAGATTTGCTAAACAATGGTTTTAACAACGATTGGAAAGTTAGAAACTTCAAGCCAGTAGCCGATATGAGTCTAAGCATGAATGTGGCTCAACGTTGGGTTACAGAAAGTGGACGTACCTTTGCCCTACTTGGATCGGCCAACTACAGTAGCAGCTACAAAACGCTACTCAATATGGAGAATGCACTCTTTGGAGCCTATGACGATGCAAATGAGAGATCGGTCTATCTACACAACTACAAGGATAACCAGTACAACCAAAATGTACGTATCGGTGCTATGTTAAATCTAACTTATGTACCAACTAGCGGAAATAGTCGCTACGAATTTAAAAACATCTTCAACCAATTGGCCAGAGATCGCTACACGTTTCGCCAAGGTACAGATGATCAAGATAACCGCACAGAGAGTGCAGAATACTACTACAATAGCCGTACCACTTACAACGGACAATTTACTGGTAAACACACATTAACGGATGAGAGTAAGGTAGATTGGAGCGGTGGTTATGCCTATGCAAGCCAAAACATGCCCGACCGCCGTCGCTACTTGGTAAACAACTCGTCAGAAACTGGCGAAATGTGGTTGGAGAATCCTAATGCCATCAACCGAGAGTTTACCAAACTAGACGAACACATCCTTTCGGCCAATGCCAACTACGAACACAATTTCGAATTTGGATCATTCACTCCCTCTATCAAAGCAGGTGCTTACACAGAGTATCGTACTCGTGAATACAATGCACGTCTTTTTAACTATGCCTATAATAGTAGCGGCCATACCTTACCCAGTGGATTCCGCTACATGAACCTACCCAATGAATTGCTCCAAGACCAATACTATGGAGCAGAAGGGCTCTACCTGCTAGAGGATGTAAACTGGATTAATAACTACGAAGGCAATAATCTATTGACAGCTGGTTATGTAGGAACCAACCTTCCGTTTGGCAAACTTAATATCTATGCAGGGGTACGCTTTGAGCATAGCAGCATGGAGTTGATTACTAACACACGCAAGAATGAAAAGAGCCCCAAAAGCCACAACTACACCTACAACGATTTCTTTCCCTCATTTAATGCGGCTTATAAGCTCAATCCCCAACACCAATTCCGCTTATCATACGGACGTACTACCAACCGCCCTGAGTTACGTGAGGTTTCGCCCGCCGTATTCTACGACTTCGACTTAGCAAGTAATGTTCAAGGGAATGTAGATCTGGAAGCAGCTTACATCAATAACTTTGATATCAGCTATGAATTCTATCCCAGTGATGGCGAATTAATTTCGGTCTCTCTCTTCTACAAACAGTTTAGAAACCCCATTGAGTGGACCTATACGGTAGCAGGTGGAACAGGACTTATCTACTCTTATAAAAATGCTGAGGGAGCCAATAATTACGGTATTGAACTAGATATACGCAAAAACCTAGATTTCTTAGGATTAAGAAACTTCAGCTGGAACTTTAACGGTTCGCTAATTAAAAGTGAAGTGACCTTTGCAGCAGGCGATTTGGAGCAAGATAGACCAATGCAGGGGCAATCTCCCTACCTAATTAACACAGGTATATTCTACCAAAACCCAGACAAGGGGTGGAACGTAGCTGCTTTATACAATAGAATCGGAAAAAGAATTATTGGAGTAGGCCGTAGCGTAGGAACAGGTGATCAGGTTAGAATACCCGATTCGTACGAGATGCCGCGTAACTCAATTGACTTAAGTGTTGGTAAGAAGATTGGAAACAAGCTAGAGGTTAAAGCGGCTATTCGTGATGTTCTAGCAGAAAAGGTTTCATTCAAACAATTTGCCGAAACGTCAGCAGGCGAAGTGGAACAAGTTACACGCCAATACAAACCTGGACGTAACTTTAGTCTAAACGTAAACTATACTTTTTAAAATAAGAAAGAACTATCATTTCATTATTAAACAAATAAACAAAAAATGAAAGCTAACAAATTAATGATTTATGCATTCTCTGCATTCATGCTAAGTGGTTTAACTGCATGTAGTAACAGTGACAACGATGGAGAAAATGGTGGAAATGGCAATGGAACAGAAGATTCATACATCTTCGGAACAGATGGAGGACACACCAGCTGTAGCCACTTGCTATTTGACGAAAAAGGAAATGCAGCACCATTAGGAAGCTACATTGGGAATGGCGATCAGAACTTTGTGTTCAAGGGTACTCAAACATTGGCCAAAGGTACCTATACACTCAAAGGATGGGTATATGTAGGCGAAGGATCAACACTAACAATTGAGCCTGGAACAATTATTAAGGGTGATAAAGAGACACAAGCAGCCCTTATCGTTGAACGTGGTGGTAAACTAATTGCCAAAGGGGATGCACAAAATCCGATTGTATTTACTTCGGAAGCACCTAAAGGGAGTCGTAAACCAGGTGACTGGGGTGGTTTGATTATTTGTGGTAAAGCACCTAATAACCAAAGTGAAATGCAAATAGAAGGTGGTCCTCGCACCAGACATGGAGGTAGCGATGCAGCCGATAACAGCGGTATTTTGAGCTATGTACGTGTAGAATTTGCAGGATACCCCTTTGCAGCCAACCAAGAAATCAATGGTATTACTTTTGGGTCAGTAGGCTCAGGTACACAAGTAGATCACTTACAAGTATCTTATTGCAATGACGATTCATACGAATGGTTTGGTGGAACGGTAAATGCCAAATACCTAGTGGCATACAAAGGATGGGATGACGATTTCGATACAGATAATGGCTTCTCAGGCAAAATTCAATATGGATTAATCGTTCGTGACCCTAAAATGGCCGATACATCTCGCTCTAACAGCTTTGAATCTGACAACTGTAGTGATGGTGCCTCTATCGAACCCTATACAACAGCTACATTTAGCAACATTACCATGGTAGGACCTGTAGGTCGTGATGGATTTACCAATACAACCGACTATATCAATGGTGGGTCGTTCAATCCTAACAATGGTTCGGCATTGGGACTTTACCAATCGGCTATCCAAGTACGTCGCAACAGCCGCTTAAACTTGTTCAACTCAGTTGCCATTGGATACCCCATTGGATTCATGTTGGATGGACAAAGAGGTGATACTCCAGGAGCTGCTGCTAATGGTCTAATGAATATTGAAAACCTATGGTTGGCAGGTATGACGATTACTGGATCTGACTTTAATGGTGTATACAAAGATCAGTTATGGGATGCAAAAACCAATACGGTAATTGATGAGAACCAAGAATCATTCTCAAGTAGCTACTTCAAATCAATTGCAAGCAATAACCTTGTTGAGGATGCATCCGATCTTAACTTCAAAGATGGAAGCAGTGTAGGAGTTAACTACATGCCCAATGCAGGAAGCCCCGTATTAACAGCTGCCTCATTTACCAATAGTAAATTAAGTGGATTTGATCAAGTAGCCTATGTAGGTGCATTCGATACAAATGACAATTGGTTAAATGGTTGGACTAACTTTGACCCGAACAACACAGAGTATTAATAAGCAAAACTAAACTATTTTTTAAAGGAGTTTCTACGATAGATTCGTAGAAACTCCTTATTTTTGTATACCATTGAAAGCTTTTCTTATTAACTCCTAAAATGCCAGAACCTCAAAACAATACAATCTGAAATAAACAAACCAATTCTACTAGGTGCTAATTGAATGGGGCAAGAATAAGCAGCATGGGAAGTCGTGGAGTTGCGAACTTTAGTCGAGAGTTAGGTAAGTAAACAGTTACCTTAATCGTACTAAATTAACGTGGAGAGTTAAGTAAACGAACAAGTTCCTTTACTTTTATTATTTCAAAAGAAAGCCTTATGAGTAAAAACTCTCAAATCAATCTTGAGTCTTTACTCAGGTGGTAGAAACGTATGATTAAGATTTTACTCTTTCTAAAAAATGACACTAAAATAGCTAGACTACCTATAAGAAATATGACTCAACCAAGTAAAAGAACTACATAGTACTTAATCCTTGGAAGAAGGCTTAACCCAAAAGCATCAATGGATAGATATCATAAATTCCCTAATAGAAACTTTTCTAACTAAAAATAATTTTATGTACCCAATCAAATTTAAACCAATTCTTAAAACTACCATATGGGGTGGTGAGAAAATCAAAACATTTAAAGAACTCGATACAAATCAAACTGAAATAGGAGAAAGCTGGGAGCTATCTAATGTGCCTGGAGACGAATCAATCGTAGCAAATGGGAAAGATAGTGGCAAAACAATTAGCCAACTTGTAGAAGCGTACAAAGCCGATTTAGTGGGCCAAGAAAATTATGAGAAATATGGCAATAACTTTCCATTGCTCATAAAGTTTATTGATGCCCGCGAAGATCTATCCATTCAAGTACACCCTAATGATGAGTTAGCACAAAAGAGACACAACTCTTTTGGCAAAACAGAAATGTGGTATGTAATTGACAACAACCAGGGAAAAGCTAAATTACGCTCGGGATTAAAAGAAGAGATAACCCCAGAAGAGTATGCAAATAGAGTGGAAAACAATACTATTTGCGATGTATTAGATGAATATGAGGTGGAACCAGGTGATGTTTTTTTCTTACCGGCAGGGCGTATTCATAGCATTGGAGCGGGCTGCTTTATTGCAGAGATACAGCAAACTTCAAATATCACATATCGTATTTATGACTTTAATAGAAAGGATAAAGATGGTAATGGAAGAGAACTACACACCGAACTTTCTAAGGATGCAATAGACTATTCAGTAGAGAAAAACTACAAGACGGAGTACGAAGCGAAAGAAAATTATCCTGTCGATTTAGTTGCTTGTCCATACTTCAACACTGGACTCTATAACCTCACTGAGACACTCAGTATAAACTACGATGGATTAGACTCATTTGTCATTTATGTATGCGTAGAAGGAGCAGCAACAATTGTTGATATGCATGCTAACGAAGTGAAGATGAAAGCAGGTGAAACTATTTTAATACCAGCTACACTAACAGAAATAAATATAATTCCTGAGGGGAAAGTTAAATTTCTAGAGACCTACGTATAGAATACTATATAAAAAAAGGGTGTGTTTTAAAAACACACCCTTTTTCATATTTAGTCTAGAACAAATTACTCAGCATTTGAGGCTTCTACTTCAGTTGCAGGAGTTTCAGCTACACTCTTCTTAGAACGACGAGTACGAGTTGATTTCTTAACTTCAGCAGTTTTAGCCATGTGCTCATTGTAGTCTACTAACTCAATGAAACACATTTCAGCGTTGTCACCAAGACGGTTACCAGTTTTGATAATACGTGTGTAACCACCTGGACGGTCAGCTACTTTCACAGATACTTCAGTGAAAAGTTCAGTAATTACATTTTTGTCTTGTAAGCTACTAAATACAACACGACGAGAGTTTGTAGTATCATCTTTTGATCTTGTGATCAAAGGTTCAACAAACTTTTTCAAAGCCTTAGCCTTAGCTACAGTCGTAGTGATTCTTTTGTGCGTAATCAAAGAACAAGCCATGTTAGATAACATAGCACTTCTGTGAGAGGCAGTACGACCTAAATGATTGAATTTTTTATTATGTCTCATTTTTTTATTCTTTATCTAATTTATATTTAGAAATATCTGTTCCAAACGAAAGATTCAGACTCTCGAGCAAATCATCAAGCTCAGTGAGCGATTTCTTACCAAAGTTACGGAATTTCAACAAATCAGTTTTGTTAAATTGAACTAAATCTCCCAATGTTTCTACATCAGCAGCTTTCAAACAATTCAATGCACGAACTGAAAGATCCATATCGATTAGTTTCGTTTTAAGAAGTTGACGCATGTGCAATACCTCTTCATCAAACTCTTCATTGCCATCTACATCTGATGTTTCAAGAGTAATCTTCTCATCAGAGAATAGCATAAAGTGATGAATCAATATTTTAGCGGCCTCTTTCAACGCTTCTTTTGGTTGAATGGAACCATCAGTACTTATCTCAAGTACTAATTTTTCGTAGTCAGTCTTCTGCTCAACGCGGAAGTTTTCTACCTGATACTTAACGTTACGTATCGGAGTGTAAATAGAGTCGATAGGAATTACATTAACATCAGTGCAATATTCGCGGTTTTCTTCAGCCGGAACATAGCCTCTTCCTTTGTTAATAGTAATGTCCATCTGTAATGTCGCCTTTGAATCCAAATGGCAAATAACCAATTCAGGATTTAACACTTCAAATCCAGTTAAATACTTGTTTATATCACCTGCTTTAAATTCATTCGAATTCTCAATAGTAATACTTACTTTCTCATTTTCGAATTCTTCTACCACTTGCTTAAATCTAACTTGCTTCAGATTCAAGATAATGTTGGTCACATCTTCCTTTACCCCAGCAACCGTAGCAAACTCGTGTTCAACGCCATCAATCTTAACTGTATTGATAGCAAATCCTTCCAATGAAGAAAGAAGAATACGGCGCAAAGCATTACCTACGGTAATACCGAAACCGGGCTCGAGTGGACGGAATTCAAATTTACCAAATTTAGAATCCGCTTCCAACATTAATACTTTATCAGGTTTTTGAAATGCTAATATCGCCATGAAATTAATTATTATTTAGAGTACAACTCAACGATCAACTGTTCTTTAATGTTTTCAGGAATGTCTGCTCTTTCAGGTTTGTGCAACATTTTACCAACCTTAGCAGTGGCATCCCACTCCATCCAAGGATATTTGCTATGATTAAATCCAGCTAAAGAGTTTTCAATAACCTCTAGTGATTTAGATCTTTCGCGAACACCAATAACTTGACCTGGCTTAACAGCGTAAGAAGGAATGTTAACAACCTTACCATCTACTGTTATGTGTTTGTGACCTACTAATTGACGAGCTGCAGAACGAGTAGGTGCAATACCTAAACGGAATACAACGTTATCAAGACGAGATTCAAGGCTTTGAAGCAAGATCTCACCGGTAATACCAGTAGCACTTGCTGCTTTTTCAAATAAGTTACGGAATTGTTTCTCAAGAACTCCATAAGTATATTTAGCCTTTTGCTTCTCAGCCAACATGACACCATATTCAGAAGTTTTCTTTCTTCTGTTGTTACCGTGTTGCCCTGGAGGATAGTTCTTCTTTGACAACACTTTATCTGCTCCAAAGATTGCCTCACCAAATTTACGAGCAATTCTTGATTTTGGTCCAGTATATCTAGCCATTTCTTTTTATAGTTTAATTGTTATAATGAACTTATTTTGTTGCAGCCGCGATTACAGAAAGGAAAATGCAATCCATTATTAACAAAATCAAGTTACATAAAATAAGGGTTATCTATTATACTCTTCTTCTCTTTGGAGGACGACAACCATTGTGAGGAAGTGGAGTTACATCAACGATTTCTGTAACTTCGATTCCTGCTCCGTGGATAGTTCTGATGGCAGACTCACGTCCGTTACCAGGACCCTTAACATAAGCTTTTACCTTTCTTAGGCCAAGATCGAATGCAACTTTTGCACAATCTTGCGCAGCCATCTGAGCTGCATAAGGAGTATTCTTTTTAGAACCTCTAAATCCCATTTTACCTGCTGAAGACCAAGAAATAATCTGACCTTCACTATTTGCAAGAGAAACGATAATGTTGTTGAATGAAGAGTGAACGTGCAACTGTCCATTAGCATCAACTTTTACATTTCTTTTCTTTGCAGCGACTGTTTTTTTTGCCATATCAACAATTATTATTTAGTAGCTTTTTTCTTATTTGCAACCGTTTTCTTTCTTCCTTTACGTGTACGAGCGTTGTTCTTAGTGCTTTGTCCACGAACAGGCAAACCAATACGGTGACGCACACCACGATAACAACCAATGTCCATTAATCGCTTAATGTTCAATTGAATTTCAGAACGAAGATCACCTTCTACTTTAAATTCAGCTCCGATAATTTCACGGATTTTAGCTGCTTGATCATCTGTCCAGTCTTTAACCTTCACATCTTTATCAATACCTGCTTTGTCCAAAATTTTAGCCGAACTACTGCGTCCAATACCATACACGTAGGTTAACGCAATCTCGCCTCTCTTATTTTGAGGCAAATCTACACCAACTATTCTTATAGCCATATACTAAATTATTTTTTTTGCAAAAATAATAAATTATCCTTGACGTTGTTTATACTTAGGATTTTTCTTATTAATAACATACAAACGGCCATTTCGTCTAACGATCTTACACTCCGGTGTACGTTTTTTTAATGATGCTCTTACTTTCATATCTTATTTCTTTTATTTATATCTAAAAACGATTCTTCCTTTAGATAAGTCATAAGGAGACATCTCAACTCTGACCTTATCCCCAGGTAATATTTTAATGTAGTGCATTCTCATTTTACCTGAGATATGAGCCGTTATCTCGTGACCATTTTCTAGTTCAACGCGAAACATTGCATTTGACAATGCTTCAACGATTACACCATCTTGTTCTATTGCGGATTGCTTTGCCATATTAATTTTCTTTATTTCTCAATACTTCTTCTATAAATTCAAAAGAAGATAAAATATCTGCTTTTCCTATTCCAACAGCTACTGTATGCTCAAAATGAGCTGCAGCCTTTCTGTCCTTAGTACGAACAGTCCAACCATCTCCTTCCATCAATATTTGTCTCTTTCCTAATGTTATCATAGGTTCGATAGCAATGCACATTCCTTTTTTAAGTGTAGTGCCATAGCCTCGTTTTCCATAATTTGGGATTTGGGGATCTTCGTGCATCTCTTTTCCAATACCGTGTCCTACAAACTCCCTTACTACGCCATAAGAGTGAGATTCACAATGCTGCTGTACAGCAAAACTTAAATCTCCTACCCTCTTCCCATGAATCGCATTCTCAATTGCCAAATAAAGAGACTCCTTCGTTACTTCTAATAGCTTCTTTATTTCTGGATCAACATTACCAACACAAAAAGTATAAGCAGAATCACCACAAAAACCATTTAAGTATGTACCACAATCTACTGAAACTATGTCGCCATCCTCAAGAGGTGTCGCATTCGGTATTCCATGAACCACCTGATCATTTACTGAAGTACATAAGGTACTTGGAAATGGATCGCCAAACTGATTGGGAAACCCCTTAAAAGTAGGAGAGGCTCCGTTATCTCTAATGAACTCTTCAGCAACTTTATCAAGTTCTAATGTAGTAACACCAGGTTTTATCAGTTTAGCAACTTCGGCTAAAGCTTTACCTACAAGTAAATTGCTTTGCCGAAGTAACTCTATTTCATCCTCTGTTTTAAGAAATATCATTCTATCCCTATTAATATGCGGCAACGCCTGAGCGTCCCTTAATTCTACCAGAGTTTAACAATCCATCGTAGTGACGCATCAACAAATGACTTTCTACTTGTTGTAAGGTATCTAAAACTACACCAACAAGAATCAATAAAGATGTACCACCAAAGAATTGAGCAAACTCAGCTTGAATACCAAAGAGACCTGCAAATGCAGGGAAAATCGCAATAACAGCTAAGAACATAGATCCTGGTAATGTAATACGAGACATAATCGTATCAATGTAATCTGCTGTACTCTTACCTGGTTTTACTCCGGGAATAAAACCATTATTTCTCTTCATATCTTCTGCCATTTGGTTAGGATTAATTGTAATCGCAGTATAAAAATATGTGAATACAATAATCAACATTGCAAAAACAAAGTTATAAGCAAAACTTGAGATATCTACAAGTTCACGAACAAATGCATTATCTGCAACATTTGAGAATCCAACCAACGTAATAGGAATAAACATAATTGCTTGTGCAAAAATGATTGGCATTACGTTAGCAGCATTAACTTTAAGAGGGATGTATTGTCTAGCACCACCGTATTGTTTGTTTCCAACGATACGCTTTGCGTATTGTACTGGAATCTTGCGAACACCTTGCACCAACAAAATAGCCGCAGCTATAACGAAAAGCAAGAAGACAATTTCAAGTAAAAACATAACAATACCACCAGCACCAGGCGAAGAAAGACGAGATACAACCTCTTGGAATAAAGATTGAGGTAAACGCGCAATAATACCAATCAAAATAATGAATGAAATACCATTACCAATACCTTTATCAGTAATCCTCTCTCCTAGCCACAATACAAACATACTTCCAGCTGCTAGAATGATAGTAGAAGTAATAATAAAGAAGGTCCAATCTAAAGAAGCATTAAGTGCTGCAGGTGCTTGCGTTTTCAAGTTAATCAAGTACGTTGGAGCTTGAAAAATCAAAATAGCAAGAGTTAAAAAACGAGTATATTGATTGATCTTGCGTCTACCACTTTCGCCTTCACGTTGGATTTTTTGAAAGTATGGAACTGCAACTGCTAATAATTGGATGACGATTGATGCCGAAATATAAGGCATAATTCCCAAACCAAAAATAGAAGCATTAGAAAAAGCTCCCCCAGAAAACATGTTTAACAGAGCTAACAAACCTTCACTTGTCTGTTCATGCAATTGTGTTAACATCGCTGGATTTATACCTGGTAGAACCACGTAAGAACCGAAACGAAAAATCGCTACAAACAATACAGTTATGAGGATCCTTTGTCTTAGATCCTCAATATTCCATATATTCTTTAATGTTTCAATAGATTTTCTCATTGAATCAGAGTTTTACAACATTACCACCTACGGCTTCGATTGCTGCTACTGCACTTTTAGAGAAAGCATTTGCTTCTACTTCAAGTTTAAGTGTTAAGCTTCCGTTACCTAGTACTTTCACTAATTGATTAGAAGAGATATAACCAGCCTCGATGAATTGAGCAACACCAACCTTAGTCAAGTTTTTAGCATCAGCTAATTCTTGAATTGTGCTAAGGTTAATAGCTTTGTACTCGATACGATTGATATTCTTGAAACCAAATTTAGGAACACGTCTTTGAAGGGGCATTTGTCCACCTTCAAAACCGATTTTTTTAGAATAACCTGATCTAGACTTTGCTCCTTTGTGACCTCTTGTTGAAGTGCCACCTAAGCCAGAACCTGGTCCACGACCAATTCTTTTCTTGCTATGAGTAGATCCTTCTGCAGGTTTTAAATTACTTAAGTTCATATCGTAATTATTTATTCTTTTACTATTAATTACTTAATGATAGTCACTAAGTGTTTTACTTTATTCACCATACCTAGAATTGAAGGAGTTTCGTTGTGTTCAACCACACGATTCATCTTACGAAGTCCTAGTGCATCAAGTACTCTCTTTTGATCAGCTGGAGCACCAATTCTACTTTTTACTTGTTTGATTTTAATAGTTGACATATTTCCTCCTTATCCTCTAAATACTTTGTCCATACTAACTCCTCTGTTTTGAGCAATCATGCGAGCATCTCTCATTTCACCCAAAGCCACGATGGTAGCTTTTACTAAGTTGTGTGGGTTTGAAGAACCTTTAGACTTAGCTAAACAGTCTGTAATACCTACACTCTCCAATACAGCACGCATCGCACCACCTGCTACCACTCCGGTACCATGTGAAGCTGGCATGATTAAAACTTCAGCACCACCAAACTTCGCAAGTTGCTCGTGAGGAACTGTACCTTTCAAAACAGGAACACGAATCAAGTTTTTCTTAGCTGCTTCTACACCTTTAGCAATAGCAGCAGTAACTTCTCCTGCTTTACCTAGGCCCCAACCAATAATACCATTTTCGTTTCCAACAACGACAATTGCAGAAAAGCTAAAAGTTCTACCCCCTTTTGTTACCTTAGTAACACGGTTGATAGCAACCAATCTATCTTTTAATTCTGTATCGTTAGTGATTTTAACTCTATTATTAACTGCCATAATTGATTAAAAATTAAGTCCACCGTTACGAGCAGCATCAGCTACTTCTTTGATTCTCCCATGATACAAGTAACCATTACGGTCGAATACGACAGTCGTAATACCAGCTTCCTGTGCTTTTTTAGCAATCAGTTCACCAACTTTAGCAGCTTGTTCTTTCTTTGCAATTGCTTCCATCCCTAAAGATGAAGCTGCTGCAAGAGTTTTTCCTGTCAAGTCATCAATAACTTGTACATAAATCTGCTTGTTACTTCTAAACACACTCATACGCGGACGTTCAGTGCTACCTGAAATTTTGTTGCGTACTCTATATTTAATTTTAATTCGTCTTTCTAATTTTGTTGTCATGATAATACGATTTTAAATAAATTATTTAGCACCAGCTGACTTACCAGACTTTCTACGAATTATTTCGCCAACAAATCTAATACCTTTACCTTTGTAAGGCTCAGGCTTACGGAAAGAGCGAATTTTTGAGCAAACCTGACCAAGCAATTGTTTGTCGCAAGATTCTAATATAATAAGAGGATTCTTATTTCTTTCAGACTTAGTTTCTACTTTAATCTCAGCAGGCAATTGCAAAAATATATTGTGCGTATAACCCAAAGAGAAATCAATAATGTTTCCATTATTTGTAGCACGGTAACCTACACCGACAAGCTCAAGTTCTTTTTTGTATCCTTCTGATACACCCACTACCATGTTGTTAATCAAAGCACGATAAAGACCATGGAATGCATGTCTTTGCTTTGTATTATCAAGCATTTCGTTTTCGTTTTCAGATAACACAATTGTTCCTTCTTCAATTACTACATTGATACCTGGGCTTACATATTGGGTTAGTTCACCTTTAGGACCTTTTACAGTCACTACATCATCCTGTTGTGTAACTGTTACACCTGCAGGAATACTGATTGGTAATTTACCTATTCTAGACATTGCTAATCCTCCTATTAATATACGTAACAAAGAACTTCACCACCAATTTTCAAAGTAGCTGCTTCTTTATTAGTCATTACACCTTTGGAAGTAGATATTATTGCAATACCTAAACCATTAATTACTCTCGGCATGTCTTTGTAACCAGTATACTGACGTAAACCTGGAGAAGAAACTCTAATCAACTTCTTGATTGCGTTAACTTTGTTAACAGCATCATACTTCAAAGCCACTTTGATAGTTCCCTGAGGACCCTCTTCTACGAACTTATAGTTCAAGATGTAACCTTGATCAAAAAGGATCTTAGTGATCTCCTTTTTCAAATTAGATGCAGGCACTTCAACAACTCTGTGCTTTGCACCGATTGCATTTCTCAATCTAGTGAGATAATCTGCGATTGGATCTGTCATATTGTAAAAATTAAATTAATCAGGACTTCCCTGACAATATTTAAAACTAAAAATTACCAGCTTGCTTTTTTAACACCTGGGATCAAACCATTTGAGGCCATTTCGCGGAATTGGATTCTTGAAAGTCCGAATTGACGCATATAACCTTTAGGACGACCAGTTAACTTGCAACGGTTGTGCATACGAATTGGATTCGAGTTCTTAGGAAGGCCCTGTAATTCTTGAGCTGCTTCGAAAGCCTCTGCAGCATCACCTGCATTTACAATCTTCTTCAATGCCGCACGTTTCTCAGCAAATTTGGCTACAAGTTTGGCTCTTTTTACTTCACGAGCCTTCATTGATTCTTTTGCCATAGTGGATTAGTCTTTTTTTGAGTTTTTAAATGGTAAACCAAATTCTTTCAACAAAGCATAACCTTCTTCGTCAGTTGGAGCAGAAGTTACAAAGGTAATATTCATACCTAAGATTTTGCTAATGCTGTCAATGTTTATTTCAGGGAAAATGATTTGCTCTTGAATACCCAAGGTATAGTTACCTCTACCATCAAATTTGCTTTCAATACCTTTGAAGTCACGGATACGTGGTAAAGCTACACGAACTAATTTTTCAAGAAATTCGTACATTCTTTCACGACGTAAAGTTACCATAACACCGATAGGCATTTTTTTACGCAACTTGAAGTTTGCGATATCTTTACGAGAAACTGTTGCTACAGCTTTTTGACCAGTGATTGCTGTTAATTCATTAATAGCAACTTCAATAATCTTCTTGTCAGCAACTGCCATACCAAGACCTTGATTGATCACGATCTTTTTAAGTACAGGAACTTGCATTGACGAAGAATACTGGAACTGATTCTTCAATGCAGGCGCAATGCGCTCTGCATATTCTTTTTTAAGGCTTGCAGTATTACTCATTATTTGATTTCCTCTCCTGATTTTTTAGCATAACGAACGAATGTTCTTCCATCAGAACTCTCTCTTCTTCCCACACGCGTTGGCTCTCCAGTTTTTGGATCAACCACGTTCAAGTTAGAAATATGGATAGCAGCCTCTTGCTTCACAATACCCCCTTGAGGATTTGTAGCGCTTGGCTTAGTGCTTTTAGATACCATGTTGATACCTTCAACAACTGCACGTCCTTTTTCTACAAGAACTTTCAATACACGACCAGTTTTACCCTTATCTTCACCAGAGTTTACGTAAACTGTATCGCCTTTTTTAATATGTAATTTACTCATTACTTTATTCTTTACACAAAATTAAAGTACTTCAGGTGCTAGCGACACAACTTTCATGTTAGCTGCACGCAATTCTCTAGCTACTGGGCCAAAAATACGACTTCCTCTAATTTCGCCTGATGCATTTAACAACACACATGCATTGTCATCAAAACGAATATAAGAACCATCAGCACGACGGATTTCTTTCTTAGTACGCACAATTAAAGCCTTAGACACTATACCTTTTTTAACATCACTAGAAGGGATTACACTCTTTACAGAGACTACAATGACATCCCCTACAGAGGCGTAACGTCTTCTTGTACCGCCCAAAACGCGAATACAAAGAGCCGATTTAGCACCACTGTTATCACACACTGTAAGTCTGGATTCTGTTTGTATCATAATTACTTAGCTCTTTCGATTATTTCAACCAATCTCCATCTCTTAGTTTTGCTCAATGGACGTGTTTCCATGATTTGTACTGTATCACCTACATTACACTCATTCTTTTCGTCGTGAGCATGGTATTTCTTCGTTTTACTAACGAACTTACCATAAATAGGGTGTTTTTCTTTAAACTTAGCAGCAACAGTAACGGTTTTATCCATTTTATTGCTTACTACAACACCTGTTCTTTCTTTTCTTAAATTTCTAGCTTCCATGAGGACCATTTTTATTGATTAAGTTCTCTATGACGTAATTCTGCTTTCATGCGTGCAACAGTTCTACGCAATTTTTTGATTTGCGAAGGGTTTTCAAGTGGAGATACTGAATGCGTCAAAACCATTTGGTTATAATTTGCCACTTCAGCTTCAATTCTTTCAACCAATTCGTTGGTAGCTATTTCTCTAATTTCTGCAATCTTCATAATAAATTAAGCATTTTGATTTTGAGAATCGTAATCACGTCTAACAATAAACTTAGTAGTAACTGGAAGCTTTTGAGCTGCAAGGCGCAATGCTTCTTTAGCTACTTCGAAAGGAACACCTTCTGCTTCGATGATAATACGACCTGGAGATACTGGAGCAACAAATCCTTCTGGAGCACCTTTACCCTTACCCATACGCACATCAGCAGGCTTGCGAGTGATTGGTTTATCAGGGAAGATACGAATCCAAATTTGTCCTTGACGTTGCATGTATCTTGTTACCGCAATACGAGCAGCTTCAATTTGTCTACCTGTGATCCATTTAGTCTCAAGAGACTTAATACCAAATGAGCCAAAAGCCAATTGGTTACCTCTTTGAGCAATTCCTTTCTGACGGCCCTTTTGCTGTCTTCTGAATTTAGTTTTTTTCGGTTGTAACATATTTCCTAAAATTCAAATGCGTTAGCGATTGTTTTTCTTATTTCTGAAGTTCTTACCGCCGTTGTTCTTACTATTTCCTGAGCGACCTGTTTCTTTTGTTTGAGTAAAGTTTGGAGCCAAATCTCTCTTTCCAAATACTTCACCACGGCAAATCCACACTTTAATACCCAACAAACCTACTTTAGTCAACGCTTCTGCGTGGCAGTAGTCAATGTCTGCACGGAATGTGTGCAACGGAGTTCTTCCTTCCTTATACATTTCAGAACGGGCCATTTCTGCACCATTCAAACGTCCTGAAATCAACACTTTGATACCTTCCGCACCCATACGCATTGTATTGGCAATCGCCATTTTAATAGCGCGACGGTAGGCAATTTTACCCTCAACCTGACGAGCGATGTTATTGGCAACAATAACTGCATCTAACTCAGGTTTCTTAACTTCAAAGATATTAATTTGAATATCTTTGTCGGTGATCTTTTTCAACTCTTCTTTAAGCTTATCAACTTCTTGACCACCTTTACCAATGATAATTCCTGGACGTGCTGTACATACAGTAATTGTCACTAATTTCAACGTACGTTCAATTACGATTCTTGAGATGCTTGCTTTGATAAGTCTTGCATTCAAATATTTACGGATTTTGCTGTCTTCCAACAAAGCATCACCGTAATCGTTGCCACCGTACCAATTAGAATCCCATCCTCTGATAATTCCTAAACGGTTGCTTATAGGATTAACTTTTTGTCCCATCTAGTCTTAATTTTGAATATCATTAGTACTCTTAGAATCCACGAACAAAGTCACATGATTTGAACGTTTACGAATTCTGTAACCTCTACCCTGTGGTGCTGGACGCATTCTCTTCAATGAAGCACCACTATCAACAAACACTTTGGTTACGAATAACTCGCCACTTTCAGCTTTGCGTTCGTTCTTTGTTTCCCAGTTAGCAATCGCAGAACGCAACAGTTTTTCAACTCTTGCAGAAGCTTCTTTCGAAGAAAACTTCAAAACACCTAGTGCACGATTTACTTCCATACCACGAATCATGTCAGCCACAAGACGCATCTTACGTGGAGAAGTAGGCACGTCCTGCAATTTAGCAAAATACATGGATTTAAGAGCTTCTTTTCTCTTTTCAGCCGATATTTTTTTTCTTGCTCCCATTATTTGTTACTTTTTATTTCTTTTAAAATTATCCTGATTATCTTTTCTTGTTACCAGAGTGACCACGGAAGTTACGTGTAGGAGAGAATTCACCTAACTTATGACCAACCATGTTTTCTGTAACATAAACAGGAATAAATTTATTTCCGTTATGAACTGCAATTGTGTGCCCTACAAAATCAGGCGAAATCATTGAAGCTCTAGCCCAAGTCTTAACAACAATCTTCTTGCCATTTTCATTCATAGCAAGTACTTTGTTCTCTAACTTAACGTTAATATATGGACCTTTTTTTAATGAACGACTCATAATTTACTCAATTAATCAATTATTACTTTCTTCTCTCAATAATATACTTAGAAGATTGTTTCTTAGGTGCTCTTGTTTTCAAGCCCTTAGCATACAAACCTGTACGTGATCTTGGGTGTCCACCAGAAGAACGGCCTTCACCACCACCCATTGGGTGATCCACGGGATTCATAACCACACCACGGTTGCGAGGACGACGTCCAAACCAACGAGAACGTCCAGCCTTACCTGAACACTCCAAAGCGTGATCCGAATTACCTACGCTACCAATTGTAGCTTTACAAGCACTAAGTATTTGTCTTACTTCACCTGAAGGCAATTTGATTACACAATACTTACCTTCTCTTGATGTTAATTGAGCAAAGTTACCAGCTGATCTTACCAAAGCAGCACCTTGTCCTGGACGCAATTCAATATTGTGAATCACAGTACCGACAGGGATATTTGCCAATGGAAGCGTGTTACCAATCTCAGGCGCAGCGCTCTCTCCAGACATCAATGTGCTACCAACTTGCAAACCATTAGGAGCAATAATATATCGCTTTTCACCATCAGCATAAAACAACAAAGCGATACGAGCCGAACGGTTCGGATCATATTCAATTGTCTTCACTACTGCTGGTACACCATCTTTGTTTCTTTTGAAATCGATAAAACGAAACTTTCTTTTGTGACCGCCACCTAAGTAGCGCATTGTCATTTTACCATCATTGTTACGACCACCCGATGCGCGTTTACCGCTTACAAGTGACTTCTCTGGTACTGACGCAGTAATTTCCTCAAAAGTACCAATAATCTTATGTCTCTGCCCCGGTGTAGTGGGCTTAAATTTACGTACTGCCATCTCTATTAAATATTGCTATAAAAATCAATAGTATCGCCATCTTTCAAAGTGATAACCGCTTTTTTGTAAGCAGCTGTACGACCTTGAATCAAGCCTGATTTAGTGTAACGACTCTTATTCTTTCCAGAATATCTCATCGTGTTTACACTTACGACTGTAACATTGTATAAAGCTTCAATCTCTCTCTTAATCTCCAATTTGTTAGCATCTGTACGCACAATAAAACCGAAACGGTTATCCTTTTCGATCATTGCACTCATTTTCTCAGTCACCAACGGTTTAATAATAATTCCCATTATCTAAGCCTCCTTTTTATTAAGATAAGACACTGTCAATCGCTTTAAGAGAGCTTTCAGCCACTACAAGAACGTCCGCATTCAATACTGAATAAGTATTCAACGCAGAAGCAATAGCAACATTAGCACGCTTAATATTACGAGCCGACAAATATACGTTTTTATTTGCGCCTGGCAAAACCAAAAGTGTCTTTTTATCAGCAACCTTAAGATTATTTACCATAGCAACGAAATCTTTTGTTTTAGGAGTTTCGAATGCGAAATCTTCTACAACAACGATTGCGTTAGATTGAGCTTTGTAAGCCAATGCAGACTTACGAGCCAAAGTCTTCACTTTTTTGTTCAATTTGAACCAGTAGTCACGAGGTTTAGGACCAAATACGCGAGCACCACCCACCAAGATTGGAGAGTTGATATCACCACGACGAGCACCGCCACCGCCTTTTTGACGACCTAATTTACGAGTAGAACCACTCATCTCACTTCTTTCTTTCGATTTGTGAGTACCTTGACGTTGGTTAGCCATAAATTGCTTTACGTCTAGATAGATAGCGTGGTTATTGGGTTCAATCCCGAAGATAGATTCATTTAACGTAACCTTTCTCCCAGTGTCCTCACCTTTAATGTTATATACGTTAACTTCCATTATTTTTCAATTATTACGATTGAACCTTTGCAACCAGCCACAGAACCTTTAATCAAAAGAAGGTTGTGTTCTGGAATTACTTTTAATACTTGTAAGTTTTGAGTAGTTACTCTATCACCACCCATTTGGCCACCCATGCGCATACCTTTGAATACTTTCGCTGGATAAGAACATGCACCAATAGAACCCGGTTTACGAGCGCGGTTGTGTTGACCGTGTGTAGCTTGACCCACACCACCAAAACCGTGTCTTTTAACTACCCCTTGGAAACCTTTACCTTTAGAAGTACCCACTACATCTACGAAAGTAGCATCGCTGAATAAATCTACAGTAATAACGTCTCCTAAATTGAATTCTGTTGCGAACTCTTTGAACTCGGCCAAGTGTCTCTTTGGAGTTACACCAGCTCTTTTAAAGTGGCCCATCATAGGCTTAGTAGTGTGTTTCTCTTTTTTATCTTGGAAACCTACTTGAACAGCGGCATAACCATCTGTTTCTACACTTTTAATCTGAGTAACTACACAAGGACCTGCTTCGATAACAGTGCATGGTACATTTTTACCATCGGCACTGAAAACGGATGTCATTCCGATTTTCTTTCCTAATAATCCTGGCATTTCAGTTTGTTTTTAATAATTAAACTTTGATTTCTACTTCTACCCCACTTGGCAATTCTAGCTTCATAAGAGCATCAACTGTTTTAGCTGTAGAGCTATAAATGTCGATTAATCTCTTATAAGAAGACAATTCAAACTGTTCGCGAGACTTCTTGTTCACGAAAGTTGAACGGTTCACAGTAAAGATACGTTTGTGAGTTGGCAATGGAATTGGACCACTAACAATAGCACCAGTAGCTTTCACTGTTTTTACAATCTTTTCAGCAGACTTGTCTACCAAGTTGTGATCGTAAGATTTCAGCTTAATTCTGATCTTTTGACTCATTGTCTTTAATATTAAAATATAAATAATAGAGAAGCGGGGACCCTATTAAGAGTCATTCACTAACAGGGTAGCCCCGCTTCTGATTTTTTGTTATACTAAGTCTGCGCGACCTTTCACCTCTTCAAGAACTGCCTTAGCAATAGAGCTAGACACTTGAGCGTGGTGATCGTAAGTCATAGAAGATGTAGCACGACCAGAAGTGATAGTACGCAATGTAGTTACGTAACCAAACATTTCAGCCAATGGCACCATAGCTTTAACGATACGAGCACCTGAACGGCTAGACTCCATACCTTCTACTTGACCACGACGTTTGTTCAAGTCACCAATCACATCACCCATGTTCTCTTCAGGAGTAACAACTTCTAGCTTCATGATAGGCTCCATCAATACAGGACCTGCTTTCGCACATGCACTCTTATAAGCTTGGATAGCACAGATTTCAAAAGAAAGTTGGTCAGAGTCAACAGGGTGGAATGAACCATCCTTCAACACCACTTTCAATGAATCTAGTGGGTAACCTGCCAATACACCATTTTTCATAGCTGTATTGAAACCTTTTTGAACTGAAGGTACAAATTCCTTAGGAATGTTACCACCTTTCACTTCATCAACGAATTGCAAGCCACCAGCTTCGAATGTAGCATCAACTGGACCGATCGAAACGATGATATCAGCAAACTTACCACGACCACCTGATTGCTTCTTGTAAACTTCACGAAGTTCAACTGTTTTCGTGATAGCCTCTTTGTAAGCAACTTGAGGACGACCTTGGTTACACTCTACTTTAAACTCACGACGCAAACGGTCGATAATGATATCCAAGTGAAGTTCACCCATACCTTCGATTACTGTTTGACCAGATTGCTCGTCAGTATGTACACGGAATGTTGGATCCTCTTCAGCCAATTTAGCCAAACCGTTAGCCAACTTATCCATATCTTTTTGAGTTTTAGGCTCAATAGCGATACCGATTACTGGATCTGGGAAGTCCATAGACTCCAATGAGATTGGAGCACCTTCTTCACACAATGTATCACCAGTACGGATATCTTTGAAACCTACACCTGCACCAATATCACCAGCACCAATTACATCAACTGGGTTTTGTTTGTTTGAGTGCATTTGGAACAAACGAGATACACGCTCTTTCTTCCCAGAACGAGTGTTGTACACGTAAGTACCCGATTCTACTTTACCTGAGTAAACACGGAAGAAAGTCAAACGACCTACGTAAGGGTCAGTTGCAATCTTAAATGCCAACGCAGCAGTTTTATCATCTTCACTTGGCTTACGCTCCTCTTCCAAGTTTGTATCAGGATTGATACCAACAATGTTTGGAGTATCCAATGGAGAAGGCAAGAAAGCACAAGCATAATCAAGCAATGTTTGTACACCTTTGTTTTTGAAAGAAGAACCGCACAACATAGGAACGATATCCATCTTCAAAGTACCTGCACGCAATGCACGAAGAATTTCTTCTTCTGTAATAGTTGAAGGATCATCAAAGAATTTCTCCATCAATGCATCGTCGAATTCAGAAATAGTTTCAAGCATTTTTTCTCTCCACTCATTCACTTCATCCATCAATCCAGCAGGGATCTCTTCGATATCATAAGCAGCACCCATTGTTTCATCATTCCAGATGATAGCTTGCATCTTAATCAAGTCAACTAGACCTTTGAAAGATTCTTCAGAACCGATAGGCACCACAATTGGACAAGGATTTGCACCCAAAACGTCCTTCATTTGGCGAACTACTTCATAGAAGTCAGCACCCGAGCGGTCCATTTTGTTTACATAACCTACACGAGGCACATTATATTTGTCAGCTTGACGCCATACAGTTTCAGATTGAGGCTCTACACCACCTACTGCACAGTAAGTAGCTACAGCACCATCCAACACACGCAATGAACGCTCCACCTCTACAGTAAAGTCAACGTGTCCTGGAGTATCAATCAAGTTAATTTTGTAAGTATCACCCGCATACTTCCAACGAGTGGTTGTTGCAGCAGAGGTAATTGTAATACCACGTTCCTGCTCTTGCTCCATCCAGTCCATTGTAGCTCCACCGTCGTGAACCTCACCAATCTTGTGAGTCAAACCAGTGTAGAACAAAATACGTTCAGAAGTAGTCGTTTTACCAGCATCGATGTGAGCCATGATACCGATATTACGGGTCAAATGCAAATCTTGTTTAGCCATTTTTTCCTTTACTTATTATATATACTTGATTAGAATCTAAAGTGAGCAAACGCACGGTTAGCTTCAGCCATACGGTGCATATCTTCTTTACGCTTGAAAGAACCACCTTGCTCGTTGTAAGCATCGATAATTTCAGCAGCCAATTTATCAGCCATTGATTTACCACCACGTTTGCGAGCATAAAGAATCATATTCTTCATAGAGATAGACTCTTTACGATCAGCACGGATTTCTGTAGGAACTTGGAAAGTTGCACCACCTACACGGCGAGATTTAACTTCCAACTGAGGAGTTACATTATCAAGTGCTTTTTTCCAGATCTCCAAAGCTGTCTTCTCTTCGTTAGGAAGCTTTGCAGTTACTGTATTCATTGCGGCATAAAAAATCTCATAAGAGGTGTTTTTCTTACCATCGTACATCAAGTGATTTACGAATTTAGATACTTTTTGATCATTAAATACGGGATCTGGAAGGATCACACGTTTTTTTGGTTTTGCTTTTCTCATCTTTTTGAAAATAATGTTTTGTTTGGGGCTGCGTTTTGTCTTACTTCAACCCCTCCTCCGAGAAGTTTACTCAACCTTTTATAGCGAAATCCAACAAACCAAAACGAATAATAAAACTAATTGTTATTTGAAAGAAATAAGCTTAAAGCTTATTTCTTCTTACCTTTAGCAGGAGCTGCTGCTTGTCCTGGTTTTGGACGTTTTGTTCCGTATTTAGAACGTCTTTGAGTACGACCCGCAACACCTGCAGTATCTAAAGTACCACGAACGATGTGATAACGTACCCCTGGAAGGTCTTTTACACGACCACCACGTACCAAAACAATCGAGTGCTCTTGCAAGTTGTGACCTTCTCCTGGAATGTAAGAGTTCACCTCTTTCGAGTTTGTTAGACGCACACGAGCAACTTTACGCATTGCCGAGTTAGGCTTTTTTGGAGTTGTAGTGTAAACACGTACGCAAACACCACGTCTTTGAGGACATGAATCAAGCGCAGGCGACTTACTCTTGTCAACCAAAACCTCTCTCCCTTTTCTTACTAATTGTTGAATAGTAGGCATTTTGTTTGAATTTTAAATTATATATATTGTTTATTTCTAAGCTACTCCATTCCAAAACTATACATTTCGGGCTGCAAAGTTACGAATAACATTTTAATAAACAATGAATAGCGAAAATAAAAAATGGTCTGTTAGCAAAAAAAAGTTTTTGACTAACAGACCATTATAAAATAAAGTGACAAACTTCTTAATTAAGCTTCACCCTTAAAACCATTCATTGGTGGGATAAAGGTTTTTCCCTCTTGTTTGCTTTGTTGCATCTCTTCGGGCATACGAATAGGACCAAAAAGGCGTTCGTATTTTGCTACATTTTCTTGTAAAGCAAACATCAATCGCTTGGCATGCTCTGGAGTCAATACAATACGAGATTGAACATTGGCCTTAGGCAATCCTGGCATTACTCGTACAAAGTCTAGTACAAATTCTGATGTAGAGTGAGTAATAATTGCTAAGTTGGCATAAGTTCCTTGAGCTACCTCTTCTTTTAGTTCTATTTGAAGTTGGTTGTTGTTTTTTTCTTGTTCCATGGTATTACTTGTTTTAACGTGTTATCAACACAAAAGTAACGAAAAATTGGGAAAACCACCTTCCAGCCATCTATATTTTCAAGTTCTACCCCAATTATAGAGTCATCAAAAAGATAATTTACCAAGTAATGCAACCACTACTATCAAGGGAAGCAATCTACCTTAAAGGAAAACAGCACCAAGAGAGCTCAACAAAGCTTTCGAAACAGCAAACGGGCTAGCCAAGTTTGAATAACCCCTCGCATAAACAAATAGAGCAGAAAGGAGAACCAAAGAGCATCGTTGCCCCAGATGGGAATCACAATGGTATAAGAGATAAAAAAACAGAGTGATGCTATACCCATTGAGAGCAACATTTGTCGAGTAGCTGTCACTCCAATAAATATACCATCCCACAAAAAGGCAGTCATAGATACCAAAGGTATCGCTATCGCCCAATAGTGATAACGAGTAGCAACAGCAATCACTTCAACCTGGCTAGTCAGCATCTGCAAGAAAGGGATGCCTCCTACCCAATAAACGAGAGTAAAGAGTGTAGCAATTCCCAAAAACCAGCCAAAAAGACGACGGGTAGTCAGATGTAACAACTCTTTATCTTGCGCTCCTAATGCTGAACCAGCGAGCGCTTCACCTGCATTGGCAAATCCATCCATAAAATAAGAGAACAAAATAAAGAACTGCATCAAGAGTGCATTCGCAGCGAGGATAAGCTCACCCTGTGCGGCTCCAGCCGAGGTAAAGAAAAGGGTAACTCCTACCAAACAGAGTGTACGAAAAAAAATATCACGATTCACTCGAAAGAACTCTCCCATAGCTTTAGTGTTCCAGATACCTTGCAAGGTTACATATTGCTTAATTGGGGGGTAGCGATAAAAACACAACAAGAGGGCCATAATAACGCCCGCATATTGAGCAATAAGAGTACCCCAAGCCACCCCTTCCACTTTCATATCAAAAAGATAAACCAAAGAGAGGCTAGCAATAATATTTACCCCATTCTGTACAAAAGCCACATACATTGGGATACGCGAATTGTGCATCCCGATAAACCAACCACAAAGTGCATAAAGAGCCAACATAGCGGGTGCCCCCCAAATACAGATTGAAAAATAGGTGGTAACAAGTTGCTCTACTTCGAAAGTAGGAGGCTGCAAAATTTGCAAGCCAAAATAGAGAATAGGTAGTTGGAGCAACAGAAGCGCCAAAGCTATTAGCAAAGCAATAGAGACCGAACGCATTAAAAGACGACCAACCTCTACCCACTCCCCTCTTCCGTAAGCCTGTGAGACAAGCCCCGTAGTGCCCATACGCAAAAAAGAAAACACCCAATAAATCACATTGAAAAGCGTACCTCCTAAAGCAATGGCACCGATATAGGCCGACGAGCCAAGATGCCCCACAATAGCAACATCAATCAAGCCCAGTAATGGAACCGTTATATTAGAAACAATAGAGGGAATGGCTATCCGAAGAATCTGCTTGTTGAGCATCTGTTTAAAATCTACACTCATATCTAAATTCTAAAAGTTAATGAACAATTGTACTCCTATTTTATAGATGACTCTAAGCCCCCTTCCATAGCATACAAACTTATAAAAAAAAGGTGTCACCAATTTAATGGGACACCTTTTTTACTATTTATATCAATCGATTAATTAGCTGCTTCCGATTCAGAATAGTCAATCACCGTTCTGCGATTAGCCA
This sequence comes from Phocaeicola sp., assembly GCA_051648565.1. Taxonomy (GTDB): domain Bacteria; phylum Bacteroidota; class Bacteroidia; order Bacteroidales; family Bacteroidaceae; genus Phocaeicola. The sequence goes on along the minus strand of JBOFFJ010000149.1, from coordinate 17,019 downwards.
AAACGCGATCATATTCATCTCTCGAACCAACCACAATCTTATCGAATTCACGTTGTCCAGTACCGGCAGGAATCAAGTGACCGCAAATTACGTTCTCTTTCATACCCTCTAGTCTATCCACTTTACCATTGATAGCCGCTTCATTCAACACCTTAGTTGTTTCCTGGAACGATGCTGCCGACATAAAGCTTGAAGTACCCAATGCTGCACGTGTAATACCTTGTAACTTCTGAGTCGAAGTAGCAGGAATAGCATCACGCACCTCTACCAGTTTCAAGTCACGACGTTTCAACATACTGTTCTCATCACGCAACTTACGAGGCGTAACAATCTGTCCAGGTTGTAGGTTTTGAGAATCACCAGCCTCTACAACAACTTTCTTGCCCCAGATACGGTCATTTTCTTCCATGAAATCTTGCTTATCGATAACTTGTTGCTCCAAGAAGCGAGTATCGCCTGGCTCGTCGATTTCTACTTTACGCATCATTTGACGAACAATTATTTCAAAGTGCTTATCATTAATCTTCACACCTTGCAAGCGGTATACATCTTGTACCTCATTCACGATATACTCTTGAACAGCCGTAGGACCCTTGATAGCCAAGATGTCTGCAGGTGTAGTAGCACCTTCCGAAAGTGGAGTACCAGCACGTACATAGTCATTCTCTTGTACCAAGATTTGTTTAGAAAGACCTACTAGGTATTTCTTCACTTCACCTGTTTTCGACGTAACAATGATCTCGCGGTTACCACGTTTAATCTTACCCATTGCAATCTCACCATCGATTTCCGAAACCACTGCAGGGTTAGAAGGATTACGAGCTTCGAACAATTCAGTAACACGTGGTAAACCACCGGTAATATCACCTGTCTTACCAACTGCACGAGGAATCTTCACAATAATATCACCTGCTTTCACAGATTGTTTGTTTTCAATTACCACGTGACCACCCACTGGGAAGTTATAAGTACGGATCAAGTTGCCATCTTCTGACAAGATGTGAGCCGAAGGTATTTTTGTTTTATCTTTTGATTCAATGATTACAATTTCACGCAAACCAGTAGCTTCATCCGATTCTACACGGTAGGTTACGTTTTCAATCATTGCTTCAAATTCAATCTTACCCGTTGCTTCAGTAATAATAACCGCATTAAATGGATCCCATTTAGCAATCATTTTACCAGCTTCTACTACTTCGCCATCGTTCACATATAGTTTAGAACCGTAAGGAACATTTTGTGTAGAAAGTACGATACCTGTATTTACATCAATAAAGCGCACCTCAGCCAAACGACCTACTACCACTTTTACTGCTTCACCAGATTCGTCAACCGTATCTACTGTACGAAGTTCTTCGAATTCCAAACGAGATGGGTTCTTAGCAACAATGGTCGCATTGGCTGCCATGTTACTTGCGATACCCCCGGCGTGGAACGTACGAAGTGTAAGCTGCGTACCAGGCTCACCAATAGATTGAGCAGCGATTACACCGACTGCCTCACCCTTTTGTGCCATACGGCTAGTAGCCAAGTTACGTCCGTAACATTTAGCACAAGTACCTTTCTTCGATTCACAAGTCAATACCGAGCGAATTTCTACGCTTTCGATTGGCGAATCAGCAATTACTTGAGCAATCTCTTCGGTAATCTCTTCACCGCCCATTACAATCAATTGGCCTGTAGTTGGGTGAATGATATCGTGTACAGATACACGTCCTAAGATACGTTCGTAAAGTGTTGCAATAATATCGTCATTGCTCTTCAAGTCTGTACATACCAAACCACGAAGTGTACCACAGTCCTCTTCGTTGATGATCACATCGTGAGATACGTCCACCAAACGACGTGTTAAGTAACCCGCATCGGCTGTTTTCAAGGCCGTATCGGCCAAACCTTTACGCGCACCGTGGGTAGAGATAAAGTACTCCAATACCGAAAGACCCTCCTTAAAGTTAGAAAGGATAGGATTCTCAATAATTTGTGCACCTTCAGCACCCGCTTTTTGCGGTTTTGCCATCAGACCACGCATACCAGAAAGCTGACGAATCTGCTCTTTCGAACCACGGGCACCAGAGTCAAGCATCATAAATACTGAGTTGAACCCTTGGTCATCATTTTTAATAGTCTTGTAAAGAATATCAGACAATTCACTGTTTACGTGTGTCCAAGCATCAATAACTTGGTTGTAACGTTCGTTGTCTGTGATGAAACCCATGTTATAGTTCATCATAATTTGCTCTACCTCTTCATTACCACGCTTAACAAGAATCTCTTTCTCCTTAGGAATGATAATATCACCTAAGTTGAACGACAAACCGCCTTTGAAGGCCATGTGGTAACCCAAGTTCTTAATACCATCCAAGAATTCACAAGCACGAGCTACACCGACTGCTTTAATCACATCGCCGATGATATCACGTAATGATTTCTTAGATACAATGGTATTTAGATAGCCTACTTCGTCAGGAACAATTTGATTAACAATTACACGTCCTACCGAAGTACCTTTCATCATAACTTCTACAATGTTGCCATCTTCATCTAAGTCTTTTACACGGACATTGATAATAGCATGGATACTTACTTTACCTTCGTTGTAAGCAATTAGTGCCTCTTCGGGACCATAGAAAGTTAATCCTTCTCCTTTAGCACCAGTTCTTAGTTTTGTAATGTAATACAAACCTAGAACCATATCTTGTGCAGGTACTGTAATAGGTGCACCATTGGCAGGATTCAAGATATTGTGCGCTTGCAACATCAACATTTGTGCTTCCAAAATAGCTTCATTACCCAATGGTAAGTGAACCGCCATCTGGTCACCGTCAAAGTCGGCATTAAAGGCCGTACATGCAAGTGGGTGCAACTGAATAGCTTTACCCTCGATCATGTGAGGTTGAAATGCTTGAATACCCAAACGGTGAAGTGTTGGGGCACGGTTTAATAATACAGGGTGACCCTTCATTACGTGCTCAAGAATATCCCAAATAATTGCTTCCTTGCGGTCAACAATCTTCTTAGCCGATTTTACTGTTTTTACAATACCACGCTCAATCAACTTACGAATGATAAATGGTTTGTAAAGCTCAGCAGCCATCAACTTAGGAATACCACACTCTCCCATTTTCAATTCAGGTCCAACGACGATTACCGAACGAGCCGAGTAGTCAACACGCTTACCCAACAAGTTTTGACGGAAACGACCTTGTTTACCTTTCAAGCTATCAGAAAGTGATTTCAATGGACGGTTAGCATCTGTTTTAACGGCACTCGATTTACGAGAGTTGTCAAACAGTGAGTCTACCGCTTCTTGCAACATACGTTTCTCATTACGCAAGATAACCTCTGGAGCTTTGATTTCGATCAAACGCTTCAAACGGTTGTTACGAATAATTACACGACGATACAAGTCATTCAAATCCGATGTAGCAAAACGACCACCATCCAATGGCACCAATGGACGCAACTCGGGTGGAATAACAGGTACGATACGTACAATCATCCACTCAGGTTTGTTACGACCACGTGAAGCACGGAATGATTCAACAACTTGAAGACGCTTCAAAGCCTCATTCTTACGTTGTTGAGAAGTATCATTGCTGGCTTTGTGACGCAATTCGTATGATAAAGCATCTAGGTCAATACGCGCAAGTAGGTCGTGCATAGCATCGGCACCCATTTTCGCGATAAATTTGTTAGGATCGTTATCATCTAAGTACTCATTTTCGCGAGGAAGCTTATCCATGAAGTCTAAGTACTCCTCTTCCGTCAACAAGTCGAACTTGTTTACGCCCTCTTCAGCCAAGATACCTGCCTGAATAACTACGTAACGTTCGTAATAGATGATTGAATCCAATTTTTTGGTTGGTAATCCAAGTAAATAACCAATTTTGTTAGGCAATGAACGGAAATACCAAATATGTGCAACAGGCACTACCAATTGGATGTGCCCCATACGCTCGCGGCGTACTTTCTTTTCAGTTACTTCTACCCCACAACGGTCACAAACAATTCCTTTATAACGGATACGTTTGTACTTACCACAGTGGCACTCATAATCTTTTACTGGACCGAAGATGCGTTCACAGAACAATCCATCACGTTCGGGTTTATACGTACGGTAGTTGATGGTTTCTGGTTTCAACACTTCGCCACTCGAACCTTCAAGGATTTCTTCAGGAGAAGCTAAACCAATGGAGATTTTCGAGAAATTACTCTTTATCTTAGTTTCTTTTCTAAAAGCCATACTTCTTAATTATATTGTAAAGAGTTACAGTTTATTATTCTAGGTGTATACTTAATCCCAATCCTCTCAATTCATGTAGCAATACATTCAATGATTCTGGGATACCAGGAGTTGGCATAGGCTCGCCTTTTACGATAGCTTCATAAGCTTTCGAACGTCCTATAACATCATCCGATTTCAATGTCAAGATCTCTTGCAAGATGTGTGCTGCACCGAATGCTTCAAGTGCCCAAACCTCCATCTCTCCGAAACGTTGACCCCCGAATTGAGCTTTACCACCCAATGGTTGTTGCGTAATAAGTGAGTATGGTCCGATAGAACGAGCGTGCATCTTATCTTCAACCATGTGACCTAGTTTAAGCATATAGGTAATACCTACTGTAGCAGGTTGGTCAAAGTGTTCACCTGTACCACCATCACAAAGATATGTTTTACAGTAACGTGGTAAACCAGCTTTGTCTGTCCAATCGTTCAAGTCTTCCAAAGAAGCACCATCAAAGATAGGTGTTGCAAACTTCATACCTAGTTCTCTACCCGCACGTCCTAATACTGCCTCAAAGATCTGACCAATATTCATACGCGAAGGTACACCTAGTGGGTTTAACACGATATCAACAGGGGTTCCGTCTGGCAAGAAAGGCATATCTTCTTGACGCACTACGCGTGAAACGATACCCTTGTTACCGTGGCGACCCGCCATCTTATCACCTACACCGATTCTACGTTTCTTAGCAATATAAACCTTAGCCATTTGAATAATACCCGATGGAAGTTCATCACCAATGGTAATAGCAAACTTCTTACGTTTCAATTCGGCTTCTAGCTCTTTATACTTTTTCAAGTAGTTCATTACTAAACGACGTACCATCTCGTTGCTACGTTCGTCGCTAGTCCAATTGCTTAGTTGAGTTACTGTAAAGTCAAGAATCTCTAAATCACGTTTCATGAATTTAGCACCCTTAGCAATCACTTCAGTTCCCAAATAATCTTTTACACCTTGAGAAACCTTATCGTTTGTTAGCGCAAGTAGTCTATCAATCAACAGTCCCTTAAGTGCCGCTACTTTGTCATCAAACTCATCGTTCAATTTAGGAAGTAACGCTTTATCTGCATTTTTCTCACTACGTGATTTAACCACACGCGAGAATAATTTTTTACCAATAACTACACCACGTAATGAAGGAGAAGCTTTCAATGAAGCATCTTTCACATCACCTGCTTTGTCACCAAAGATAGCGCGTAGTAGTTTTTCTTCGGGCGAAGGATCCGATTCACCTTTGGGGGTAATCTTACCAATCAAGATGTCGCCTGGTTCGATGCGAGCACCGATACGTACGATACCGTTTTCGTCCAAATCTTTGGTTGCCTCTTCACTTACATTCGGAATATCGGCTGTAAGCTCTTCCATACCACGTTTTGTTTCGCGTACTTCTAGAATATACTCATCAACGTGAATAGAAGTCAATACGTCTTCACGAACTACTCGTTCGTTCAACACGATAGCATCCTCATAGTTGTACCCTTTCCAAGGCATGTAAGCCACCAATAAGTTTTTACCTAAAGCCAACTCTCCGTTTGCTGTAGAGTAACCTTCAGTCAAGATATCACCCTCTTCAACACGCTGTCCTTTCACACAAATTGGGCGAAGGTCAATAGTCATGCTTTGGTTAGTCTTGCGGAACTTAGGCACTACATACTCTTTCATAGCTGGTTCGAAGCTTACAAACTCCTCGTCAGCACTTCTGTCATAAAGAATACGAATCGTATCAGCATCTACATACTCAATCACACCAGCGCCTTCGGCAGCAATCTGTGTACGTGAGTCTTCAACAAGCTGTTTCTCGATACCAGTACCTACAATAGGTGCTTCGGTACGCAACAATGGAACAGCCTGGCGCATCATGTTCGATCCCATCAAGGCACGGTTGGCATCATCATGTTCCAAGAAAGGAATTAACGAAGCAGCAATCGAAGCAATTTGTTGTGGAGATACATCCATCAACTCAACTTGGCTAGGCTCTACTACTGGATAATCAGCATCACGACGAGCTTTCACTTTTGTACGGATAAATCCACCTTCATCATCGAGTGGTGCATTACCCTGTGCAATAATTTTATCCTCTTCCTCTTCGGCTGTAAGGTAAGTAATATTTTCTGGGTTTAAATCAACCTTAGCATCAGCTACCGTACGGTAAGGAGTTGAGATAAATCCAAGATCATTGATCTTAGCGTATACACACAAAGAAGAGATCAAACCAATATTTGGACCCTCAGGAGTTTCGATAGGACACAAACGACCGTAGTGCGTGTAGTGTACGTCACGAACCTCGAAACCTGCGCGTTCACGTGAAAGACCACCAGGACCAAGAGCTGACAAACGACGCTTGTGCGTAATTTCGGCCAATGGGTTGGTTTGGTCCATGAATTGCGACAAAGCATTGGTACCAAAGAAAGAGTTGATAACCGAAGAGATAGTCTTCGCATTAATCAAATCAATAGGTGTAAAGACCTCGTTATCGCGTACGTTCATACGTTCACGGATGGTACGAGACATACGAGCCAAACCTACTGCAAATTGATTAGACAACTGTTCGCCTACTGTACGTACACGACGGTTGCTCAAGTGGTCAATATCATCTACATCTGCTTTTGAGTTGATCAATTCAATCAAATACTTGATGATTTCAATGATATCTTGTTTGGTTAATACCTTCACATCCGAATCAGTCGTCAAGTTCAACTTACGGTTGATACGGAAACGACCTACTTCGCCCAAGTCATATCTCTTTTCAGAGAAGAATAGGTTATTGATAACCTCGCGTGCACTTGCATCATCGGCAGGGTCAGCATTACGCAACTGACGATAGATGTAAAGTACCGCCTCTTTTTCAGAGTTACTTGGGTCCTTTTGAAGGGTATTAAATATAATAGAGTAATCAGAAAGGTTAGCATCCTCTTTGTGTACTAGAATGCTTTGAACTCCTGAATCAATAATTTCTTCAACATGTTCGGCATCAATGATTGTTTCACGGTCAATGATTACCTCGTTTCTTTCGATAGAAACTACCTCACCTGTATCTTCATCAACAAAATCCTCTGTCCATGCTTTCAATACACGAGCAGCCAATTTTCTACCAACTACTTTTTTCAAGTTGGTTTTGTTCACCTTCACATCTTCTGCAAGGTTAAAGATTTCAAGGATGTCTTTATCGTTTTCAAAACCTACTGCACGCAGAAGTGTAGTTACAGGTAACTTCTTCTTACGGTCAATGTAGGCATACATTACGTTGTTGATGTCGGTAGCAAACTCAATCCAAGAACCTTTGAATGGAATGATACGAGCAGAGTACAACTTCGTTCCATTAGCGTGTACGCTTTGGCCGAAGAATACCCCTGGCGAACGGTGTAATTGCGATACAATAACACGTTCAGCACCATTGATCACAAAAGTACCCTTTGGAGTCATATAAGGGATAGGTCCCAAATATACATCCTGAATAACCGTATCGAAATCTTCGTGGTCAGGATCCGTACAGTAAAGCTTCAATTTAGCTTTCAACGGTACGCTGTAAGTAAGCCCACGCTCTATACAATCGTCGATGGTATAGTGAGGGGGATCAATGTAGTAGTCCAAAAACTCAAGAACGAAGTTGTTACGTGTATCTGCTATAGGAAAATTCTCAGCAAACACCTTGTACAACCCATCGTTTTTACGTTTTTCAGGCGGAGTATCCAATTGTAAGAAGTCTTGGAACGACTTCAATTGCACTTCCAAGAAGTCCGGATAAAGCATCGGATTCTTAATAGAAGCAAATTTAATTCTTTGATTTTCAGTTTGTAAAGACATCTGATAATGTATTTGTAGAACTTATTTTGATAAGACGCAAAAAGGTTAAGAATCCTCTTTTAAGAGGATTCTTAACCGAAATACCTGATAATCAGGCGATATTACTTAAGCTCAACTTCAGCTCCAGCTTCTTCCAAAGTTTTCTTCAAAGATTCTGCTTCGTCTTTAGCTAAACCTTCTTTAACTACGCTAGGAGCACCGTCTACCATGTCTTTAGCTTCTTTCAAACCAAGACCACATGCTTCTTTCACCGCTTTAACTACTTGCAATTTAGCAGCACCTGCGCTTTTCAAAACTACATCGAAAGATGTTTTTTCTTCAGCAGCAGCTGCACCAGCAGCAGGAGCAGCAACAGCTACAGCTGCAGCAGCTGGTTCAATTCCGTATTCGTCTTTAAGGATAGTAGCAAGTTCATTAACTTCTTTTACTGTCAAGTTAACTAGTTGTTCTGCAAAAGCTTTCAAATCTGCCATTTTTGTATAATTTTAATTGTTTGTTACTTAATGATAATGATATAAAAAATTATTCGGGTCTTTCGCCCAGAGTCTTAAGAACTCCATGGATGGTGTTTCCACCAGTTTGTAGAGCTGAAACGATGTTTTTCGCTGGAGATTGCAACAAAGCAATAACGTCAGCAATAACTTCATTTTTACTCTTAATGTTAGCAAGAGCGTCTAGTTGATCAGCACCTACGTAGAAACCTTCTTCTGCATAAGCAGCTTTCAATGAAGGTGAACCGTCTTTGTACTCTTTCAATAGTTTCGCTGGAAGGTTAGCAACATTTGTAAACATTACAGCTGTTGTACCTTTCAAAGAGCCTAACAAGGGAGAGAAATCTGTATCTAAGCTAGTCAAAGCTTTGTTAAGTAAAGAGTTCTTTACTACAACAAGTTTCACTTCAGACTTAAAACATTTTCTTCTCAAATCACTTGTAGCCGTTGCGTCCATCGCAGTTGTATCTACCAAGTAGAAATGCGCATATTCTTTTACTGTTTCAGCTAGCTGAACAATAATAGCACCTTTATCTTCCTTTCTCATGATTCCTCCTATTTATTAAGCTTCTTCAACTGATTTTGGATCGATTTTCACACCCAAACTCATTGTACTTGAAAGATAAATACTCTTGATATATGCTCCCTTAGCTGCGGTTGGTTTCAACTTTTGGATAGTTGCCATAAACTCTTTCGCGTTCTCACGAATTTGGTCTACAGTAAATGATACTTTACCAATTGATGTGTGGACAATACCTGTCTTATCAACTTTAAAGTCAATCTTTCCTTGTTTAACCTCTTTTACCGCTTTTGCTACATCCATAGTAACGGTACCACTTTTAGGATTTGGCATTAGACCACGAGGACCTAATACACGACCCAAAGCACCGATTTTACCCATGATAGATGGCATAGTGATGATTACATCAATATCAGTCCATCCACCTTTGATCTTTTCAATATATTCATCAAGACCAACATAGTCAGCACCAGCTTCTTTTGCAGCAGCTTCAGCATCAGGTGTACATAGAACCAATACTCGTACTTCTTTACCTGTTCCGTGTGGAAGTGATACTACACCACGAACCATTTGGTTAGCTTTACGAGGATCTACGCCTAAACGTACGTCAATATCTAGTGAAGCATCGAACTTAGTAAAAGTAATTTCTTTTACCAATTCGGCAGCTTCCTTCAATGTGTATGCTTTCCCTGCTTCAATTTTTTCTGCAGCCAACTTTTGATTTTTTGTCAGTTTACCCATTATAATTGAAGATTATTAATTATTACCTGGGAACTCTCCTTTTACAGAGATACCCATACTTCTTGCTGTACCTGCTACCATTGTCATAGCAGAATCAAGCGTGAAACAGTTTAAGTCAACCATTTTGTCTTGAGCAATCGTTTGAACTTGTTCCCAAGTAATCTCGGCAACTTTCTTACGATTAGGCTCAGCAGAACCACTCTTCAACTTAGTAACTTCAAGTAATTGAATTGCTACCGGAGGAGTTTTGATTACAAAATCAAAAGACTTATCTGTGTAGTAGGTAATGACAACTGGTAAAATTTTACCAGCTTTGTCTTGGGTTCTGGCGTTGAATTGCTTACAAAACTCCATGATGTTAATCCCTTTAGAACCCAAAGCAGGTCCAACGGGAGGTGATGGGTTTGCAGCGCCTCCTTTAATCTGTAATTTGATTAGTCCAGCAACTTCTTTAGCCATTGTTTTTAATTTTTATATATAAAAATAATATTCAAAGAACAATACACGTAACAAAATGTACTACTCTTTTTCGACATCCATAAAGCCTAATTCCAATGGTGTTTTACGACCAAAAATTAGAACCATAACCTTCAGTTTTCGTTTCTCCACACTCACTTCTTCAATGCTGCCACTGAATCCGCTAAATGGTCCAACGTTTACTTTCACAGTCTCTCCTACAGCATACTCCACGCTGAGCGCCTCGCCGTTTTCCTGTTGTTCATCGACTGCACCTAGCATTCGATTTACTTCAGAAGCTCTTAAAGGAACAGGATTTTCAGAACCACCTAAAAAGCCAATGACATTCGGTGTATTTCTAAGGTGGTGAGCTACCTCGCCAACCAAAGCCGCTTCAACAAATATATAGCCAGGAAAGCAACATCTCTCCTTGACCATTTTTTTGCCGTCGCTTCTGTTCTGAGCAACCTTCTCAGTAGGAATTAATACCTGAGATACATACTCGCTAAGGTTACTGTTCTTAATATCAGCATCAAGATACTCTTTCACCTTGCTTTCTTTTCCACTTACGGCACGTAATACGTACCATCTTTTTTCAATCCCAGCCATTCCTGTTTTTTAATTAATGAGGATAGATAATATCTTCCATCACAAATTGGAAGAGAGAATCCATAAGAAACACTGCAAGTGCAATGAGTAGGGAAGCATATAATACAACCACTGCACTATTCGAAAGCTCTGAACGAGTGGGCCATGATACTCTATGGACTAGTTCGTCATAAGATTCCTTACAATAATTTACTACTTTCTGAAACATATTCTTTCAAGTTTAGCACGGGAGGAGAGGCTCGAACTCCCGACACCCGGTTTTGGAGACCGGTGCTCTACCAACTGAGCTACTCCCGTAAAAATCTGTTCCCGGCATTTCTGCCGAGAACAGATAATCTATTTATTCTCTCGTAAAAAAATTACTCGATGATTTCAGTAATCTGACCTGCACCTACTGTACGTCCACCTTCACGGATAGCGAAACGAAGACCTACGTTGATAGCAACTGGGTAGATAAGTTCTACTGTGATAGTTACGTTATCACCAGGCATTACCATTTCAGTTCCCTCTTGCAAAGAGATTTCACCTGTACAGTCCATTGTACGAAGGTAGAATTGAGGACGGTATTTGTTGTGGAATGGAGTGTGACGACCACCTTCTTCTTTCTTCAAGATATAAACCTCAGCTTTGAAAAGAGAGTGAGCTTTTACTTTTCCTGGGTGACAAAGAATCATACCACGTTTGATTTCTTCTTTGCTTACACCACGAAGCAACAAACCTACGTTTTCACCAGCTTGACCTTCATCCAACAATTTGCGGAACATTTCAACACCAGTTACAACTGTTTTACGATCAGTACCAAGACCAAGAACTTCGATCTCTTCACCTACTTTGATAATACCAGTTTCGATACGACCTGTAGCTACAGTACCACGACCAGTGATAGAGAACACGTCTTCAACAGGCATCAAGAAAGGTTTGTCAACATCACGTGGAGGCAATGGAATCCAAGTATCAACTGCATCCATCAATTCCATGATTTTGTCTTCCCACTCAGGAGCACCATTCAAACCACCCAAAGCAGAACCACGGATGATAGGAGTTTCGTCACCATCAAAGTTGTAGAAAGAAAGCAAATCACGCATTTCCATTTCTACCAATTCCAACATCTCTTCATCGTCAACCATATCGCATTTGTTCAAGAAAACAACCAAACGAGGTACGTTTACCTGACGAGCCAATAGGATGTGCTCACGAGTTTGAGGCATAGGACCGTCTGTTGCAGCAACTACGATGATAGCACCGTCCATTTGAGCAGCACCAGTTACCATGTTCTTAACGTAGTCAGCGTGACCTGGACAGTCTACGTGTGCATAGTGACGGTTAGCAGTTTGATATTCTACGTGAGAAGTATTAATTGTGATACCTCTTTCTTTTTCTTCAGGAGCGTTATCGATAGAATCGAAAGAACGCAATTCTGAAAGACCTCTCGCTGCCAATACAGTAGTGATAGCAGCTGTCAATGTGGTTTTACCGTGGTCAACGTGACCAATAGTACCAATGTTAACGTGCGGTTTCGAACGTTCAAATTTCTCTTTAGCCATAGCTTTACTTGTTATATTTGATTAATAATCAGCAATTACGTTACTAAGAGCTGTTAACGAGAGTTGAACTCGTGACCTCTTCCTTACCAAGGAAGTGCTCTACCACTGAGCTATAACAGCGAAAAAGAGCGGAAGACGGGGCTCAAACCCGCGACCCTCAGCTTGGAAGGCTAATGCTCTATCAACTGAGCTACTTCCGCAACTAAAGAACATTGCGTATAAATAAGATAGGTGGGCGAAGAAGGATTCGAACCTCCGAAGTCGAAAGACAACTGAGTTACAGTCAGTCCCATTTGGCCGCTCTGGAATTCGCCCGTCCTATTTATATATCAATGATCGAATAGCATTTCTGCTCATTTTCTGAGCCTCTTGTCGGATTCGAACCAACGACCCCGAGATTACAAATCACGTGCTCTGGCCAACTGAGCTAAAGAGGCTTATCTTAATTCACAGCCGAACCCCTTACGAGGGGTTAAGCGGCTGCAAAGTTAGACAAATATTTTAATTGGCAAAAACTTTCGGCAGGTTTTTTACTTCCCGTTTTGCTTTTCCTTCTGCTTTACCAACTGTTTTGAGATTGCATCGATACAAACATCAACAGACTCTTCGAATGTATCCGCTATTTTCTCTGCAAAAAACTCAGTGTGAAGAGCCGAAACACGTATTCCCACCTCCTTATTTAAAGATGTCTCGGGCTTCACCACTTTCAGTGAAATTTCTACTTTTGCAACATCGTCACAAACCTTACTCAATTTAGCTATCTTTTTTTGAATAAAATCTTGAAGAGTTTCCGATGCATCAAAATGGATCGCTTGAATTCTTACTTCCATAATTCGTTCTTTTTTTATGCTCTTGGATGAGCTTGTTCATATACCTTTTTAAGCTCTTCAAAAGTTGTATGCGTATAAACTTCGGTTGCCGACAAACTTTGATGCCCCAAAAGCTCCTTTACAGCGCTTAATGTGGCCTGATTGTTCAACATAGAAGTAGCAAACGTATGTCTCAACACGTGAGGACTCCGTTTTTTAACGGTCACAACCTTCGACAAACTTCGTTTCACTAATTGATAAACCTTTCCTGCATAAAGAGCTTTTCCGTTACCTAAAACAAGAAAAGCACCCACAACATCAAAACCCATCTCGGCGCGAGTAACCAAATAACTCCGCATAGAGTCACCGAGCTCTTCGCCAAAAGGAATTAACCGCTGCTTGTTTCTCTTACCAGTCACTTTAATCAAGGAGGCCGAAAAATCAATATCCGCATCTTTCAAACCAATCAATTCAGAGAGTCGCATACCAGTGGCATAAAACAGCTCTATAATCAATCGATCCCGACACCCTACAAATCCATCTGCATAAGCAGTTTCATCGAGCAGCCGATTCATCTCCTCTTCTTTCAAAAAAACGGGCAAAGGTTTTTTCTTTTTAGGACCCACAACTTTCGCCATAGGGCTTACCAATACATGTTTTTCTCTTAAAAGGTAACGATAAAAAGAACGCAAAGTACTCAACTTGCGATTAACCGAAGTAGCACTATACCCCAAATCCATTAAGGAGACTATCCATTCACGGATTAAAGAGGCATCTAGGCTAGTAAAATCAATCGCTTCGTCAACTCCTTTGAAATAAGTTTCGAATTTTTCAAGATCTATCCCATAGCTAACAATCGTACGCTCGGAATAGTTTTTCTCAAACCGAAGATAACCTAAAAAAGAATCTTTCATTATACAAACACCGCTTATCTGTTCAGCAGCGAACATACGAAAAAGAATTCAATTTCTCAAAGAAAAGAAGAATTATTCTTACTCTTCTACTTGTTGAAGCTTTTGTACATAAACAGCGTGCTCCATCTTAAGTCTATTCTTTACAGATGGTTTGTCGAATTGTTGTCTTGCTCTCAACTCTTTTACCACACCTGTTTTTTCAAACTTTCTCTTGAATTTCTTCAACGCTTTTTCAATGTTTTCGCCTTCTTTAACTGGAACTACAATCATTTTCTGTAATTATTTATGTTGTTATTAAAATTTACAATAGAGTAATTGTGGCGCAAAATTACACATACTTTCTTTATTCACAAAACTTTCCGCCATTATTTATTTAAAATAACATATAAACAGTACCTTTGCTAAACGATTAAACAAATAGATATGAAAGAAGCTATTACTAACCGAATCAGCGCACTACGCCACTTCATGCATCAAGCAGGTGTAGCCGCATTTATTATTCCCAGCACAGACCCTCACGCAGGCGAATATATTCCTACACACTGGGAGAGCCGCCAGTGGATAAGCGGATTTACCGGATCGGCCGGAACCGTAGTAGTAACAGCCACCAAAGCTGGTCTATGGACAGACTCCCGCTACTTTATACAAGCAGAAACCGAACTACAAGGAAGCGAAATTGTACTGTTCAAAGAGGGAATGCCCCAAACTCCTACAATCACCGCATGGCTAGGAAGCCTACTTCCACCAGGCAGCACCGTGGGGGTAGATGGATGGGTCAATAAACACCTCGCAGTCCAACAGTGGCAAGAGGAGCTACAAAGCTACGGAGTAGAGCTACAAACCACCAACGACCCTTTTCAAGCCATTTGGATGGAGCGACCAGAGCTACCTCAAGCCCCACTCTTTCTACACGAAGAGCAATTTGCCGGACAATCTTGTCAAGATAAGTTAACACTAATACGTGAATCAATTCTACAACAAGGAAACGAGGAGGTGCTACTCACAGCGCTTGACGAAATAGCCTGGACGCTAAACCTACGCGGCAACGACATTCCCTACAACCCTGTTTTTATCAGCTACCTCTGGATTAATCAACAAAGCGCCACCTTATATATAGATGCAGCCAAGCTAACTCCCGCCATAAGCAGCTACCTAGCACATAATGGCATAGCTGTACGCCCCTACCAAACCCTTGCAGAGGAGCTACAACACGAAGAGAGCTACGGATCGGCCCGCATGCAACTACCCGAGAGCGTAAATCAACAAATTTACCAAACCATCACAGAACAAGTCAGTGCACAGGTACTACCCTCGCCAGTGATTATGCTAAAGGCTATTAAGAATCCAACAGAAATAAGTGGCTTCCGCAGCTGCATGGAACAAGATGGAGCCGCCTTGGTGCGTTTCATTAAATGGATTAAAGAGGCTATCCAGAGCGAAACCATCACCGAAGTATCACTCGACAGAAAACTCTACCACTTCCGCAGCCAACAAGCACACTTCATTGGTGAGAGCTTTAGCACCATTGCAGGATACCAAGCCAATGGCGCCATGGCACACCACCACGCCACCCCCGAGAATGATACCATCCTACAACCCAGCGGACTCCTTCTACTCGATAGCGGCGGACAATACCTAAACGGCACAACCGATACCACACGCACCATCGCATTGGGAGCAGTTACACCCCAACAACAGCTAGACTATACCCTGGTACTAAAAGGAATGATTAATCTCTCGATGGCCATCTTTCCACACGGTACCTGTGGCACCCAGCTCGACGCCTTTGCACGCATGCCCCTATGGAAACGAGGCATAAACTACGGACACGGTACGGGTCACGGCGTAGGTTACTGCCTCAATGTGCACGAAGGCCCCCACCAATTCCGCATGAACCACATGCCAGCCCCTCTGCTACCCGGCATGACCATCACCAATGAGCCGGCTCTTTATCGAGTAGGAAGTCATGGCATCCGAGTAGAGAACACCATGCTCATCACTCCCGCCTTCGAAACAGAGTTTGGACGCTTCTACCAATTTAAGCCCCTCACCCTCTGCCCCATCGAGAAAGAGACCATTTTAGTAAACGAACTCTCGACCGAAGAGATGGAGTGGCTCAACGCTTACCACACCTTAGTATACAACCGTCTCTCACCACTGCTTACCCCCTCTGAGCAAGCGTGGCTAAAAGAGGCCACCTCTCCCCTTACACACTAATTATTTATTACAGATTAATCTATTTATGGCACTTATAAAATCAGTTAGAGGATTCACCCCCGTTTTTGGAAAAAACTGCTACCTAGCAGAGAATGCAACCATCGTAGGCGATGTAACCATGGGCGATGATTGCAGCATCTGGTTCAACGCTGTACTACGAGGCGACGTAAACACCATACGCATGGGCAACCGTGTCAATGTACAAGATGGAAGCGTACTACACACCCTGTATGAGAAATCGGTGGTCGAGATTGGAGACGATGTAACCATCGGCCACAATGTAACGGTGCATGGTGCTACCATAGAGAGTGGCGCCCTTATTGGCATGGGCTCTACCCTACTCGATCATGCCGTAGTAGGCCAAGGAGCCATCGTTGCTGCCGGAGCATTGGTACTAGCCAACACTATCATTGAGCCCAACACACTCTGGGCAGGAGTACCAGCCAAATTTATCAAAAACATTCCGGCCGAACAGAGTCGCGAACTCAATCAAAAGATAGCAAATGGTTATTTAATGTATGCCTCTTGGTTTAAAGAGGAGGAGGAGAAAGAGTCACTTTAATCCACCTATCCCCCCCGAACGAGGGCCTTTTCTCCCATTTTTGGGTGAAGGAGCCCTCGTTTTTTT
>JBOFFJ010000148.1:0-1267 GCA_051648565.1 Phocaeicola sp. | reverse complement strand
TGGCTGCCAGTGCGAGAGTGAGTTTTGGGGAGACGGCGGAGAAGTGGCAAGATGGGAGGGTTTTGGCGAGTTAAAGAGACATATTACAGAAAGGCCGCGAACGTCCGATTACGCTTCGCTAATCGAACCTACGGCCCTGTTAAATATACTAGGGAAGTTATGGTAGAGAACTCGCAAATCGCAATATACATATCTCTCGGAAGCTTAGCTGTTTCTTCTCTAAGCTTTCTTTTCGCCGTTAGGCAGTCAACAGTAAATAAAAATAATGAACGACTGCGTGCATATGACAAGGTGTACCATGACGCATCTGATTTACTCTTGTTCCATTATAAAAATGCGATAGAGAAGCCATTTTCATCTGAAGATAAAGATTTAGAACGTGCGGTAAATGAATATGCTAATGCTCATTGGTTAGAGCAAACCTATGGTTTTAATATCTATATGCCGAGTTCACTAGAAACCGATGATGAACGGCTAGAGTTCAATAAAAAAGTCAGGGAGGCATATCATACATTTGAAAGGGAAAAACAAAGCAGCTCATTTGAGGAGTTTTTAAACTACCAATCGCCGGTCTTCCATCTAGATGACGAAGAGTTTTCCTGTCGGTTTAAACGCTTGCTTAATCATGTTACAGAGAACCTCTCCCTTTTTAGTCCAGTAATTGTTGAAAACTGGGAAAAAATGAGGCTACTTTCACCAGAAAAAGTAAAAAATGAATACTTATCCTTGAAGCGAGTTAATGATCACACTTGCGAGGTAATAGAAGAGCCTGTTGAAGATCCCTATCTTAGGATGCTGCTCGGTATTAGGCATGAACATAGGCAGCTCAACATGCCACTAAATGAAAAGTGGTCAGAGCTTTGGTTTAATGTATGTTCCATTAGGTATCGGTTTAGCCGTGTATTTAAAAAGTTTAGCTCGTAGGTTCGATTAGCCGGTAGGCGTAATCGGACGCTCGCGGTGACAATTACCGCCAATGTGCCAAGTACGTCCCGATCGGTGCCAGTTAGAGAGTGAGTTTTTTTGAGGGGGGGAAGTAGCAAGATGGGATAATTGTGGCGAGTTAAAAAACATATTACAGAAAGGCCGCGAACGTCCGATTACGCTTCGCTAATCGAACCTACGGCCCTTTGAGTTAAGCTCACAAGGAGGTAGAGATGGATATTCAAAGGTATGGAATTATCTTAAATGTTGAAAATTACGATGAATGTGTCTCATTTTACCGTGATATATTTGAGCTCGAAATTATATTTAGCAAAATAGAAGG